>NZ_JBQAHM010000018.1:0-58569 GCF_051916885.1 Bacillus cereus group sp. MYBK14-1 | reverse complement strand
GTTCATCCTGAGCCAGGATCAAACTCTCCAATAAAGTTAGTTTGTCTAGCATCTAAAATAAAAATTGACGTTTCACGTTGTTTGTTTCGTTCAGTTTTCAAAGAACTACTTGGCCGCTCATTTGCGACTTCCTTATGTTAACATTTTCGTTTTTCGATGTCAACTAAGTTTTTTAATTTATTTTTGTCGTTTTCTGCGTTTCCACATCAGCGACGGTTATTAATTTAACATATACAAACTATTAACGTCAACACTTTTTAATAAAAAATTCTTTTTCTTACATAACGAATACATTCTTCTGTGTTAGCTACTCTCCGGAATAAACAGAAAATGATTTTATATCTTTCTTCCATAGCTTTTTTTACAACTTCATGAATACGCTCATCTTCAAAATCAAATAAAAGTTCCTCTAATTCTCTCTTCAATATGTATTCCATTTCTTTTCTCTCTTCTTTTGTCAACATCAGCCCAAGCAAACAATCACCTCAATAATTCCTTACGCAACAATAAACGTTCCGCTCATTTTCAATTATCACAATCCTATCATCCATTATATCCACTACTTACGATATTAATCCTTTGTTCTCTTTTTTATATTTCCAGCATATATGTAACTGAAAAGGATTGGACAAAGGGGCGTAATATTATGTTTTTCTTTTTTATTACGAGTAAGAGAAATTTTAAACACATTAGCTTAATAGTGATACTGTCCTTATTTACAGCATGGCTACTCTTTTTAAAAACATATTCACATGAATCTGCTTTTTCAACTGCTACAGGCCCTAAAGTAATTTACAAAGGAGACACCGCTAAAAAGCAAGTTGCATTTACGTTTGATATTAGTTGGGGAGACAAAAAAGCAATTCCAATCCTAGATACTCTTAAAGAAAAAGAAATTAAGAATGCAACCTTCTTCCTTTCTGCTGCATGGGCCGAAAGACACCCCGATATTGTAGAGCGAATCATGAAAGATGGACACGAAATCGGTAGTATGGGGTACAATTACACATCCTATACTTCTCTAGAGACAAATGAAATAAGACGAGACCTTTTACGAGCACAAGATGTTTTTACGAAACTTGGTGTAAAACAAGTCAAGCTGTTACGTCCACCTAGTGGCGAATTTAACAAAGCAACCCTTAAAATCGCAGAATCACTTGGATACACCGTCGTGCATTGGAGTAATAATTCAAACGATTGGAAAAACCCAGGTGTAAATAACATCGTTTCCACTGTCTCTAATAATTTGAAAGGTGGAGATATCGTGTTATTACACGCATCCGATTCTGCCCTTCAAACAAATAGAGCTTTACCGCTGCTCCTGCAAAAAATAAAAAGTGATGGATATGAGCAAATATCCGTTTCACAACTTATTTCCAACACAAGTACGAAAAGTGAAGATGTGAAGTAGCTTCTTCCCTACTACTCTTCACGCATAAAAAGCTCTACTACCTTTCAAGAAGGTAGTAGAGCTTTTTTAATCATACCATTTACAACATTATAACTGATGTTGTATAAAACCTCTCTATTAAGCTGATTTACTTGTTTTTCCGATTAAACGATGTAATACAAGTAATTGATATGCATTACATAACAATAGCGGTATAACCATTAAATATAACCAATCTGTATCATTAATCCGAAGCGCCGGTACCCATTCAAGGATCGTTACAACAACCATAAAGAACAGAGCTGGCACAAATGCTTTTTTATTTGTTTCTTTACTTTTTACATAAGCAACAATTGCTCCAAACACAAATAACATTCCAGCAACAAGTATATTATTCCCTAACGAGACTTCCCCATTTGCAATAAGTACAGATCTTAAATACACAAAATCAAATAATACGAATGCAATAAAGAAGAGCTGGACTGCATTCCATAAAGAAGATGAGCGAAACATCCCTAGTCCAAAACGGTGGATTGTTAAATATGCAAAGAATCCCATTTGACTTATAACACTAAAAATAAATCCTACACCCATCAGCCAGAAAGATACTGCTAAAATCTCCTTACCGTCGAAATTTTGAAAAAATTTATTGTACTTGTCCCACTCCAAAACAAAACCAATAATAACTGTGCTAATCCCACCAAGAAACAACGTCGTTAAAAATAGTCGTACCCACTTGCGGCTATTCACAACACATCCCCCATTATCCTTATATTTCTAATTAAATTGTATCAATGACAATTTCAAAAAGCTAGCCATGTTCATGTATAAATTCCTTAAAGATATTTATATTAAAAAGAGAGAACTGTGCTGAAAGGAGTTCCAACTTATGAAACGGATGCTATTCATTTTCGTTTCTTCTTTTCTACTTATCGCACTTGCAGCATGCGCACAAGGAAAAGAAACGAAATCCGAACTAGATTACGATCAAACAAAGAAAATGATTGTTGATATTTTAAAAACAGATCAAGGTAAGAAAGCTATTCAAGATGTATTAACTGATGAAAAAATGAAACAAGCACTCATACTAGATGAAACAGTAGTAAAGAAAACGATTGAAGATGCCATGGTATCCGATAAAGGGCAACAATTCTGGGAAAAGCTCTTTAAAGATCCTGAGTTCTCATCAAAATTTGCTAAAAGTATGGGGAAAGAACAAACTCAATTAATGAAAACCTTATTAAAAGACCCTGAATACCAAGCAGGCGTTATAGAAATTATGAAAAATCCTGAAGTAGAAAAAATGATGTTACAAACAATGAAGAGTAAAGAATACCGTCAATATCTACAACAAGTACTAACAGAAACTGCTGAAAGTCCACTCTTCCAAGCCAAGATGATTGATATCATTAGTAAAGGTGTGCAAAAAGCTGAAAAAGGCGGATCTGGTAAGAAAGAAGCAGGCGGTGACGGTGGTTCTCAAGGCGAGAAGAAGGAAGAACAGTAAAAAATAATAACTATAATAACGAGTGGACAATTTATATATTGTCCACTCGTTATTACTTTATCTTGCTATTAACAGACAAAATGGACCCCTCTAATTAAACGAAAGGTTTACTAGCAACAAAAGCCTTATTGTTGTCAGTAACAGGTGAACCCCACTGATTAAAGTTTCACTTTATTTTTGTGTAACAGCTGTTTTATCAATTACTGTTTCAGCTATTTTACTATAAATAATGCCCGTTGTATGTGTATCTTCATATACTGAAGGAGCAAAGTCTTCTTTATTCCAATCGGGTTGTTGCAGTGGAATACGACCAAGAACATTCGTTTGTAATTCGGTAGCTAACTTATCTCCCCCGCCTTTTCCAAATACATATTCTTTCTCACCAGTTACCTTACTTTCAAAATATGCCATATTCTCAACAACACCAAGAATACTATGTTCAGTGCGCAATGCCATCGCTCCAGCACGCGCTGCTACAAACGCAGCTGTTGGATGAGGCGTCGTTACAATAATCTCTTTGCAAGATGGCAACATTGAGTGCACATCTAACGCAACATCACCTGTGCCTGGTGGCAAATCTAGTACTAAATAATCTAAATCGCCCCATTCTACTTCTGTGAAGAAGTGGTTTAACATTTTCCCAAGCATAGGTCCTCTCCAAATAACTGGTGCATTATCCTCTACAAAGAAGCCCATTGAGATTACCTTTACACCTAAACGTTCCACCGGAATTATCTTGTCACCTCTTACGATAGGACGTTTTTCTATCCCCATCATGTCTGGCACACTAAAACCGTAAATGTCCGCATCAATAATACCAACTTTTTTTCCTAAACGAGCTAAAGCAACTGCAAGGTTAACGGAAACAGTTGATTTTCCCACGCCACCTTTTCCACTCGCTACTGCTAAGAATGTTGTTTTTGAATTAGGTGACAATAAAGATTCACTTTGCTCTTCTTCTTGTTCCGGTGCAAACTGAGCCAATTCCTCTTCTGTAAATTCTGCAAAACGAAGTCCAACTGTTGCTGCCCCAAGTTCTTTTACTAACTTTACAATTCCAGACTGCAACTGCATTTGTTCCGCTGTACCGGTTTTTACGATTGCAATTTTAACACTCACATGTTCCTTCTCTGGCTTGACTGTTACCTCTTTAATTGCACTTGTTTCTTTTAATGTTTTATGTAAAAACGGATCTACAATCCCTTCTAACGCTTCAACCACTTGCTCTTTCGTTACCATAATTAGCCCAGCCCCCTGTATGAAAAATAACGTAATGTTAATTGAATTTATCTCTGCGTATTCTTGAAATAAATGCGTTTACATTTCCAGTATAACATATTTTCCGAAAACTTCGTTAACGAGAGAAGCTCAAAAAAATCCTCCTTATTCTGGAGGATTTCCTTTTTCCGTGAAATAACGTAATATACCACGGTATATTGCAGCTGCTACCTTTTGCTGATATTTCTCCGAATTTAACATATACCTTTCGTTCACATTCGATAAAAAGCCGGCTTCAATTAAAGCACCTGGTGTTTTAGAATACTTTAATAAATACACATGCGAAATTGTCTTAGCAGAACGATTCGTGTTCTCTAAACTTGTTCTCAATTCAGCCTGTATAAATTTTGCAGCACGTTCATTTTCAATCGAAGAGCGGTAATAGAACGTTTGTGCGCCTTTCGATCCACTACTAGTTAAAGCATTTAAATGAATACTTGCAAAAAAGTCTACATCAGGTTTATTGATGATTTCTACACGTTTTTTTAAATCCTCTGCTTTACGTCTACTATATGACTTTGTATCTTTGTTAGCTAAATCATAATCTCCCTCACGCGTTAAAATAACTAGTGCACCTTGTTCTTGTAAATAGTCTTGTACCTTTTTTGTAATTTCAAGCGTAATATCCTTTTCTATAATATCCTTTCCACCAACAGCCCCTCCATCTGGTCCACCATGCCCAGCATCTAATACAATTACTTTCCCTGATAAGGGTAAATTCCAAGCTCGCCACGATTTTGTAATTTGAAATTCTTGCTTGACTAAAAAAAACAATACAACCGCAGCGAGTGCAAAAGAGATAATTCGAATTCTCTTCATACCTTTCCTCCTCCAGCTAGTCCCTCTAATTACTTATATGGGACAAGAGGAAAGTTTATGCTTGTCTTAATGAAGCTTTAATCGATATCTTCTTTCACCTTTTTCATACCCTTCTTGCCACCACAATCCTATAAACTGCTGACAAGATTCAAAAAGTAATTCCTCATCTTTCAACTTTATTTCTCGCATAGTCATACTCGTTAAAAATTGAAATAGCGTTTCAGTTAATTGTTGTTCTTCTTCTAAAGCTCTATATTTCACATCAAAAAACGATTCACCATAATAACCAAATTTACTGTATCTCGCTCCTAATAAATAAGATTCTATCCCTAATTCAATACAGTAATCTTCATACTGACGATGAAGCTCTTGCATTTGAAAGGCATCACGAATATTTGAACGCAATGTTTTTAATGATAATTCCCGCAACATCTTCCGCTCGTATTTTAACTGCTTTTCTTTTTGTTTTTCTTGTAAGCTGACAATGACATTCATAGTACTTATAAACCTCCCTAATACGTATTAGTCTAAACTTCTAAAGAAGAAGCATACGCGCGGCGGTAGCACTAAAATATTCCAAGCTATAAAAATTGCAAAAGAGGAATGAAACATAAAAAAACCCCAACCAAAATGGTTGGGGTTTGTAGTTCGCAAAAATTAACGTTTTGAGAACTGAGGTGCACGACGTGCGCCTTTAAGACCGTATTTTTTACGCTCTTTCATACGTGCGTCACGAGTTAATAGACCTGCACGTTTTAGTGTTAGACGGTATTCTGGATCAGCTTTTAATAAAGCGCGAGAAATACCGTGACGAATAGCACCAGCTTGACCAGTGTATCCACCACCATTTACGTTTACAAGTACATCGTAGTTACCTAAAGTTTCTGTTGCAACTAGAGGTTGTTTCACTACTTCACGTAATGCAGCAAATGGGATATAGTTTTCAAAATCACGACCGTTAATGATAACGCGTCCTTCGCCTGGAACTAGGCGTACGCGCGCTACTGAACTCTTACGACGTCCAGTGCCATAGTATTGAACCTGTGCCAAAGTAAGCCCTCCTTTAATTAATTATCCGCGAAGTTCGTAAACTTCTGGTTTTTGTGCTTGGTGTGGATGCTCTGCTCCAGCATACACGTTAAGTTTCTTAGAAACTTGACGGCCTAAGCGTCCTTTTGGAAGCATGCCTTTAATTGCAAGCTCTAACATTTGTACAGGGTAGTTTGTACGCATTTCAAGAGCTGTTCTTTGCTTAAGTCCACCTGGGTGGTTAGTGTGACGGTAGTAAATTTTATCGTTTAATTTATTACCTGTTAAATGAATTTTCTCAGCGTTAATAATAATTACATGATCACCCGTGTCAACGTGTGGTGTAAATGTAGGTTTGTTTTTACCACGTAAAATGGATGCTACTTCACTAGCAAGGCGACCTAAAGTTTGACCTTCAGCATCAACCACATACCATTTACGCTCAACTTCGTTAGCTTTTGCCATAAAAGTCGTACGCATGTGTTTCCCTCCTCGTTATCTTTTCCATAGAAAAAATCTATTGTTTATCTTAAACACGATTTCCTTCCGGGGCTAATCGTGGTTTTAGAAACAATACCATATGTTATGATATACTTTTGAGTTTCTAATGTCAAGCAAATGTTACACCAGGATTAGTTGTTATAGTTTACCTCCCATAAGTAAAGCCCATGACCTGGAGCCATCTTTCCAGCAAACTGACGATTTTGTTTCGCTAAAATCTCTGGAATGCTATCAGGATCAAGCTTTCCTTGCCCTACGCTAAGTAACGTACCAACAATAATTCTGACCATATTATATAAAAATCCATTACCTACAAAACGAAAAATTATTTCATCATCTTGTTCAATTAACTCGATTTCATAAATTGTTCGCACTTTATCTTTTTTGTCAGTTTTTGCCGAACAAAAAGAAGTAAAATCATGCGTTCCAATAAAATAAGGAATTGCTTTTCTTATAGAGTTGATTTCGAGCGGGTATGGATATTGATATACGTAATTTCTACGGAATACATCCGCAGTCTTTGATAATAATACACGATAACGATATTCTTTTTTCTCAACACCGTAACGTGCATGAAATTCTTCTGTTTTTTTCTCTACTTGCCTAATAACAATATCATCTGGCAACATTGTGTTTAAAGCATTACTCCATTGCCACTCTTCAAGAGACAAAGGAGTATCAAAGTGTATTACTTGTCCTTTTGCATGAACTGTAGAATCTGTTCTACCAGATGCCTGAACACGAACAAGTTCTCCCTTATGCAATTTCTGCAATGCTTTTTCTATCTCCTGTTGAACAGTACGATGGTTCGGCTGAATTTGATAACCACAAAAATGCATGCCATCATATGCAACCGTACATTTTATTCTATCCATTTCTCTATTCTCCATTACGATCGCACCCATGCCAAAATACAAGCTAAACAAAATAAGCTGACAATCGTTACTGTATCGCTTGTTTTCCAGCGTAGTTGCCTAAATTTAGTACGTCCTTCACCACTTTGATATCCACGAGCTTCCATCGCAATGGCTAAGTCCTCTGCACGCTTAAAAGCACTGATAAACAGAGGAACGAGCAGTGAAATAATAGCTTTCATTCTATCTTTTATCGGTCCCCCGGCAAAATCAATACCACGTGACGCTTGTGCTTTCATTATTTTACTCGTTTCATCCATTAATGTCGGGATAAAACGAAGAGAAATTGACATCATTAATGCGATTTCATGAACAGGAACCTTTATACGCTTCAACGGCTTTAATAACGTCTCCAAACCATCTGTAATTTCAATAGGTGTCGTCGTTAACGTTAATAATGTCGTCATTAAAATAATAACGAAGAATCGTACAGAAATGTATATCCCTTGCTCTAATCCTTTTTCATATATCGAAAACCAACCAAGCTGGAATAGTACATCCCCCTCTTTATTTGTAAAAATATGCAGGAAAAATGTAAAAAGAAAAATCCATAAAATTGGTTTTAAGCCCGAAAGTACATAACGAATCGGCACTTTTGCAAAAAATAAAGCAATGAGTGCATATAAAAATAAAAATCCATATGAAATCGCATTATTTGCTAAGAAAACAACAAATACATATAAAAAGACAATCAGCAGCTTCGTACGTGGATCAAGTTGATGAATAAGTGAATTCCCCGGGATATATCTCCCAATAATCAACTGCTGCATGATTCATGACCACCTTTTCGTAACACCTGCACAACTTCATGAGTAAGATCCTCTAAAGATAAGGTAGCCTTTGGAATTGAAATACCAAACTTCTCTTCAATTGCACGTTTATACTTTAATGACATAGGAAGATCCACACCAATTTTCTCTAGTTCATCAGCATGTGAAAATACTTCCTCTGCACTTCCTTGCAAAAAGACCGTTCCTTTATGCATAACTACAATCTGCTCCGCATACTGAGCAGCATCCTCCATATTATGCGTTACAAGGATGACTGTAAGACCCTTCTCCTTGTGCAGCTTATAAAACATCTCCATAAGTTCGTTCTGCCCTTTTGGATCTAGTCCTGCTGTAGGTTCATCTAATACAAGCACTTCAGGTTCCATTGCCAGTACACCCGCTATAGCAACACGTCTCATTTGTCCACCACTTAATTCGAACGGAGAACGTGTTAACAGTTCTGGTTCTAGCCCTACAAGTTCAATTGCCTTTCTAGCCTTTTGCCTTGCTTCGTCTACAGATACTCCAAAATTAGTAGGGCCGAAACAAATATCTTTCTCCACAGTCTCTTCAAACAACTGATGTTCTGGAAATTGAAAGACAACCCCTACTTTTTTACGTAGTGGCTTTAGCTTTTTTTCTTTCTTTCCTGCCGAAATCAAATGTTCACCAATTTGAACTGTACCATTTGTCGGCTGCAATAAACCATTTAAATGTTGAATCATCGTCGACTTTCCTGAACCAGTATGACCGATAATGGCATAATAGCCCCCACTTGGAAACGACACGTCTACATCATAAAGTGCGCGTCTTTCAAATGGAGTTTTATATTGATAACGATGTTCTACTTTTTGGAATGTAATCTCCAAAGTTCGTTCACCAAGCTTTCCATTGTAAGATGCGTATTTTGCAAGAGAATTTCATTTCTTTTTAATAATTCTGCTATTTTCACCGAAAACGGTACATCTAAGCCAATTTCTTGGAGCATATGAGAGGATTTGAAAATTTTTTCTGGAGTCCCTTCCTCTAATATTTCTCCCTTATTTAAAATAATGACACGATCTGACTGTGCCGCTTCTTCTAAATCGTGCGTAATTGATAACACGGTAATACCTTTTTGAGTAACAAGTTGTCTAACCGTTTCTACTACTTCACGTCTCCCTTGAGGGTCTAACATTGACGTTGCTTCATCTAATATTAAAATAGATGGTTGAAGTGCTAAAACGCCTGCTATTGCCACTCGCTGCTTTTGCCCACCAGATAAGGAATGAGGCTCATCATTAAGAAAATCTTCCATACGGACAAGTTGCAAGGCCTGTTCTAATCTTTCAATCATTTGTTCTCTTGGCATTCCGATATTCTCCAAGCCAAATACAACATCATCTTGCACTGTCGTTCCAACAAATTGATTATCTGGATTTTGAAATACCATTCCAATTTGTTTTCGAACATCCCATACCGTTTCCTCTGATAAAACCATTGTATCATTTACTGTAATAGTCCCTGCTTCTGGCAAAAACAAACCATTCAATAATTTTGCAAGTGTAGACTTTCCTGAACCGTTTTGTCCAATAATAGATACCCATTCTCCCTCATATAAGGAAAATGAAACATCTTTTAATGCATAAGTGGCTGCCCCAGGATATTGAAATGATATATTTTCTATCCGAAGTTTCTCTTTTTTCAATAGAAGGCACCCTTTCCTTCGCCAAGTTAGCCTATTTTTATATTTAAAAAAAAGGGCCATGACCAGTTTCTTGAAAAGAACTGTCCTGCCCTTTTAATTATCATTATACTAACTCGATAATTACCATTGGTGCTGCGTCTCCGCGACGTGGACCAATTTTTGCAATACGAGTGTATCCGCCTTGGCGCTCAGCATAGCGTGGAGCTACATCAGCGAATAGTTTTTGAAGTGCATCTTGACCAGTCTCAGCGTTAGCTACTTCATTGCGAATGAAAGCTGCTGCTTGACGACGAGCATGAAGATCTCCGCGTTTACCTAAAGTGATCATTTTTTCCACTACAGAACGAAGTTCTTTTGCACGAGTTTCTGTCGTTTGGATGCGCTCGTTGATAATTAAATCAGTAGCTAAATCACGTAACATAGCTTTACGTTGCGCACTTGTACGGCCTAATTTTCTGTATGCCATTCGTAGTTCCCTCCTTTGTTGATGGGTTTAAATCCTCAGTCGTCTTTACGTAAACCTAAACCTAATTCCTCAAGTTTATGTTTAACTTCTTCTAAGGATTTACGTCCTAAGTTACGAACTTTCATCATATCTTCTTCTGTTTTGTTCGCAAGCTCTTGTACAGTATTAATTCCTGCACGTTTTAGGCAATTATAAGAACGAACAGAAAGGTCTAGTTCTTCGATAGTCATCTCAAGAACTTTCTCTTTTTGATCTTCTTCCTTCTCGACCATAATCTCAGCATTTTGTGCTTCATCAGTTAAACCAACAAAGATATTTAAATGCTCAGTTAAGATTTTGGCACCTAAAGAGATAGCTTCTTTTGGCCCGATGCTTCCATCCGTCCATACATCAAGCGTAAGCTTATCATAATTAGCCACTTGTCCGACACGTGTCTTTTCCACTTGGTAAGTCACACGTGATACTGGAGTATAAATAGAATCAATAGGAATTACTCCTATTGGTTGATCTTCGCTTTTATTTGCATCAGCTGGCGTATACCCACGGCCACGCTTTGCAGTTAAACGCACGCGGAAATGCGCATCTTTTGCTAACGTTGCAATGTGTAAATCTGGATTTAAGATTTCTACATCACTATCGTGAGTAATATCAGCAGCTGTGACAATACCTTCGCCCTGTACATCAATTTCCAACGTCTTCTCTTCTTCAGAGTAGATTTTAAGAGCTAACTTTTTCAAGTTTAAGATGATCGTCGTAACGTCTTCTACTACGCCCTCAACTGTTGAAAATTCATGTAATACGCCATCGATTTGGATAGCAGTAACAGCGGCACCAGGGAGTGAGGATAAAAGAATACGACGTAAGGAGTTACCCAAAGTAGTACCATATCCACGCTCAAGCGGTTCAATTACGAATTTACCATATTTAGCATCTTCGTTAAGTTCAACCGTTTCGATTTTCGGCTTTTCGATTTCAATCATTAACTAAACCCTCCTTCAAAACGTCGAAACCCCGGTTAAACAAAGGTATAACCCCTGTCTAACCGAAAGTCCCCCTTAGGCAGTTCCCGATTGTGCACAACAAGCGATGTTTCTGTACGAAATTTCTCGATAATGCATCATATCCATTATAGACAAAAGGGAAAATTCTATACAGAAAAATTACACACGACGACGTTTTGGTGGACGACATCCATTATGAGGAACTGGAGTAACATCTCTAATTGCTGTTACTTCTAGACCTGCAGCTTGAAGAGCACGAATTGCAGCTTCACGACCAGCACCAGGACCTTTAACAGTAACCTCTAAAGTTTTTAAACCGTGTTCCATTGCAGCTTTAGCAGCAGTTTCAGCAGCCATTTGCGCAGCGAATGGAGTAGATTTACGAGATCCACGGAAACCAAGTGCACCAGCACTAGACCAAGAAAGTGCGTTACCGTGAGTATCTGTAAGTGTTACGATTGTGTTGTTGAAAGTAGAACGAATATGAGCTATACCAGCTTCAATATTCTTTTTCACACGTTTTTTACGAGTGTTTGTTTTACGTGCCATTGTTAGTTCAACCTCCTTTACTTATTATTTCTTTTTATTTGCTACTGTACGACGTGGACCTTTACGTGTACGAGCATTGTTTTTAGAGTTTTGACCACGAACTGGTAAACCACGACGGTGACGAAGACCACGGTAAGAACCGATCTCCATTAGACGTTTGATGTTAAGAGATACTTCACGACGAAGGTCTCCCTCAACTTTAATACGATCGATGATATCACGGATACGTCCTAATTCGTCTTCCGTTAAATCACGAACTCGTGTTTCTTCAGAAATACCTGCTTCAGCAAGAATTTTTTCAGCAGTTGTGCGACCAATGCCGAATACGTAAGTTAAAGAAATAACAACGCGTTTGTCTCGAGGAATATCTACACCTGCGATACGTGCCATTACGAATGCACCTCCTTCTGATTAACCTTGTTTTTGTTTATGTTTAGGGTTTTCACAAATAACCATTACTTTTCCACGTCTACGAATAACTTTACATTTTTCGCAGATTGGTTTAACTGACGGTCTTACTTTCATGTCTCGAACCTCCTTAAAGATTACGGAGTGCTATATTATTTAAAACGGTACGTAATACGACCACGATTTAAATCGTACGGAGATAATTCTACCGTAACTTTGTCTCCTGGTAAAATACGAATGAAGTTCATACGGATTTTACCAGAAACGTGAGCCAATACGACATGCCCATTCTCTAATTCTACTTTGAACATAGCATTTGGCAACGTTTCAAGAACGGTACCTTCGACTTCAATTACATCATCTTTAGCCATTCAATAGTTCTCCCTTCTTCAAATCAGTAACATTTTACACTGCTCTGAAATCCCGGAGAGCCAGCTACTTATAAAGTGGTAAGGATTTCGTATCCTGCTTCTGTAAGAGCAATCGTGTGCTCAAAATGGGCACACCATTTACCATCTACCGTTACCACTGTCCAGTCATCAGATAGTGTTTTTACATATCGTCTTCCTTGATTCACCATCGGCTCAACACAGATGACCATTCCCGGCTTTAATCTAGGGCCTCTATTTGGTGGACCATAGTGCGGGATTTGAGGGTCCTCATGTAAGTCTTGCCCGATTCCGTGACCAACATACTCCCTAACGATCGAGAATCCATTCTCTTCAGCATGGGTTTGAACCGCATGTGAGATATTTGATAATCTCTCGCCTGGTTTTACTTGTTCTAGACCAAGATACAACGATTTTTCTGTGACATCAAGTAGCTTTTGAACAGATTCAGAAATGTTTCCAACTGGATACGTCCATGCAGAATCTCCATGGTACCCATTGTATTTCGCACCAATATCGATACTGATGATATCGCCCTCTTTGAGCTTGCGCTTCCCTGGAATTCCGTGTACAAGCTCTTCATTTACAGAAGCACATATGCTCCCCGGAAATCCGTTGTATCCTTTAAAAGATGGCGTAGCACCATATTTTTGAATCGTCTTTTCCGCTATTTGATCGAGCTCTTTCGTTGTAATTCCTGGAGTAATGTGCTGTTTCAACTCTTGATGAGTCAAAGCAACGATCCTGCCAGCTTCTCGCATGATTTCTATCTCGCGAGGAGTTTTGCAGATTATCATTACGCTAAGCCTCCGATGAGAACATCGATATCAGCAAATACTTTATTGATATCTTGCTCACCATTAATGCTTTGTAAGTAACCAAGCTCTTCGTAGAAATCAAGCAAAGGTTTTGTTTGCTTAATATTTACATCTAAACGATTTGCTACAGTTTCTTCATTGTCATCAGAGCGTTGATATAATTCGCCACCACATTTATCGCACACATCAGCTTTTGCTGGTGGATTGAATTCTAAGTGGTAAGTCGCACCGCACTCTTTACAAATGCGACGGCCTGTAAGGCGTTTTAATAACAACCCTGAATCCACATTAATGTTTAAAACATAGTCGATTTTTTTGCCAAGATCTTTCATAATTTCTTCAAGAGCTGATGCTTGTGCAACAGTTCGTGGGAAACCGTCTAGTAAGAAACCTCTTACGCAGTCGTCTTGACTTAAACGTTCACGAACGATTCCGATTGTAACTTCATCTGGAACAAGTGCACCTTTATCAATAAAAGATTTTGCTTGTAGACCCATTTCAGTTTCAGCCTTCATAGCTGCACGGAACATGTCTCCTGTTGAAATGTGAGGGATGTTATACTTGGCAACAATCTGTTCGGCTTGTGTACCTTTACCAGCACCAGGAAGCCCCATTAAAATTAAGTTCATCCTTGTTCCCCCTCAGAGTACATGAGCATGTAGGGAAGACAATTCTTCCCACTTACTCACTGCTTGATAAACCCTTTGTAATGGCGTTTTACCAGTTGGCTTTCTAGCTGCTTCATTGTTTCTAAAGCAACGCCGACAACGATTAACATACTCGTTCCACCGATCTGTGCAGATGGAGGAAGATTTCCCAATTTCGTAAAGATAACTGGTAAGATTGCAATCGCTGCTAGGAAAATTGATCCTACAAAGGTCAAACGATACAAGATTTTTGTTAGATATTGTTCCGTATTCTTACCCGGACGAATACCTGGAACATATCCACCTTGCTTGTTTAGATTCTCTGACATTTGCTCTGGATTAACCTGAACAAATGCATAGAAATATGTGAAGGCTACAATGAGCGCAACATATATGATCATTCCCACTGGGTGAGAATAGTTAAAGTTTGCAATAATCCACTGCGATACATCATGTTTCGGGAAGAACTGTGCAATAGTCGGAGGCGTAATTAAGAATGAAACAGCAAAAATTACTGGAATAACACCAGCACTATTTACCTTAAGCGGTAAATGTGTGTTTTGTGCTCCAGCATAACCACCATTTCCTCCTGTTACACGCTTCGCATATTGAATTGGGATCTTTCTAACAGCCTGTTGAATGAAAATAACACCCACAATAACTGCTAGCACAGCTAGTAAAATCAATGCAACTTTAACGATACTCATGAACAATTGATCTCCGATATTTTGAAACTGTTGCTGATACACTTGAGATATAACACTTGGGATCGCTGCGGCAATACCGCCAAAGATAAGGATGGAAATACCATTACCTACACCTTTAGCTGTAATCTGTTCACCTAACCACATTAAAAATGCAGTACCAGCAGTCAGTACCGTAGCAATGTATAAATAAGTGCTCCAACCTGGATTCAAAATTAATTGTCCACCTACCATACCGTTAAAACCGATTGACATACCAAACCCCTGAATAAACGCAAGAACAATTGTAAAGTAACGCGTGAATTGCGTTAATTTACGACGGCCCATTTCACCTTGCTTCGACCATTCCGAAAATTTAGGAACAACATCCATCTGCAATAATTGCACGATGATGGATGCTGTAATATACGGCATGATTCCCATCGCAAAGATGGAGAAGTTTTTCAAGGCTCCACCGCCAAATGTATTTAGAATACCTAAAGCATTTAATTGATCTTGTGCCTTCAGTACGTCTCCATTTGTAAATGGCACGGGGATAAACGTGCCAATCCTGAATACGATTAACATCGCTAAAGTGAATAATATTTTACGTCTTATCTCAGCAACGCGCATAAAGTTGGAGATTGTACGAAACATTAGATCACCTCAACTGATCCGCCAGCTGCTTCAATTGCTTCTTTAGCACTTGAAGAGAACTTGTGCGCTTTAACAGTTAGTTTTTTCTCTACTGCTCCGCTTGCAAGAACTTTAACACCGTCGTTTAACTTGCTGATAACGCCAGTTTCCAGCAATAATTCAGGTGTTACTTCTGTACCATCTTCAAAACGATTTAACGTTGATAAGTTTACAATAGCAAACTCTTTACGGTTAATGTTTGTGAAGCCGCGTTTTGGTAAACGACGGAATAATGGAGTTTGACCACCTTCGAAGCCAAGACGAACACCGCCGCCAGAACGTGCGTTTTGTCCTTTATGACCTTTACCAGCAGTTTTACCGTTACCAGAACCGATACCACGACCGACACGGTTACGTACTTTACGAGAACCTTCTGCAGGTTTTAATTCATGAAGTTTCATTCCCAGGCACCTCCTTATATTAATGAGTTATCCTTAAGCTTCTTTTACAGTTACAAGGTGAGAAACTTTGTTGATCATACCAAGAATAGCAGGAGTTTCTTCCTTAACTACAGTTGAATTCAACTTTTTAAGACCTAAAGCTTCTACCGTCGCACGTTGATCTTGTGGACGACCAATTACACTACGAGTGAGGGTAATTTCTAACTTTTTCGCCATTTGTTTTCCCTCCTTAACCTAGTAGCTCTTCTACAGATTTACCGCGTAATTTTGCAACATCTTCAGCGCGCTTAAGTTCGCTTAATCCGTTCACAGTAGCGCGAATCATGTTGATTGGTGTGTTAGAACCAAGAGATTTCGAAAGAATATCTTGTACACCAGCTAATTCAAGGACCGCACGAACAGGTCCACCAGCAATAACACCAGTACCCTCAGCAGCAGGTTTTAAGAATACTTCACCAGCGCCAAAATGACCGTTGATTGTGTGTGGAATTGTTGTACCAACTAATGGTACAGCGATTAAGTTTTTCTTAGCGTCTTCGATAGCTTTACGGATTGCGTCTGGTACCTCTTGTGCTTTACCAGTACCGAATCCAACATGACCGTTTTTATCGCCAACTACAACTAGTGCAGCAAAGCGGAAACGACGACCACCCTTAACAACTTTCGCGACACGATTTATCGTAACTACACGTTCTTCAAGTTCTAATTTACTTGGGTCAATGCGATGCATCAATTTTCCCTCCTTTGACCATTAAAATTGTAATCCAGCCTCACGAGCAGCTTCAGCTAGAGCTTTAACACGGCCATGGTATAAGTAACCACCGCGATCAAATACTACTTCTTTAACGCCTTTCTCTACAGCACGCTTAGCAACTGATTCTCCAACTTTCGTAGCAGCTTCAATATTGCTAGTACCGTTAAGAGCAAGGTCTTTATCAAGAGTAGATGCACTTACTAACGTTACACCATTCACATCATCAATAACTTGAGCGTAAATATGTTGGTTAGAACGGAACACGTTTAAACGTGGACGCTCTGCAGTACCAGTAAGTTTAGCACGTACACGTGCATGTCTTTTCTTACGAGTCGCATTTTTATCAGCTTTAGTGATCATTCTTGTCACTCCTTTCTCTCACCTAACGGGTTTACTTAGCAGTTTTACCTTCTTTACGACGAACAACTTCGCCTTCGTAACGAATACCTTTACCTTTGTAAGGCTCAGGAGCACGTACAGCACGGATGTTAGCAGCGAATTCGCCAACACGTTGCTTGTCGATACCTTTAATTACGATCTTAGTTGGTGCAGGTACTTCAACTTCAAGACCTGCTTCCGGAGTCATTTCTACTGGATGAGAATAACCTACGCTTAATACAAGTTTATCACCTTGTTTTTGAGCACGGTAACCAACACCGACTAATTCAAGTCCGCGTGCGAAACCTTCAGTTACACCTTCAACCATGTTTCCGATTAAAGCACGAGTTGTACCGTGTAATGCACGGTGTTCCTTCTGTTCAGATGGACGCTCAACTGTTAATGTATTCTCTTCAATTTTGATAAGCATATCAGCATTGAAAGTACGAGTTAATTCACCTTTAGGGCCTTTTACTGTTACAGTATTGTCTTCTGCAACTGTAATAGTAACACCTGCAGGGATTTCAAGAATCTTTTTACCAATACGAGACATGTGGTCACACCTCCGTTCGTTTTAAATATATATTACCAAACGTATGCTACTACTTCTCCACCAGTTTGTAATTGACGAGCGTCTTTGTCTGTCATTACTCCCTTAGATGTAGAAACAAGAGCGATACCTAATCCGTTAAGTACACGTGGTACTTCGTCAGCTTTAGCGTAAACGCGTAAGCCAGGTTTACTGATACGTTTTAATCCAGTGATTACACGTTCATTGTTTGCACCATATTTCAGGAAAATACGAAGGATACCTTGTTTGTTATCCTCGATGTATTCTACATCACGAATGAAACCTTCACGTTTTAAAAGTTCAGCGATCTCTTTTTTGATTTTAGAAGCAGGAACCTCTAATTTCTCATGACGTACCATGTTCGCATTACGGATGCGAGTAAGCATGTCTGCAATTGGATCTGTCATCACCATGTGTTTTACCTCCTTCCCATTTGTGGGTTTTACCAACTAGCTTTTTTAACACCAGGAATTTGACCTTTATATGCAAGTTCACGGAAACAAATACGGCAAAGTTTAAATTTGCGGTATACAGAATGCGGACGACCGCAGCGTTCGCAACGTGTATACTCTTGTACTTTAAACTTAGGAGTACGCTTTTGTTTCGCTATCATAGATTTTTTAGCCACGTTTTCGCCTCCTCTACTTAGCGTTGGCTTCCATTATTTTTGGAATGGCATACCGAATTGTGTTAAAAGTTCACGAGCTTCTTCATCAGTTTTCGCTGTAGTAACGATTACGATGTCCATACCGCGGACTTTGCTTACTTTATCATAATCAATCTCAGGGAAAATAAGTTGCTCTTTAACACCTAATGTATAGTTTCCACGACCATCGAATGATTTCTTAGAAACACCACGGAAATCACGTACACGTGGTAAAGAAACTGATACTAATTTGTCGAAGAACTCATACATTTGCTCGCCGCGTAAAGTTACTTTCGCACCGATTGGCATACCTTCACGAAGACGGAAACCAGCGATTGATTTTTTAGCACGAGTTACAACAGGTTTTTGACCTGTGATTTGTGTTAATTCTTCTACTGCGTTGTCTAACGCTTTTGAGTTAGATACCGCGTCACCAACACCAGTGTTGATTACGATCTTTTCGATTTTTGGTACCTGCATTACAGATTTATAGTTAAACTTGCTCACTAGAGCAGGAGTAATTTCCTTTTGGAACTTCTCTTTAAGGCGATTCAATGAAGTGACCTCCTTTCTTAAGAAAATTATTTATCTAATAATTCACCAGATTTTTTTGCAATACGAACTTTTTTACCATCTTCTACTTTGAAGCCTACGCGAGTAGGTTCACCTGTTTTCGGATCTAAAATCATAACGTTAGAAACGTGAATAGGTGCTTCTTTAGTAATAATTCCACCTTGTGGATTTAATTGAGATGGCTTAGAGTGCTTCTTAACGATATTGACACCCTCAACGATAACACGGTTTTGCTTTGGGAAAGCCACAAGGATAACGCCTTGTTTTCCTTTGTCTTTACCAGTGATTACCTGTACTTTATCACCTTTTTTTACATGCATCTTAATTCTGCACCTCCTTAGCAAGGCAATACCTTAAATTATAGAACTTCTGGAGCTAAAGAAACGATCTTCATGAAGTTGCTATCACGTAATTCACGAGCTACTGGTCCGAAGATACGAGTACCACGTGGGCTCTTATCGTCTTTAATGATAACCGCTGCGTTTTCATCAAATTTGATGTAAGAACCGTCCGGACGACGAGCTCCGCTCTT
The DNA here is from genome assembly GCF_051916885.1 of Bacillus cereus group sp. MYBK14-1. NCBI lineage: Bacteria > Bacillati > Bacillota > Bacilli > Caryophanales > Bacillaceae > Bacillus > Bacillus cereus group sp. MYBK14-1. The sequence continues at coordinate 39,162 of NZ_JBQAHM010000018.1, read as the reverse complement.
CGTACGTACTACTACTGCTTTAACAACGTCACCTTTTTTAACAACGCCACCTGGTGTTGCTTGTTTTACCGTAGCAACGATAATGTCACCAATGTTAGCATATTTACGACCAGAGCCGCCTAATACTTTAATTGTTAAAAGTTCACGTGCACCAGAGTTGTCAGCAACTTTCAAACGAGATTCTTGTTGGATCATGTTATGAAACCTCCCTTCGGACTAAAAATTCCGATTCGTCTATTTAGATAATAACCGCTTCTTCAACGATTTCAACTAAACGGAAACGCTTAGTAGCAGAAAGCGGGCGAGTTTCCATGATTTTAACGATATCGCCAAGTTTCGCTTGGTTTTGCTCATCATGGGCTTTGTACTTCTTAGAATACTTAACACGTTTTCCGTACAAGGAATGAGTTTTGTAAGTTTCAACTAAAACTGTAATCGTTTTGTCCATTTTGTCAGACACTACACGACCAGTATAAACTTTGCGTTGGTTACGTTCGCTCACTATGCAAACCTCCCCTCAATTTATCGATTAATTCCGATCTCTCTTTCACGAACTACAGTTTTCATACGAGCAATTGCTTTACGCACTTCACGAATGCGAGTTGGATTCTCTAATTGTCCTGTAGCAAGTTGGAAGCGAAGATTAAACAACTCTTCCTTTAAAGCTTTAACTTTTGTTTCGATTTCGGCAGTGGTTAATTCACGAATATCATTAGTTTTCATTAGATTCACCACCATTTTCTTCACGTTTTACGAATTTACATTTCACAGGTAACTTGTGAGCTGCAAGACGTAATGCTTCGCGTGCTACCTCTTCAGATACACCCGCGATTTCGAACATAATTTTCCCAGGTTTTACTACTGCTACCCAGCCTTCTGGTGCCCCTTTACCGGAACCCATACGTACTTCTAGAGGTTTTGCAGTGTAAGGTTTAGAAGGGAAAATTTTAATCCATACTTTACCGCCACGTTTCATGTAACGAGTCATTGCACGACGAGCAGCTTCGATTTGACGGTTTGTAATCCATGAAGCAGCTTGTGCTTGTAAACCGAATTCACCGAAAGCAATTTCAGTTCCACCTTTAGCACGGCCACGCATTTTACCACGATGCTCTCTACGATATTTTACGCGTTTTGGCATTAACATATTATTTTCCTCCTTCCTCAGAAGCTTTCTTTTTTGTAGGAAGGACTTCTCCACGGTAGATCCATACTTTTACGCCTAATTTACCGTATGTTGTATCAGCTTCAACTGCTGCATAGTCAATATCAGCGCGAAGTGTATGAAGTGGAACAGTTCCTTCACTGTAAGATTCTGCACGAGCGATATCAGCTCCGCCAAGACGACCAGAAACCTGTGTTTTAATACCTTTAGCACCTGCACGCATAGCACGTTGAATAACTTGCTTTTGTGCACGACGGAATGATACACGGTTTTCTAATTGACGAGCGATGTTTTCGCCTACTAATTTAGCGTTAAGATCAGCTCTCTTAACTTCTAAAATGTTGATGTGTACACGCTTGCCTGTTAATTGGTTAAGAGCTTTACGAAGTGCTTCAACTTCAGTACCACCTTTACCAATTACCATACCAGGTTTTGCAGTGTGAATTGTAACATTTACACGATTTGCTGCACGTTCGATTTCTACTTTAGCAACAGCAGAATCTTTTAAGCGTACATTAATGTACTCACGGATTTTGATGTCTTCATGTAATAATGTAGCGTAATCTTTCTCAGCGAACCAACGAGATTCCCAGTCACGGATAACGCCGACACGAAGACCAATTGGATTAACCTTTTGACCCATCGATTATCCCTCCTTCTTTTCTGATACCACAACTGTGATGTGGCTTGTGCGTTTGTTAATTTGGCTTGCACGACCCATTGCACGTGGACGGAAACGTTTTAACGTTGGACCTTCGTCAACGAAAACTTTTTCTACAACTAGGTTGTTAATGTCCATCTCATAATTGTGCTCTGCATTTGCGATTGCAGATTTTAAAACTTTTTCTACAACTGGAGAAGCAGTTTTTGGTGTGTGGTTAAGGATAGCAATCGCTTCACCCACTTGCTTACCTCGGATTAAGTCTACTACTAAACGAACTTTACGAGGAGCAATACGAACTGTTCTCGCTACTGCTTTAGCTTGCATTGAAGTGCCTCCTCTCATTATCTTCTAGTTTTCTTATCGTCAGCAAGGTGACCTTTGTACGTACGAGTTGGTGCGAATTCACCTAACTTATGGCCAACCATATCCTCAGTGATGTACACAGGTACGTGTTTACGACCATCATATACAGCGATTGTGTGTCCGATGAACTGAGGGAAGATTGTTGAACGGCGAGACCAAGTTTTAACAACTTGTTTTTGCTCAGATGCAACTAATTTTTCCATTTTGCTCATTAAGTGATCATCGACAAATGGTCCTTTTTTTAAGCTACGAGCCATTTTGGTGCCTCCCTTCGTGATTGGCGTACGGTTCTAGAAATGAACCGTACTACAATCCCATTATTTTTTACGACGACGAACGATAAATTTGTCAGACGCTTTGTTTTTCTTACGAGTCTTGAATCCAAGAGTTGGTTTACCCCATGGAGACATTGGAGACTTACGTCCGATTGGAGAACGTCCTTCACCACCACCGTGTGGGTGATCAACAGGGTTCATTACAGAACCACGAACTGTTGGGCGTTTACCTAACCAGCGAGAGCGACCTGCTTTACCGATTTTGATAAGTTCGTGTTGTTCGTTACCTACTTGACCGATTGAAGCGCGACAAGCAGATAATACAAGACGTACTTCACCAGAAGTTAAACGTACAAGTACGTATTTACCTTCTTTACCAAGTACTTGAGCAGATGTACCAGCAGAACGAACTAATTGTCCGCCACGACCAGGCTTAAGCTCGATGTTATGAACAACAGTACCTACTGGAATGTTGATTAATGGTAATGCGTTACCGATTTTAATGTCAGCTTCTGGGCCAGACATAACTTCCATACCTACTTCTAAAGATTTAGGAGCAAGAATGTAACGTTTTTCACCGTCAACGTAGTTAATTAATGCGATATTCGCAGAGCGGTTTGGATCGTATTCGATCGTAGCAACGCGTCCTGGAATTCCATCTTTGTTACGCTTAAAGTCGATGATACGGTATTGACGCTTATGTCCGCCACCTTGATGACGTACAGTGATTTTACCTTGGTTATTACGACCAGCCTTCTTGCTTAAAGGAGCAAGTAATGACTTTTCGGGTCTATCAGTCGTGATTTCAGCGAAATCATTCGTAGTCATATTACGACGACCGTTAGTAGTTGGATTATACTTTTTGATTCCCATCTCAATTTCCCTCCTTCTTTAGTAAGAATTAAACGCCTTGGAAGATTTCGATTTCTTTGCTGTCAGCAGTTAGCTTAACGATTGCTTTACGACGACGGCTAGTAAAACCAGCGTGACGACCAACGCGTTTTGCTTTCGGCTTGTAGTTCATGATGTTCACTTTTTCTACTTTAACACCAAAGATCGCTTCAAGAGCATCTTTAACTTCTGTTTTATTAGATTTAACGTCCACATCGAACGTGTATTTTTTTTCAGCCATCATTTCCATAGAACGTTCAGTGATAACTGGGCGCTTAATGATATCACGAGGATCTCTCATTATGCAAGCACCTCCTCTACTTTTTCCACTGCCGCTTTTGTCATGATTAGCTTATCATGATGAAGCACGTCTAAAACGTTTACGCCATCAGCAGTGATTACTGTTACTCCAGGGATATTGCGAGCAGATAACTCTACAGATTCGTTTGCATCAGCAGTTACGATAAGAGCTTTCTTCTCAACAGTTAATCCTTTAAGTACTGCTAGCATGTCTTTTGTTTTTGGTGCATTTAACACTAGGTCTTCAAGAACTACAATGTTGTTCTCAACTACTTTAGTAGCTAATGCAGATTTGATTGCTAAACGACGAACTTTCTTAGGAAGTTTGTACGCATAGCTTCTTGGTGTAGGTCCGAATACCGTACCACCACCACGCCATTGAGGAGAGCGGATAGACCCTTGACGAGCACGTCCAGTTCCTTTTTGACGCCATGGTTTACGACCACCACCGCGAACTTCAGAGCGAGTTTTTACTTTGTGTGTACCTTGACGTAAAGATGCACGTTGCATCATTACAGCTTCGAAAAGTACAGCTTCATTTGGTTCGATACCGAAAATAGCTTCAGCTAATTCGATTTCACCAACCTGTGAACCAGTTTGGTTATATACAGTAACTTTTGGCATTGGAATTCCTCCTTCCTATTGTGAATTATTTGCTAACCTTCACAGCGCCTTGAACAACTACAAGAGATTTCTTAGCACCTGGAACGTTACCTTTTACTAGTAATAAGTTGCGCTCAGTGTCAACTTGAACGATTTCTAAGTTTTGGATAGTAACTTGGTCTCCACCCATACGTCCAGCAAGTTTTTTGCCTTTGAATACACGGTTCGGAGCAACTGGGCCCATTGAACCTGGACGACGGTGATAGCGAGAACCATGAGACATAGGTCCGCGAGATTGTCCGTGGCGTTTGATAACACCTTGGAAACCTTTACCTTTAGAAATTCCTGTTACATCAACGATTTCACCTGTAGCGAATACGTCAACTTTTACCTCTTGACCAACCTCTAATCCGTCCACGTCTGCATCGCGGATTTCGCGAATGAAGCGCTTAGGAGTTGTAGATGCTTTAGCAGTGTGGCCTTGTTCAGGTTTGTTAGTTAACTTTTCACGTTTATCTTCAAATCCTAACTGGATTGCATTGTAGCCATCAGTTTCAGTTGTTTTCTTTTGAAGAACAACGTTTGGATTAGCAGCGATAACTGTTACTGGGATTAACTCACCGTTCTCAGCAAATACTTGAGTCATACCGATCTTTCTTCCTAAGATTCCTTTGGTCATGAGTTACACCTCCTACATTTTTAAGTTATATAAATTATAGTTTGATTTCGATATCTACACCAGATGGTAAGTCTAAACGCATTAATGAATCTACTGTTTGTGGAGTAGGACTCACGATGTCGATTAGACGTTTGTGCGTGCGCATTTCGAATTGCTCACGAGAATCTTTGTACTTATGAACAGCACGAAGAATTGTGTAAACAGTTTTTTCAGTTGGTAATGGGATCGGACCAGAAACTGTTGCCCCAGAACGCTTAGCTGTTTCTACAATTTTCTCAGCTGACTGATCAAGAATACGGTGATCGTAAGCTTTTAAACGGATACGAATTTTTTCTTTTGCCATTATTTTCCCTCCTTCGTTCGCCTATTTCTAAAATAGACCTTCTCCATGGAAATTTCCCCACACCATGCCATGGCAAAGCGGCCGGGTGTGTCAGCAACCTTCCACTTCATCGCAGTCAAAGACCAACATTGTCTATTATACAATGTTATTCGTCTAGATGCAAGCATCTTTTTGTTTGCATCTGCTTTTCTCTACTTTTGCTATTATACATGGCACTTTAAAGAATTTCAAGTTTTCATCTAACAGAATTCATTTTACAGTTTCTGGATTATCTTTTGTCGTTTTTATAATACTATAGAAGAAACTCGTCAAAACAAAAAACACCCTCTTCTTCCTTATATAAACGCAAACAAAAAACCTAAGGGAAAATCCCTTAGGTTTTTTTATATCAGTTAAGATTACTCAACGATAGTAGCAACTACACCGTAACCTACTGTACGTCCACCTTCACGAATAGAGAATTTAGTTCCCTCTTCGATAGCGATTGGAGCGATAAGTTCGATAGTCATTTCGATGTTGTCACCAGGCATTACCATTTCAGTACCTTCTGGTAATTGGATGATACCAGTTACGTCAGTTGTACGGAAGTAGAACTGAGGACGGTAGTTAGCGAAGAATGGAGTGTGACGTCCACCTTCTTCTTTAGATAATACGAAAACTTCAGCTTTGAATTTAGCGTGAGCTTTTACAGAACCGCTTTTTGCAAGTACTTGTCCACGTTGGATGTCTTCACGAGCAACCCCACGAAGTAAAGCACCGATGTTGTCTCCAGCTTGAGCTTGGTCAAGAAGTTTACGGAACATCTCTACACCAGTTACAGTTGTAGAAGCATTTTCTTCAGCAAGACCGATGATTTCTACTACGTCACCAACTTTAACGATACCGCGCTCAACACGACCAGTAGCAACTGTACCACGACCTGTGATAGAGAATACGTCCTCTACAGGCATTAAGAATGGTTTGTCAGTTTCACGTTCTGGAGTTGGGATGTAAGCATCAACTTCAGCCATTAATTCAATGATTTTTGCTTCCCAATCAGCTTCTCCTTGAAGAGCTTTAAGAGCAGAACCTTTGATTACAGGAATGTCGTCGCCTGGGAATCCGTATTCAGATAATAGGTCGCGAACTTCCATTTCTACTAATTCTAATAATTCTTCGTCATCTACCATGTCGCATTTGTTTAAGAATACAACGATGTAAGGAACACCTACTTGACGAGAAAGAAGGATGTGCTCACGTGTTTGAGGCATTGGGCCATCAGCAGCAGATACTACTAAGATACCGCCGTCCATTTGAGCAGCACCAGTGATCATGTTTTTAACATAGTCAGCGTGACCTGGGCAGTCAACGTGTGCATAGTGACGAGTTTCAGTTTCGTACTCAACGTGTGCAGTTGAGATTGTGATACCGCGCTCTCTTTCTTCTGGAGCAGCATCGATTTGATCGTATCCGCGTGCTTCAGCACCACCAGCTTTTGCAAGAACTGTAGTGATCGCAGCAGTTAATGTAGTTTTACCATGGTCAACGTGGCCGATTGTACCGATGTTAACATGGGGTTTAGAACGTTCGAATTTAGCTTTAGCCATTCTAAATTCCTCCTTAGTTTATATAGGTTATTTTATATTTAGACTAGAAAGTGAAACTTACGTCCCACTTTCTAAGCTTACATAAGTAGTTATACTTGAACAATCGATAAAAATCAATTATTCACCTTTATTTTTTTTGATAATTTCTTCAGAAACAGACTTTGGTACTTCTTCATAGTGGTCAAACACCATAGAGAATGTTCCGCGTCCTTGAGTGTTAGAACGTAATGACGTTGCATAACCGAACATTTCAGAAAGTGGAACCATAGCGCGAACAACTTGTGCGTTACCGCGAGCTTCCATACCTTCTACACGTCCACGACGAGATGTTACGTCACCCATAATGTCACCCATGTACTCTTCAGGAATTACAACTTCAACTTTCATCATTGGCTCAAGAATTACTGGGCTACATTTAGAAACCGCAGCTTTAAGTGCCATAGATGCAGCGATTTTGAACGCCATCTCAGATGAATCGACATCATGGTAAGATCCGTCAACTAATGCAGCTTTAATGTCAACTAGTGGATAACCAGCTAGTACACCATTTTTAAGTGCATCTTCAAGACCTGCTCCAACAGCTGGGATGTATTCACGAGGAACTACACCACCGACGATCTTGTTTTCGAATTCGAATCCTTTACCTTCTTCGTTAGGTTCAAACTCAATCCAAACGTGACCGAATTGTCCACGACCACCAGATTGACGAGCGAACTTACCTTCAACTTTCGCAGCAGCGCGGAAAGTCTCACGGTATGCTACCTGAGGAGCACCAACGTTTGCTTCCACTTTGAATTCACGGCGCATACGGTCAACGATGATATCAAGGTGAAGTTCACCCATACCAGCGATGATAGTTTGGCCAGTTTCTTGGTCAGTGTGAGCACGGAATGTTGGATCTTCTTCAGAAAGCTTAGATAATGCTGTACCCATTTTATCTTGGTCAGCTTTAGATTTTGGTTCGATAGCTACAGAGATAACTGGCTCTGGGAATTCCATAGACTCAAGGATAACAAGGCTCTTCTCGTCACAAAGAGTATCACCAGTAGTAGTATCTTTTAAACCTACAGCAGCAGCGATATCACCAGCGTAAACTGTTGAAATCTCTTCACGGCTGTTAGCGTGCATTTGTAGGATACGACCTACACGCTCACGCTTACCTTTAGTTGAGTTTTTCACGTATGATCCAGAGTTTAACACACCAGAGTACACACGGAAGAACGTTAACTTACCAACATAAGGGTCAGTCATGATTTTGAATGCTAAAGCTGCGAATGGTTCTTCATCGCTAGACTTACGTTCTACTTCTTCATCTGTATCCGGTAGAGTACCTTTAATAGCAGGTACATCTAGTGGAGATGGAAGGTAGTCGATAACTGCGTCTAACAGAATTTGAACACCTTTGTTTTTGAATGCAGAACCACAGATTACTGGGAAGAATTCTACAGAAGTTGTAGCCTTACGGATACCAGCTTTAAGCTCTTCTACAGTGATTTCTTCACCTTCTAGGTACTTCATCATCATTTCTTCATCAAGCTCAGCTACCGCTTCAATAAGTTTTCCACGGTATTCTTCAGCTAATTCTTTGTGCTCTTCAGGAATTTCAACACGTTGAATGTCTGTTCCTAAATCGTTACCGTACATGTAAGCACACTCTTCAACAAGGTCAATGATACCATTGAACTCATCTTCAGCACCGATTGGTAACTGAATTGGATGTGCGTTTGCTTGTAAACGATCGTGGATTGTTCCTACAGAGTATAAGAAATCTGCACCGATCTTATCCATTTTGTTAACGAATACGATACGAGGTACGCCGTAAGTAGTAGCCTGACGCCAAACAGTTTCTGTTTGTGGTTCTACACCAGATTGCGCATCAAGTACTGCTACAGCGCCATCAAGTACGCGTAAAGAACGTTCTACTTCTACTGTGAAATCTACGTGTCCTGGAGTATCAATGATGTTTACACGATGACCTTTCCATTGTGCTGTAGTTGCAGCAGAAGTAATTGTGATACCACGCTCTTGCTCTTGCTCCATCCAGTCCATCTGAGATGCACCTTCGTGAGTTTCACCGATTTTATGAATACGTCCTGTGTAGTACAGAATACGCTCAGTTGCTGTTGTTTTACCAGCATCGATGTGAGCCATGATACCAATATTACGAGTGTTTTCTAAAGAGAACTCTCTTGCCATTTGGTGTCTTGCTCCTTCCATATATGGATTGGATTTTTTTATTTTAAGTAGCAAAAAAGCCACTTTATATTGTTACACATGTCAGTATGTCCAGTACTCTCATTATGTAAAACGAGCGCCCGATGAAAGGGAGAGGCATTCTCCCTCTCCACACTTCCATAAGCGACAAATAAAGCGGTTTATGCTTACATTTATTTTACGTTGAATCCTACCAACGGTAATGAGCAAATGCTTTGTTAGCTTCTGCCATTTTATGAGTGTCTTCACGTTTCTTAACAGATGCACCAGCGTTGTTAGCTGCATCTAAGATTTCGTTAGCAAGACGCTCTTCCATAGTTTTTTCACCACGAAGACGAGCGTAGTTTACTAACCAACGAAGACCTAAAGTTGTACGGCGTTCTGGACGAACCTCAACTGGAACTTGGTAGTTAGCACCACCAACACGACGAGCGCGTACTTCAAGAACAGGCATGATGTTCTTAAGAGCTTGCTCGAATACTTCCATTGGCTCTTTACCAGTACGTTCGTTTACGATATCGAACGCATTATAAAGAATTGTTTGAGATTTACCTTTTTTACCGTCAACCATCATTTTGTTGATAAGGCGTGTTACTAGCTTCGAATTGTACATTGGATCTGGTAACACGTCACGTTTCGCAACAGGTCCTTTACGAGGCATATTGAGTTCCTCCTTTCATTTTAAAGTTATTATTTTTTAGCAGGTTTTGGTCTCTTAGTACCATATTTAGAACGTCCTTGCATACGTTTGTCAACACCAGCTGTGTCAAGCGCACCACGAACGATGTGGTAACGTACCCCCGGTAAATCCTTTACACGACCACCGCGAATTAATACTACGCTATGCTCTTGTAGGTTATGACCGATACCTGGGATGTAAGCTGTAACCTCGATACCGTTTGTTAAACGTACACGAGCGTATTTACGTAACGCTGAGTTAGGTTTCTTTGGAGTCATTGTACCAACACGAGTACATACACCACGTTTTTGAGGTGCAGAGATATCAGTTGATTTTTTCTTTAAAGAGTTAAAACCTTTGTTTAACGCAGGTGATTTAGATTTCCATACTTTATCAGTACGACCATTTCTCACTAATTGGTTAATAGTAGGCATTTGATTATCCTCCCTTCGCATGTTTGTATGACCACATATCCAGGTGGTTCATTATTAGTTGAAAACAAAGTTTTTGCAAGGAAGAGCAAATGCTCTCTCCTCACAAAAACAGTTTTAACTTATTATTCCTATTGCTGAAGCTCCCACTTGAATCCCCGAAGCTTTACCAAGCTTACGAACTGATTCAACTTTTGTTATGGGCACGTTATATTGCATTGCAATACGAATGATAGCATGGGTTAACCGCATGTCAGCATCCTCTGCGATGACAACTTCTTTAACTGTACCATTTTTGATTGCTTCCAATGTGCGTTTATGACCAACGACTACATTTTCAGCAGTTGATACTTTTTGATAAGACATATAAATATCCTCCAAAGCATCGTTCAGGAGCAACCTTGATTATAGTAACATTTTGACTCATACAATGTCAACTAAGATTAATTGTTTTTATACAAAATTTATGACGGAAAATTTTACTGTTCCACATAAACCTCATCGTTTTCTACGTTCATGTCATCTTGTGTTGTTTTTACAAGATCCACTTTGCGATAACGATTCATACCTGTTCCAGCAGGAACAAGTTTACCGATAATAACATTTTCTTTTAATCCTAGAAGTTCATCGCGTTTACCCTTAATTGCTGCATCAGTTAAGACACGAGTTGTTTCTTGGAACGATGCTGCAGATAAGAATGAATCTGTTTCAAGTGAAGCTTTTGTAATACCAAGTAGAACAGGTCTAGCTGTTGCTGGTTGCTTACCTTGCAGTAAGACCTTAGCATTCGCATCAGTAAACTGATGGATATCTAGTAATGTTCCTGGTAATACATCTGTTTCACCTGCATCACTTACACGAACTTTACGTAACATTTGACGTACCATTACCTCTACGTGTTTGTCACCAATTTCTACCCCTTGCATACGGTATACTTTTTGAACTTCACGTAATAAGTACTCTTGAACCGCCGTAATGTCCGTTACTTTTAGTAATTCTTTCGGATCAATAGAACCTTCTGTTAACTCTTTACCGTGGCTAATTGGCTGTCCTGGAGTTACTTTCAGACGAGCACCGTAAGGAATAGCATACGTACGAGCTTCAACTTCACCCTGTACAACTACTTCTTGGCGATCTTTAACGTCGTTGATCGCTGCGATAACACCGTCGATTTCACTGATAACTGCCTGACCTTTCGGATTACGAGCTTCGAAGATCTCTTGGATACGAGGTAAACCTTGAGTAATATCATCTCCGGCAACCCCACCTGTATGGAATGTACGCATCGTTAACTGTGTACCTGGCTCACCGATAGATTGAGCTGCGATAATACCTACCGCTTCTCCTACTTCTACGTCTGTTCCAGTTGCTAAGTTACGACCGTAACACTTCTTACATACACCGTGGCGAGTGTTACACGTAAACGCTGAACGAATGTTTACAGTTTCAACACCCGAATTTTCAACGATATGAGCGATATCTTCAGTAATTAATTGATTTTCAGCAACTAATACTTCACCTGTTTCAGGATGTTTTACAGTTTTTCTTGCAAAACGTCCAACAAGACGATCATATAATGACTCGATAACTTCATTACCCTCTTTAATCGCACCAATTAATAAACCGCGATCTGTTCCACAATCATCTTCACGAACGATTACATCTTGTGCAACGTCAACAAGACGACGTGTTAAGTAACCAGAATCGGCAGTTTTAAGTGCTGTATCGGCAAGACCTTTACGCGCACCATGCGTAGAGATGAAGTACTCAAGTACTGTTAAACCTTCACGGAAACTCGATTTGATTGGAAGTTCGATGATACGACCAGATGGATTGGCCATAAGACCACGCATACCAGCAAGCTGAGTAAAGTTAGATGCGTTACCACGGGCACCTGAGTCACTCATCATGAAGATTGGGTTGCGTTTATTCAAGGATTTCATCAGTTTTCCTTGGATAACATCTTTTGCATTACTCCAAATAGAGATAACGCGATCGTAACGTTCTTCTTCCGTGATTAAACCGCGACGGAATTGTTTAATTACATTATCTACTTTTGCTTGTGCTTCGTGGAGAATTTCATCTTTTTCGCCTAATACAAGAATGTCAGATACCCCAACTGTAATACCAGCTTTTGTAGAGTACTTGAATCCTAAGTTTTTCATACGGTCAAGCATGCGAGACGTTTCTGTAATTTGGAAACGTTTGAACACTTCCGCAATGATGTTACCAAGGATCTTCTTGCTAAATGGCGCCACTTCTTCGCGACTAGCAATAATTTCTTTAATGTTCGCACCTTTTTCAACGAAATATTTCGCTGGTGTTTCTTTTTCAAGGTTTGAATTTGTTGGTTCATTAATATAAGGGAACGACTCTGGTAAGATTTCGTTAAATATTAATTTACCAACTGTTGTTAATAGAAGCATACTCTTTTGCTCTTCAGTAAATGTTGCGTTGTTTACTGCACTTGCAGCTACTGCAACACGTGTATGAAGATGAACATATCCATTTTGATATGCAAGCAATGCTTCGTTTGCATCTTTGAAGACCATACCTTCACCGATTGCACCTTCACGCTCAAGTGTTAAGTAATAGTTACCTAATACCATATCCTGAGATGGAGTAACAACTGGTTTACCGTCTTTCGGGTTCAAGATGTTTTGTGCCGCTAACATAAGAAGACGAGCTTCAGCTTGAGCTTCTGATGATAAAGGTACGTGAACGGCCATTTGGTCACCGTCAAAGTCCGCGTTGTATGCAGTACATACAAGTGGGTGAAGACGGATTGCGCGACCTTCTACTAATGTAGGTTCAAACGCCTGGATACCAAGACGGTGAAGTGTTGGTGCGCGGTTTAGAAGTACTGGATGTTCTTTAATCACAGACTCTAAAACGTCCCAAACTTCAGGTTGTACACGCTCGATTTTACGTTTCGCACTCTTAATGTTATGTGCTAATCCTTTTTCAACTAACTCTTTCATTACGAAAGGTTTGAACAGTTCAAGCGCCATTTCTTTTGGCAATCCACATTGATACATCTTTAAGTTCGGTCCTACAACGATTACAGAACGACCAGAGTAGTCAACACGTTTACCTAATAAGTTTTGACGGAAACGTCCTTGTTTACCTTTAAGCATGTGAGATAGTGATTTTAATGGACGGTTACCTGGCCCAGTAACTGGACGGCCACGACGACCATTATCGATTAATGCGTCTACAGCTTCTTGTAACATACGTTTTTCGTTTTGAACGATGATGCTTGGTGCACCTAAGTCCAATAGACGTTTTAAACGGTTGTTACGGTTAATTACACGACGGTATAAGTCGTTTAAGTCAGAAGTAGCAAAACGTCCACCGTCTAACTGTACCATTGGGCGTAGTTCTGGTGGGATTACTGGTAGAACATCTAAGATCATCCAAGACGGTTCATTTCCAGAGTTACGGAATGCTTCTAATACTTCTAGACGTTTAATAGCACGAGTACGGCGTTGTCCTTGTGCTGTTTTTAATTCTTCTTTTAAGAAGTCTACTTCTTTATCTAAATCGATGTCTTGTAGTAGCTTTTTAATTGCTTCTGCACCCATAGCAGCTTGGAATGTGCTACCATATCGATCACGATATGCACGGTATTCTTTTTCAGAAAGTAATTGCTTCTTATCAAGTGGTGTATCTCCACTTTCTGTTACAACATAAGAAGCGAAATAAATTACTTCTTCAAGCGCGCGAGGGGACATGTCTAAGACAAGTCCCATGCGGCTCGGGATACCTTTGAAATACCAAATATGAGATACAGGAGCAGCTAATTCGATATGACCCATACGTTCACGACGTACTTTTGCACGCGTTACTTCAACACCACATCGATCACAAACTACACCTTTATAACGTACACGTTTGTATTTTCCGCAATGACATTCCCAGTCCTTTTGTGGTCCGAAAATACGCTCACAGAACAAGCCATCTTTTTCAGGCTTTAACGTACGATAGTTAATAGTTTCTGGTTTCTTAACTTCACCGTATGACCAAGAACGAATCTTGTCAGGTGAAGCAAGTCCAATCTTCATATATTCAAAGTTATTTACATCTATCAAGGGGCCTACCTCCCTTTTAGTCTACAGGTTATCCCAATTATTCCTTAGTTGTCTCAACTTCGACATTCAATTTATCTGCTGATTGATGATCATCGTCATCTTCTGTATCACGCATTTCAATTTCTGTATCGTCGCTAGACATCATTTTAACGTCCATACCTAAACTTTGCAGCTCTTTAATCAATACTTTGAATGATTCAGGAACGCCTGGTTCTGGAACATTTTCGCCTTTAACAATTGCTTCATAAGTCTTAACACGTCCAACAACATCATCAGACTTCACTGTTAAGATTTCTTGAAGAGTATAAGCAGCACCGTAAGCTTCAAGTGCCCAAACCTCCATCTCACCGAAACGCTGTCCACCGAACTGAGCTTTACCTCCAAGAGGTTGCTGCGTTACAAGTGAGTATGGTCCAGTAGAACGAGCATGAAGTTTATCGTCAACCATGTGCGCAAGTTTGATCATATACATGACACCAACAGATACGCGGTTATCGAATGGTTCACCAGTACGTCCGTCATACAGGATTGTTTTCGCGTCATTTGCCATACCAGCTTCTTCAATTGTGCCCCAAACATCTTCCTCACGAGCACCATCGAATACTGGTGTTGCAATGTGAATGCCAAGGTATCTTGCTGCCATACCAAGATGAAGCTCTAATACCTGACCGATATTCATACGAGATGGTACCCCTAATGGGTTTAACATGATATCGATTGGCGTACCGTCTGGTAGGTAAGGCATATCTTCTTCTGGTAAAATACGAGAAATAACACCTTTGTTACCGTGACGTCCGGCCATCTTGTCACCTTCAGAAATTTTACGTTTTTGAACGATATATGCACGTACAAGTTGATTCACGCCCGGTGGCAATTCATCGCCATCTTCACGGTTGAATACTTTTACGTCTAAGATAATACCGCCACCACCGTGTGGTACACGTAGTGATGTATCACGTACTTCACGCGCTTTTTCTCCAAAGATAGCATGTAATAGACGTTCTTCAGCTGTTAATTCTGTTACACCTTTAGGTGTTACTTTACCAACAAGTAAATCTCCATCTTTTACTTCAGCACCAACGCGAATGATACCGCGCTCGTCAAGGTTACGTAATGCGTCTTCCCCAACGTTTGGAATGTCGCGTGTAATTTCTTCTGGTCCAAGCTTCGTATCACGAGCTTCTGATTCATATTCTTCAATATGAATAGAAGTGTACACATCATCTTTTACAAGGCGCTCACTCATGATGATCGCATCCTCGTAGTTATAACCGTCCCAAGTCATGAAGCCAACAAGCACGTTACGTCCAAGTGCTAGTTCACCTAATTCCATAGAAGGACCATCCGCAAGGATTTCACCTTTTACAACTTCATTTCCAACACTTACGATTGGACGTTGGTTGTAACAAGTTCCTTGGTTAGAACGAATGAATTTTTGCATTTTGTAGCGATCTAAGTCGCCTTTTACTGTTTGACCGTCAACTTCTACATAGCGACGTACCCAAACTTCACGTGCTTCTACGCGCTCAACAACACCAGGATGTTTACAGATTACTGCAGCACCTGAGTCTTTTGCTGATACGTACTCCATACCTGTACCTACAATCGGAGATTCCGGATTCATTAACGGAACCGCCTGACGTTGCATGTTCGCTCCCATAAGTGCGCGGTTAGAGTCATCGTTTTCTAAGAACGGAATACAAGCTGTCGCTGCCGACACTACTTGTTTTGGAGATACATCCATGTAGTCGATGCGTTCTCTATTTGTGACAATGTTTTCACCACGGAAACGAGCTACGATATCTTCACTTAGGAATTCACCTTCGTCAGATAATTTCATATTCGCTTGGGCTACAACATAGTTATCTTCTTCATCTGCTGTTAAGTAATCAACATGCCCTGTTACAAGACCAGTTTCTGGGTCAACACGACGGTATGGCGTTTCAATGAAACCAAACTCATTTACTTTCGCGAACGAAGATAATGAGTTAATCAAACCGATGTTTGGTCCCTCTGGTGTTTCAATCGGACACATACGACCGTAGTGAGAGTAATGAACGTCACGCACTTCAAAGCCTGCGCGCTCACGCGTTAAACCACCAGGTCCTAATGCAGATAGTCTTCGTTTGTGAGTTAACTCTGCTAATGGGTTTGTTTGGTCCATAAACTGAGATAACTGAGAACTTCCGAAGAACTCTTTAATAGATGCAATAACAGGACGAATATTAATTAGTGCCTGTGGTGTAATTGCATTTGTATCTTGGATCGACATTCTCTCACGAACAACACGTTCCATACGAGAAAGACCGATACGGAATTGATTTTGTAACAGTTCTCCAACAGAACGCAGACGACGGTTTCCTAAATGGTCAATATCATCTGTATCCCCTACTTTGTATAGTAGGTTGAAGAAGTAACTGATAGAAGCAAGGATATCACCTGGTGTGATGTGTTTCACATCACGAGTAATGTTTGCATTACCAATTACATTAATTATGCGTTCGCCTTCCGACTCAGGAGCATAAATCTTAATAGATTGCAGCTCAACATCGCCTTCTACCACTCCACCCATTGGTTTCGCTGTTTTGAATCCAATGTTTTTCTCTAAGTAAGGTAAAATGCGATCAAGTGTACGACGATCTAAGATTGTTCCTTCTGCCGCTAAAATTTCACCAGTTTCTGGATCCACTAATGTTTCAGCTAAACGTTGATTAAACAATCTGTTTTTAATGTGTAACTTCTTGTTGATCTTATAGCGACCTACATTTGCTAAATCGTAGCGCTTTGGATCAAAGAAACGAGACACAAGTAAGCTCTTAGCATTTTCTACCGTTGGTGGTTCACCAGGACGTAGACGCTCATAAATTTCAAGCAATGCTTTTTCTGTGCTATCTGTGTTGTCTTTTTCTAATGTGTTGCTTAAGTATTCGTTATCACCTAAAAGCTCGGTGATTTCTTGATCAGAGCCAAACCCTAATGCGCGTAACAAAACAGTTACAGGAAGTTTACGCGTACGGTCAATACGCACATATACAACATCCTTAGCATCTGTCTCATACTCTAACCAAGCTCCGCGGTTTGGAATTACAGTAGCAGTAAAACCACGTTTTCCGTTTTTATCCACTTTGCCACTATAGTATACGCTTGGAGAGCGAACTAACTGGGAAACGATAACACGTTCTGCACCGTTAATTACGAATGTTCCAGTCTCTGTCATGAGTGGGAAATCTCCCATGAACACATCTTGTTCTTTTACTTCACCAGTTTCCTTGTTGATTAGACGCACTTTTACACGAAGTGGTGCTGCATACGTCACATCACGCTCTTTGCATTCGTCTACAGAGTATTTAGGTTCACCTAAGCTGTAGTCGATAAATTCAAGCGATAGATTTCCCGTAAAGTCTTCAATCGGAGAAATGTCTTGGAACATTTCTCGCAAACCCTCATCAAGAAACCACTGATAAGAAGAGGTTTGAATTTCGATAAGATTTGGTAACTCTAATACTTCACTAATACGGGCATAACTTCTTCGTTGGCGGTGGCGTCCGTATTGAACTAGTTGACCTGTCAACTGCTTCACCCCTCAAATCATGAGTATTATAAATGCACAAAAAAATTTGTGCAAAATCACAAACAAATACAACTACTGCTATTAGCGTAGTCTCTTTCTCTTAAA
The DNA here is from genome assembly GCF_051916885.1 of Bacillus cereus group sp. MYBK14-1. NCBI lineage: Bacteria > Bacillati > Bacillota > Bacilli > Caryophanales > Bacillaceae > Bacillus > Bacillus cereus group sp. MYBK14-1. The sequence continues at coordinate 21,202 of NZ_JBQAHM010000018.1, read as the reverse complement.
GATAAATACGTTGAGTCTTTCTACCTGCTCAAAAAAGAAAAATGGCTTCTATAAGAAAACCATCATTCTGTTTCATAATCTGCTGATTTTACTATCTTTTCCAAGAGAAACAAAAATATACATCTTTCTCAACGCAGAAAATCATATATTGGCATTGTATAATGTTAACATAGCCAAAAATAACCGTCAACGTTTTTTTGATTTTATGATATAATATCCTTTTTTCTTTTCTACAACCTCAACCTCAGAAAATACTTCTTCTAGTTTTTTTAGCGCAGACGGTGCACCTTGTTTCTTTTGAATAACAATCCAAAGTTCTCCACCTGGAACTAAATACTCCACAGCTTTTTCTAAAATCTCATGTACGATATCTTTACCCGCACGAATTGGAGGGTTAGATAGAATAGCAGCATACTTACCATCTACATTTTCATAGACGCTACTTTGAAAAATACGTATATTCTCGATTTTGTTATTAGCGGCGTTTTCTTTCGCAAGCCCAAGTGCCCTCTCATTCACATCCACCATGTGAACTTCACGACCTTGAAACTCTTTCGCTAACGACAAACCAATAGGACCGTATCCGCAACCTACGTCTAATATATTACCTTTAATATCTGGCATTTGAAACGCTTCAATTAAAAGACGGGAACCAAAGTCCACTTCGTTTTTCGAGAACACCCCATGGTCAGATAAGAAAGTAAATCGAGATCCACGAAGGACAAACTCCCATCGCTTACGATCACTTTTACTAGAAGGGTCGTTAGAAAAATAATGGTCTGCCATATGGCCACCTCTTTTCTTTACAGTTAAAAAAAAAGCTCGCATGAGAGCGAGCTTTTTTTAAAGCATCAAAAGTTAATTACTTAACTTCTACAGCAGCGCCAACTTCTTCAAGTTTAGCTTTGATTTCTTCAGCTTCTTCTTTAGCAGCAGCTTCTTTGATTACTTTTGGAGTGTTGTCAACTAATTCTTTAGCTTCTTTTAAGCCAAGACCAGTGATTTCACGAACAACTTTGATAACTTTGATTTTTTGTGCACCAGCGCTAGTTAGTTCCACATCAAATTCAGTTTTCTCAGCAGCAGCTTCTCCAGCGCCACCAGCAACAGCTACAGGAGCAGCAGCAGTTACGCCGAATTCTTCCTCGATAGCTTTTACTAAGTCGTTAAGTTCTAATACAGTCATAGATTTAACTGCTTCAATGATTTGTTCTTTAGTCATTGTAAATATCCTCCCTTAAATAGGTTTGTATTGTTTTATCGATAATACGTAATTATCTTTTAAAAAATTAAGCGCCTTGCTCTTCCTTTTGGTCTGCAACTGCTTTAGTAGCAAGTGCAAGGTTACGGATTGGAGCTTGAAGAACGCTAAGAAGCATAGAAAGTAAGCCTTCACGTGATGGAAGAGTAGCGATTGCTTTAACCTCATCAAGTGTTACAAGTTTACCTTCGATTACGCCCGCTTTAATTTCTAAAGCTTCATGATCTTTAGCGAAGTCGTTTAATACTTTCGCAGGAGCAACTACATCCTCGTTACTGAACGCGATTGCGTTTGGTCCTGTTAAGAATTCATTTAACTCAGCCATTTCAGCAGATTCTGCAGCACGACGAGTTAGAGAGTTTTTGTAAACTTTGAACTCAACGCCAGCTTCACGTAATTGCTTACGTAATTCTGTTGCTTCAGAAACTGTTAAACCACGGTAGTCAACAACGATTGTAGATTTACTAGCGCGAAGTTTGTCCGCGATTTCAGTTACAACTTGTTGTTTAGTTTCGATTACTTTGCTCATGTTATTACACCTCCTGTAGATTATATAGAAGATGTACCGAAAGTGCACTAAAAACCTCCATGCCCAACTTGTAGACATGGAGGCATATAGTCACAGAAAAAAGATTCCGCTTCGTATATTAACACCTAGGTAGGAAATTAAGTCTATTGACACCTACTGTCTACGGTACACTAATTAAATTCACAACATAAATGATTATATTAAAACTTCTTTATGAAGTCAACTTCCAAAATTTACGCTAATGTAGAAACGTCTACACGTACGCCAGGTCCCATTGTAGAAGCAACTGTTACGTTCTTCATGTAAGTACCTTTTGCAGCAGCTGGCTTAACTTTTTGTAAAGTGTCAGCAATTGTTTTGAAGTTTTCTACTAATTTAGCATCTTCGAAAGATACTTTACCGATTGGAACGTGGATGTTACCAGCTTTATCAACGCGGTATTCAACTTTACCAGCTTTGATTTCGTTAACAGCTTTAGTTACATCGAAAGTAACTGTTCCAGTTTTAGGGTTTGGCATTAAACCTTTAGGTCCTAATACGCGACCAAGTTTACCAACTTCACCCATCATGTCAGGAGTTGCTACTACTACATCGAAATCGAACCAACCTTGTTGGATTTTACCGATGTAATCAGTATCGCCTACGAAGTCAGCTCCAGCAGCTTCAGCTTCTTTAGCTTTTTCACCTTTAGCAAATACTAATACACGTTGTACTTTACCAGTACCGTGTGGAAGAACAACTGCACCACGGATTTGTTGGTCAGCTTTCTTAGGGTCAACACCTAAACGGAATGCAGCTTCTACAGTTGCATCAAATTTAGCTGTGTTTGTTTTCTTTACTAATTCTACTGCTTCTGTCGCAGAGTAAGCAGCTGCACGATCAACAAGCTTTGCAGCTTCTACGTACTTTTTACCTCTTTTAGCCATTTTTATTTCCTCCTCGAATGTGGTTTTAGCGGAATAACCTCCCACGTTTACGCCTGTTTTCAGGTATAACCTGAGGATGAGCGCCATCCATTTATTTAAAAACGATAATCATTTACGATAATAAAGGTTGCGAATTGGAATTCCAGACCCGCAACCTTTTTTAAAAACAAATCGAATTAGTCTTCGATAACGATGCCCATACTGCGTGCAGTACCTTCAACCATACGCATTGCAGCTTCTACGCTAGCAGCGTTTAGGTCAGGCATTTTAGTTTCAGCGATTTCGCGTACTTTATCACGCTTAACAGTTGCCACTTTATTACGGTTTGGTTCACCAGAACCAGACTCAATACCAGCTACTTTCTTAAGAAGAACAGCAGCAGGAGGAGTTTTAGTAATGAAAGTGAATGAACGGTCCTCAAATACCGTAATTTCAACAGGGATGATAAGACCAGCTTGATCTGCTGTACGAGCGTTAAACTCTTTACAGAAGCCCATGATGTTAACACCTGCTTGTCCTAATGCTGGACCAACTGGTGGAGCTGGGTTAGCTTTACCTGCAGGAATTTGAAGCTTTACCATTTTAATTACCTTTTTAGCCACGAGACACACCTCCTTAAGTCCGTGATGTGGTCAATTGGACAGTGATTTGCCCTCCCACGTCATATTTTATCTGTAAGGATAAAATCTTTCAAAAAACGTCTCCGATAACGAAGACGTACTGACTTAAAAGATATTATCACTTTTTACAATTCATTTCAAGTTTCATTTTATAATTTTTCAATTTGATGGAAGTCAAGTTCAACTGGAGTCTCGCGACCAAACATGTCCACAAGCACGCTAACCTTTTTCTTCTCCACATCAATTTCTTCAATAGCACCTGTATAATCTGCGAATGGCCCCTCATTTACACGTACTGTCTCATGAAGTTCAAAGTCGAAATCAACCACTTCGTTATCCATTCCCATATGTTTCATAATGGTAACAACTTCCTCTTCTAATAGAGGTGATGGTTTAGATCCAGAACCAGAAGAACCAACGAACCCAGTTACACCCGGCGTGTTACGTACAACATACCAAGAGTCATCAGTCATGATTAATTCTACTAATACATAACCTGGGAACACTTTTCTTTTCATTAATTTTTCTTTTCCGTTTTTCATTTCTACTTCTACTTCTTCCGGGACAACAACACGGAAAATTTTATCTTGCATACCCATTGATTCTACACGTTTCTCTAGGTTTGCTTTTACTTTATTTTCATATCCAGAATAAGTATGGACAACATACCAACTTTTTTCCATTCATTTAGGACGAGCGTCCTTCCCTCCCTGACGTACATTTTTTTGCGCAAATGAAAAAACCCGTTCACCGGGCTTTTACACAGTTCTTATAAATAACATTATATCATGGATAAGTGCTTCTTATTCAAGAATTAACCAAGAATTAACCGAATTAAAGAAGAAATGCCCATATCAACTACTGCGAAGAAAATCGCAAAGAACACAACTGTAGCAACAACAGTCGCTGTTGAGCGGAGTAATTCATCTTTTTTAGGCCAACTTACTTTTTTCATTTCGCGACCTACATCGCCGAAAAAGTTCGTTAAACGCATCTGCGGGACCTCCAGTGTATTATTTCAATTATTTATTTTGTTTCCTTGTGAACTGTATGCTGATTGCATGTTTTACAAAACTTTTTTATTTCAAGTCGCTCTATTGAGCTCGTATCTTTCATAGTAGAGTAGTTTCGATTTTTACACTCTTCACATGAGAGTACAACTTTTTTCCTCATTAGTTACACCAACCTTGTAACATTATGTCCCTAAAAATGTATCATACAATAAAAGACAATGTCAATGACATGCATTTTGTACTCTCTACAAAAGAAAACAGGTGATTTATTTTACACCTGTAGCACTTGTTACTTCTTATGAATTTAAAGTTGTACTTTCTCTCATTTCCATATATCGTTCCAATTTTCTCTTTACTCTTTGTAAAGCGTTATCAATAGATTTCACATGCCTGTTTAACTGTTCTGAAATCTCTTGATAAGAACGACCATCTAAATATAAAGAAAGCACTTTCCTTTCTAAATCGCTTAATAATTCAGATATTTTTGATTCTATGTCTGTATATTCTTCCTGGCTAATGATCATCTCTTCAGGATCAGTCACCTTCGCTTCAGAAATAACATCCAATAACGTTCGATCAGATTCCTCATCGTAAATCGGCTTATCTAAAGACACATACGAATTTAAAGGAATATGTTTTTGTCTTGTTGCCGTTTTAATAGCGGTAATAATTTGTCGAGTGATACATAGTTCAGCAAATGCTTTGAATGAAGACAGCTTGTCCTCTTTATAATCACGAATTGCTTTAAACAACCCTATCATACCTTCTTGAACAATGTCTTCTCGATCGGCACCCACTAAAAAGTAAGATCTTGATTTCGCACGAACAAAGTTCTTATACTTGTGAATTAAATATTCTAGAGCGTCAGTATTACCTTTTCGAACTAACTCAACGATTGCCTCATCCTCTAAATCACGAAATGTAACGTCGCCTATACTTACGAAGCCTGCTTCCACCTTGATCCCTCCGACCGCTATTTATTTAGCAATATTATACAGTAAAAAGATAAAGAGCGTCAATGCTTCAACGCTCTCCTCTTCTTAATTTTTCTAATTTTTCTGTAATATCTTTACTAAATATCTTTCGCATGGCGGGCTGCTGTTCTTTCGTGTCTTTTGTGCGCCTTCTTACTTGTTGTTCCATCGCTTGTACTTCCAACTCTAATTCACGCGCAGATTTTCGAAGGGCACCTTGCCCAAATATAACCCATTGTTCTGTATAATCAGAAGTCGCAACATATATTTGTGTATTTATATTTCTAAGCTCTATCGCAAGTTGCTCTATCTTTTCGTCTGCAGTTTGATTCTTTCGTGTGAATATTACTTCTACACGAGATTGTTTCATCTTTTTTTCAATACCATGGACTGTATAGGCATCAAAGACTATCATCACTTTTGTACCTGTATAACCTTGATAATCCGCCATCTTATCAATAAGCGCATCTCTTGATGATTGTAAATCTACATCCCGCAGTTTCTTCAAATCTCCCCAAGCTCCGATAATGTTGTAACCGTCAACGATTAAAATATCGTTCATTTTTTATTTACCAATTTCGTGACGTTTACGATATACCTCATACATTAACAAACTTGCGGCTACTGAAGCATTTAAGGATGTAACTTTACCAACCATCGGTAAAGTGATTAAGAAATCACACTTTTCACCAATAATACGACTCATACCTTTTCCTTCACTACCAATTACTAACCCAATCGGCATTGTACCATCTAAATTACGGTAATCCGTTTTCCCTTTGGCATCTGTACCAGCAATCCAAAGTCCACGCTCTTTTAATTCATCAATTGTACGAGATAAGTTTGTTACGCGCGCAACAGGAATGTATTCAATCGCTCCTGTTGATGCTTTCGCAACTGATGCTGTAAGTCCCACAGCTCTTCTCTTCGGAATAATAATTCCATGAGCTCCTGTTGCATCAGCAGTACGCATAATAGAACCTAGGTTATGCGGATCTTCAATCTCATCTAAAATCAAGAAGAATGGATCTTCATTACGTTTTTCTGCCACTTTGAATAAATCTTCTAACTCTGCATACTGATATGCAGCTACTTGAGCAATTACACCTTGATGATTACCCTCAACTAATTGATCTAACTTTTTCTTTGGTGCATGTTGTAAAATAATCTTATTTTCTTTCGCTAACGCTAGTACAATTTGTACTTGTCCTTTGGCAGCACCTTCTGCGATCCAAATTTTATTAATATCTCTCCCTGATCTTAACGCTTCAATTACAGGGTTACGTCCGATAATATATTCACTAGTCATGATGATGTGCCCCCTTCCTTTTCTTCTAAAACTGCAATTGCCTTATATACAATTTCGTCTAATCTTTCACGATTATTTAATAAATGATGATAACCAATTAGCGCTTCAAAGGCTGTACTATGTCGATATGTTTGTACATCCGTATTTTTCGGAACTGTACCTGAATTTGCATTACGCCCTCTTCTTAATACCGCCTCTTCTTCCTCTGTCAAAAATGCCGTCTCTAATAAATGATAAACAACTTTCGCCTGTGCTTTTGCTGAAACAAAGCTCGTCCCTAAGCGGTGTAATTGATTAGGGCGAACTTTTCCTTTTTGAAGGAGGTGATAGCGGATATATTGTTCATATACCGCATCACCCATATACGCTAACGCCAAGCTGTTTAATTGCTTTGCATCGATCATCCTTATCCTCTTTTCCATCTTGTACCTTGAGCAGTATCTTCTAAAATAATATTACGTTCTTTTAAATCGTCACGAATTTGATCAGACAATGCAAAATCACGATTTTTACGAGCTTCAATGCGCTTTTGGATAAGCTCTTCAATTTCTTCATCCAGTAATTCTTCTTTTGATAATTCTAATCCCAAAATATCAAATAACGTTTCCAGTTGTTTTACGTATGCTTCAATCACAACTTTAGATGTATGCTCTTCAAGTAAATATTGATTTGCATGATTTGCTACGTTGTATAATTCGGTAATTGCATTTGCAGTGTTAAAGTCATCATTCATTGCCTCTTCAAATGCAGTCTGGAATTTCTCTATTTCAGCTAACCATTTCTCATTATGGTCCGTTAAATCCGTACTACTCTCCATACGATGCTTTAAGTTTCCATAAGCTGTTTTAATTCTTTCCAGTCCATTATTCGTACTTTGTAATAACTCTTCACTATAGTTAATCGGGTGACGATAGTGTACTGATAACATAAAGAATCTAATTAACTGCGGGTCGTATTGCTTAATAATATCGTGAACTAAAATAAAGTTACCAAGCGATTTAGACATCTTCTCATTGTTAATATTAATATATCCATTATGCATCCAGTAACGTGCAAACGTTTTTCCAGTCAATGCCTCTGACTGCGCAATTTCATTTTCATGATGTGGGAAAGCCAAGTCTTGACCACCAGCATGAATGTCAATTGTATCCCCTAAGTACTTACGCGCCATTGCTGAGCATTCAATATGCCATCCTGGACGTCCTTGCCCCCAAGGGCTTTCCCAGAAGATTTCTCCTTCTTTCGCAGCTTTCCATAAAGCAAAATCAAGAGGGTCTTGTTTCTTTTCCCCTACCTCAATACGAGCACCGTGACGTAAATCTGCGATTGGTTGATGTGATAATTTACCGTAACCTTCGAATTCCTTCGTCTTAAAGTACACATCACCCTCTGATTCATATGCATACCCTTTATTCACAAGTTCTTGAATAAATTCAATAATGATATCCATATTTTCTGTTACACGAGGATGAACTGTTGCGTGTTTGCAACCTAGTGCTGTTACATCTTCAAAGTACGCTTCAACAAAACGATCAGCAATTGTCGGTACATCTTCACCTAATTCATTTGCCGCTTTAATTAATTTATCATCTACATCCGTAAAGTTAGATACATATTGCACATCGTATCCTTTGTATTCTAAATAACGACGCACTGTATCGAATACCATAGGAGGCCTTGCATTCCCAATATGAATGTAGTTATAAACTGTAGGTCCGCATACATACATCTTTACCTTATTTTCTTCTAATGGAACAAACTCTTCTTTTTGACGTGTTAACGTATTATAAATGTGAATAGTCATTTTTATCCTTCCTTTCTACCTTTAATTCCAATTGTTTCTTCAATTTATCAAGTTCTACTTCCATAGCCTTTAATTTATCAAAAATCGGATCCGGAAGGTCAGAGTGATTTAATTCTTGACCAATCTTTACTCCATTTTGAATAACGACACGGCCAGGTATACCTACAACTGTAGAATGTGCAGGAACTTCTTTTAATACGACAGACCCTGCTCCGATTTTAGAATTCTCTCCCACAGTAATAGAACCAAGAACTTTAGCACCCGTCGCAATTAATACATTATCCTGAATTGTTGGATGCCTCTTTCCTTTTTCTTTTCCTGTACCACCTAATGTAACCCCTTGATAAATCGTTACATTATCACCAATTTCACAAGTTTCTCCGATTACAACTCCCATTCCATGATCTATGAAAAAACGTCGACCAATTGTTGCTCCTGGATGGATCTCAATGCCAGTAAAAAAGCGGCTCACTTGTGAAACAAAACGTGCAAGAAAGAAAAAATTTCTTTTATAAAAAGCATGTGCAATTCGATGGGCCCAAACTGCATGTAATCCAGAGTAAGTTAAAATGACTTCGAAATAACCTCTTGCCGCTGGATCCTGTTCAAAAACGACTTCAATATCTTCCCGAAGCCTCTTAAACATCGGTGTTCCCTCCCCTTTATGGGCTGCTTTTTTGTCGAGCGAACTAACTCCCCTAACTCATCACTTCTCCCCTAATTCTTTATATAAGGAGATAAATTCTATATTCATACCTATTTACACGGTATAAAAAAAAGGCGTCTCTGTCATATTGACAGAGACGCCTTTTAAGCGCGGTTCCACTCTGTTTAGGCTTAAAAAAGCCTCAAACTCATTCATGATAACGGTGTAAACCGCTTCTGCTTACTTTGCGGCCTAAGACATCCCACGAAGCAATTCGCTGTTCAGCAGAAGACTCGAAGGGGCATTTCAAAAATCCGCTTATAAACCACTCCCAGCCTAAAGGTGGTTCTCTCTGTAAAAAGCCTGATTTTCTACTTCTCCTTCTCGTCGCTTTTCCTTATTAGGTTTTAGGTATACTTATTATATTTCTAAACCTAGAAAATGTTAACCAATTACTTTTTGAAGACGATTTAAAACTTTTTCTTTTCCAAGAAGTGCAATAGCATTCGGAAGCTCTGGACCATGCGTTTGTCCTGTAGTTGCAACACGGATTGGCATAAATAAATTTTTACCTTTATGTCCTGTTTCCTTTTGAACTGCTTTAATCGCTGCCTTAATTGCTGCTGGCTCCATTGCTTCTAGAGCTTCTATTTGACCAGCAAATGCACGAAGTACTTCAGGTACTTGTTCACCATTTAATACTTCTTGTCCTTCTTCTTCATAATCAACATGATCTTTAAAGAACATTTCAGAAAGCTCTACAATTTCAGCTCCAAAACTCATTTGTTCATGGTATAAAGCAATTACATCACGAATCCAAGCTTGGTCTTGTTCGCTTAAAGTTTCTCCCACACGTCCAGCTTTCACTAAATGCGGTAAGCTTAACTCTACAACCGTATCTAAATCTTGCTTTTTCATATACTGGTTGTTCATCCATTTTAGTTTTTGAGAATCAAATAATGCAGGTGATTTTGATAAACGAGCTGCATCGAACATTTTGATAAACTCATCTTTAGAGAAGATTTCTTCTTCTCCTACCGGAGACCAACCTAGTAGTGCAATAAAGTTAAAGATTGCTTCTGGAAGATACCCAAGCTCTTTATATTGCTCAATAAATTGAATAATAGATTCATCACGCTTACTTAACTTTTTACGACTTTCATTAACAATTAGAGTCATATGACCGAATTGTGGAATATCCCAGCCGAAAGCTTCATAAATCATCATTTGTTTCGGTGTATTTGAAATATGATCATCACCACGAAGTACATGTGTAATTTCCATTAGATGATCATCTACTGCTACTGCAAAGTTATAAGTTGGAATTCCATCCTTTTTCACAATAACAAAATCACCGAAATCATTTGAATGGAACGCAACTTCATCTTTTACAATATCTTTGAATGTGTAGTCACGATCAGCTGGTACACGGAAACGAATACTTGGAATACGTCCCTCAGCTTCAAATTCTTTCACTTGTTCTTCAGTTAATTCACGGTGGTTACCTGCGTAACGAGGTGTTTCACCGCGAGCGATTTGTCCTTCACGCTCTGCTTCTAGCTCTTCTTCTGTCATATAACATTTATAAGCTAGACCACGCTCTAATAAATCTTTATATAATTTTTTATAAATATCCAAACGCTCTGTTTGGCGATATGGTCCAAATTCACCACCAACATCAACACCTTCATCCCAGTCCATACCGAGCCATTTCAAGTATTTTAATTGGCTTTCTTCTCCACCAGCCACGTTACGTTTTACATCAGTATCTTCAATACGAATAATAAATTTGCCATCTAAATGACGAGCAAATAAATAATTAAATAATGCCGTACGCGCATTTCCGATATGTAAGTGTCCTGTTGGACTTGGCGCGTAGCGCACTCTCACTTGCTTTTCCATAATTGGTACACCTTCCATTCTTAATGTCAACACATTCTATAATTGTACACCAAAAAAATGTGATTATCCATCTTACGAATTAAAAACCATTATTTTTTCTGTAATAAAACAACCGCTTGAGAAGCAATCCCTTCTTCTCTACCTGTAAATCCTAATTTTTCTGTTGTTGTTGCCTTTACATTAATGTTATCGATAGACGTTTCTAACAGTTCACTAATGCGCTTACGCATACTCTCAATATGTGGTGCCATTTTTGGTTTTTGAGCAATAATTGTACAATCTAAATTTCCTAACTCGTAACCTTGTTCACGCACAAATTCCCAAACTTTTTGTAACAATACAGCTGAATCTGCATCTTTAAAAGCTGGGTCTGTATCAGGAAAATGCTTTCCGATATCTCCTGCTGCAATCGCACCTAAACATGCATCAGCAATCGTATGTAACAATACATCTGCATCTGAATGGCCGATTAATCCTTTCTCGTGTGGAATTGTAATTCCACCGATAATCAACGGGCGCCCTTCCGCAAATTCATGTACATCAAAACCTTGTCCAATTCGAAACATCCTTACTTCCTCCTTAAGCTAAACTACTGAGCTTTATGACTCTATATTATATCGCTATCCTTATAAAGAAAAGCCCGGCTGTTGCCGAGCTTTTCTTTATTAACACGTCATCAATGTTATTTCTTTTGAACACGTAGGAAACTTTCAGCAATTAATAGATCTTCCGGAGTCGTCACTTTAATATTATAGTAACTCCCCTCTACTACACCTACTTGCTTCCCAACACGTTCTACAAGACTTGCATCATCTGTGCCAAGAAAACAACTTTGCTTTGCGCTTCTATGAGCTTCTAGCAAAAGAGAAACAGAGAATCCTTGTGGTGTTTGTACAGCGTTAAGTTGAGATCGCTCTACCGTTTCTACAACAACACCCTGCTCTACTTTCTTAACAGTATCTTTTACTGGCACTGCACAAATGGAAGCTCCATATTTTTCTGCTGCAGTTAATACATCGCGAATCACTTTATTCGTTACGAACGGGCGCGCCCCGTCATGCACAAGAACATATTCGACACCACTCGCATACTGAAGTGCGTTATAGACGCTATCTTGTCTTTCGGCTCCACCCTGAATGAATTGTACGTGCTTTTCAATCTGGTACTTCTGCATTAACTCTTCAAAATACGGGCGTTCTTCTTCGTTAATTGCCATAATAATACTTTTGCACGCTTTATCTTTTTCAAAAGCACGCAATGTGTGCACAATAATTGGTACTTCATCTATAAGTAAAAATAACTTATTTTTACCAGCACCCATTCGTTTTCCTTGGCCCGCTGCCGGAATAATTAATGTATACATATTAATAATCCTCTACTTATAATGCTTTTTCTAGCAATTTACGTTTTGCGAAAATCATACGACCAGCCGATGTTTGTAATACGCTAGTAACAAGTACGTCAAGTTGTGAACCCACATACTCTCTACCATCTTCTACTACAATCATCGTACCATCATCTAAGTATGCAACACCTTGATTTTGTTCTTTACCATCTTTCACAACATAAACACTTAATTCTTCACCAGGGAGTACGACTGGTTTAATCGCATTAGCTAAATCATTAATGTTTAACACCGTAACCCCTTGTAATTCAGAAACTTTGTTTAAATTGAAATCGTTTGTTACTACAGTTCCACCAGTGATTTTTGCCAACTTTACAAGCTTGCTATCTACTTCTTGGATATCATCGAAATCGCCTTCATAAATTTCTACCGGAATTGGCATCTCCTTTTGAATACGATTTAAAATGTCTAGCCCTCTGCGGCCACGATTACGCTTTAAAGCATCTGAAGAATCGGCAATATGCTGAAGCTCTTCTAATACGAATTGCGGAATGACAATTGTTCCTTCTAAAAACTTTGTTTGGCAAATATCTGCAATACGTCCGTCAATAATTACACTCGTATCGAGAATTTTCCAATGAGTCGTAGATTTTTCTGCTTCGACCTCTACCTCTTCATTCTCACTATTGTTTTTCTTCTTACCTCCGCGTTGGGGTAATGTAAATAATCCTAGCAATTCATTCCTCTTTTTAAATCCTACTTGGAATCCTAAATATCCAAGTAAAAGGGTGAAGAACACTTGCAACACCGTACTAATAACTGGAATTGTAAATTCACGAATTGGTATCAAAATTAAATATGCAACAATAAGACCAGAGATTAATCCTAATGTACCAAATAAAACATCTGCTACAGGCGCCTTTACAAGAGCCTCTTCAATATGCTTAATAAGTTGAACAATATAATCTACAAGCCAAAATGTTGTTAAAAATAAAATAATTGCACCAATAATTGCACGAACATACGATCCTTCCAACAAAGGAACCGCACCGATATCTAATACATTAATAATTTTTGGGATTAAGTAAATCCCTAACGCTCCCCCGATCACTAAAAAGAAGAGCTGTACAATCCGTTTTAACATCCAACCACCTCCTACTCATTATTAACCATTGTTTCGCTAATCAAAACGCCGAATGCAAAAGCGGACGTGTTTTTTTGTAAATAGTTTTATTTACCAATATATCATATCATATACCAAAAATGTTCTAGTGTCGTTATATTATAGAATCAATGTAATATTCTTAATTGTGTCTACTCATATAGAGATGCTCTTGAATTCTTTTTAGACCTTCTCGTATTTTCTTCGCTCTCACTTCTCCAATTCCTTCCACATCATCCAATTCATTAATAGTTGCTCGGCAAACACCTTGCAATGTTTTAAATCGATTAATTAAATTCTCGATAATAAGTGGCGGAACACGAGAAATCTTGCTTGTGATTCGGTACCCTCTAGGTGTCACACTTTCTTCTAAACTTGTTTGTCCTGGATAGCCAAGCAATTTAACTAAATCACTATCCTCTAAAAGTTGTGTATTTGCAAGATCTTGTAACTTTTTCAAGATTTGATGATGGTCTTGTGTTTTCTCCTGGTGATAATCTTTAATTAACAATGCTGCCTCTGCCTCTAAATCAGCTAGTAATTCTGTAAGCTGTAAACGAATTAACCTACCTTCTGTTCCTAACTCATGAATATAGCTCAATATTTCATTTTTAATACGCAGCACCATTTCAACACTATGTAAAACGTGAACCACCTCGGACATTGTAACGACCTCTTCAAATTCTAGAATACCCAAATTCGTAATGCCGTCATTCCATACAGCCTTATATTTTTCTAGCGTTTGAATTGCTTGATTTGCCTTCGTTAAAATGACACCTATATCTTTTAATGTATAACGTAAGTTCCCTTGATATAGCGTAATTACATTACGTCTTTGTGAAATGGCCACAACAAGGCTGCCCGTCTGCTTTGCTACACGCTCTGCTGTTCGGTGACGCATACCTGTTTCAATAGAATCAATAGATGAATCTGGAACTAACTGTGCGTTTGCAATTAAAATTTTACTTCCAGTTTCATTTAAAATAAGTGCTCCATCCATTTTTGCTAATTCATATAAACTAGCAGGAGAGAATGCGCAATTAATATGAAAACCACCATCAACAATGCTTTTAATCTGCTCATTATACCCAAGAACAATTAGTCCCCCCGTTTGTGCGCGAAGTACATTATCTATCCCTTCGCGCAGTGGTGTTCCTGGGGCCACGAGCTGTAAAATGTTAATCATACTTTTGACACGTTGCTTATTTTCTTCCATAGCCTAGCCTCCTAATGTCAAACGAAGCGCTTCTCCCAAATTAGAAACACCTACAACCTCAATCCCCTCTGGAATTGTCCATCCCCCTAAATTTTTTCTAGGAATGATAGCACGTTGAAATCCTAATTTAGCTGCTTCTTGTACACGTTGTTCAATTCTTGATACTCTTCTTATTTCTCCAGTTAATCCAACTTCTCCTATTACCGCATCAGTTGGTGCCGTAGATTTATCTCTAAAACTTGAAGCTATACTTAAGGCGACAGCTAAATCAATTGCCGGTTCGTCTAATTTCAAACCACCAGCTACTTTTAAATACGCATCTTGATTTTGTAATAGTAAACCTGTTCTTTTCTCTAGTACCGCCATAATAAGCGAGACACGATTATGATCAATTCCTGTCGCCATTCTTCGAGGATTTCCAAAACTAGTAGGGGAAATTAATGCCTGTATTTCTACTAAAACTGGTCTTGTTCCTTCCATTGAGGCAACTACTGTTGAACCTGCAACTCCAACTGGTCTTTCCTCAAGGAAAATTTCAGAAGGATTTAAGACTTCTGCAAGGCCAAGTTCTTTCATTTCAAAGATACCCATTTCATTCGTAGAACCAAAACGATTCTTTACAGCTCGTAAAATACGATATGTATGGTGTCGATCTCCTTCAAAGTAAAGAACTGCATCGACCATATGTTCTAGCATACGCGGTCCCGCAATTGCACCTTCTTTTGTCACATGTCCTACGATGAAAATTGGGATCCCCTTTGTTTTTGCAAGTTTCATTAATTCTGCTGTACATTCACGTACTTGCGCCACACTACCAGGAGCTGATGTCACCTCAGGTAAATGTATCGTTTGAATAGAATCAATAACAACAAAAGCAGGATTCATCTCTTCAATATGTGCTGCAATACGCTGTAAATCTGTCTCTGATACAACAAATAGATTACTACCATTTACATGTAAACGATCTGCACGAAGTTTAATCTGCTTTGCTGACTCCTCACCTGATATATACAATACATCATATGAAGCATCTGCTAATTGCGAGGAAATCTGTAATAATAACGTTGATTTTCCAATCCCAGGGTCCCCACCAATAAGTACTAAAGATCCATCTACAATTCCGCCACCTAGTACACGGTTAAACTCTTGAAATTTTGTTTCAATACGTGCCTCAGACTTTGTTTCTACTTCTGTAAGACGTCTTGGTTTTGTTACTTCTGTTTGAATTGCATTTGCATAATTTAGGCGTCTGGATGATACAACGGGTTCCATCTCTTCAACAAGCGAATTCCATTGACCACACCCTGGACATTTACCCATATATTTTGGTGATTGATAACCACACTCTTGACATGTGAATTTTGTTTTCTTTTTAGCCATATCTTTTTATATTTCACTTCGCTTTCATCTATAAACATTTGACCTTCTCGTACAAGAAAGAGGGCTATCTCGTAGCCCTCTTAGTTTGTCTATACTTATTTTACCTTTTCAGCACTATGAATGACAAATGTTTCCCCTTCTACATCAAAGATAACTTTTTGACCTTTCTCAATAGCACCTTTTAAAAGTTCTTCCGATAGTCTATCTTCTACATGCTTCTGAATTGCTCTACGTAGTGGACGAGCACCATATTCACGATCAAACCCTTTATCAGCAATAGCTGCAATCGCTCCTTCTGTTAAGTGCAATTCAATTTCTTGTTCTTTTAAGCGATTCACTAACTGATTTACCATAAGAGTCACAATTTCTTGAATATGTTTTTTCTCAAGCATATGGAATACGATAATTTCATCAATACGGTTTAAGAATTCTGGACGAAATGCCTTTTTCAGCTCATCCATTACTTTACCTTTCATATCCGAATAATCACGGCTTTCATCTTGTACGTTAAATCCGAGATGTTTGTTACGTTTTAACGCCTCAGCACCAACGTTAGACGTCATAATAACAATCGTATTACGGAAATCAACTGTACGTCCTTTAGAATCAGTTAAACGACCATCTTCCAATACCTGTAGTAGAATATTAAATACATCAGGATGTGCCTTCTCTACTTCATCTAATAGGACAACTGAATAAGGCTTACGACGAACCTTCTCTGTTAATTGTCCGCCTTCTTCATACCCAACATATCCTGGAGGAGAACCAACTAAGCGAGAAGTTGAATGTTTCTCCATATACTCAGACATATCAATGCGAATCATTGCATCCTCATCACCGAACATAGATTCTGCCAATGCTCTTGCTAATTCTGTTTTACCTACACCTGTTGGCCCTAAGAAAATAAATGAACCAATTGGACGTTTCGGATCTTTCAATCCTGCTCTTGCACGACGAACAGCTTTCGCTACAGCCACTACAGCTTCATCCTGACCGATGACACGATCATGAAGAATGGATTCTAAGTTTAATAATTTATCAGTCTCTGTTTGTGCAAGTTTAGAAACAGGGATACGTGTCCATGTAGAAACGACATTTGCAATATCTTCTACCGTAACCTCTGAATTTTCTTTTCCTTGTTGTTCTTTCCACTGACGTTTTGTATCTTCCAATTTCTCACGTAAGCGTTGTTCCATATCACGTAAGGAAGCAGCCTTTTCAAACTCTTGACTTTGTACAGCCGCATCTTTTTCTTTTCGAATTTCCTCAAGCTTCACTTCAAGCTCTTTTAAGTTTGGTGGTGTTGTATAAGAACGCAAGCGAACTTTTGAAGCAGCTTCATCAATTAAATCAATTGCTTTATCTGGTAAGAAACGATCCGTAATATAACGATCTGAAAGTTTTACAGCTGCATCAATTGCATCATCTGTAATAGACACACGGTGATGCGCCTCATAACGATCGCGTAACCCTTTCAAGATTTGAGTTGATTCTTCTAGACTCGGCTCATCAACATGAATTGGCTGGAAACGTCTCTCTAAAGCTGCATCCTTTTCAATATATTTACGATACTCATCTAAAGTTGTCGCACCAATACATTGTAATTCTCCGCGTGCTAAAGATGGTTTTAAAATATTCGATGCATCGATTGCACCTTCTGCTCCACCTGCACCGATTAATGTATGAAGTTCATCAATAAATAGAATAATATTCCCTGCTTGACGTATTTCATCCATTACTTTCTTTAAACGATCTTCAAACTCACCACGATATTTCGTCCCAGCTACCACTGTTCCCATATCTAGTGTCATAACACGCTTATCTCTTAACGTTTCAGGAACTTCATTATTTACGATTTGCTGTGCTAACCCTTCAGCAATTGCTGTTTTACCTACACCAGGCTCTCCAATTAACACTGGATTGTTTTTTGTTCTACGGCTTAACACTTCAATTACACGTTGAATTTCTTTACTACGTCCAATAACAGGATCCAAACGATTCTCACGTGCAACAACTGTTAAGTCGCGCGCTAAACTGTCTAGTGTCGGTGTATTTGCATTTGTCGATGAACCACCTTGGTGACCTGAACTTGCTTCGTTACTTCCAAGAAGTTGTAACACTTGTTGTCTTGCTTTGTTGAGGCTTACACCTAAATTATTTAATACACGTGCCGCTACACCTTCACCTTCACGGATTAAGCCAAGTAAAATATGTTCTGTTCCAACGTAAGAATGTCCTAGCTTACGCGCTTCATCCATAGACAATTCAATAACTTTTTTAGCACGAGGTGTATAATGTACAGTTTGAGAAGCTTCTGTTCCACGTCCAATTAACGCTTCTACCTCTTTTTGCACTTTCTCCGGGCTCAATCCAAGAGCAATTAACGCTTTTGCTGCAATTCCTTCACCTTCGCGTACAAGCCCAAGTAAAATATGTTCTGTTCCAATGTTATTATGCCCAATGCGAATTGCTTCCTCTTGAGATAAAGCTAATACTTTCTGTGCTCTTTCTGTAAATCTTCCAAACATCATAGAAATCGCCTCCTACTTGCGCTTAGTTTTTTTCAATACGTAATCGCTCACGGATTAAGGTTGCTCTTCGATAATCTCTTTCTTCTGGTCCTAAAGGTCCTCCTGCATATTGTTGTAAAATACCAGGTTGCGTAAGAACCATTAGCTCAGTCAAAATATTTCTCGATATACCTTTTATATATCCTAGATCAATACCGAGTCGTACATCCGATAAGCAAGTTGCCGCTTCTGCAGATTGAATTAAACGACTGTTTGCTAGTATACCGTAAGAACGATAAACCTTATCTTCAAGCTCAATGCTCGAATTTTGTACAATTAATTCTCTGGCCAATTTTTCTTGTTGTATAATTTGCTGCATGACACTCTTTAAATCTGCAATAATATCTTCTTCGGATTTCCCTAACGTCATTTGATTTGATACTTGAAATATATTACCTAACGCTTCGCTACCTTCACCGTATATTCCTCTTACTACTAAACCTAATTTTTGAATTACTTGTATAATACGGCTAATTCTTTTTGTTAAAACCAGCCCTGGTAAATGAATCATTACAGAAGCTCTTAATCCTGTACCAACGTTAGTAGGACAACTCGTAATATATCCAAGTGATTCATCAAAAGCATATTCAACCTCTTTCTCAATCCAATTATCTATTTGATTGGCGCTTTGAAGCGCCTTTGATAACTGTAGTCCTGGAAATAGGCACTGAATCCTAATGTGGTCTTCCTCATTAAGCATCACACTAATGTGTTCGCTTTCTGATAACAGACATGCTCCATATTCGGTCCCTGCTAGATTTGGACTAATTAAATGCTTTTCGACTAAAACTCGCCTTTGAAGAGGAGTTAGTTCATTCATTTTTAATAGTCCAAACTTCCCAAAGGGCTCTACCGCTTTATTTATAAATTTCTTTTTAAATAATTCTTGAACCTTTTGAGCTTCCTCTTCGTTTTGCATAGTAGAAAATTGATATTGCTTAAAATTACGAGCCAAACGAATTCGACTACTTAAAACAATATCAGAATCAGGGCCATCCCCCTTCATCCATGGACTAATCGCTTCATTCATAATTTTGTCCAGTGACATAGAACTACTCCCCCTCTCTATGCTCACTAAGCTGAGTTTCAAGCCCTCGAATCTCATCTCTTACCTCAGCAGCTTTCTCAAACTCCTCATTCTGTACATATTGTTTCAGAATAAGTTTTAGTTCATCTAATTCTTTCTTTAAGTGGATATTTCCTTCCATTCGTTCCGGAATTTTTCCACAATGTTCTGTATGTCCACCATGAAGTCGCTTTAACAATGGGTTTAAGTGTCCTTTAAATGTATCGTAACAAGAAGCACAACCAAAGCGTCCCACTTTTGTAAAATGTTCATATGTCATCTTACAATCTGGACATCTTACTGTATTTGTATTTGAAAACCCGTTTTTTCCTTCTCCAAACATTGTTGATTCACCGTGTAATAAACCAGCAAATACATCATGAAATGAAAAGTTAGACTGTGATGATTGAAAGAAAGACGTATAGCCACTTTGCTCCGCACATTGCTCACAAAGATGAACTTCCGCCTTCTTCTCGTTGATTACTTTTGTATAATGTAAAGTTGCTGGTCTTATATTACAGTTTTGACAAGTCATCAATATCCCCACCTTTACAACAGGAACGATCTACCTCATGATACTTTTCATACATTACTAGATTGTCCTCTTTCCTTAATCCACTCAGATAAAAGTACATGCTCTTTTTCAAAACTTCTACAATATTTAACTGCCCTATCTTAATTATCATTCTTTTACAAAAGCTGTATTTATTTATATTTCAGTGTTCTTAACATTGCGCATAATATTCGAGCCCTAAGTTCATCTCGAGAAGGAATATCCATTGATAATACAGAACGATCTAGTACACTTAACATTAATTTTGCTTCACGGCCTGTTATGATTCCCTCTTCTAATAAACGTATAATCATACTCTCTGCATTCCCTTGTGCAACGCTATGATCAATCATATGAAGCATTTGATCAATAATGTCTATATCATCATGCAGTTTGACTTTTATAATGCGAATGTAACCTCCTCCACCACGTTTACTTTCTACTACAAATCCTCTTTCTAATGTAAAACGGGTATTGATTACATAATTGATTTGAGATGGTACGCACTCGAATCGATCCGCAATCTCATTTCTTTTGATTTCAATCACATTATTATTACTTAAGTCAATAACTTGCTTTAGATATTGCTCAATGATATCAGATATATTTCTCATTTATCCGCCACCTTTATTGACTTTGACTATCTTTGACTTTAATTATATACGTATTAATAAAATTTGCAACTCTTTTGCTTATTCACTATCCTAGCCACATTCCCCTGCATTTAATCAAAATAGTAATTATTTAAGCATATTTTTTTAATTACTATGGATTATAAAAGAAAACACGAAAAAACACGAGTCATTTGACTCGTGTTTAGTTGCTTGGCGACGTCCTACTCTCACAGGGACAAGGTCCCAACTACCATCGGCGCTAGAGAGCTTAACTTCCGTGTTCGGTATGGGAACGGGTGTGACCTCTCTGCC
>NZ_JBQAHM010000017.1:0-63315 GCF_051916885.1 Bacillus cereus group sp. MYBK14-1 | reverse complement strand
TCACCTTTTGTTACTTGTAATACTTGCTCTTTCATATCTTTCATTCTCCCTTCCTTTTCTTTTGTTACAAAGCTTCTATTATACTAATACGCTTGATAGAAATACGATTAATGCTGTTAATACTACCGCTCCACTTGCTGATCCTACGAAATCACCTTTTGTTACTTGTAATACTTGCTCTTTCATATCATTTATCCTCCCTTTTTATAAGTTATCTATATGTAATTTCTAAGAAATGTTTATTTCATAGTTTTTATGTTAACGTTACATTAAATTTGATAACGTAACGTTTGTAACATTAATGTAACATAACTATTATTACGTTGCAATATAATTACGTAAAATTTATTACACTTTTTTTACGTTTTTTTATAATAACCCTCAAAAACCTTTATTTAATGCGTTTTTCACTAAGTTCACGTTTGTAACATTCGTGTAACATTACAGTCATAAAGTGAAATGTAGTCATATTCCTCTCTATTTTTGTTACAAATCGTTTATTTAGTGACACTAAACCTATCTAATCTTTACTTACTTTTAATATGAGATAAAATACCGTCTTTCCAAGATAAGTTTATATGTTTCCTCTATATAACTATGTATAATAAAAACAAAGAGGTGGTCATTTTGAAATTAATCGCATTAGATATGGATGGTACACTACTATCATCTAATCTTGAAATCTCCAAAGAAAACCTACAAGCAATCCAAACTGCACAAGAAGCTGGTCATATTGTAATGATCTGTTCTGGTCGTGCGAAAGAGGATGCTTTAAAGCTATTGGAAGAATATAAATTATCTCTTCCAGTCGGAGCAAGCAATGGGGCTATTGTTTATGTGGATGGAAAAGTAATTAACTCGCGTTGTATACAAAACGACAAAGTGTACAAACTTGCAAAATTACTAGAATCTGAAGGTTTCCCATATAAGCTATATACGAATAAAGGAGTTTATTCTCCATATACATGGCAAGATCAAGTGATGCAAGCATTCGAAGAAAATAAGCATGCGCTTGATGTTACATTAGAGGAACTTGAACGAATTACAGAAAAGCAAAAGAAATCGAACCTAATTACTGATTTCAAAAAAATAGAAGATGTTGTAAATAACCAAGAACTAGAAATATCTAAATTCTTCATTTTAACGTTTAATGCAGCGCATCGCGCACAACTATTAAGTATATTACAAGAAGATGCTGATATTATGGTTACAGCATCGGCTCCTACTAACTTAGAAATTATGGATAAGAATGGACATAAAGGAAACGGGATACAGCAGATGGCAGCTCATTTTAATATCCCTATTGAAGATACAGTTGCTATTGGTGATAATTTTAATGATGTACCGATGTTAGAAGTAGCAGGCTTATCTGTTGCAATGGGCAACGCTGAAGAAGATGTAAAAAAGCTATGTGATGTTGTAACACTAACAAACAATGAACATGGTGTTGCTCACGCAATCGAGCAATTTGTATTGAAACAAACTTCATCTATTAAATAAAAAAAGGACTCTTTCAATTTGAAAGAGTCCTTTTTTATACGTGATGACAAGCAACAAAATGCTCTGCACCAATATTACGGAATTCTGGTACTATTTTTTTACAAACATCCGTTACAAATGGGCAACGTGTATGAAAACGACAGCCCGAAGGTGGATTTGCTGGACTTGGAATATCCCCTTCTAGTATAATTCGCTCTCGCTTCACTGTTGGATCTGGTATTGGAACAGCTGATAACAATGCTTTCGTATAAGGATGTAGCGGATTGGTAAATAACTCATCACGCGGTGCTGTCTCCACAATCGTACCTAAATACATAATTCCGATTTTCGTACATAAATGTTCTACTACACTTAAATCATGCGAAATGAATAAATAAGATAATCCCTTTTTCTCTTGTAACTCACTAAATAAATTAATAATTTGTGCTTGGATAGATACATCTAGTGCCGCCACAGGTTCATCAGCTACAATAAATTCCGGATTTAATACCATAGCTCTTGCGATTACGATACGCTGACGTTGTCCACCAGAAAACTCATGGGGATACCGGTCAATATGATAAGGAGCTAATCCACATAACTCCAATACTTCAATTACCTTTTCACGAACATTTTCTTTCGTCGCTAATCCGTGGGCCAACATTGGCTCTCCAAGCGCTTCTCCAATTCTCATTCTCGGATTTAATGAGCTAAATGGATCTTGGAAAACGAGCTGCATATTAGGGCGATGTTTTCTTAATTCATCCTTGGATAAAGAATGAACATCTTTCCCTTTAAACTTCACTTCTCCCTCCGTTTTTTGAACGAGGCGTAAAATTGTTTTTCCTATTGTTGTTTTTCCGCTCCCTGATTCGCCAACGAGACCAAACACTTCACCTTTATTAATAGTAAAACTTACTCCATCAACCGCTTTTACATGCCCAATTGTTCTACTAAATACGCCACCCTTAATTGGAAAATATGTCTTTAGATTTTTCACCTCTAATAATGGTTCACTCATTGTTCCGCACGCTCCTCATATAACCAGCAAGCTACTTTATGATTTTCATCATTTACATTTAGATTTGGGGCTTCTTTTTCACATATTTCCATACAATGCTCACAACGCCCACTAAAGTAGCAAAACTCACCTAAACCAACTAAATTCGGAACTTGCCCTGGAATAGAATATAGTTTATCTATTCGTTTTCCCATTACTGGTTTTGATTTCAATAATCCTTTCGTATAAGGATGTTTTGGATTTTGGAATATCTCTAGTACTGGGGCTTCTTCGATAACTTTCCCGCCATACATAACGACAACATAATCAGCCATTTCCGCTACGACACCTAAGTCATGTGTAATTAATAAAATCGACGTTTTAAATTCTTCTTTCACTTGTCTTAGTAGATCCAATATTTGAGCCTGAATGGTAACATCAAGAGCTGTTGTTGGTTCATCCGCAATTAATAACTTAGGATTACAACTAAGTGCAACAGCAATCATAATACGTTGTAACATCCCGCCGCTCAGTTCATGCGGATAAGAATGGACGATTTCATCAGCGCGGGCTATGCCAACTTTACGAATTAACTCAATTGCCTTCTTATATGCTTCATTTTTACTAAGTAATTCATGCTCCCTTAACGTTTCTACAATTTGCTCTCCTACAGTGAAGACGGGGTTTAGCGATGTCATCGGTTCTTGGAAAATCATCGCAATATCATTCCCTCGTAAACTACGAAGCTCTTTCTCTTTCATTCCTAAAAGACTTTTTCCTTCATATAAGATATCTCCACCTACTACACTGCCTGATTCAGCAATAAGTCCCATAACAGATAACGCCGTTACACTTTTTCCGCAACCAGATTCACCTACAACACAAACAGTTTCACCTTCTCGAACAGAAAAACTAACATGATTCACAGCTTTTACTGTCCCTTCTTCTGTCTGAAAGTGTGTTTGTAAATCTTTCAGCTCTATTACCGCTTTACTCATATCTCCTCACCTACCATCTCATCTTTGGATCTAATGCATCACGAAGTGCATCACCAAGTAAATTAATTGATACAACTGTTATAAAGATTGCAAAACCAGGCGGAATCCATAACCATGGACGCTTTTGGAAATCGATTAATGAGTTAGCTGCGCTAATCATGTTCCCCCATGATGGTGTAGGTGGAACGACTCCGAGACCTAAGTAACTTAGTGCGGATTCTCCCAAAATAGAACCTGCAACACCTAATGTAGATACGACAATTAAAATGGGTAAAACATTAGGTATTAAGTGATATATAATTTTCCGGTAATCTTTTATTCCTAACACATCCGCAGCTTGCATAAATGCTTGCTCCCTAAGTGATAAAATTTGCCCTCTTACAAGGCGTGCAAGCCCTGGCCAACCTACTAAACTTAAAATAATCATAATGACATACAAACGATAATCAGACGGTACTTTCCACTCTGATAAAATCGCACCCATTATAATAAGTAACGGTAATCCTGGTATCGACATTAAAATATCTGCAAGTCGCATAATAATATTGTCCACAATACCACGATAAAAACCTGCAATCGCTCCTAATAAAGCTCCAAGTATAACCGATAAAACCATTGAAGCTAAACCAATGGTTAATGAAATACGTCCCGCTTGCATAAGCCTTGTTAAAATATCTCTTCCTAATTGATCTGTACCAAGCCAATGAGAAAAACTAGGTGGTTTGTTAATGAGCGCAACTTGTATTTTTCCTGATGCATATGGAGAAAAGAACGGACCGATAAAACAAAATAAAAACATAAAAATTAATGCATAAAACCCTACAAGTGCCATCTTATTTTTCTTTATCTTTTTAAAAGCTTGTCGCCATGGTGATGATTCATTTCTTCTCTTTTTTTCTTTTTTTTCTGTAATTACTGTAACAGTCTCCATTTCTTTCCCCCCTTACTTCAACCGAATTCTTGGATCAACAACTGCATATACGATATCTGCTAAAAAGTTTGAAACGATTGTTAAACAAGAAAGAAACATCGTAAATGCCATCAATACTGTATAGTCACGGAAATTTAATGCTTCTAATTGAATATTACCAATCCCTGGCCAGTTAAAAATTTGTTCAATAATAATTGCCCCAGAAAACAATCCAGGTAATTCAAATGCTAATAACGTAATTGCCGGTAAAATTGCATTTTTTAATGCATGCTTATAAATAACCGTCTTCTCCTTCAAACCTTTCGCTCTTGCTGTTCGTATGTAATCTTGTCTTACAACCTCTAACATACTTGTTCTAAAATAACGAGTTAGCGAGCCGACCCCAAGAAGTGTCAAAATAAATACTGGTAAAATCATATGTTTTGCAACTTCTATCACGTAAGCAAATCCTGTTGAATTACTGCCAACATCAATCATTCCACCTATCGGTAATAACTTAAAGTCAACCGCAAACACCTTAATTAAAAACAAACCGATAAAGAATGAAGGGAATGACATTGCTGCAAAAACACCGATTGTTACAAGTTTATCGAATAAAGAATGTTGCTTCGTCGCCGAGAATACACCGATAATAAGTGCAATTAGCCAAATAAAAAACAATGCAATAATTGCTACACTAAAAGAATTCCAAATAAATTTATTTAATAATGACGTTACAGGCTCTTGATATTGAAGCGAGAAGCCAAAGTCCCCTTGCAATGCATTACCTAACCAATGAAAATAACGCTCAACAATTGGTTTGTTCAACCCATATAACTCCCTCAGTTCAGCTGCTCTTTCCGGTGTAATTTTCGGGTTTGAATCAATATAATCCCCAGGAAGAAGTGCGAACAGGACGAAGATAATAATTGATGTACCAAGCAGTGTAGGAATCATTTGTAACAACCTACGAACAATATATGTTTTCACCCTTTTTCTCTCCAATCTTATGCTTAAAATAGAAGAACATTTTTTCAAAGCGGCACATTACTAACCGAATGAAAAAATGTCTTCTACTTATACATTCTTATCGTTATTTTTCAAATGATAATACTGGTAAGTTTGCACTAATACTGTTGTACTTTTCAGGATCAATTCCTTTTATATTCCCGTTATAACCAGTAATTGTTCTACGGTAGTTTAATAGAATTACTGGTGGATCATCACTTAATTCTTTATACAATTCTTTATAAATAGGTTTACGCTTTTCGATATCTACAGTTTCAATACCTTTTTGAATTAGCTCATCTACTTTTGCATTCTTATAACCAAGACTAGTTTCATTTGCAGTAGACAAATATTCACCAGCTGTTTCACTCGGATCACTTGTAATCGGTGTCGAAACAGAAGCTAAATCATAATCCCCTTTGTTTACCTTAGAAAGCATCGTATTAAAGTCCATAAATTCAGGATTAAACTCTACACCTATTTCTTTATAATTCTCTTTCGCAATCGGAATTAATAAATCACTATCTTTAGCCGAACTTGGACCGAAATAAGAAAGTTTTAATTTTTGACCATCTTTTTCACGAATTCCATCCGAACCAACTTTCCACCCTGCTTCATCTAATAATTTTTTCGCTTTTTCTTTATCGTATTCGTATTTATTAACTCCTTCTTCCGTATAAGCCCAAGAAGTTGGATGAATTGGTACATTGGCTACTGTACCGTATCCTTTTAACGCTGTATCAACATATTTTTTGCGGTCTAATCCGTAAATAAGTGCTTGGCGAACCTTTTTATCCTTTAAGTAAGGCTTATTATTATTCATATAAATATAACTAAATGACGGTGCTGTTTCGATTTGGATATTGGCGAATTCTAAAGCCTTAGCCTGTTCAAGAACCTCATCACCAGTACCTAAGCCAGTATGGTCAACTTCTCCTGTTTGGAATAACTGAAGCTTCGTATCACCAGAAGTAATTTTATAAATGAAGTTTTGAATTTTTGGTTTACCCGCATAATAATTTTCGTTTGCTACAAAACGAACTTCTTGACCTGGAATATACTTTTCAAATTTATATGGACCCGCAGCTAATGGCTTTCCATATAAATCTTTTAAGTAATCTAAGCTTGTATTTTGCTTATAATCTTTTCCATAATAAGCTTTTGATAGTACTGTACCTCCTAAAACAAATATAGCTTGTGAATTCACTTTTTCAGTTGTAATTTTAATTGTTTGTGGATCAACAACTTGAATACCTTCAATTGAAGTTGCTTTTCCTTCCTTATATTCTTTACCACCTTTAACCGCATATTGAGAGATATCTACTTCACCTTCATATGCCTTATCATGTAAAAGCGTCAATGTGAAAGCTACATCATCCGCCGTTAATGGCGATCCATCACTAAATTTCAAATCTTTACGTAAATGGAATGTATATGTTAACTGATCAGAAGAAACGTCCCACTTCTCAGCTAATTCTGGAATTGGTTTCCCTTGTTTATCGGTTGATACGAGAGATGCAAAAATAACTGAAGTTACGTTTCCATCCCAACCATTTTGTTGGAAGTATGGCAAAAATACGCCGCCTGGCTTACTAATACCAACTACTAACGTATCTTTTCTATTCTTCGCTTTGTCTGGCACTTTCGTTTTATCTGTCGCAGCGATCTTTTCAATTTTCACATTTTTTAAATCCTGCTGTTTAACCGGCTCTGTAGAAGCCGCGTCCTCCTGTCCCCCACAAGCAGACAACACAAGCGAACTACTCATTAATACCGAAAATACACCAGCCCATTTTTTTGTCTTTTTCTTCATTGTCCCCACCCTAACTTTTTATGATTATACCCTCTGAACGAATTACCTTATGTATGCCTCCCACAGCAACATTTATAGCCAATCGGAAAAGTCGGTTTTAATCGTAAAAAAATAGATGTTTTTGAGGGGTAACAATCTTATTCCGACCTTTCCGGTAGACTTTATGGTTATTAGCTTATATCGTTCATTATGTTTTGTCAATTCTTTCTAAATAAATATTTTGAGAATTTTTCCAAAATTATTACTCTATATTTATACTTTAAGAAAACTCAGCTATACTTCGTATTAAAAAACTTAAAAATCTACTTCTATTCCTTCAACATGAAACATAGAATACTAATAACCAATTACCAAAAAGGGGGCGAAAATATGGACAACCTATTCCAATACGTCCTGCACTACGTATTATTAACAATTATGATAGTCGGAGCGCTATTACTATTCCCGTTCTTCCCAAAGTTCGTCCTCTTTTTAGCTTTTTTTATCATGCTCGGGATCGCTATTATAATTTCAACGAGAGAAGATGCCACGCAAAAAGAGAGCAGGGTTCAGCGCGTAAAGCTGTAACTTTGCTCTCTTTTCGTTTTCATTCACTAGTCTCTTTTATACATATTTATCCCGCTATTTGCCGGGCAGTAAGAACCCCACCTCAAAATTCAGCGAAAGCAAAAGAAGTTAGGTCGGGGTCGGGCTGCCCGTAAAAGCCCTCACTTTATCTCTCGGGAAATAATTAGCCTTTGTTTTTGTGATTACTCCTATTGAAAAGCCACTAATGACATTTATTTTTCACCTTATCATTTCATACGCTTCACAAGCTATGCAAATTGAGGAACACGGATTTATCTAAGTTACTGTTTCACGTGAAACACATCGTTTCATTTAATCTTTAAAGCAAAATATCATTATGAAAAAGCCACTTCCTCCAACAAAACTGAAAGGAAGTGGCTTTCTACTCTTTACTCCACAATATTCTCTAACTCACTATATAACTTCGCTCGTAACAACTCTTTCATCGTTTTTTCCTCATATAATTTTTCAAGTCTTTCAACATCAGCTACATGTTCCATTTCACATTCTATTGCATATATATCTTCTTCTACATGCATTAACTCATTTTCAATCTCTTCAAGATTCCTAGCTTTTTTCTCTTTTACTGGAACCATTTCAACACTCTTTCTCCCTTGGCGTTTTTGCTTTATTACTTGCTTCTCAAGCTTTTCTTCCCATTTTTGACGAGCCCATGCATAGTTTCCTGCAAACTCAAATAATTTACATTCATCAATCCAGTACGTCTTTTCAAATAACTTATTTAAAAAATAACGATCATGTGAAACAGCTAGGATTGTTCCATTATATTGCTCAAGGGCTTCCTCTAAAACTTCCCTTGATTCAATATCAAGATGGTTTGTCGGCTCATCTAAAATTAGAAAATTGATGTCTTGATACATAAGTTGCGCAAGTCTTAACCTCATTTTTTCTCCACCGCTCAGTTGCGTTACTTTCTTAAATACTGCTGGACCATAAAATAAAAACTTAGCCAATATATGTCTTGCTTCTCCTTCTGTTACAGCTACATACTCTCTAAACGCTTCCAATACATTACTCTTCACATTTCCATACGTATGCTGTGATAAATAACCAATTTTGACACTACTACCAATTCGAATTTCACCAACGTCTGGATTTATTTCTTCTAATAGTAGTTTTAATAATGTAGTCTTTCCTGTACCATTACGACCAACGATAGCCGCACGCTCTTGAAAACGAACATGTAAATTCGCTTGTTCAAATAAAGGTCGTCCAGCAAAACCTTTACTCACTTCTTTCATTACAACAACATCTTTCCCGCTTCTCTCTTGCCCTTCAAACTGAAGACCCATCTGTTTTCGTTCTAAAATTGGCCTCTTTAATTTCTCTATACGTTCTAACGCACGTTCCATATTTCTCGCTCTT
Source organism: Bacillus cereus group sp. MYBK14-1 (assembly GCF_051916885.1). Classification (NCBI taxonomy): domain Bacteria; kingdom Bacillati; phylum Bacillota; class Bacilli; order Caryophanales; family Bacillaceae; genus Bacillus; species Bacillus cereus group sp. MYBK14-1. Next base: position 54,154 of record NZ_JBQAHM010000017.1, on the reverse strand, counting down.
TTATGCAATCCTTCATTCGGAGGGTTCGCTTGATTTGCCCATTCACGTAGACGCTTAATTGCTTCTTTCATTTTCTTTATTTTCTTTTGTTGCTCCTGATAAGCTTGAAACTCTTGAAGTAATCTTTCTTCCTTCTCCTCAACGAACTGAGAATAATTCGTATGGTACACGTGAATCTCTCCATCTTCCAAATCAAAAATTTTCGTTACAACTTCATCAAGGAAATAGCGATCATGTGAAATAACTATAACTGTTCCAGTGTATTCTTTTAAAAATTGCTCTAACCATTCAACTGCAAATAAATCTAAATGATTTGTTGGTTCATCTAATAGAAGTAAATCTGGTTTCTGCAATAGCATATATGCAAGGCTTACTTTCGTCTGTTCTCCTCCACTTAATTCCGTAAATACTCTTGAAAATAAGTCTGTCACTTGTAAGCCATTTGCTACCTTCATTATATTTGCCTCGATTTCATAACCACCGAGAAATGCAAATTTTTCTTGAATGACTCCGTACCTCTCCATTAGCTTTTCCAAAGCAGATTGTTCCTGTTCCACCGCCATATTTTTTTCTAAAGCATGCATTTCTTTTTCTAATTCCTTTTCTACTTTAAAAGCAGAACTCAATACATCATATACAGTCATAACCTCATCAAACTTCGGAATTTGTGCGACATGACCAATACGTGTACCTTTCTTCATATGGATGGCTCCTGCATCCAAACTCTCCTTTCCCGTTAGAAGTCCAAAGATTGTTGTCTTCCCACTACCGTTACGACCAACTAACCCAACACGTTCACCATTCTTTATTTCAAGCGATATATTTTCAAATATGATGTTTCCACCAAAAGATTTCATTACATTATTTACACTACAAATAGTCATTTTCCGTACTCCTTTCAATATAAAAAACCATGAGAAAGAAACATTCCCCATGGTTTTCGGCATAGAAAAAGGAAGCCAAATAGCTCCCTTTTCACACGTTTATTAAAAATGGGTGAAGAGATTTCTATCGTTCAATAGTCACTATGCAATTGTTAAAAAAGGGCATACGTATCCCGTTAACAACTACATCATGAAAAATCGCACGACAAAAATAAATAAAATCTAAAAATTTGGCACGCGCAGCTAAAGAACGTTTCATCTCATTCACCCCTTTCGTACGGAATTTAATACTTACTTCTTTATTATACTTTCCAATTTCATGTTTGAATAGTCATTTTTCTGAAAATAATGAAGATAGACTAAACATTTCAATAAGTGACATCAAATCTTACAAAACTGTTATGTTCACGTAATGGAAAGCGATAGTACGAAAAGATGCCTCCCTATACAATAAAGATGTAAACAAGCGAGACAAACAAAAGGAGGAAACAAACATGATGAAAGAAATCGTAAAAGCAATCTTTGAGGTATTAGTGAACGGACAAGCAGTTGTAAAAGAACTAAATGAACTATAAAAAGGAGTGAAGAAATATGATGAACATGGTGAAAATGATTTTACACGCTTTAGTCGATGCAAAAGCAGTTAGCCAAGAATTAAACCAACAATAAAAAGGGGTATATGAATATGAAGAAAGCCATTATTATAATTGCAAGCACAGCAATTACCTTATACACAATAAAAAAGAGAAAAAAGAAAAATAATGAAAATGTTCTATATTATCCATACACACTATTAGAGAAAAAATAAAAGACAAGGTACCCTATCGTAATGAGGATATCTTGTCTTTTATTTTTCCCCTATTCCTTTAGAGGATTTCCTTCTCCTTTTCCCGAATGTATTAAGCGGGATTTTTACACATATTTTAAAGGGGCATATATACAAATGGATACACAACAACTATATTTTTTAAACGATATCGGTAAACAAAAACCAGAAAGTATTCGGAATAGAAGCGCTGCATGTCCATTTTGCGATAAAGAACAATTAACGGATATTTTAGCAACTAATGGTTCTATTATTTGGTTAAAAAATAAATTTCCTACATTACAAGATACATTTCAAACAGTGTTAATCGAAACCGATAATTGCGAAGATCATATCGCAACATATACAGAAGAACATATGAGAAAATTAATGCAATTTTCTATTCAACATTGGTTACACTTACAGAAGAACAAGGAGTTCGCATCTGTGATTTTATATAAAAATCACGGTCCATTTTCAGGTGGAAGTTTGCATCATGCACACATGCAAATTATCGGAATGAAATATGTAGATTATCTTGAAAATATTGAAGAAGAAAATTTCCAAGGGTTAATTGTTCAAAAAAATGAATGCATTGAGCTTAATATTTCAGAGCGTCCCATTATTGGCTTCACTGAATTCAATATAATCATTGATAACATTTCATATATAGATGAAATGGCAAATTACATTCAGCAAACTGTACGTTACATACTGACAGATTTCCATAAAGGATGCAGTAGTTATAACTTATTCTTCTATTACTTAAATGGAAAAATCATTTGTAAAGTTGTACCTAGATTTGTCGTTTCACCATTGTATGTAGGATATAAAATACCGCAAGTTTCTACAAAACTAGAAGAGGTGAAAATACAACTCACGCAGTATTTCACGAAAGAAAAGGATGAAATTATTCATAAAAAAACAGAGTAGGTATAGAAAACCTACTCTTTAATTACACCTTTATTTCGATAGTACACATCTTCTAATCCGATGTTATACTTCATGTTATTATCCGTCCACTCTGGCCCTAAATTCCCTGGCCATCCAGATGTATTCGCTATATATTTCAGTAATGCAAAATCAGTCAAACCTTTTTGCACCCCACGCTTATATCCTTTCATTAAATGCGGCATTGCAATTTGCGCATTTGTACGTGGATCTTTCAGCTCATCATCAGTTAAATGCTCTGGTGCAAGCCCGCCGCCGCGGTGTAGTTGAAACAATCCGAATGAAGTTCCATTATCTCCAACACTTCTTGGATTTAATCGACTTTCATGCTCAGCAATTGCAAGAGGTATCCATTCCGGAAGATTTACTTTCTTCGCTTCCTCTATAATGATTTGTTTCATCTGTTTTGCTTCTTCTGAATCAACATAGCTTGTTCCATTCACTAGCTTATCCATTCCTTCAGACTTTCCTTGGAAATATAAATATACCCCAAGAACAACTAAAAATCCTACAAAGAATTTCTTCACTACCTCTACCTCTTTCTCCGCTGAAATTTGTCCCCTTTCAGCCTTCCCTTTACAATTACCTACATTCTACTACTCTTTTATCATAGCAAATAACTATACATATTATCATCATGCTTTAGACCGATTTTGTGAAAAAACAGCTGGTAAATACGTACAAAAATGTAACTTTCATAGACTATAACGCATTTATTGTATATAATTGTAAACTGAACTCTATATATAGAATAGGAGCATACAAAATGAAAAAATGCCTAACACTCTTGTTCAGCATTTTACTACTCATCCCTACCTACACCTCTGCACAAACATCATCAAAACCAAAAGTACTTGTTTTGTATAGTACACAAGACGATAAATTTTCAAATAATGTCCAAATCCTTAATACTCAATTAGGACATTTTACAAATGATATAACCGTAAAAAACTTAAAAGAAGCAACTTCAATTAATAACGTATCCTCCTATACACATATTGTTTATATCGGTGAAACAAAAGAAGCGTTTTCTGATGAAACGAAACAATTTCTAGAAAACTTCTCCGGCCCTGTATTAGTATTAGGACAAAATGTTGAACAATTATCTAAGCGTTTTTCTTTCATTACTTTGAATAGTGATGATATACGAGTTAATAAAATTGAATATCCAGACAAGAAGCTAAAAAATACCTTAGAGGAGGAACGATTAATTCAATCATTTGATACGAATGGAACTGTGCTTGCTAACGCCTTAAGCTCAAATAACACTAACCCACTAATCGTTCAGCATGAAACATCTTATTATGTTGCAACACCTAACCTCTTTGACTGGATGTCTCATTACGTCGGTGAAATGTTATTTTCTTATTTCAGCCAAAAACCAACGAAAAATAAAGTTGAAGCTTATTTACGCCTTGAGGATGTTCACCCCGCAGCAGATATAAATCAATTGAAAGAAATTGCTGAATTACTAAAAGAGAAAAAGATGCCTTACATGATTACTGTTATTCCAGTATATAAAGATCCAGATACAGGAAAGATAATACATTTAAAAGATAAACCAGAACTAGTTGATCTTTTACGCTCTATGCAAGATGATGGTGCAGCAATTATTATGCATGGTTATACTCACCAATTTTATGACAGTGAAACAGGTGAAGGCTTTGAATTTTGGGATGTAAAAACAGATCAACCAATTCGCCAACCGAAGCATGAAAAACCGAAGACAAAAGATGACTTTCCAAATATAGAGGCATATAACCAATATGTAAAAAAAGGGGAAGAATTCGAGGAAAAATATACGAAAGATCATATCGAAAAAGGAATTCAAGAACTTGTAGATGCTAAACTATATCCTGTTGCCTTTGAAGCACCTCATTACACGATGTCTCAAAAAGGATATGAAATATTATCAAGGTACTTTTCAACTTATGTAGGACAACTACAGTTAAATGATACAACTTGGAAATCCATGCACTCACCATATTATACAAGTACTCCATCATTTTTACATGGAATGAAACTATTGCCTGAAACAGTCGGATTTATTGAAGAAGATACGCCACAAACTACTGCTAAAATGAAAGAGCGTGCTCTATCTGTTTCTAAATTATCCGATGGAGTTATTGGTGCATTCTATCATCCTTACTTAGGTGCGAAACCATTAAAAGAAGTGTTAAAGGATCTAGAAAGTATTCCAAATATAGAATGGATTGATTTACAAAAGGAAAAGAATGAAGTAAAAATGAAAGATATTCATATTACGACGAATAAAGACGGCATTCACGTTGAAAAACCAACCAGTGCGAATGACATAATTGATTATATAAAGCAATATGGCTTCTTCCTTATGCTAGGGTTCGTTATCATTGTCTTTCTTTTATTATTAAAACGTGCGAAAAAATTAGAATCCTAATACAAAACCACCGAGCGGAACGCTTGGTGGTTTTTTGTCCTATATCAAACCATGGCATTTTATTAAATAAATTCAACTTTTACTTTTTCCGTTACATGATTAAAACTATAATTCTCCTATCCTTTCAAATAAAATCGACTTGTATTTTCATATATTGTTTCTGCGACCTTATCAATGGATATGTTTTTTATAGAACTAATTTCCTTTAATACCTCTCGAATCATTCTTGGGTGCGTTATAACATCTTCTTGAAATTCCCACGGACCATCTGTTTCTACCATCATATATTCAAGCGGATAATACGAAACGATTTTTCTAATCTTCTCCTTATGTAAAACATCCGGTGTAATCGAAATATAATAACCATTTTTCATCATCCGTTTCATTGTTTCATCGCTTCCTTTAAACCAATGGAAGTGTGCACGTGAAACTTTATATTTCTCTAGCAAATCACATACAATGTCAGCATCTTCATAAACTGCGTGTAATACAATCGGCAAATTATACTTACTAGCTAGTTCTATAAATTTTTTCAATACAGCTATGTATGGATCTGCAGCAATTCTTTCATCTTCTTTTCTCAAATAATAGGGCAAACCTACTTCACCAATCGCAACAATTTCCTCTGCGTTCTGTTCAATAAGTTGATAAATCTGTTCACACTCTTCTTTATGAATCTGTTGCTCTGGATGAAACCCTATCGCTGGATATATAAAGGGATACTTCTTCGCTAAAGATAACGTTTCCTTACAAGATTGATAATTCATAGATACCGCAATAAGCCCCTTTATTTCCTTACTATTTTCCACCTCTTTTAGTAATCTGCTCTTCTCTTCATCCTTATATTGATCAACATGTATATGACTATCAATCCATTTCATCTTTATGCCCCCATAAAAAAACAAGAAAGGAGTTCCTTTCTTGTTTTAGCATCTATATTATTTAACAATTAAGTTTGTTATGATATCAAATAATCCAATACACACTACGGCAACAGTAAAGTAGCTACAGAAATCTTTAATTGGTAACTTCACTACTTCTTCTTTACGCATCCCATTTTTCTCCCTTCTTACTAGATCCCTAATTATTTTTCTATCTGTATCTATTATGCAAAAAATATGACAAATTTACTATCGAATTAACTTACGTAAACCTTACAATGTTGTAAGGTTTAAAAAAGGATCCCCATCTTTATTCAGATGAAGATTATTAAAAATTAGTTGGTTTTTCATTCTTCATTACAAACAGAAAGTAATACATTGAGACTTTCTAGTTACACTATATGAAAATTACTATCTTTTAACTATCGAATTACATTACAGAAGGCTTACATGTTTGTAAGTTATGTGTAATGTAATTCGATAGTTCCCCTTACTTATATTTCGTACAATAAAGTTAGAAAGTAAGCCAAATAAGAAGAACACTCACATAACCAAATTACATTGCTAGTAGCTACTCTTCTTATACCTTTCACCCATGCTACTACAATGTACCCCCTTCCCCTTTATATAATAAAAAAGCCTTAGTCTATATGGACTAAGGCTTTTTTGTTAATCTCAAAAATACCCTTACCCAGTATTTTTATTTTCGACAAAAAATAGCCGGGGGTATATTTCGCTATCTCATCGTTAAAAGTTTGCTCTTCGCATTTATAGGAATATTTGCAACCTCAATCTCTTCAATCGATTCACCGTAACGTCCTTTTGCAAAAACCTTTAATGCTTCATCTCTCTTTAACATATGCTTAACCGTTTTCTTTATTTTCTGCTCTCTACCACGTTCATCGAATGCAATAAATTCATATTCATACCACTCATCACCAATATGCTGACCAATTGTATTCACAACCGTATAGTATTCTTTCGTCTTATAAAATGGATTATATTTATCGATAACTGGTCCAAGTTTCGTAGGCAGTAACATTACTACTATCACTATCATCGCTATTATAGTAGTGATCATTTTTTTCTTCATAATAAACATTCCTCCTCTGCAGGATATATATACATTTTAAAAAGGGGGAATAAAATCTACTATTGAATCTCATTACATTACACTTACATTTTTGTAAGAATTAAAAAAGGTGAACGAATTTGCTCGTTCACCTTTTAGCTTGCTTTAAAGCCACCGCCAAGTACATCACGTACATCATGTATAACAACGAAAGCATCTTCATCTACCCGGCTAATAACTTGTTTTAACTTAACAAGCTCTTGTTTATTAATAACAACATATAAAACTTCTTTATTTTTACCAGTATATCCGCCGCGCCCTTCTAATACAGTAACACCGCGTGTCATATTTTTCGTAATAGCTTCACGAATTAAATCTGGTTGATTCGAAATAATCGTAACAGCCGTTTTTGTGTCCATTCCTTCTACAATGAAATCAATCACCTTCGCTCCAATGAACACAGCCACAAGTGTATACATCGCCTTTTCTTGCCCTATTATAAATACAGAACCAGCAATTACAACAATATCAATAATTAGTACGCCTTTACCTACACTCCAACCTAAATATTGATTTGCTAACTGAGCTAAGATTGCTGATCCTCCCGATGTACCTCCGGCTTTGAACATACAACCTAATCCAATTCCCACAAATAAACCAGCAAATAAAGCTGCTAATAATGTATCACTATTTACATGATACTCAATATGTTCTGTAACGTATAAAAACAAAGATGTTTCTACAATCCCTAAAATTGTATAAATCATTGTTTTCTTATCAAAAAATTTATAACCAACAGCTAGTAAAATTGCATTTATAGCAAAGTTCACAATTCCTGGTGACCAATCAAATAAGTAGTACGTAACAACCGTTAAACCAATAATTCCACCTTCCGATAAACGGTTTGGAATTGCAAAGTAATTAATACCAATTGCGAATAATAATGAACCAATTGTAATTAGTGTCATTTCCTTTATACGTTGATTAACCATAGTTCATACCCTCCCCCCATTTGACATTGTATCACTATCTCCTAGAGGTTTAGAAGTGGTTTTTATTCCGCATTTTCCCTCTTAAAAATTGAAATATTATGTTTAAACAGAGGGTTGATTAATTATTCATATTTTCTCTAACTGCACGGACAAATCGCTCCACATTCCCTTTCTGAATATACTTAGCGCGAATGGTTTCATGACTACAAGTAAATTCAAAATACGGATGAAAATCTATGCTATCTATATACAAATATGAATACTCTTTAAATGTTGAAGAATAGTACGGAAATTTCCCGTAAAAAAGGAGACGTCTAGTAGTGGCAACAAAAACCCCATGTTGATACGATAATATAAAATTATCCTTCTCAAATATCCCTACCACAAAAGCCAGAATCTTTTCATCATCATCTACATACTTTTTCATACTCGATAAAAGTTCATTCATGCATATTCCTCCAAATTCTATTCACTGCATTAACACTTGAAAAGAATCCATGGATTATTACAGACCGGTTTAACTCCTTTATAAAGTATGAAACGCGTTTCCTGTCAAAGATATTTCAAAAAAATAATCCGTTATGCGATTATACACATAACGGATTACGATTAAACTGTAGAGCGTTCCACAAGTTCGTATGGAATTTCCAGCTTTTCTTGTTCAGAACTCTCGTCATTCACTTTTCTATGCAACATTTCAAAAGCAGTTTTCCCTATCTCCTTTAAATTTTGATCAATAGTTGTCAATTGTAACACTTGCGAGATAGGTTGATTATCAAAGCCAATAATCGCTAAATCCTCAGGAACTTGAATCCCTAATTTTTCAACCTCTGTCATAACCCCAATCGCAACTTCATCACCTGCTACTATTAATGCTTCAGGAAGATCCTGCATCTCTTTTAACTTATGAGCCACTTTTACACCATCTTCTAGTGTAAAACATTCTGTAAAAATCCATTCTTCATTAACCTCTTCGTCTATAGATTGCAATTGCTGTTTATAAACATCAAAACGCTTTTGACTACTCGGCCCTAATTTTCTTCCCGTACAATAACCAATTTTTTTATAACCTTTCTCAATCAAATAATCCATTCCTAATTGAAAGGCCGCTGAATGATTCGTATATACACTTGAGATGTTTGAAATATCATTGTCTTCACAGGCAATTATTGCGCCGTAAGAAGCATACGGTTCTATCGTTTCCCAATCATTTGCACGTGAACAAATAATAAGACCATCCAATTGTTTTGTTTTTAACATATGTAAACTTTTCATTTCTTCTTTTTTATTATAATTCGTTTGGCAAAGTAGCACCCTGTAATTATGCGCTAACGCAGTCTCCATCATTCCGCTCACCATCGCATCAAAACACGGATGATTAATATACGGTAAAATCACACCAACAATATTCGTTTTTCCTTTTGATAAATGAACAGCATTTGCGTTTTGCGAGTAATTCAATTTCTCAACTATCTCTATAACCGCTTTTCTTTTTTCTTCACTTACATATGGGTGATCATTCAACACTCTCGAAACAGTCGTAACTGAAACTCCCGCCATCTTTGCAATATCTTTAATATTAGCCATACACTCACCTCTACCTTTAACTTAATGAATCTCATGAACATATGTCAAATCTTCTTATCATTACACCTTCATTCGTTTCTCTTACAAAAGTGTAATTTTTCTGTAAGCTAATTCGATAGTGACTTTCCGCAACATTTCATACAATTAAGTCAGAAACAAGGTAACAACTATTCGAAAAGGAGCGGATTAATATGATGAACAAAATAAAAACGAACAATTTCTTACATACAATGGGCATGGTATTTTCCGCTCTTATCGACGCAAAAGCTGTTGCTTCTACATTAAACAAGTAAGGAGAATGTATTATGAATAACATCACTTTTAACAAATTAGATTTTTTAGGACTAGCTAGTGGCTCGATTCTTCTTACTGCTTTTATTTACGCCGCTACGCTTGTATAACTTTGTGTCCCCTTTCCCCTTTATTATAAATAGTAATAGAAAAGACGACCGTCTATGCCCGGTCGTCTTTTCTTATTTTTGATTTGATTGCAAAGCTTCTTTTAACTCCTCAAACTTCTCATTTAATTGATCCGTCATCATTTTCATAGCGGTTTTTCGATCTATTTGTTCTCCAGCCTCAATTTGAATTGGATCTCCAAAAATCAATTGTGCCTTTTTCCCCTTTATTAATTCTTTTACACTTGATGGACCAACATAAGCTGCTGGTACTAACGGAACATTGGAACGCATCGCAATTGTCACAGCACCCGCTTTTAATGAAACATCTTCCGCTGATCTTGTTCCACTCGGAAAAATCCCTACTACCTTTCCTTCTTTTAATAAACGTGATGGAATTTTAAGTGTACTTGGTCCTGGATTCGCACGATCTACAGGGAATGCATTTACATTTTTAAAGAACCAATTTTTGAATTTCCCTTCAAATAATTCTTTTTTGGCCATGTAATGAATTTGAGTTGGATACATCCCTGTAGCTAACATTAATACATCCATAAAACTTGTATGTGTACATGCAACAACATAGGGTCCACCTTCTGGTAGCTTTTCTCTTCCTTGTACTTCTACTTTCCCAGCTGTTTTAAATATATATTTCAACAAAAATGTAATTGGTTTATACATTTATTTCGTTCCTTTCTAAACATCCGAAGTATAATCATATTCTTATAATAATTATAACACTAAGTTTTAGGAGTTGGTAATAAAATTAAGGATGAATTGTTAAATTTCAATTCTTACAAAAGTGTAATTTTCTTGTAAGCTAATTCGATAGTTACTTCTTACTATATTTCATACAATTAAGTCAGAAACAGGGCAACAATTATTCGAAAAGGAGTGGATCAATATGATGAACAAAATGAAAACGAACAATTTCTTAAATACAATGGGCATGGTATTATCGGCTCTTTTCGATGCAAAAGCTGTTGCTTCTGCATTAAACAAGTAAGGAGAATGTATTATGAATAACATTACTTTTAACAAATTAGATTTTTTAGGATTAGCTAGCGGCTCTCTTCTTCTTACTGCTTTCATTTACGCTGCTACGCTTGTATAACTTTGTGTCCCCTTTCCCCTTTATATAGAAAAAGACGACCGTCTATGCCCGGTCGTCTTTTTAATTTTTTCTTTCTTTCAATTCTTTTAAAAGCTGTATCAGCTCAGCTTGTTGTTTTATCTTTTTACGACCATTTCGATTAATTGCTGCAAGCTCACAGGCAACTCCGACGGCGAAGAAAAACAATAAACTTTCTAACATGTGAAATCCTCCATTTGCCTATTAAACAGCTTGACGTAATTGTTCTTCTTGTAAAACTCTCTTATTTATATTTTCTTCTTTTCTCTGGCAAACGTTATTGCGAATAAGCGCTGCAATAACAAGTACAGTCCCTATAATATCAAACATTGTGATTTGATACCCTTGCACCATCATAATAGCTAAAGTCGTAATTGGTACAAAATTAATAAATAAAATCCCATTAATGGATGATAAAATTTTCACACCATAGTTCCAAGCAAGTAGCGCTACAATACCTGGCAATGTCATCATGAACAACAAATCATATTTCACAATAGATATCGTTCCCATACTTGGAACTGAAATATATCCAAGCGACGTAATAATTACCGTTATAATCGCTGTAACAGTCGTACCGAATACACACGTCAACGTAGAATAACGTAATGTTGACCAATCACTACAAGTTTGACCACCCATCGTATAAATAACCCACCCTACAACACCAATAAATATAAATGCTAATGGGAACATATTATCTTTCAATGTTACAAAGAAACTCATGTCACCTTTTGTAATAACAAACACAGCTCCTACAAAAGCAATAACCATACTCGTTATCATATACTTCTTCGGTTTTATATGCTTATATCCCCATAAAATACAAATAGAAATCATCGGCATAAGTGCTTCCATAATGGAAGCTACCATTACACCCGACTTACCCATTAACATTTGCCCTAAAAATATGAGGACATTATATACTGTAAATGCCATCGTTCCAAAAAAGACAAGTAACTTTCCTCTTCCCTCTAAACAAAATGCCTGTTTTCCTTCTTTCACTAACAACAATACAATCAGCATTATCGCCACTGCTCCATAGCGAATAAGCGAAAAATAAAATGGATCTATGTATTCTAGCGCATGATCAGCAACTGGAAACATCGCTCCCCATGACATACTCGCAATTAAACACGCCAAAGCCCCTATTATCATTTGACCTCTTCTCACCGCAATCCCCCGTTTCTTTCTATTTGCACAAAGAGAATTGTAAAAGAAAAAATATATCACGTAAAATGATTCAAAATGATGTTAACTATCATTTATAATGATAGTTAACATCAAGGGGGATTACAAAATGGAATTAAGAGACTTACAAATCTTTAAAAGCGTTGCCGATCAGGGTAGTGTAAGTAGCGCAGCAAAGGAATTAAATTATGTACAATCAAATGTAACTGCACGTATTAAACAACTAGAAAACGAATTAAAAACCCCACTCTTTTACCGCCATAAACGAGGAATGACTTTAACAGCTGAAGGAAGAAAAATGCTCGTTTATGTTAGTAAAATTTTGCAAGATGTCGACGAACTAAAACAAGTATTTTTAGATAGCGAAACACCTTCTGGTATATTAAAAATCGGTACAGTCGAAACAGTAAGTACACTGCCTACCATTTTATCTTCTTACTATAAAAGCTATCCGAATGTCGATTTATCATTACAAGCGGGTCTAACAGAAGAATTAATTAGAGAAGTACTTGATCATCAATTAGATGGCGCCTTTATATCAGGTCCTATTAAACATCCACTAATCGAACAATACGATGTTAGTACAGAGAAATTAATGCTTATAACACAAAATAAAGCCTTTCATATAGAAGAATTTACAACAACGCCTCTACTCGTTTTTAACCAAGGATGTGGATACCGCTCCAAACTAGAACGTTGGCTTAAAGACGAAGGTTTGCTACCAAAAAGAATTATGGAATTCAATATATTAGAGACAATATTAAACAGTGTTGCACTCGGTCTCGGAATTACACTCGTACCACAGTCTGCTGTCCATCATCTTTCTAAAGCAGGTAAGGTACATTGTCATGCAATCCCTGAAAAATACGGCAGTATTTCAACGGTTTTCATACGCCGTAAAGATAGCTATATGACGAATTCAATGCGTAGTTTTTTAAAAACAATTGAAGACCATCATCATATCAATATGCTGTGAAAGACATTCTTACATGAATGTCTTTTTTTCTTACAAAAGTGTAAGTCTTTCGTAAGCTAATTCGATAGTTGGAAGTATCCATATTCCCTATAATTAAGACATAAGCAGGGCAACAACTATTCGAAAAGGAGCGGATACGCATGATGAACAATATGAAATCAAATAAATTTTTAAATACAATGGGCATGGTGCTATCCGCACTTGTCGATGCAAAAGCTGTTGCAACTACATTAAACAAATAAGGAGAGATTATAATGAACAACATTACTTTCAACAAATCAGACTTTATCGGACTTGCAAGTGGAGCTACTCTTCTTACGGCTTTCATTTATACACTTGCTCAAGGTCTTATTTAACACTTTGTTTCCCCAAACCCCTTTATATATAGAAAAAGCTGCTCGTCTTATAGACAAGCAGCTTTTTAGTTTGTCCCGCTTTAATGGGCAGTAAGACCCCCTCCTCAAAATTCAGCGAAAGCAAAGAAGTTAGGTGGGGGTCGGGCTGCCCATAAAAGTCCGATTGGTGAAGGCTAATAATCAGTGGGGGATGAAGAACCCCCACACTGATTATTAGCCTTCACTTTATTTCATATACAATTTGACCTGTTTTCGTAATATCATATCCGCCAATCGCATTTAATTCATTATGAAATTCTTCCGATTGCAGAATGTCTTTCACAACTTCAATCAGCTCTTCATTTTCTTTATTCTTCAAAATTACTAAATCATACTGTTCTTTCATGATTGGAATAAAGTCCACATTTACAATTTGCGAAAACTTTTCTGAACCTACTCCTACATCAGCTTTTCCATTTGCAACTTGCGTGGCAACACCAAGATGATTCGATTCTTCCCATTCATATCCACTAATATCAGCTTTATTTAATTTTCGGATTCGTAATTGTTCATCCACTAACACTCTAATACCAGAACCCTTTTCTCGATTCACAAACTTTATAGTGGACCCGGATATGTCAGCCCATGTCTTTATTTTCTTCGGATTTCCTTTTTGAACATAAAACCCTACATTTCTGGACAATAAATTAATCATAAGACATGGCTGTCCTACTAAAATACGTTTTACGTAAGGAATATTATATGTACCCGTTTCACCATCAAACAAATGCAAACTAACGATACTTCCTTCTCCTTGATACATTTTCACTAAACTCGTTAAGCTACCTTGATACGCTCTTAAAACATTAGAACTTGGCAAACGATTTTCTATACGTTTAGCTAACATATCTAACGTTAGTTCTTGACCACTAATAATACACGTGTTCAATATACTACTACCATCGTTTTTTACAGGATTAACTTGTACTTTCCCTGTTTTCATTTGCTTTATATATTGATCTAAATCTGCTGCATCAATGCGCATCTGTCTACCAACTCTATAAGAAGGAAGTTCTCCTTTTTTAATTAAGTCGTATACAGTTAATTTTGATACTTTTAATCGCTTTGCTACTTCTTCCGTTGTGTAGGAATGATGATCCATAGACGATTCCTCACTTTCTCCTTTCATTGTAACAAAGAAAAGAATATTTCTCCTATTTTTTAAAAATAGACATATGTTCAAATTATACTCAATTATAACTAGTTATATTTAGTTATATTTAGTTATAATTAAATGTGTCAAAATGAAAGGGGATTTTTTTATGAATAAATTTATATTACGTCCCATCGGGGCACTTATACTTTCTTTCCTTCTTATATTTAGCGCTGCTTGTACAAGTGGGGAAAAGCATACAAAGTCAGCTGCTAAAGAGGATAAAACAGTTGAACTGACTATCTCAGCTGCTGCAAGCTTACAAGATGCATTAAAAGAAATCGAAAAACAATATAAAGAAAAAGAGCCAAATATCAAACTTTCTTTTAACTTCGGTGCTTCTGGAGCACTTCAACAACAAATTGAACAAGGTGCACCTGCTGATTTATTCTTCTCAGCAGCAGAAGATAAATTCCAAACCCTTGTAAAAAAAGGATTCATTCATGAAAAAGAGGGGAAAAATCTCCTTGGAAACGAACTCGTTCTAGTCGTCCCAAAAGATAGTTCTCTTACAAAAATTCAAGATTTAAAAGATGAAAAAATAAAAAAAATTGCACTTGGTACACCTGAATCTGTACCTGCTGGCAAATATGCAAAGGCTTCTCTAACACACGAAAACCTTTGGAATGATGTTCAAAATAAAGTCGTATTTACAAAAGATGTTCGCCAAGTGTTAACATATGTAGAAACAGGGAATGTCGATGCTGGTATCGTATACAAAACAGATGCTCTCATTTCGGATAAAGTAAAGATTGGTGAGACAGCAGCAGCTACTTCTCATGAGCCAATCCACTATCCTTTAGGTGTTATAAAGGAATCTAAACATAAGAAAGAGGCGACTTCATTTTATGAGTATTTGCAGTCAAAAGATGCACAATCTATCTTTAAAAAATATGGATTTACAGTCCTGTCGTAATTACTATGAGCATTGATGCTATTTTATCGCCTGTCTTTCTATCTTTAAGAGTAGCTGCATGCGCCACTATTCTCGTTACAATTTTAGGGACAATTGTCGGGCGAGCACTAGCTCGCTCCTCATGGCGATATAAAGTACTATTAGAAACCATATTTTTATTACCAATGGTACTTCCACCAACTGTTATCGGCTTCTTTCTCATTATCATCTTTGGAAACAACAGCCCGATCGGAAAGTGGGTTGAATCATTATTTCAGCAGTCTATTATGTTCACATCTACTGCTGCGATCATTGCTTCTACAGTTGTTGCATTTCCGCTTATGTACCAATCAGCGAAAACGGGATTTTCTATCGCAAATGTACAAATTGAAGAAAGTGCTCGTGACCTTGGCGCAAGTGAATATCAAGTTTTTCTGCACGTTACACTTCCGCTCGCATTTCCTGCCTTACTAAGCGGGATGATTTTGAGCTTTGTCCGCGCGCTCGGTGAATTTGGTGCTACACTTATGTTTGCCGGGAACATTCCTGGTAAAACACAGACAATCCCAACTGCAATTTACATGGCTATTGATGCAAGTAATATGCAACTCGCATGGACACTTGTAGTTATTACTATCGGTATGTCACTCGTATTTCTACTATGTATTCAACTTATTAATAAAAGAATTACTAACTCTTAAAGCAGCTTTTTTCGAAGCTGCTTCTTTATTTCTTAGGAAATAAAATATACCACCGGGAAATAACTGAATTTTACCTCTTATTAAAATATACATTTTATTTGAATTCACTTTCTAAAATAGGCAATTTCCTGTTATTATATGGAGGTGTTTCAAAAAATGAAGAAATGAAAACGCATTTATATCGTGAATTCTTCATCCTGTTTTAGCGATCGGTAATCTTCTACTCTATTAGTGGGGCATTACCGATCGTTAGAACGATATGTAACTATATTGGTATAGCAAACCGAAGGGAGTCTTGTAATGGACATTTTATTAGCGCTTCTTCCTGCAATTGCATGGGGAAACATCTTATTAGTAAGCGTAAAAATGGGCGGTGGTGCATATAGCCAAACGGTAGGTATGACAATCGGTGCTCTATTCTTCGCAACAATTATGTATGTATTTACTCAACCAGCTTTAACAATGACAATCTTAATTGTTGGTTTTATTTCAGGTTTATTCTGGGCTTTAGGACAAGTAA
Organism: Bacillus cereus group sp. MYBK14-1; assembly: GCF_051916885.1. Lineage (NCBI taxonomy): Bacteria > Bacillati > Bacillota > Bacilli > Caryophanales > Bacillaceae > Bacillus > Bacillus cereus group sp. MYBK14-1. Next base: position 37,205 of record NZ_JBQAHM010000017.1, on the reverse strand, counting down.
ACCAATTAAAAACAGTTGAAAAACTAGGTGTTTCAACTACTGTAACGATTTCTACTGGTATGCAACTTGTTGCAACTTCTATCTTTGGGGTTATCGCTTTCCGTGAGTGGACTACTACTACAACGATCATTCTGGGAACGATTGCAATCCTATTAATCGTAGTTGGTGTTGTATTCACATCATTAGATGATAAAGAAAATGCTCAGCCACCTGGACAATTGAAAAAAGGACTTCTTACTTTAATTGTTTCTACTTTCGGCTATCTTGTATATGTAATTATTATTCGTTGGTATAATATCGATGGTTGGTCTGCTATTTTACCACAAGCAGTTGGTATGTTTGTTGGTGCGGTTGTACTGACGTCTAAACATAAACCATTTAACAAATATGCAATCCGTAATGCTTTGTCTGGTTTACTATGGGGAACTGGAAACTTATTCTTACTTCTTTCATTACCACGTGTTGGAGTAGCAACAAGCTTCCCATTATCTCAAACTGGAATCGTTATCTCAACATTCGGTGCGATTGTATTCTTAGGTGAAAAGAAAACAAAACGTCAATTGATCTTTATTGCACTAGGTAGTGTTTTAATTATCGGCGGCGCTGTATTACTTGGTATGACAAAAGCATAATCTTATATTCTATTAGTAAACCCCTGAAGCATATGTACTTCAGGGGTTTTTTAATTCTAATTATTTTCTAGATATAATTATTTGTATGTTCTTGCCCCTTATAATTGCTCTTCCACTCTAGCAAACCAGCTACACATATAAAGAGATTAATAATAGCTAATATTAGCATGAATTTCCTCCTTCTCATTATCCATTCCATCTACGATAAGTCTTTTCTTTTTACAAAATTCTCTTAAAGATGATATCGTTTTTATAACATATCTCTACTAGAAAGGAATAAAGGATATGCTAACTAAACATCGAATTTTATTTATTGGTGCCGGTCGTATGGCAGAAGCTATATTTTCCGGATTACTTAAAACAAGCAAAGAGTACATCGAAGAAATTATCGTCTCTAACCGAAGCAACATAGAAAAGCTAAAACAGTTACAACATCGATATAATGTGTCTACTACAACAGATTGGAAACAGCATGTTACATCTGTTGATACGGTTGTTTTAGCAATGCCACCTTCGGCTCATGAAGAGTTATTAGCTGAGCTATCTCCGTTAATATCAAATCAACTAGTCGTAACAGTAGCAGCTGGCATTGGACCATCTTATTTAGAAGCTAGACTCCCAAAAGGCACGCCTGTTGCTTGGATTATGCCTAATACAGCTGCTGAAATTGGAAAGTCTATCTCCTTATATACAATGGGACAATCAGTAAACGAGATACATCAAGAAACCCTGCAACTACTTTTAAAAGGTATTGGTACTTCGCAACTTTGTACTGAGGAAGAAGTTCATCAGCTTACTGCAGTTACTGGAAGTGCACCAGCCTTCCTTTATTACTTTGCTGAAAGCTTAATTGAAACAACAAAAAGTTATGGAGTTGATGAAGAAACCGCAAAACATCTTGTCATTCAAATGATTTCTGGCTCTGCTTCTATGCTTGAACAAACGCAAAATCCAGCTAACCTTCGCGAACAAGTAACAACGCCAGGTGGTTCCACAGCTGAGGGTCTCAAAACTTTATACGAATATAATTTTTCAGAGGCAATTCAAAAAGCAGTAGAAGCAACAAACAAAAAAGCTAGGGGGAAATAATATGATTTTAACAAGTTTAAAAGACTATACAACATTACATAACGGTGTAAAAATGCCTTGGTTTGGTTTAGGTGTTTTTAAAGTAGAAGATGGTTCAGAAGTAATTGATTCTGTAAAAGCAGCAATTAAAAATGGCTACCGCAGCATCGATACTGCAGCAATCTATCAAAATGAAGAAGGCGTTGGGCAAGCGATTCGTGAATCCGGTGTTTCACGTGAAGAATTATTTATTACCTCAAAAGTATGGAATAGCGATCAAGGATATGAAACAACGCTTCAAGCATTTGAAACTACATTAGAGAAATTAGGTCTAGAATATTTAGATTTATATTTAGTACATTGGCCTGTAAAAGGGAAATATACTGAATCATGGAAAGCATTAGAAACACTTTATAAAGATGGCCGTGTTCGCGCTATCGGTGTGAGTAATTTCCACATTCACCACTTACAAGACGTATTTGAAATTGCTGAAATTAAGCCAATGGTCAACCAAGTGGAATACCACCCACGTTTAGCACAAGAAGAGTTACATGCATTCTGTAAAGAACATAATATCCAGCTTGAAGCTTGGTCACCATTAATGCAAGGACAACTACTAGATAATCCAACGTTACAAGAAATTGCGACAAAATATAATAAATCAACTGCGCAAATTATTTTACGTTGGGATTTACAAAACGAAGTTGTAACAATTCCCAAATCAATTAAAGAACATCGCATTATTGAAAATGCAAACATCTTCGACTTTGAATTAAGTGCTGATGATATGAAAGCAATTCAAGCTTTAAATGAAGATCGTCGCGTTGGTCCAGATCCAGATAACTTTAACTTCTAGTAGAAAAACCACTGCCATATGCAGTGGTTTTTTCATTTAAGAAAACTGAAAATTTAAACTATATTTCATTTAGTTGACACTTCATTATTCAAGGTGTAAGATTTTGAATTATCAAAGAAACAAAAAAATTAATAAAATTTATTCGTTTACTCATTGTATCAAGAGAGGTGGAGGGACTGGCCCTTTGAAACCTCGGCAACAGGTTCATTTTGAATACTGTGCCACTTCCTGCAAGCTTTATGCTTGAAAGATAGAATGAGGGACTTCGTTTATATACGGGTGCATAACTTGTACGTAAAAATCCCTCTTTCTCAATATGAAAAGAGGGATTTTTTATTTTTCATTTCCCTCATCATCATCCAAACTTAATTATTTAGGAGGAAAATCAAATGAAAAAGAAGTTTGTACCCGGTATTGCATCAGTTGTAGGAGTAAGTATTTTATTAACTGGTTGCGGTAGTTATAAAAACGAAGCAAGCGGAGCAAATGCAAAAGACGAGGCACCTAGTAAACAGGTTTTAAACTTATCTTCACCTACTGAAATACGAACAATGGATACGGCTCGTGCTACAGATACTGATTCTGGTCAAGTAATGAGAAACGTATTTGAAGGTTTGTATAATCTTGGTGAAGGTAACAAACCTGTTCCTGGTGTTGCAAAATCTCATGAAGTAAGTGGCGATAAAACGAAATACACATTCCATTTGCGAGATTCAAAATGGTCAAATGGCACTCCTGTTACAGCTAAAGATTTTGTGTTCGCTTGGCAACGTGCCGTAGATCCAGCAACAGCCTCTGAATATGCATTTTTATTCTTTGATATTAAAAACGCAACAAAAATTAACAACAAAGAACTTCCAGCCGACCAACTTGGTGTAAAAGCAGTTGATGACCATACGTTTGAGGTAGAATTAGAGCGTCCTGTTCCTTATTTTATTAGCTTAACAGCGTTCCCAACATTTCTACCAATTAATGAGGAATTCTTTAAAGTACAAGGTAATAAGTACGCTTTAGAAGATAATACAATTTTGTACAATGGAGCTTTTACACTAAGCGATTGGAAGCACGAACAAAGCTTTAAATTTAAGAAGAACCCTACCTATTGGGATAAAGATACTGTCAAACTAGAAGAAATCAATTTTAATGTCGTAAAAGAAAAATCAACAGAAGTAAATTTATTCGAGTCAAAACAATTAGATCGTATAAAACTAACATCTGACTTCGTCGATAAATATAAAAAGGATGCTAACTTTAAAGAACGTCCAAACGTAGGCGTACAATTTTTACGTATGAATCAACAAAACAAAGTACTTCAAAACGTTTCTGCACGCCAAGCAATTGATCAAACAATTGATAGAAAATCCTTTGTAAATACGTTATTAAATGATGGCTCTACACCAACATTTGGTCTCGTTCCAAAAAACTTTGCAAAAGGACCTGAAGGAAAAGACTTCCGTACTGCAAACGGCGATTTAACAAAAGTTGATACAAAATCTGCACAAGAGTTATGGAAAAAAGCTAAACAAGAGCTTGGTTCTGAAAAGATAACATTAGAATTATTAACGAGTGATGCTGACCTTGATAAGAAAACTGGTGAATTCTTAAAAGGACAACTAGAAAAGAATCTAGATGGATTAACAGTAAATATAAAACCTCAGCCGCGTAAGCAACAAGTTTCGCTTTTATTAAAAGGTGACTACGAAATCGGAATTGATGGCTGGAGCCCTGACTTTGCGGATCCAATTACATTCCTTGAGCTATTTACAACGAATAACCCTTATAACTTAGATCATTACTCTAATAAGGAATTCGATGAAACAATAGCAAAAGTGAAAACAACTTTAGCTGGTGATGAAAAAGCTCGCTGGGAAGCATTACTAGCATCCGAGAAAATATTATTTAAAGACTCTGTTATCGCTCCTCTTTACCAAAAAGGCGAATCTTATTTAGAACGTTCTTATGTGAAAGGAATTGTGCAAGTAGACTTTGCAGGTCAATTAAACTTCAAGTGGGCAAAAATTGAAAAATAAAGTGAAACTTTAATAAGTGGGGGTTTCTTCATCCCCACTTATTATTAGCCCACACCAATTGTTTTTTTAGCAAAATATATTAAAAATAGGTTCTCTCACACATGAGAATCTGCTTTTTTAATATATTATTCTGAGAAATTAACAATCTATTTTTATTATTGACATATAGTTCTTTTCAGTGTTAATATTCTAAATAATCAAAGAAACAAAATATTTCACCATCAAAATATAATGTCTACTACGTTGAAACATATAACGATAGATTATAGTTCGACATGTATATACATATAGAACACCTGATTACCTATAAACAAATATTTATAATAGGTTTTATCTCCTTCTATAGCTACTTCAAGACACGGACATTATGACGTTACGAACAACACATTTAGGGAGGAACGAACAATGAAGAAAAAAGTTGTACCTGTTGTTGCATCTGTTTTAGGGGCAAGTCTATTACTAACTGCTTGCGGGGGAAATAAAGATAATGCAAGCGGAGCGAAAGCAAACGATAAAGCACCTGATAAACAGGCAATTAACTTATCATTCGCTTCAGAAATTCCAACAATGGATGTTGCAAAAGCAACGGATGGGGAATCCATGAACGTAATGCGTAATGTTTTTGAAGGGCTATATGCAATGGGAGAAGATAATAAACCGGTTCCTGGTGTCGCTGAGTCGGTTGACATTAGTCCCGATAAAACAAAATATACATTCCATCTCCGTGATTCAAAATGGTCAAACGGTACTCCTGTTACAGCAAAGGACTTTGCCTTCGCTTGGCAACGTGCCGTAAATCCTGATACAGCAGCTGAATACGCATTCTTATTCTTCGATATAAAGAATGCGAAACAAATAAACCAAAAACAATTGCCAATTGATCAACTAGGGGTCAAAGCTGTTGATGATAAAACGTTAGAAGTACAACTAGACCGTCCTGTTCCCTACTTCTTAAGCTTAACTACATTCTCAACATTCTTACCAATTAATGAAGAGTACTTAAAGTCTCAAGGCGATAAATATGGTTTAGAAACAAATCATTTAATTTATAACGGTGCTTTCACATTAGATAACTGGAAACATGAACAAAGCTTCCAATTGAAGAAAAATCCTAACTATTGGGATGCTAAAACTGTAAAATTAGAAGAAATCAACTTCAATGTCGTTAAAGATAAGTCTACAGAAGTGAACTTATATGATTCAGGACAAATTGATCGTGTTGCTTTAACTGCAGAGTTTGTTGATAAATATAAGAGCGATCCAAACTTCAAAGAACGCGCTGAAGTCGGTATTCAATTCTTACGATTAAATCAGAAAAATGAAACATTAAAAAATCAACATGCACGCCTTGCTATTAACGGCGCAATGAATAAAAAAGCTTACGTAGAAACAATCTTAAATAACGGCGCTGTTCCAGCTGAAGGAATGGTTCCTGCGAAATTTGCAAAGAGCCCAGAAGGCAATGACTTCCGTAAAGAAAATGGAAATCTAGTCAAGGATGATGTGAAAACAGCTAAAGAAAACTGGAAAAAAGCAAAACAAGAACTTGGTACTGACAAAGTAACAATCGAACTATTAACAAGTGACAATGCTTTAGCTAAAAAGACTGGTGAATATTTAAAAGGTGAATTAGAAAAGAACCTAGATGGATTAACAGTGAATTTAAAACCACAACCACGTAAACAACAGCTAAAACTACTATTAAGTGGTGACTATGAAATTGGTATTGACGGCTGGGGCCCTGACTTCGCTGATCCAATTACATTCTTAGATTTATTTACAACAGATAGTGCTTATAACTTCGATAAATACTCTAACAAAGAGTACGATGAGCTAATTCATAAAGTGAAAACAGATTTAGCTGGCGATGAAAAAGCACGCTTTGAAGCAATGAAGCAAGCTGAAAAAATTCTATTACAAGACGGCGCTGTCGCTCCTTTATACCAACAAGGCCGTTCTTACTTACAACGCTCTTTCATTAAAGGACTTGTAACAACTGACTTCGGTGGTGAGTTTAACTACAAGTGGACAGAAGTTACAAAATAATAAGTGCTAATAAAAAGGTATCCCACCGAGGATACCTTTTTATTTTATACTTCTTTAACTACAGAGCTTCTTCTTCCCTTTACCATTCCTTTTATAGCTAAAGTCATCACTGCTACTGATTGTGTAACCAATACAATAACTAATAATGAAATAATATTTCTCTCTAAACTAACTCCTCCAAATATTATTGTATAATAGCCATTCGCTGCATATGTTGCAGGAAATAATTCACTAATTGTTTGATATGTTTTAGAAAGCATTTCATGTGGCACAGTTACAACCATTTGTGTTAATGAAAGAAAGGCGAAAAAGACTATTGTCAATAATCCTCTTTTCCTTCTTTTTGCATTGAACCAAAACTCATCATAAATATAAACACAAACATCAAATATGTTCTCCACGTCAAAGAAGGTATATGCCCTGACCAAAGATAGCTAACTAAATAATTAATTCCCATAATACAAGACGATATTACTAAACTAATACTTATTAGTTTTACATATTTGAGCATATCTTTTCTCCTTGTTTTTATTTTTCTACTTCTTCAAACTGTAGATTCACCGGATCTTCTAAAAGTGTTTCATAAAAGTTCTCTGCCAAATCTGTTGAAGGGATTTTTTCATCTACTTCATCAAATCGAATACTATCTAGCCACACACAACCTTCTCCTGATAATAAAACACCAAATGCAATACCAAGTGCTTCTTCTTTTATATCTAATACAACCGAGTACGATTGCCAGTTATTCGTATTTTTAATGGGGCGATTTTGCATATTATCCATAGCGAGCGGTTCTGTATCTTTTCCATCTACTCGCATCCACAATCCTGCCCAATCTCTTACATTTTCACTCTTAATAAATGCTGTAAAACGTAATCTCTTCCCTACATATTTATCCGCTCGGAACATTTGCATTAATGTTGAAAATCCTCCATGCGTAACATTCTCTTTTGCTTTTATGTATGCAGATACTTTTCCTTGATGGACAACTTCATAATCTAAACCCATCTCATATTCAGCAGGATGACTTCCACTTAAGATCCATCCTTTCGGTATACCTTTTTGCATTGAAACACCCTCTCTTTCTATATAAAATGACTGAAAGTACTTTCGATATTTCTTTGGTGGCAATTGAAACATTCTTTTAAAAGCTCTCGTAAATGCCTCTTGTGAGGAAAAACCGTATTGCACTGCAATATCAATAACAGCTCTCTCCGTTGACACTAAAACTTGCGCAGCATGAGTTAACCTTCTCTTTCGAATATAATCTGTTACACTCATCCCAACATATCTTTGAAAGATGCGATGAAAATGGTACATCGATACTGCACTGTGGGATGCCACTCTTTCTGTTGTAAGCTCCTCATGTAAGTGATTCTCTATATATTCAATTGATTTTTTTATTATCTCTTTATATTCTTCATGCATTTTAGCCCCTCCCTCACAACTTCAATTTACCATATACATACAAATCGTTTTTGATTTAAATTGCGGATTAGTCCTTGTGACTGCAGGATAATAATTTATTTTCAACACATACATAATTACATGTTTTTGGGAAAAACTTGTATAGAACGAATTTACATAAGGAGGAATTTATAATGAGAATTCTACTATCAGTTTTATTAGCTCTTATGCTAGTACCTGCATTAACAGGATGTAAAGCTCCTGCCAAAGAAGACACAACTTCTAATAAAAAGACGACTGAAGAAGCAAAAAATGAGGCTCCTGCAGATTTAAAACTAAACTTCAATGAATTCGATTTAAAGGCAGACTACCAAGATACAAAGAAAGACTACGAAGCAGACTATAAAAATGTAGCAGCTGACAAGAAAATGGAAGCAAAAATCGAAGATCATAAAGCAGATGTAAAATTAACAGGAGACGAGGCTATCACAAAATTAAGCCCACTTCTACAAGAATTAAAATTTGATAAAGATACTCCTGATCAAGAAGTAATCGATCAAGTAGTGAACGTGTTCAAACTTGATAAAGACTATCAAAAATTCGATTTAGAAGTTGTCTTCTCTGATGGAACGAAAAAAGAATATAAAAGAGAAATAAAATAAAGAAGTAGGCGGTAGTAAGAAGAAAAAATAACCTTGCATAGGCAAGGTTATTTTTTCGTTTCTGCTTGAAAACGTTTATAGTATGTCGATGCTGTTGCAAAATTAATTTCTATATCACGAATCAACGATGAATCTTCTTCTTTAGCTAACTTCTGTAATTTTTTCATTGCTTGTTCCGATTCATTCAAGAAACCGACATATACCTCATGTTCTTGCTCTTTCGACTTCGGAACACGAATTTCTTTTCGTATATAATCAATATCTTCTAACATGCTCGTTGTTACCTTTTGCACATCTTCTTTATATGTAGCAGTCGTTATTTCCTTACCGCCCTTTTCTTTTGCCACTTCAAATAACTGCAGTGCGTTATTAATTTCTTTATTCATTTTCAAATCGTATTTTTCATGTACTGCAAGGTATTCTTTCATTTCTTCTGTTTGTTCTGTAGATTGCTCTACCTTTTCTTTCGGTTCTTTCGTATCCTTATTTCCATTACATCCTGCTAGAAGGATCATACTTCCCATTACAGCAATACCCAAAACCTTCTTCATCTCTTCTTCTCCTTTTATCTACAGCTACTACTCATTATAGTTTCTTTTATCTCCACTTGTTATTATACCGAGAACATCCTACTTTTTACACTTAAGACGACATCGTAACATGTATACCAACATGTTTGTCACAGTATCGTCACTTTATACAAATAACTTTTGCACTGCTTTACTACTCACCTTACAAAACTGTAAGCACACATAAAGAACAAACCATGCTAGACTTACATATGCATAACGCAAACATATGTAAGGTTTTAAGGAGAATCATCTATGTACAACACAATACCTTTTATGGGAGAAGATATTCGTTTCCTTATTCGCGAAAAATCACTTCATATCGAAAATACAGAGAGCCTTCGCCGCGTATTAAAGAAGAAGCATGCTCCATTTAAGTTAGCTCAATATTTAAAACAACAACATACAAATCAATTTCATACCGTGCTCAATATATCGGATAAATCATTAACAATCGAAATCATCGGTCATGTCTACATTGGAAACTTTGCAGATACCTTAAAGGAAATCCCACGTATACCGAAGATTGCTCCTATTATCGTTAAAAAAGCGTATAAAATTACTGACCATACCGATATTATCGACTGTGGGGAAAAAGAAGTCGATAGTAATCGCTGGGTGTGGGATAAACTTGCTGTTTTATATGATACGATCATGAATAATATGTATGAGGTATTTCAAAGAAATGAAAAAAAGAACTGATTCAAACATTCCCTTTGAATCAGTTCTTTTTTGTTAAGCCTCTAAATTTTGTTTTTGCTGCAGTTCAAACTGCTTCTCACTTCTTCTGGCCATAAATAGATAACATAACACTGCTCCTACTTCACAAAGCGCAATAACAACCCCCATCGGTAATGCTGTATTACTTCCACCGATACCTACTAGCGGCGCAACAAGAGCTCCTGAAATGAACTGTAATAAGCCTAATAAAGCTGATGCTGTTCCTGCAGCTTGTTTCTGATTTCTCATCGCTAATGAAAACCCAGTTGTTGATACAACCCCGACACTTGATACGACAAGGAATAACGAACATAAAACACCGATTAAACCTATTCCTAGTACGATTGTCAGTAGTAAAGATAGGCCACCAACAGCTGCGATAATAATACCAGCAACAAATAATGTCTTCTCATTCACTTTCCCCGCTAAACGACCCGTTACCTGACTAGCAATAATAATACCGATGCCGTTAATCGCAAAGAATAAACTAAATTGCTGTGGTGATGCTCCGTATATGTTCTGCAACACAAATGGTGAGCCCGAAATGTATGCAAACATTGCCGCTGTTACTAATCCTTGTGACAATGCATATCCCATAAACAGACGGCCCTTTAACAATTTTCCGTACGTCGCCAAAGTCCCTGACAAACCACCCGTTTCTCTTTCTTCAGGAGGTAATGTTTCACGCAATACAAAAGTAGCTGAGATTAACATGAATACACTTATTGCTCCAAGAACGATGAAAACACCGCGCCACGTTGTAAACTGTAATAATTGCCCCCCAATAATCGGTGCCAAAATAGGTGCTGCTCCGTTTACTAACATAAGCAGTGAGAAAAACTTCGTCATTTCAGAACCTGAATACATATCACGTACCATCGCACGTGATATAACAATCCCGGCTGATCCTGAAGCTCCTTGTAGGAAGCGCAATAACACTAATGTCCAAATAGATGGCGCAACAGCACAAAGTAAAGAAGAAGCAACATAAATAATAAGAGCAATAATAAGAGGTTTGCGTCTTCCGTAAATATCACTAATTGAGCCAACAAATAATTGTCCTACTGACAGCCCAAGCAAACAAGCTGTTAATGTAAGCTGCGCGAGGGATGCACCTGTTTGCAAATCATCCGTTAACTTCGGTAATGAAGGCAAATACATATCAATAGATAATGGTCCAATCGCCGTAAGTGTTCCTAATACAAGAATCATCCATAACCTGTTTGCCTTTACAGGTTTATATATTTCGTGATTAACTTCATTCACTTTTTCAATTCACCCTTTCCTATACAAACTGAATCGTAACAATTATAGTTACATCATAAACATACGTCAAGTACAGCGCATTTTCCTCTTTCATAATGTAAAAAAAGCGATAGAAATTCTATCGCTTTACTTTTTCACATTGCTATTCGTAAATTTAGATACTGAGGACATCATCTCTCCCGTATCTAAATATGTAATTTGAATTGGGTCTCCTACTTCTGTAAACATAGCATATGGGAATTTCTTCACCGGTATCATAAATACCTTTTGTTCATTCTCTAAAAGTACGTACACGATTGTATTTTCACCTGATTTTTCTTTATATACACGTTGTACAATACCTTCTTTTTGCGCTTCTTTTCCTGTTGATGTTGGTCTAAATGTATCACCATTACCGCTCATTACGTTTTTATAATTCTCAAGCGCTTCTTTCTGCGAAGAACCTGTCGCAAATATTTTTGCATTAGCAGCATATACAACTGTATGTGCACGTACTAGGCCTCCGTCATCAACAACCGGAATAATCCAAGCTGGTTTACCGTATACGTTATAAATGACAGGCATTGTCCCATGCCATTTCTCTCTCTTAAAGGAATTATCTACTACTTCTGTAGCTGCTGAACCATCCATAATCCCCTTTACTTCTTTTCCATTATAGTAATATAGCTTGCCTGTGCGTGCATCTACTAATGAATAGCCTAGGGCTGAATCTACTCCTTCTTTTGGAGAAGTAAAGTCTGTAAAATAATACAATGTTCCATCTTTACCAAAGATCGGGGTCACGCCTTCTTTCGTTCCCCACTCAGTCGGAATTTTCATATCTGTTTGTGAGAATTTCGTATTCCAAAATCCGTGAATATATTTACCAAAGTACGTATTTAACGTAGATGCAGTCTCATGATTTAATACACCATCAACAAATTTAGGTGCCTTTCCTTTATCATATCTTTTCACTTCACCTGTTTGTGCATCTACTACGACAACACCTTCTACCTCAAATCCAGATCTTCCTGAAATAAATTCACCATACGTCATTGTATAATATGGTTTTCCTTTATCATCAACCTCAAATTTAGGTTTTCCTTTAAAGATTAAATTTGGTTCTGCTTGCCTTACCACACGCTCTAAATTATTACCAAAAAACATGCTTGGCACATATTTCATTTTATAACCGAGGTGCAGTTTCGCTTCCGCATCAGGATTCGTACCTGACATCGTTACGTACCCTGGAATTGTCTCAGCTTTACGCGCTTTAAAAAATCCTGAAACTTCAATCGGCGCTACATATAAAGCCTCGCCGTTTACCATTTGTGGCGTTAATTCTCCTAGCTCAAAATAAGCTACTTTTGGAATATCACCAAATACTTTTTTCATCTTATTCTCCGCTGTCTTTGGCGGCACTGTAAACGGCTGGTCATTTTCAGTAAATGGCTCTGAAATATCTTTCTCTACCTTAACAACAGAATCATATTTCTTTTGCGAGATTACTATATCATGCAAATAACCAAAGTAGCCGTAACTTGCGAGTAAAATAAACATTAGAAGTCCTTTTAATGTGCCTTCTAATTTCCCTATTTGATCTTGTGAAAATAAAACAAGCCCAATTAAAATTGCTACTGCAACAGAATAATGAGTAAGAATCGAGTCTACCCGATCATCAATTAGCCAAAAGTATTCATAGATTGCAATACCTATCCAAAATAAAACAGGAATAACTAAAATAGATGATTTCTTACCCTTTACAACCTTCTTATCTCCCTTCTTATCCACTGCTCGAAGCTTACTACTACTTCTTGTCCATGGAATCAAAAACAAAGTAAGAATAGCTAAAACTACAAATTTCATCAAAGGCACTGTCCCCTTTTCTTTTGTATTCCCTTTTAGTATAACAAATAAAGGGTATTAAGGTGAAAATAGGAATAGTTATATTTTTTTACTACTTAATACAATCCCGCTCGCTACATATAGAATAGATGCAATATAAAAAATTGTACCAATCGTAAAGAAATCTACTAAATATCCCGTGGCAATAACCGCTACTGCTCCGCCAATGGATGTCCACACATGGTATTTTCCAATCTCATAACCAGCCTTTTCCTGCGCAACCTTTCGTGCTAACGAAGTCTTCTCAGTATTACGCTGCACAGCACCTAAAATGCCCATTACAATTTGAAGAATATATACATGCCATACTTCCGTGGCAATCGGAAAGCAAAGCATTAAGATTGCCATGGACCAAGCGTATATGATTAATAATTTTTTATCACCTACTTGATCAGATATCTTTCCCACTAGTGGATATACAAGTGCTGATGTTAAAGCAAATAAGCCATACGCCCAGCCAAATTGCGAGAAGCTATTTCCAACGTTTCGAAGCAATAATATATAAAAAGGAAATACCATACTTCCTGCCATCATGATGATACTTTGCGAAGCCACAAATCTTCTATATGTCATTTCGTATACTCCCTATAAAATAAATTCACAAATCTCTCTTCTGAATCTACTTCCTTCTTTTTCTTGAGAAATTCTTCAATACGAGGATATGCCCTCTTTAACTGCTCTTTCGTTGGATAAGAATAGTACGGCAAATAGTAACTACCGTTATGCTTTAAAGTAACATCAATCATCTTCCGAATGACATCCTCTGTTTTCTTTATCTCACTCTCTGAGCGTCCCTGGTTAATCAAAAGAACCAGCGCAAACATATCATCTTTCGCATAGGACAAAACTGCATTTTCATTCTTTTCCACGTAACGAATCGTAATGTTGAGTAAATTAAACTCTTCTTCATTTAATACGTTACGTAAATCATCTATATACTCCGTGAAAGCATCTATAGGCACAAAGTATTCTTGTAACACTTCGGTCCTATTTGGATTTTCATATTCCATAAAAGCACTATCTGATCTCATAACATTATTACGCGTCTCATACTTTCCATCTGTACGTTCAAAATAGCCTCTTTGTATATCCCAAAATGTATTCTTTCCCCAATCACTATAACGTGATAACCCAAGTAAAAATTTCGGTACCGCTATAATATTTTCTTCCTTTAATTCACTGTACTCTTCTCTCATATTTTGATTTTGTGCCAAAGTATAATCTGTCACATACATCTCTTTTAAAAATGAATTTGGAGCAACAGAAATACGCGCTAAGTGCATACGAACATTTTCTTCTCTTTTCACTTTCTCTTTGAAATAAGATACGTATTCTTTATAATCTATCATTCTCGTGTGCATTTCATATAATTCATCATCTGTTAACTTCAGCGTCACATCTAAAATAACTCCAAATAAACCGTAACCCCCAATGACATATGGAAATAACTCTGCATTTTCTTCTCTACTTACATTACGTACCGTACCATCTGCCATTAACAATCTAAATGAATCTACTGTATCAATTAGTGCCTCATGACGAATATCACGCCCGTGTACATTTACACTTAATGAACCACCAACAGTAAAAATATTTTGAGACTGCATGACCTGTACCGCAAGGCCATATGGATTTATTTTCTTCTGAATATCATTCCACGTGACACCACTTTGAACTGTAATCTGCTTCTTCTCTGGATCAAATTCTAATATTTTATTATATCCTTTCATATCGAGCATCGTGCCATTTGGATAATATGTCTGTCCTCCTTGGCTATGTTGCATGCCTGCAATGGAAATTTTCTCTCCTGAAACTTTTGCATCTCGCACTAATTTTATTAACGAGCGCTCTTCCGTAGCACTTTCAACACGTTTTATTTTTGTCGGAAGCAATTTACCTACATCACTCATAATAGGATGATCAATTTGTTTTTTATACGTATGTACAGACGTTGCAAGCAAAACCGTATATGCGACAATGACCACTACTATCTTTCTTTTTTTCAAAGGACACTCTCCTTATTAGCAACAAAAAGAGATACCCGTTCTTTCAGGTACCTCTCTTGACAGTGATTACTTTGCTGCTGGCAATTGTATTGGATCAAATTTATCATACGATGTAAACTTCGCATCCGTAATAATGTGCGCTTTATCCTCACCATTGCTACTCATAACCATATCTATCTTTGCTGATTCATATTTAAAATCTTTTGTAATAATATATTCTCCATCTATTTCTTCTATCTTTGCATTTTGGCCTTGTAGCATTTGTTTCTGCTTTTCATCCATACTAGCTAACATACTCTCTGTCTCTTGCCCTTTTAATGCAAACTTCAGCTTATAATTATCTCCACTTTTCTCCATCTTCACTTTATTTAAAATTTCCGATGGAATCTCTAAATTATCTACCATTCCTTGAGTCGCATTCATTCCGTTAGCATTTAATTGTTCCTCTGGTACAGACATAACTTCACCCGTATTAGGATTTTTCAACTGACCAGCAATTTTGCCACCCACATCATAAACAACAACCTCTGTACCAGAAACATTCATTTCAGAACGAGAATTTTTTTTCTTCGGCTCTAATTGCATTTTGGCCTTTATTACATTCATCTCTGTTCCTTCAGCCTTTATTCCCACATCATATGTCATCGTTACATTTTCTTCGTTTTTAAAAGCTTCATTCGCTTTATTAAAAACATCCTTCGCTGTTAATTCCTTTTCTTTCTGCACAGCTTCTTTTTTCGGTTCATCAGTCTTTTTTGCTTTCTCATTACTACACCCTACTCCTAGACCGACTGCAAGTACTAAACTTGAAATTAAAATAATTTTTTTCATAACGTCCCCTCCTTCCCAAAAATAATATCATCTCTTTTCCTATGAAATCTATATAATTCGTAATATTCTTCTTTAAATTTATTTCCTATATAGCAACATGTTTGAGAAAAAGTTTAAATATGATGTAAATAATAACAACTCATTTCAGGAGGTCATTATGAAAGCTATTATTTGCACAAAGTATGGACCACCTAATGTTCTCCAACTTCAAAATATAGAAAAGCCTAAACCTAAAAAAAATGAAGTATTAGTTAAAATTCACGCAACAAGTGTATCGACTGGAGATTGTAGAATACGTGGCTTTAATAGCCCCCTCTTATTTTGGATTCCTATGCGGATCATATTAGGTTTCAGAAAACCGAGAAAACCTATACTTGGCGTGGAGTTATCCGGTGAAATCGAAGACATTGGAACAGATGTAACACAATTTAAAAAAGGAGATCAAGTTTTTGCATTAACAGAACTAAACCTTGGTGGTTATGCCGAATACACATGCGTGCATGAAAGTGGATTAATAGCATTAAAACCTACCAATGTGACATATGAAGAAGCTGCCGTTATTCCTTTTGGCGGAACTTCAGCATTGCACTTCCTTAGAAAAGGACAGATAAAAAAAGGGCAACGAGTACTTATATACGGCGCCTCTGGGTCAGTAGGGACAGCTGCCGTACAACTTGCGAAATACTTCGGGGCGACTGTCACAGCCATTTGTAGTAGTTCGAATTTCGATTTAGTAACAGCTTTAGGGGCAGACAACGTAATTGATTATATGAAAGAAGATTTTACTAAGCGGGGCGAGCACTATGATATTATATTTGATGCAGTTGGAAAATATAATAAGTCTCTTTGTACAGATGCATTAATGCCTAATGGAAAATATGTATCTGTGAACGGAATGATGGCAAAAGTCAGTAAAGAAGATATGAACCTACTAAAACAACTAGCTGAAACAGAAAAGCTAAAGCCTGTTATTGATAGAACTTACCGATTAGAAGAAATTGCTGAAGCTCATATATATGTAGAAAAAGGACATAAAAAGGGGAACGTTTCGATTACCTTAAAATAAAATATATTCTGAAAATATCATTGACAATTCTTTTTGTACGATTTACTATTAGTACCATATTCAAAACTACATACACATACTCTTATCAAGAGTGGCGGAGGGACTGGCCCGATGATGCCCGGCAACCGAGCTTATGACGTATAAGCTAAGGTGCTAATTCCTGCAAAACGAGTTTTCGTTTTGGAAGATAAGAGAGGAATCTATTTCGTCTATTCGGCACCTCTCTTATTTTTTGGGAGGTGCTTTTTATTTTGGAACGTATATGAAGGGGGATTTATAGATGAAAAAGGTATTATTAAGCATTGTAAGCGGAGCAGTATTATTATTAGGCGCATGTAGTGTGAGTTCAGATAAAGAGGTAAAAGAATTAGACGAGAAAAAGATTACTGTCGGTGTAACAGGTGGACCACATGAACAAATTTTTGAAAAGGTAAAAGAAGTTGCAGCAAAAGATGGCCTCGAAATTGATATAAAAGTATTTAATGATTATGTAGCGCCAAACGTATCATTAGATGAAAAAAGCCTTGATGTAAATAGCTACCAAACGAAATCGTATTTAGATGTATTTAAAGCTGAACGCAATATGAAATTAGCTGAAGTATTTTCAACAGTAACATTCCCTATGGGTGTATATTCTAAAGATATAAAAGATGTAAAAGACTTAAAAGAGGGCGATGCAATTGCTGTACCAAATGACCCAACGAATGAACTTCGAGCTTTAAAATTATTTGAAAAAGCAGGGGTTTTAAAAGTTGATCCAAAGGCTACAGAAAAAGCGACTGCAAAAGATGTAATTGAAAATCCAAAAAAATTAAAGATTGTCGAATTAGAGGCATCTCAATTACCAACGCAACTAAGTGAAGTGAAAGCAGCTGCAATTAACACAAACTTTGCATTAGGTGCAAAATTAAGTCCAGCGAAAGATTCTATTTTCCGCGAAGGAAAAGATTCACCCTATGTGAACTGGGTTGTTGTTCGTACTGAAAATAAAGATGATGCCGTTGTAAATAAATTAAAGAAAGCTTATCAATCTAAAGAAGTAAAAGAGTTTATCGAGAAAAAATTTGATGGTTCAGTTTTACCATCTTGGTAGGAGCTGACGATAATGATTGAATTAAAAAACATATCCAAAGTATTTACAACAAAAAAAGGGAATGTTGAGGCTCTTAAGTCTACTTCCCTTAAAGTAGAAAAAGGCGAGGTATTTGGAATCATTGGGTATAGTGGCGCTGGTAAAAGTACATTGATTCGATGTGTAAATTTATTAGAAAAACCAACGACAGGAAATATCATTGTAAACGAACAAGACTTAACAACGTTATCGACAAAAGAACTAGCAAAAGCGAGACAAAAAATCGGAATGATCTTTCAAGGATTCAATTTACTTAAAACTGTTACCGTTTATGAAAATATCGCATTACCGTTACGGCTTGCTGGCATTCCAAAAGCAGAAATTGAAAAAAGAGTAGAAAAGTATTTACACATTGTCGATCTTTTTAATAGAAAAGATGCGTATCCAAGCGAACTTTCTGGTGGTCAAAAACAGCGTGTCGCAATTGCTCGTGCGCTATCACATGAACCTGAAGTGTTATTAAGTGATGAAGCAACGAGCGCATTAGATCCAGAAACAACCGATTCTATCCTTGATTTGCTATTAAAGATTAACGAAGAAATCGGAATTACGATTTTACTCATTACACATGAAATGAATGTCATCCAGCGTATATGTGACCGCGTTGCTGTTATGGAACATGGATCTGTAGTCGAAAGTGGGACTGTAAAAGATATTTTCACAAACCCACAACATGTAACAACGAAGAAATTTGTAAATAGCGCATTTGCAGCGAAAATTCCAGAAAAGGTACAGAAAGAACTACAAAGTACTGGAGAAATTGTAACACTTTCATTTATTGGCACTACTTCAGGGGAACCTGCCTTAGCCGTTGCCACAAAACGGTTCCAAGTATATCCGAATATTTTATCCGGTAATATTACGCAGTTAAAATATGAAGCATATGGGAAACTAGTCGTTCATATGCAAGGGGAACAAAATGAAATCCACCGTGCTTTATCATTTTTACAAGAGCAAGGAATCATCGTAGAAGGAGGTAGAACAGATTATGGGAAACAAGTCCTTTTTGGATGAATGGGGTAAAGTCATATGGGAAGCCACAATCCAAACCTTTCAAATGACATCTATTTCATTACTCATCTCGATCCTTATTGCACTGCCACTTGGTGTTACACTTGTTTTAACGAGACCTGGTGGACAGCATGAAAATAAAATCATCTATCCTATTCTTAATACGGTTATTAATGTTATTCGCTCTCTTCCATTTATCATTCTATTATTCTTTATTTTGCCTTTTACAAAGTTTCTAATGGGAACATCCATTGGCGTACAAGGTGTTATCGTACCGCTTGTCGTCTTCACAGCCCCTTATATCGCACGTTTAATGGAGACAGCTTTACTAGAAGTCGATCGCGGTGTCATTGAAGCCTACCAAGCGATGGGAGTCTCTACTATAAAAATCATTTGGCACGTCCTGGTTAAAGAAGCTCGTCCCTCCCTTGTACTTGGATTAACAATCGCAACGATTGGCTTAATCGGCGCAACAGCAATGGCTGGTCTTGTAGGCGCTGGTGGGCTAGGGGACTTAGCATATCGCTTCGGACATTTACGCTATGAACCTGAAGTAATGTATGCAACTGTCTTTATTTTAATTATCCTCGTTCAAGGATTACAGTCTTTAGGGAATGGTGTTGCACGAAGATTGAAGAAAGATTAAAAAAAGAAGGTATCTCACCAAGGTGAGATACCTTCTTTTTTATCTTTTAAATCCACCTTCTGAATGAATAACTTGCCCAGTAATCCACTCAGCTTCTTCACTTACTAGAAATTTAATGAGTCTAGCTGCATCCTTTGGCTCACCAATTCTGCCAAAAGGAAACATCGGCTTTAACCCTTGTTTTATCTCTTCAGTCATCCATCCTGTATCAGTTGGTCCTGGATTAATTGCATTCACTGTTATTCCTAAATGAGCTACCTCTGCTGACAACGTACTAGTAAGAGCATCAATAGCTCCCTTCGTTGTTGCATACGCTAGTTCTCCTACCATAGGACCTTGAAATTGCCCCGAAGTCATATTCACAATTCTACCACCAGATTTTTTATCAAATCCTCGGGCAAATTGACTACTGAGCAATGTAGTCGCACGAATATTCACCATATAATGCTTATCTAATTCTTCAGCAGTCAACGTAGAGAAATCATTATTCGTAGAATATGCTGCATTATTAATTAATATATGAGGGTACCCTAATTGTTCAGTAACTTTATTTATAAGCTCTTTCGGTGCATCATTCTGAGTTAAATCTAACTCCATGCTTGATACTCTAACACCGTTTTGTAATAGCTCTTCTTCTAATTGTATTTGTTCATTTTTCTCAACGCCCCATGGCATCTCTTTATCATAATCCGTCCAATACGTAAAAAATATATCGTATCCTGATTCAGCCAATTCTTTGCAAATTGCTGCGCCTATACCGTCTAGACGACTTACCCCTGTAATAACTGCTACTTTATTTTTTAATTGGTTCATCATATACTCCTCCAAGTTTAAAGGACGCATATTTTATATAAGAGATATAAACTTTCCCACAAAAAAGACAGATACATAAAATAGGCACCTATCCTTATAAAAGGGATGTACAAGCCAAATATGCATTCCTTGAATGATTTACAGATAACTAAATAAACCCTCGCTTATGAGAGAAAAATTCATCTATCTAGTTTCTAATCATTACAAGTTCATCCACATATTGAGTCTTTGTCTCCTTTACATATATCTCCAAATTTTATTTTAGCACTAAAGATTTAATATTTCAAAAAATAAAAGAACCACTCCTATTTATAAAGTATCGTGTACTATAAACCATAGTGAATAACTAATTTAAATTTAAGTGTATACATTTATCATTACCTATTCGTTGTATAAGTGTAGGGAGGAAAAGTGATGGGAAAAGAAAATATATTTACCTCCTATCTTATCAATCTAGGGGAGGAAGTGTTCAAACTACTACTAGCGAAAGGGGCTATAAAAGAAGATGCAGAAGACATCATCCAAAATACCTTCTATAAAGTATACACATTGCTAGATAATCTAACCGAGAGTAACATACGTCCATGGTTTTTCAGAGTCGCATTAAATGAATACATTGATTTAAAACGCAAAAAAGAACAGCAAAACATCTGCTTAACTGAAGAAATCTATTCAAAACTTCAATATACAGACCGAGAATTGGATACAGTTTTAAATAAAGATGAGATTTTCTATTTATTAAAATATATAAAATTAGAATATAAAGAAGCCTTCTTTTTAAAATATTATTACAATTTTACATACGAAGAAATCGCTCTAATACTAGATATTCAAGTAAACAGCGTCAAACAAAAATTACATCGTGCACGTAAGACAATTCATTCTAAAGTAGGAGGAAAAAATTAATGGATACTTCTTTAAAAGATGCTTTAAAAAAGGCTAAAAGGAAACAGTTGCTTAAAATCATCATTACCTCTATTATCGTTGTCATGATGCTTATCCCTATCATTTATAAAGTTGGCAATTACTTCGCAGCGAAAAGCTCTACGAAACTTCACGAACATCTCTTTTTACATAACGCAATTGCAGAACCGAATGTACAAATTGATTCTCAAGTAACAAGTAATTCATCTATGTTTGGCGGCAATATTATATCAAACCGTTCCAAAAACATTAACGGTTATGTAGTCCCATGGAACACATTAACAAGTTCTTATGGTTGGTTCCTGACTCATATTGACTTCAATGAGTTAACACCTGGCTTTTATTGGTCAGATACAAATTTCTATGAGTATGATAAACAAACAAAGAATAAATTTGCGACATTTTATAATCCGGCTATTAAAGATTATCACGATGGTGTGCAAAATGAATTAGGTGAAGTTTCACAAATGAACAACTATGTTGCCGAAGTTGCCATCTCTTTCAATCAACCCTATACATTAAAAGAGGTTCAAACAAAAATACCAGATAACTTAAATATCGTATGGCTATATATGACCTCACCAATCAGAGATGAAAGTAAAGGACCTGCTGGTATGCCTGTTTACGGATTCAATCCAGACAAGTCTCCTAAAGAAGCGTACAAAGAGTTCATTGATTCACTTAATCAATACGATGACGATGGACATGACGAAGATATACAGAAGTTTTTAAAAGCAAACAAAAACAAACCATTTGATCAAGTGAAAATTTTAGGTGTTATGCTAACAGGAAAAACGGAAAACTTTAAAGCATTAGAAAACCAAGATTTTATTCGCGGTGCTTCTGTAGGGGTGACTGCGCAAGTTGTTCCTTATATAAAGCCAGAGAAATAATACGTAATGCCCAGATACACTAAAAAAACTACATGAATCTGTTTACTATGGGAGCTCTCTACTAAAATAGATAGCTCCCATACCACATTTATTCTTCACCTTCCAAAAATAAATTTCAAAATGCTTTATGTACAATTTTACAAATAAAAAATCATAAACTTGTTCACATTATATCCATTGTGAATTTATTCACAATGGATATATAATAAACTTGTAAATACAATATTGGAGGGATTTCAATGGTTATCAATTTTTTAAGAACTGATAAACGTGCTACTTTCATATTATTACTTTTACGGCTTTACATAGGGTATACATGGCTCGCTGCTGGGATAGGCAAAGTCTTCGGACAATCTTTTGACGCAAGTGGCTTTCTAAAGGGCGCTATTGCTCAAGCATCAGGTGACCACCCTGCAGTACAAAGTTGGTGGGCAGATTTTCTTCAACATTTTGTCCTTCCAAACGCAGACCTATTTAGCTTTTTAGTTCAATGGGGAGAAATTTTAGTAGGTCTAGGTTTAATTTTAGGCGGATTAACAAAAACAGCTGCATTTTTCGGAATCATAATGAATCTTTCATTTTTATTAAGTGGAACCGTTAGTGTAAACCCAAACCTGCTTATTTTGACTATGTTCATTTTAGTTGCAGGGCAGAACGCTGGACGTATTGGATTAGATGGCTATGTTTTCCCTAAACTTTTCCGTAAAAACAACCACGGAACATATAAATTAAGTAAAACTGCATAGTAACAGTTTACTTTTAAAATATAAATAAGAAAAAGAGCCTGAATATAGGCTCTTTTTCTTATTTCTCCTAATTTAAACTTTTAACGAGCCACGAAAACCTCTGGCAGCATAGTAAGAGTCTGCTCCATTATGGTACACGAAAACATGTCCAAAGCGATAATCGCAAAATAAAGCACCACCGAGTTCTCGAATATCTGAAGGTGTTTGTACCCAACTTGATGATTTCATGTCAAAATCGCCAAGTTGTTGCAATTCCCGATACTGTTCTTCCGTTAATAATTCAATGCCCATAGCATTGGCAACATCAATAACGTTATTTTCTGGTTTATGTTTTTTTCTTGATTCTAACGCTTCAAGATCATAACAAAGACTTCTGCGGCCTTTAGGACTCTCCTTTGAACAATCATAGAAAGTATATTCGTCCTTTTCTTCATCATAACCAACAACATCCGGTTCACCACCAGTTACTTCCATTTCGTTAAGTGACCACATTTTTTCATTATTAGTAGTCAGCTTCGCTTCAACTTTAGCCCATTCAAGACCTTCATGGCGGTTCATGTTTTTCTCAAAACGAGCTTGCAATACTTTCAATAACTCTTCACGTTTTTCTACTAGTAAGTCATTTTTATTTCCTGTCATATTAGTCCTCCCTGATTTATGTACTGATAGTAGTTTAAGTATATATTTTATAATAAATCATCTCAATATGAAGACCGTTTCAACCTTATGTCTTGTACAAACATCCCTTACAAAGTCCTAAAACCCTCCATACTCTCTCCAAGAATATAGTGTGAAAACCACATCAAGTTCTGCTTCATAATAGCCACATGAACTCCTGGTTGGTCAGAACTATATGCCATTCCTTTAAATATAATTAATTCTGTATCAACTTCCATATCCATTAATCCTTGATATAGATCATATGCATTTGTAATTGGAATTCTTGCATCCTTTTCCCCATGTTGAATTAAGGTAGGCGTACAAGCTGATTTAATATACGTCATAGGTGATGTCTTCGTATATATCTCTGGATCATTCCATGGAGTATTTCCTAAATACATTCTAATAAAGTAAGGTATATCTGTATTTACATAATGGGTACTCCAGTTAGTTATTCCACCGCCAACTGAAATAGCTTTAAACCGACTACTAAACGTAGAACAGAAAGCTGATACATATCCACCGTTGCTCCATCCCATAACTCCTACTCTATCCTTGTCTACCATCCCTTTTTCTACTAGTTCATCCACTCCAGATATAACATCATCGTAATCAGCAATCCCCTGTTTTCTATAGTTAGCTTTTAAAAATTCATTACCATAACCTGAACTTCCTCTGTAATTTGGTTCTAAAACGATAAAGCCTTTTTCAACAAACTGTTCAATCGGATATTTCTCATTGAAGCAGTCTGAAAATATCGGAAAAGATGCCCAAGCCGGACCGCCGTGAATTACTACTAATAAAGGATATTTTTTATTAGTGTCCAACTCTACTGGCGTTGATAAAACACCTTCTATTTCAAGACCATCGCTACTTTTCCATGAGATGATTTCCCTGTTACTTCTAAGTTTCCCTTTGAAAAAGCTATTTTCATCCGTTATTTTTTTATCGTCTAAATAGATTTCAAAGGTTTCATTTGTTATAGCCTTATTGTAGGATATATGTTTGCCATCCTTTGTTATAGAAGCATCCATTATAAAGCCATCTACTTTTTCGCTTAATATTTCCACAGTGCCATCTTCGGCTAGCAATCCAATAAGATAATTCGTTTTATTCTGCCACCTAATTAAAACCCCTTTAGCTGTCCACTGTAATGGCATAACCGTACTATCAAAATCTGTTAAAGGTTGAATTAGCTCTCCGGTATTTATATCATATATCTCTAACGTACTATCTTGTATATGGTTTCTATAGTAACCCTTCTCTCTTATGCTTGCTGTGTAACATATTTCACTGCCGTCAGGAGAAAAGCAAACACTCCCTCCCAACAACTTATCCACATTCAGCTTTTGTAGCTCTCCAGCTTTAATATGGAGTATGTATAGATCTCCATTTATATAATCTGCCATATTTGAGCTTGGTGTCGCCATAAATACAACCTTTTTACCATCATTTGAAATATCAAATTCATGGATATGAAAATCCTTACCATCCGTTAATTGATAAACAACTCTGTTCTTGTGTTCATCTGTATCACTTTGTATCACCTTCTCTATTTCAATGTAATATAAACAATTATTCTGGTGTTCCTTACCTATATGTTGAAAATCTCCATATAGATCCTTACGTTTCTTTATCTCCTCACATTCTTTTGACTGCGTAACATAATAAAGACCCTTGCCAGTAGGACCCCATTTGAATGTACTGACTCCTTCTTTCTCATCGGTAATTTGAACCTCTCTATAACCATCTAGTGACTTAACAAATATCTGATTTTTCCCATCACCAACTGGACTAAGATATGCGATACACCTAGCATCTGGAGACCATAATGGGTGTGTACTATCTATATCACCATTTGATAATGGGTAACTCTGCTTCTTATCTTTTTCATATATCCATACATGATTCCTATATGTATTGTCTTTCCAATCAGCCGTCTTCTTAACAAATGCTACGTTTTTACCATCATCACTTATGTTTGTACTTGATACGGTTGGCAATGAAATAATCTCTTCTATACTTAGATATGTTTTTTCATTCACTTTCATCAATATCCCCCCTTGAAATGTCCATAAATCTCTCGTCTCTTTTTGCCGTAATAAAGGAAATTGTTCACGAATACTTAAAATGATAACGGAAAATTCAGATAAATAAAAGTGAAGTCGATAAAGTAAAACTTTAATTTATGGAGTTCTATCCACTTACCAATTCTAGATGTTCTTTTTCGACACAAAAACACCCCTTTTATATACAAATTTGTAAATTTATTTTAAAGCTATAACTATATATTGGTTTGGAATAAAATTTGATAAAAATGAAGTCACAAATCTTTATTTAACAACAAAAAAATTCATTTTGAAAAAACGATTAATCAAAATAGAATCACTCTTTTTAACTAAGTATGAGATTTTTATAAAAAAATTTTAATCAAAACTCACTTAGAATCTTTACTTGAAGGAATAAAGCTTCGCATCTTTTTTGTGAACATCGTTAAACTAAGATAAATTTTGACCGTATCTGTAATTAATTGTAAAATATTATACGTAGAAAGGTATTATAAAATAAATATAGAAGGGGTATGTTTTTTAGTTTTAAAGGGGCTAAAGCACATCTATTTTATGTTTTGAAAGGGAGAATTGAAAAATCATATGAAGAATTTCAAAAAGAGTACAGGTAAAATTTTACTAGCATCTGGATTAGTAGTTTCTATGTCAGCTTGTAGTGTAACAAATTTATTTGGAGAAAAAGAAAAAACAAATGCTGAATCTGGTAAACAAGAAAGTAAAGAAACTAAGACAGAAGGTAAATCATCTGAAACAAAGGAAAAATCAACTAACTCAAAAGAAGAAAGTAAAGATGTTAAGATGATTATGGTTTTGCCTGAGGATTACCCACAACTTATGGTAGACATTGAAGAAGACTTATTAAGACGTCTAGATTACTATGATGCTTCTGTGAGGGATAATAAAAAGGGAAGTAAGTCAAATGAAGAGGTACGAGATAGTATTAAAGACTTAGATAAAGTATTTAATAAAATAGAGCGTATAGATGCACCAGGAAAATACAAGGAAGATCATAAGGAAATTGTAAAAGCTGTTCAAAAGTTAAAAGAATCTTTCAAAGAAGTATCGAAGTTATTTGATTACTCTAAAACACTTAAAGATACGGATGATGCAATCATAGATAAAGCAAACAATAAATTAGATGAAGCAAAACGCATTTGGAAACCTGTATTTAATAAGTTAAAAGCGGAAGCTAAGGGTGGTTCAACAACTACTTCTACAACAAGTGGTACTAGTTCTTCTAACTCACCGAGTTTATCTAGTGGTAATACAGTTAAAACATACAGTACCCAAGATAAAACTGGTATATTCAAAGGAAAAATTGATACACCAGACGAGGATTCCGCTAAGTTTAAGAATGTACAGAACAACTATAAAGACGGTACAGAGCTTGTAGGTAATTGGGGTATTGATTACGGAGACGGAGTCAAAACTACGTTAGTCCTAAAAGCAGATAAGACATTTGAAACATATGCAAATGGTTCTTATCCAAATAAAGATAATTACTTAACAGGAACATACCAAGCAGACGTTTCTTCCCATCAGTTAACGCTAATGGTGGAAAAAGGAACTCAAAATGGTCAAGAAGTGAAATTGGAAAGACCTATTTATTCATCATATGAGGTTAAAAATTTAGATGGTAAAGCGTTACAGATTTTCCACATAGACGAACAAGTAACAATTTGTTATGTAAAACAATAAATAACTAAAAAAACTCTGTAAAATGATTTTTACAGAGTTTTTTCTTAGTTTTAATTTATTTCAAACGTATAACTATACTTATTAACCTACCAATCTCCTACTCAACAGTAACAGACTTAGCTAAGTTACGTGGCTTATCAACGTCACACTCGCGGTGAAGTGCTGCGTAGTATGAGATAAGTTGTAATGGAATAACTGCTACTAGCGGTGCTAGCGCTTCGTGTACAGCTGGTAATACGAAGCTGTCTCCTTCCATTTCTAAGCCTTTCATTGAGATGATACATGGGTTAGCTCCGCGTGCTACTACCTCTTTCACGTTGCCGCGAATTCCAAGGTTTACGTGCTCTTGTGTAGCAAGTGCGATAACTGGTGTACCATTTTCGATTAAAGCGATTGTACCGTGTTTTAACTCTCCTCCAGCGAATCCTTCTGCTTGGATGTAAGAGATTTCTTTTAGTTTTAACGCACCTTCTAATCCTACGTAGAAGTCTACGCTACGTCCGATGAAGAAACAGTTACGCGTTGTCGCTAAAAATTGTTTTGCTAATGCGTCCATTTCTTCTTTTTGATCACAAAGTTCTATCATTGCATTTGCTACAAGTCCTAGTTCGTGTGTTAAATCGAAATCAAGAACTTCACCTTTTGCTTTAGCAATATCAGCCGCTAAAATTGAAAGTACTGCAAGCTGTGCTGTGTAAGCTTTCGTTGATGCAACTGCAATTTCTGGTCCAGCGTATAACGGAAGTGTATAATCAGCTTCACGAGAAAGCGTAGAACCAGGCACGTTTGTAATTGTTAATGCTTTATGGCCCATTTCATTTGTTTGCACAAGTACTGCACGGCTATCAGCTGTTTCACCACTTTGTGAAATGTAAATGAAGAATGGTCTTTCTGTTAATAATGGCATGTTGTAAGAGAATTCACTTGCCACGTGTACTTCAACTGGCATTTTTGCAAACTTCTCGATAAATTGTTTTCCAACAAGACCTGCATGATAACTCGTTCCACATGCAATGATGTAAATACGATCGCTATCTAAGATCGCATTGCGGATGTCTTGATTTAATTCAATTTCGCCATTTTCATCTTGATACTTTTGAATTATATTACGGATTACAAGTGGTTGCTCATCGATTTCTTTAAGCATGAAATGAGGATATGTTCCCTTTTCAATATCACTTGCGTCTAATTCCGCTGTAAACGGTGCACGTTCAATCGTTTCACCTTGTAAGTTTTTAATTGTAATACTTTCTTTCGTTACGATTACGATTTCTTTATCCATTAACTCAATAAATTGATCTGTAACTTGTAACATCGCCATAGCGTCGCTTGCCACAACATTAAAGTTGTCACCAACACCTACTAATAGCGGGCTTTTGTTTTTAGC
The DNA here is from genome assembly GCF_051916885.1 of Bacillus cereus group sp. MYBK14-1. Classification (NCBI taxonomy): domain Bacteria; kingdom Bacillati; phylum Bacillota; class Bacilli; order Caryophanales; family Bacillaceae; genus Bacillus; species Bacillus cereus group sp. MYBK14-1. The sequence continues at coordinate 8,183 of NZ_JBQAHM010000017.1, read as the reverse complement.
AACATAAATCATGTTTGGATTTTCAGCATCAAGTAATCCGATTGCATAAGAGCCATGTAAAAGAGATAGCGTATTACGGAACGCTTCTTCTACACTTAATCCTGTGCTCACTTGTTGTTCCATAAGCTGTACGATAACCTCTGTATCTGTTTCACTTACGAACGTTACATCTTGTAAATATTCCTTTTTCACTAATTCATAGTTTTCAATTACACCGTTATGAACTAATGTAAAGCGTTTTGATGTACTTTGATGCGGATGCGCGTTTACTTTACTTGGAACACCGTGTGTAGCCCAGCGTGTGTGTCCGATACCCACGCTTGCTGCTACGTTCTCATCTACGATTTCACGAAGTTTTGCGATACGGCCTTTTTCTTTGTATACAACAACACCGTTCTCTGCTTGTACTGCAATACCTGCTGAATCATATCCACGATATTCTAGCTTTTCTAAACCTTTTAATAAAATTTCCTTTGCATCTTGCTCTCCAATAAATCCTACGATTCCACACATGTTTAGTCGCCGTTACAAATGCTTACACTGCTCTGCGAACATGTAACGACATAGTCCGATACCATTTTTATTTATACTAAAAAACGGATTACATATTGCTAGCCCTGTAAGCTTGTAACGGCTTTCACCTTCCTCTCGATTGGGTTTAAGTCCGTATATACTTATACAGCTAGTTTTCATCCGTTCCTCTTCTCTCATCACACTTTCACCTTTGTCCACTAAGTCACCTTAATGATTTAAGTAAAAGCTTGCGGTTGTGATGAACAACCGGGAGTCATCCGCCGAAATCTCGATAAACCCCACCTCGTCAACTACACTATTTGTAGTTCTGGCGCTTTTATAATTTACAATATTTCCTTTGAGAAAAAGAACAAGACCATCTTATAACAAACATGGATAAACCGTCAATGAAATTTTTTTCATCGTCTATAAAACATATGAAAAAGGAGCACTTTTTGTGCTCCTTTTTCATATAAATTCAGCTAATTATTCAGCGCCAACTTCAGCTTTCACAACTTCTACAATGCGATGTACATATGCATCACAAACTTCTTGTGTTGGTGCTTCTGCCATTACACGAATAAGTGGCTCTGTTCCAGATGGACGAACAAGAATACGGCCATCACCGTTCATTTCTTCCTCTACAACACGAATAATTTCTTTAATTTTTTCATTTTCTAATGCTAATTTTTTATCTGTTACACGAACGTTTACTAACAATTGTGGGAATTTCGTCATTTCTCCTGCAAGCTCAGATAATGGCTTTTTCGTCATTTTCATGATGTTTACAAGTTGAAGTGCACTTAACATTCCATCACCAGTTGTAATGTAATCAAGTAAGATAATATGGCCTGATTGTTCTCCACCTAGGTTGTAACCTCCACGCTTCATTTCTTCCATTACGTAGCGGTCACCAACTGCTGTTTTATCACTTGTAATATTATTTGCTTCAAGTGCCTTGTAGAAACCTAAGTTACTCATAACAGTTGAAACAACTGTATTATGTTTTAATTGACCAGTTTCTTTCATATATTTCGCACAAATGAACATAATTTGATCACCGTCAACGATGTTTCCTTTTTCGTCTACAGCAATTAAACGGTCGCCATCGCCATCAAAAGCAAGTCCGATATCCGCACCTTTTTCTTTTACCAATTCAGCTAAGCCTTCTGGATGTGTAGATCCTACACCCTCATTAATATTCATACCGTTTGGAGAAGTTCCCATTGTTGAAATATCAGCTTCTAGGTCTGCAAATAAGTATGGAGCTAGAGAAGAAGTTGCACCATGTGCACAATCTAAAGCGATATGTAGGCCAGAGAAATCTTCTTCAACAGTTTGTTTAATGTACTGTAAATATTTTTGTCCACCTTCAAAGTAATCGCTCACTTGTCCAAGATTAGTACCTGTCGGACGTGGTAGTTCATCAACTTCTTTGTCTAATAAAGCTTCAATCTCAGCTTCTTGCTCATCTGTTAATTTAAAGCCGTCTGAACCAAAGAATTTAATACCGTTATCTTGTACTGGATTATGAGATGCAGAAATCATAACACCCGCTTGTGCATCTAGTGCTTTTGTTAAATAAGCAACGCCCGGTGTAGAAATAACGCCAAGGCGCATTACTTCTGCTCCAGTTGATAATAGACCTGCTACTAAAGCTCCTTCTAACATATGACCAGATACACGTGTATCACGACCGATAATTACTTTTGGACGATCTGTATCTTTTGTTAATACATAACCACCAAAACGTCCAATTTTGAAAGCTAATTCAGGTGTTAACTCCTTATTTGCAACTCCGCGTACTCCATCTGTACCAAAATATTTACCCATTATGATTCGCTCCTTTTTCTTGCTCTTTTTGATTATCTACTGTTGGTTCTTGACTCGTTTCTTTATCTTTATCTTGATTTTGATTTTGGTTTTGATTCTTTTCCTGTTCTTTTTCTGAATCAGGTTCAGGATTTTTTGGTTTCTCATTTTGATTTTCTTGATCCGTATTTGAATCCGGTTGTTGACCGTTACCCTGTACTTCTTTATCTGGTTTTTCTTTCTTCACAATAGTAACTTTAGCACTTTTTTGTTTTGGTTCTATTGAAATATTACCAGGACCGCTCACTTGAATGGAAATATCTTTCGTCCCTGAGGATACATTTTGCAGATTAATTACCGCTGTTATTTGAGCAGCTGTTATTTTATCTACTATACTTGCTTCTCCTGAAATATCAACACTTATCTTTCCATCTTGCGGCGAAAGTAGCTGAGCAGTAACATCTTTAGACAGTCCATTTTTCTGGATTGGGATACCATCAATCGTTTTTGTTTTCGTTTGTTTTGTTTTTTGCACTCCCACCGAAACCTTCACTTGATTCGGTTTTGCACTTGTTACACCCTTGGGTAATAAAACAGAGGCATCGAATGTTGTAGACTCTGTCAATTGACTAAGATCTACTTCGACCCCCTCTAGCGATTGTATATTATCCAAAATATCTTTTGGACCAGCTATCGTTACTTCTCTCGGTTCAACACTGATATTTGTAACCGCCAATCCTTCTGCTAAACTCCCCTTCTTCGTATACGTTACAGGAACAGTTTTTTCAGTATTATTGGCTGTAGTTTGCGTTGCCACATTCAACGTTACACTAATCTTAGATGGACTTGTTCTTACATTTAAACGTTTTCCTTCTTTATTGTATAATGTAACTTCGGGCGTTTTTGTAACAGTTTTATTAACACCTTTTAAATCAACATACGCTTTGGCAGAGGAAATGCTTTCAATTTCTTCTTTCGTCCCAACTACCTCAACAGTATCCGGTTTAAGGCTTGATTTTTCTAGAGTAGCCCCCGCTGGCATCTGATCCTCATTTGATAATTTCAGATCTACATGAACATATTTTCTCGCCTTTTCATGAAGAGTAACTTTAATTGTTGATGGCTGAACTGTTCCTTTCACATCATCTGGAAGCCCGTTCGTTTTTAAAGAAATCTCATAAGTTCCTTTTGGACTATCTCGCAAATCAACCGGTATGTCAAATTGTTTTTTTGCTTTTGCTGTAGCAACTGATGCTTTTGGGCCTTCTAATTTTACTTTAACGCCCTCTGCCGGAATACCACTTACAATATATTTCTCCTCATCATACTTAAGATTAATAGCATAATTAGTTAATGTTTCTTTCGTATCATTTGCAAAAGGTAATATACCTGATGTCGTATTTTTTTCAGTTAACGTCGCTGACATAAAAAGCATACACGCCAATAGTAATGAGATCCCTTTTAAAAACCAATGATTCTCCATTAACTTATCCATGACGCTTTCTCCTCCAATTCCATAAAGACGAAGAAGTCGTTTTTTCGTTTCCACTAAATTCAGCTAATAACATATCTTTCAGCTGTTCTGTCTTCAAATCACGATGCAACTTACCATTTTTCGTTAAAGAAATTTGACCAGTTTCTTCAGACACAACTACTGTAATACTATCAGTAACTTCACTAACTCCCATTGCAGCACGATGTCTAGTTCCTAATTCTTTAGAAATAAACGGACTTTCTGATAATGGAAGATAGCATGCTGCTGCTTTAATTGTACTTCCTTGCATAATTACCGCTCCGTCATGAAGAGGTGTATTTGGAATAAAAATATTAATAAGTAATTCCGATGATACGTTTGCATTAAGCGGAATACCCGTTTCCACATAATCACCCATACCGGTCTCTTTTGACAAAGTAATTAATGCACCAATTCTACGTTTCCCCATATATTCGGTTGCTTTTGCTATCGCTGTTGCAACCATTTCAGGTTCATCATCCTCATGCGTTCCAACACGCGAAAATAAACTCCCGCGCCCTAGCTGCTCAAGTGCTCTTCGCAATTCTGGCTGAAAGATAATAATAACGGCTAAAAATCCCCACGTTAATACTTGTTCAGTTAGCCAAGATAGCGTACGCAATTCAAGGAAAATACTGATCATCTTAACGACGATAATAACTGTAATCCCTTTTAAAAGTTGAACAGCTTTCGTCCCTCGGATTATAAGAATTAGCTTATATATAATAAACCATACAATGGCAATATCTAATGCCGTACTAAGATATTTCAAAATGGTCGTATCTTCAAAAGGCATGCTATCCCTTCCTCCTACTTACGAGCAATTCTATCCATATATTGAAATATTGTTTTATGCTCTATCTGTATGTATTTCCAACAACTAGTTAATTATACCATACATGAAACAAACGACAATTACAAACAACCCCCTTTAGCTCAAATTGGTAAGATGTCAAACATTTTTATTGTACAGTATAATATAAATCATTATTATACGCTTATTTTCAAATAAAAAAAGCAACTTCTCAGTTGCTTTTCTTACATTTATTTTAGTTTTTCACCGAATAAAGAACCCATTAAAGCAACTGCTGTTGTTGCCGTTCTATTTCTCTCATCTAAAATTGTATTTACCTCAACAAATTCAGCAGATGTGATAATATCAGCTTCTGCTAACATTTCCATCGCCAAATGACTTTCACGATAAGATAGACCGCCAATTACAGGCGTTCCAACACCTGGTGCATCATGAGGATCAAGACCATCTAAATCTAATGATAAGTGTACACCATCGGTATGAGATAAATATGCGATTGTTTCTTCCATCACAGCCGTCATCCCCATACGATCAATTTCATGCATTGAGAACACTTTAATACCTTCATTGCGAATGAAATCTTTTTCTCCTTCATCCAATGCACGCGCACCGATAATTACGACATTCTCTTTTTTCACCTTTGGATATGCTCCGTATAAATCTACAAGTGAAGAATGTCCATAACCTAAACTTGCTGCAAGTGACATACCATGAATATTTCCAGATGGTGAAGTTTCCTCTGTATTTAAATCACCGTGTGCATCATACCAAATAACGCCTAAGTTTTTATAATGTTTTGCTACACCAGCTAATGTACCGATAGCAATACTATGGTCACCACCTAATACAAGTGGAAAACGACCTTCTTCTATAATATGATCCACCTTACTTGCTAATTCATTACATACAGTTGCAACTTGTGTAAGGTTTCTTAATTTTGTATTTTCATCTATCTCTTTTTCTCTCTCTATACATATATCTCCCATATCTTTAACGTCATATCCAATTTCTTCAATTCTTTCAATTACCCCTGCATAACGGATCGCGCTCGGTCCCATATCAACTCCACGACGCATCTGTCCTAAATCCATTGGAACTCCAATAACTGAGATTTCTTTTTTCATAGATAGTATCCCCCTTTTATGCCTTCACTAAATATTTTAAATCTTTTATATAGTCTGACTCAACTCGACATTTTTCTGTATGGATATACAATTTATTCACTTATATTCACGTTGAAAACCAAATTTTAAGACTATTCTATGTATAAAATTAACTTAATGAAACAATCGCAATCACTATTATTAAATAATAATAATAAAACACTCCTATATTTAGAAGTGTTTTTCTGATGCTATTTTCCATACTGTTGCAATATTCTTCGTTGTCATTTCAATATTTTCTTCTGCTACTTTATATGCTTCTTCTAGTGTCATCGGTCTCGTTGTGATACTAAATACCGCATCTATTCCTTTCTCGTACACAGCTGAATAATCAGATGATACAGACCCTCCAATAGCAATTACAGGCACAGAAAAACGTTTTGCACGCCCCGCAACACCCACAGGAGCCTTTCCATATGCAGTTTGTTTATCTATTCTACCTTCACCAGTTATAATAAGATGTGCATCTTCTATATGTTTATCGAAATTTGTATAATCTAATACAATTTCAATGCCCCTACGCAAGTCTCCCTTTAACACTGAAATAACAGCCGCTCCCATTCCTCCCGCTGCCCCTGCACCAGGTATTTCAGATACATCAAAAGATACATATCGTTTAAGCATATTCGCATAATGTTGTAAATTCTCATCTAGCTCTTTCATCATCTCTATATTTGCACCCTTTTGTCTCCCAAATACGAAAGATGCTCCCTGCATTCCGACTAATGGATTATCCACATCACATGCCGCTTCTATCTTTACGCCCTTTAAGCGTGGGTCCATTCGTGAAAAATCAATAGTAACAATCGAGTGTAATGTGCCTCCAGATGGATCTATTACTTCACCCTTACCATTTATAAACCTTACTCCTAAAGCCGCTAACATACCTGCCCCGCCATCATTTGTAGCACTTCCTCCAAGTCCTAAAATTATGTACTCCACTCCTTGATCTAGCGCATGTAATATAAGTTCTCCTGTTCCTTTTGTCGTTGTAATAAGTGGGTTGCGCTTTTCAACTGGAACGTGCTGTAATCCTGATGCTGCTGCCATTTCAATAAACGCTGTCTTTTTATCTTTAGAAATGCCATAAAAAGCTTGTATACCTTCTCTAAGCGGTCCTGTCACACTAATTGATATAATTCTCCCCCCTGTAGCATCAACAAGTGATTCAACCGTCCCTTCTCCTCCATCTCCAATTGGTATTTTCACATACTCTGCATTAGGAAAAATTGCTCTAAAACCTCTTTCAATAGCTCCACATACTTCTATAGCTTTTAGGCTTTCTTTATATGAATCAGATGCAATAACAACTTTCACAATTATCTCCCCATCCCTTATTTTTACGTTTTCTTCATTTTAAACGACAAGTATAAAAGTTGTCTTTTTAAACACAAAAAAAGCTTACATCGTATGATATAAGCTTTTTTATTTAGATGGAGCCTAGCGGGATCGAACCGCTGACCTCCTGCGTGCAAGGCAGGCGCTCTCCCAGCTGAGCTAAGGCCCCTTATTAATTAAGCGGAAGACGGGATTCGAACCCGCGACCCCAACCTTGGCAAGGTTGTATTCTACCACTGAACTACTTCCGCAAAAATGATGAGCCATGAAGGACTCGAACCTTCGACCCTCTGATTAAAAGTCAGATGCTCTACCAACTGAGCTAATGGCTCGTAAATGGCTGGGCTAGCTGGATTCGAACCAGCGCATGACGGAGTCAAAGTCCGTTGCCTTACCGCTTGGCTATAGCCCATTAATATTTACTAGTATGGTTATCTTTTCAAAAAAATAAACCCTCTCAGGTTATTTTAAAGAAAATGGTGGAGGGGGGCAGATTCGAACTGCCGAACCCGAAGGAGCGGATTTACAGTCCGCCGCGTTTAGCCACTTCGCTACCCCTCCGACATTTTAAATATATATGGTGGAGGATGACGGGATCGAACCGCCGACCCCCTGCTTGTAAGGCAGGTGCTCTCCCAGCTGAGCTAATCCTCCAAAAGTGGTGACCCGTACGGGATTCGAACCCGTGTTACCGCCGTGAAAGGGCGGTGTCTTAACCACTTGACCAACGGGCCAAAAAAGTTTTAAACCTATTCCCAAGCTTCCAACCGGGCTTGAACCGGTGACCTCTTCCTTACCATGGAAGTGCTCTACCAGCTGAGCTATGGAAGCATAATGGCTCCGCAGGTAGGACTCGAACCTACGACCGATCGGTTAACAGCCGATAGCTCTACCACTGAGCTACTGCGGAATAATATTAGCCTGGCAACGTCCTACTCTCACAGGGACAAGGTCCCAACTACCATCGGCGCTAGAGAGCTTAACTTCCGTGTTCGGTATGGGAACGGGTGTGACCTCTCTGCCATCATTA
>NZ_JBQAHM010000016.1:0-64492 GCF_051916885.1 Bacillus cereus group sp. MYBK14-1 | reverse complement strand
AGCGGCTAAGGCTCAAGAAGCAGCTGAAGCTCGTGAAGCGGCTAAGGCTCAAGAAGCGGCTAAAGCTCAAAAACCAGCTACACAACAACCTATTGCAAAAGAAACTGAAACAAGTGCACCATCATCTTCTCGTGAGTTACGTGTTGTAGCAACAGCTTACACAGCAGATCCACTTGAAAATGGTTATAAAGCAGGCGACCAAGTAAAATCAGCTTTAGGCCACAACTTAACAGCTAATCCAAACATGAAACTAATTGCAGTTGATCCAAGTGTCATTCCATTAGGTTCAAAAGTATGGGTTGAAGGTTACGGAGTAGCGATCGCTGGTGATACTGGTGGAGCTATTAAAGGTAATAAAATCGACGTTTTAATGCCAGATAAAGGTTCATCAAGTAGCTGGGGACGTAAAACAGTTACAGTTAAAGTATTAAACTAGTTATAAAAAAGAGCCAGTCTCATCGTTGAGACTGGCTCTTTTTTTACTCTATTAAACTACTGAAAAATGACATAGTAAATGAAATTATATCAACGATTTTTCAAATATATCTATCGTAACCTACAATATATCAACGATTTTTCGAATATATCTATCGTAACTTATAATATATCAACGATTCGACAAGAGATATCGATTTACCGACAAATTTTGACGTTAAAAGTACTTTAATATTAAAAAGGCGGTCCAAAATTTGGAACGCCCCCTATCTTCCCTATTCCACACAAGTAAACTGCGTCCAAGCTCCTACATAATCTAGTAAGAATAACTCCTCTTCTGCAATTGTACCGACGATATTTTTCCGTTCATCTATCGGCATTTCTTTCAGAATGATTTGCAGTTCACCTTTATACTTACCAAATGAATTGTTTCCAATTACAACTTGCCCTCTTTCCTGCAGCACACTTTCACGCACTGGGAAGTCATAATCTTTGTACTTTTTACGTACTTCTGTAGAACGTACCATATACTCTGTTATGTCGCCGCGCCTTACGTGTAATTCTTGCAGCGTAGCTCTCTTCTCTACTTCAGTCGCTTCGTCTACAAAGTGCACTTTTAGCTGTAACATGTAGCGATTTAAGTTTCCTAGTTTCTCTAACTCTTCCTCACTCGCATAAGCATTTCCGATAATGACATCATCAATTAACCCTGTTGCCCATAAATGCTTCGCTTGTACTTCAATTGGTAAATTACGATGCTCTTCTAATGTACATAATCCATCGTTAATATCCCATGGACCGATGTTTGCGACATGTGATGTAATAAAGGCTGCACTGCGAATACCATGCTTTTTAAAGCGTTCACTACAGCGAATGAAATAATCGTATGGAAGACCAGTGAATTTTTGCGGATAAAAATTATGGCAACCAATTAAAGCTGATTTATTCGCTTGATGCGAAAGAATATTTTCTAAGTACGCAATATCGTTACTTACATTTAACTCAATTTTTAAACCGTACGGATTATTCGTCATTTTCGCTTCCGTTAATCCGTCAAAACCTACATCTAAACGAATACAGTCTGCGCCTAATTCTGCGAAAAATGATAGATCGCTATAACTAATACCAAGCTGATCAAACACAGCTGGAGCTACATCTAAAATAACTTCCATATTGTTATCTTTTGCGTGATTGATAATCTCTTTAAATTCAGCTACAATTTCTTCTTTCGGACGATTCACAGATAACAAACAAGTAAATATTCTTGAGAAACCGTGTCGTGCCGCTGCGGAAATATAAGCCATATCTTTTTCTTTCGTTGAATGTTCTGGATAAAGTGAAATTCCTAATTTACGCTCCATGCTTTTGCATCTCCTTCACACGTTGTATTAATGCCATGCTCGTAAATCTATATTTTGCAGATAAACACGTTGCACATAAAATTGTCGGTACAATAATTACGTACGGTGATTGCAATCCTAACATTACATATGCACCCATTGAACAACCGATAAATAAAACTGATACTAGTAGTAACACTAATAAAGATTTACTTTGTACCCATTTCGAATAATGGGCAATACACTGTCCGACCACGAATGTAATTAAGATGATAATTGCTCCGAGCATTCTGTTTTCTCCTCTCCTGCTAATTGTTGTTTCTCATACATTTTGAAGAATGGATAGTAAATAACGAATGAGATGACAAAGTTAACAAGTACAAGTACACCAGCCATAATTGTCCAGTCCGTACTAATTACCGCTGCAATTGGTGCTAACATCGTAAATGGCAGTTTCGCCATCATAAGTGGAATCATACCTGAAACAACTGCAAAATATGATACTGTCGTTGTCACTAACGGTGTAATAACGAACGGAATAATTAGAATTGGGTTCATTACAATCGGTGCCCCAAAAATAATTGGTTCGTTAATATTGAATAAACCTGGTACGAATGATAATCTACCTAACTCTTTTAGGAACTTAGATTTAGAGAACATAAACATAATTACTAAAGCTAACGTTGAGCCTGATCCGCCAATCCATACGAACCATTGAATAAATTGCTCTGTAAATAAGTTTGGTAACTGATGTGCATTTCCTGTAGCCGTGAATACTTCCATATTTTCAAGAATTGCTGAATCCCACATCGGACGAATAATTGGTCCTAAAATCGCTGGTCCATGTATACCGAATGACCAGAAAAACACGATTAAGAATACTGTTAATAAACCACCGAATAAATTATTTCCTACTAATACTGATTTTAATGGTGCGATTAAATATGTGATCGTTGTATTCACATCAAATTTCAAACCGTAGCGAATGCCCCAGAATAAAAGAATAACTGCTAATGTTGGAATTAATGCTGCAAACGAATTTGAAACTGCTGGTGGTACACTATCTGGTAATTTAATCGAGATATTATGCTTAATCATAAAATGATAAATTTCTACTGCAATTAATGCTGTAACAATTGCGCCGAATAAAGACGTTGCACTTAATGTTCCTACTGAAATATATCTCCCTGCATCAATAACACCTGGTACAGCTTTCGTAATTTGAATTGGTTCCACTGATGCTAGTAAAAAGGCGAGTACAGATAATAACCCTGCACTTAACTGATTGAGCTGATAAAAGTTCGCGAGCGAAGCCCCTACACCAAACGCTGCGTATAACGCCATTAGTCCTACTGTAAATCGGAATGGAATATCTAAAATATGGCGAAACGGTGCGATCCATTCCATATATGCATCAATTGGTAAATTTAAAAAGATAACAAAAAATGATCCGACGATCGTTAACGGTAATGTAGAAATAACCCCGTTTCGAATTGCTAATAAATGTCGTTGTCCTGCAATCTTTTGCGTTGTTGGCATAATCTTTTGTTCCATAAAACTCATAAACCCATTCATCAATAGCCCTCCTCTTTCTCTCTACTATAAAAGAATGAAATAAACTTTATAACATTATAATGTTTATATTTAAAAAGATATAATTATGCTAAAACTAATTGTTCTGCTTGCTTAAGCACCTTCAAACCATCACACATGCCATAATCTCGTTGGTCTATAATCGCAACTGGTATATTGTATGAATTTGCAAGAAACTCTACAGCTGGAAATAAATATTTCACCTGTGGGCCAATTAAAACGACATCGGCTTCCTTAATTTCAAGCTTCACTAGTTCTGAATCAACTGCCTTAATTTTATAATTCTTCCCCTGTTTCTTTGCCTCTTCTTGCATTTTTCTTACGACCATACTCGTTGACATACCTGCTGCACAACATAATAAAATGTACATCTTATACGGTCACTTTCTCTTCTACTCGTTTATGAAGAGCAATAAATTCTTCAGCCAGTTCTTTCACTGTAATTGCATTCATTAAATGATCTTGTGCGTGCACCAACAGTAAACTAATTTCTGCATGATTTCCTCTTGCCTCTTCTTGAATTAAATCCGTTTGAATACGATGCGCTGCTGAAATTTCCTCACTAGCAAGTTTCATCTTTTCACCGGCATTCCCGAAATCTCCTTGTCTTGCAAAAGCAATTGCTTCAAGCGCCGCACTTCTCGCATTGCCACCATGTAAAATTAACGCAAATGGAGTTTGCATATCAGCCATTTTAAATTCCCCCAAGCTATATGTTTTCTATATTTCCATCTTATTATGAAAACGCATACAATTAAACATAAAAAACTTCCGTTATGTAACGGAAGTTTTTATATACTTTTTCAAAATGATAATAAAATCTCTTGAAAATCTTCAATTACCTCGGTCTGAGTAAGTTTCTCTATCGTAGTTTGACTAGACATAATATCATATAAAAAATCATAAAGCCTTTGCAAATCTTCATTATTATTGCGCTTTACACTAAATAAAATAATTACTTGTACTTTTTTATCTCCCCAATCAACAGCCTTTTCAAGTGTGCAAAACATCAAAAAAGTTTCCTCACTTAATAATTGCATCGGATGCGGGATTGCAACTGAATTCCCAACCGCTGTCGGAGACGTATTTTCTCTTTCCATAACAGAAGCATAAAAGTTTTCTGGTACATAGCGTTTCTCAGCAGCTTTCTCACATAAAAACTGAATAACATCCTCTTTCGTAGAAGCACTATAATTTAAAAAGATTAAATCTTCCTTAATATAAGGCTGCACACTAGTATTCACATGCGTAAACAACCGCTGACCAATCGATTTAATCTCTTTATCATCAAATATTGAATTCACTTTTATAACTGGAACAGGCAAGCCACTCGGTATATGAATCGTACTAATAATACAATCTATTTTTTCTTTATAAAGATCTTCTACTTTCAATTGATAATAGCCTGTAATACCTACAATCTCTAATTTATCTCGGAACTGTGATAAAATTTTATATTTTAATAGTTGGGCACTTCCTTGACCAGTCGCACAAACTAATAAGCATCTTTTCTTTTGATTTTGCTCCTGCAAACGGCTCATAGCTCCACCGAAGTGAATTGCAATATAACCAATTTCACTTTCAGGGATCGATTCACCCGTATATTCACCAATGATATCTCCAACGAGAACCGCAATTTCAAAAGCATACGGATAATTCTTTTTCACTTCTGCCAAAAGAGGATTTCTCGTATTTAACTTATACTTCAAACGATTTAATAACGTTTTTAAATGAATACCAAATCCAAATAATAATTCTTCATCATAATAAAAAATAAGATTCCGTTCTTCCGCTACTTTAAAAAGAATATGTTGCATAAATGCATATATATCTTTCCCTAATAGCTCTTCTATATTTTCATAGCGATTTCTCGTTGTAACAGCAGTACTTAATAAATGCATCGTCACATATAATACTTCTTCTTCTGGAAATGAAAATTTTAACGCTTTCTCTAAATCTCCTAAAATCTGCTTCGCAATTGTATATTCTTTCTTTATTATAAGTTCTGATTGCTCCGCATGCAGTCCTTTCATATAATGTTGACTTTGACAACGCTTTAATGCGATTGCAATATGAATGACTAAATTATCAATTTCTATATCAGATAAATATATTGTTCCGCCTTCAATATACTTTAATATAATTGAACGAATGAGTGATATATGCGGTAGCGATAAATATGTCTCCGTCTGCTCAAATTGCTCATGAAACGGAGTATGGTCATAACGCGGTAAACCATATTGTGATAAACAAGAACGAATATTAAATTCCTCTCCAACAATACGTATACCATAATACGGTCTCTTCTCAATTTGTAATTTATAGCGACCACATATATCTGTAACATCTTTCATAATTAAATTGACCGTTGATTTGCTCACATACATCTCTTCCGCTAATTCTGAAAGCTTCACATATCCCTCTGTCATTAAAACACGCTGCAGAATGTACGCTATTCTTTCTTCATAAGAAGTTGGGATCTTTTCCGTCTGTTTTTGAAATAGACTCACACAAAAGTCTTCAAATTTCTTCTTTTGTATAATTTCTAATTCGTACCCAGTCCCTCTTTGCGATTCGATTTTCGCTCCATTTTCTTCCAATATATCATTTAATAATTTTATATCCTTTTGAATCGTCTTCGTCGATACATGTAAACGGCCCGCTAAAAAAGCTCGATTTAACATCGATTTCTCTTCTAAAAATTCCTCTAAAATAGAAATTAATCGCTGATGCACCTTTGTCATAGCTCTTCCTCTCGCTCTTTATATATAAATGGGGAAAAGCTGCTGAAATCAGTAGTTTTTCCCCTTTATATTCTCTCTATTTCTTTAATGTGAATCCGAATTTATCCCATGCTTGTAAATAGTCTAGTAAGAAAATCTCTTCTTCTACAATTCGACCAACTACATTTGTTTTTCCTGTATTCACCATATCTTTTAATGCAATTTGTAATTCGCCTTTATACTGGCCATATTGTTCATTATCAATTAATAAATCTCCACGCTTAATTTCACGCGTATTATGAGGTTTAAACTCTTCTTTTTTATATTTCACACGACTTTGTGTAGAACGAATCATATATTCAGATACATCTCCGCGATAAAAATGTGGTTCGTCTAATACGATAATTCTTTCTAATTCTGTCGTTCTATCATATAGTTCTATATCAAATGTTTGTTTCTCTTTATTTAATGCACCTAGTGCTTGTAATTCTTCTTCTGACGCATATGCGTTTGCAATAATAACATCATCAATTAATTCCGTCGCAAATAAATGCTTCGCCTGTGTTGTCATCGGTAATTCACGATGCTGCTCTAATGTACATAACCCTTCTGTTACTGGCCAAGGTCCGTATGTTGCATCAAATGATGAAATAAAAGCAGCCGTTCTCATACCGTAATCTTTAAATTGTTTCGAGCATTTAATGAAATGATCGTATGATAACCCTGAATAACGATGCGGATAAAAATTATGACAACCAATTAAATTTTCACGATTTGGTCTATGACTCATAATGTTATCTACATACTTCGTACCATTGCTCATATTAATCTCAATTTTCAAACCATACGGATTATAAGTCATAATTGATTCTTCTAATCCTGAGAAACCAACATCTAAACGAATACCGTACGCACCCAATTCATGGAAGAATGATAAATCATTATACGAAATACCTAATTGTTCAAAAACAGATGGACTAATATCCACTAATACTTGGAACCCTAATGCATTCGCATGTGAGATCGTTTCTTTAAATTCTTCAATAATTTTCTCTTTTTCTCCATCCACAGATAATAAACATGTGAACACACGTGTAAACCCATATTTACTTGCTAATGTTAAATACTCCTTATCTTTCTCTACTGTTGAATGTTCTGGATAAATAGAAATACCTAATCGTCTCATATGTACACGCCTCTTTCTTCATCATATTGTAAACCTTTTCAAATATATGTAGTGAAAAAGTATATATCCCCTTCTTGTTCACTACTCCTTTGAATCCGCTTTCTTTAAAGAAAAAACAATTTCTATCATTCTTAACACCTACAAGTCTATACATCTATACTTTACATCTTTTTTTCATAGTTGTGTAGCCTTTACACAAATTTGTCAGTTTTTCACCTTAAAAATTGTTATCCGTTTTCAAGACACCTTCCTTGACTGTTGCATTGGCCAATACATATACTCGAAAGAAAAGAGAAAATTTTATATAGGGGATGAATATATGGGAGAAGCAATACTCGTAAAACGAGAACCGTTATGGACAAAAGAGTTTGTTGCTTTAATTTTTGCAAACTTATGTATGTTTTTAGGGTTTCAAATGTTAATTCCAACCTTACCTGTTTATGTGAAAGAAATTGGTGGCACAAGTTCAAATATCGGATTTGTTGTCGGCATGTTTACCGTTGCGGCACTTTTTGTTAGACCGCTAACTGGGAACGCCTTGCAAAAATTCAATAAAAAAATCATTTTAATGATCGGTACTGCTATCTGTTTACTCGCTATGGGCAGTTACCTTTTCGCCTCAACTATTTTTCTCTTGCTTGCTGTTCGTATTTTGCACGGAGCTGGTTTCGGCATTACAACGACTACATATGGAACTGTCGTTTCTGATTTAATTCCCTCAGCTCGCCGCGGAGAAGGCATGGGATATTTTGGTCTTTCTGGAACACTTGCAATGGCCCTCGGTCCACTTATCGGACTATGGCTTATGCAAACATATAACTTCACAATTCTTTTTTTATGTGCATTATCGTGCACAATTGTTTCATTAATATTAACGAAACTACTTCAAATCCAAAAAACGAAACAGCCTCCACAACAATCATCTAGTACTTTTCTCGATGGATTTATTGAGCGTAAAGCTTTACTTCCTTCATTATTAATATTATGTATTACATTAATGTACGGAGGAATCGGAAGTTTTATCACACTATTTGCTACAGAAGTCGGCATAGCTGATATTAGTCTCTTCTTTTTATGTAACGCACTAGCAATCGCTGTGACACGTCCATTCTCTGGAAAGCTATATGATGCGAAAGGCCATACATTCGTCATCATTCCGGGAGTTATTATAACGTTTACAGGTATTATTTTATTGTCGTATACGACGACAATTCCGAGCTTAATTATTGCTGCAGCATGTTACGGAAGTGGTTTTGGAGCGATCCAACCTGCACTACAAGCATGGATGATTGACCGCGTAGCACCGCATCGACGCGGCGTAGCAACTGCTACATTCTTCTCCGCATTTGACCTTGGAATCGGCGCTGGAGCGATTATCTTTGGATTTATTGCTCACTTTACAAACTATGCAACTGTATATCGTTACTCCTCTCTATTACTTATTGCTTTTCTCTTCATTTACATTACAAGCATAAGAAAACAAAAGCATGGCGATAAAAACACGGAAAAAGCTGCTGGATAATTCAGTGGCTTTTTTATCATGTTAAAAGAATTGTTTTCCCTCATTTTGCTGTTCTAAAACTACATGCATTTCCCTACATATTTTTTTAACGTTCATCAAAAAATATACGATGAACTTGCATACGCTTTCCTTGATATTCGACTGAACAACATTATTCTAAAAAGTGTGATTTCTTTACAAAATTAAGATTTATACAAGATAAAAACCAATGAAATGCAGTTGTTTCTTTAAGGGATTGTAAACTTTTATTCCCTTTGTAAATTTAGTGTAAATTTTACTAGCAAACCGTTTACAGTGACTCAAGGTTCAGTTAATAATTACATCGTACATGAAATTTAAGGAGTGGAATGCGTGGAATATAATGTTCAAGATATGATCTTCCAGTTCATTGGTGGATTAGGTATTTTCTTATTCGGGATTAAATACATGGGCGATGGACTGCAACAAGCAGCTGGAGATCGTCTTCGCGATATTCTAGATCGTTTTACAACAAACCCACTTATGGGTGTACTAGCAGGTATGTTAGTTACTGTATTAATCCAATCCAGTTCAGGAACAACCGCTTTAACAGTCGGACTTGTAAGTGCCGGATTTATGACATTAAGACAAGCAATCGGTGTTATTATGGGTGCAAACATCGGTACGACAGTTACTGCATTTATTATCGGAATTAAAATCGGAGAATATGCTCTCCCAGTTATGGCAGTTGGAGCAATCTTACTATTCTTCTTTAAAAATAAAAAAGTACATTCTGTAGGTCAAGTTGTATTCGGTTTTGGTATGTTATTCTTCGGTTTAGAATTAATGAGCGCAGGTATGAAACCTCTTCGTTCTTTAGAATCATTCCAAGAATTAACAGTGAGCATGAGTGATAATCCAATTTTAGGAATTGTTGTCGGTACAGTCTTTACTTTAATTGTACAAAGTTCAAGTGCAACAATCGGTATTTTACAAGAACTATTCGGTCAAGGTGCAATCGATTTACAAGCAGCTCTTCCTGTATTATTCGGTGATAACATCGGTACAACAATTACAGCTGTATTAGCAGCAATCGGTACTTCAATTGCAGCAAGACGTGCAGCATTAGTTCACGTTATCTTTAATATTATCGGTACAATTATCTTTACAATTTTATTAATACCATTTACAAGTTTAATTCAATATTTCCAAACATCATTAAACTTGAATCCAGAAATGACTATTGCATTTGCACACGGAACATTTAACGTAACAAATACAATCATTCAATTCCCGTTCATTGCAGTGTTAGCATGGATCGTAACAAAAATTATTCGTGGTGAAGATGCAGCGATTGACTTCAAACCACAACATTTAAATCCAATCTTTATTGAACAATCTCCAGCCATCGCTTTAACTGAAGCTCAAAAAGAGATTATCCGTATGGCTGAGTTCTCATTACATGGATTAAAAGAAGCAAATCAATTTTTAAATACACACGACAAAAAACACGCAAACATGGCTACTCAATTAGAAGGAGCTATTAACAATTTAGATAAAAAAATTACCGAGTATTTAGTTTTACTATCAGAAAAGCCACTTTCACCTACGGATTCTGAAAAACATTCTGTTTTAGCAGGTGTTGTTGGAGATATTGAACGTGTCGGTGATCATGTAGAAAACCTTGTAGAACTTGTAGATTTCCAAATTTCAAACCGTGTTTCACTATCAGATGAAGCATTAGCTGAATTAAACGAAATGCTTGAGTTAACAATTTCAACACTGCAAGACTCAGTTGAAGCTTTAACAAACTTCGATACTGAACTAGCTCAAACTGTTATTGCCAAAGAACGCAAAATCGACCAAATGGAACGTGTTCTTCGTAAACGTCACGTATTACGTCTAAACGAACGCAGCTGTTCAGGTGATGCAAGTATCATCTTCGTCGATATGGTAAGTAACTTAGAGCGCATTGGCGATCACGCTGTAAATATCGCTGACGGTGTTTTAGGTGAACAAGGAAAAATCAATCTAAAACAATCATTATAATAAGAAAGAGACGCTAACTTAAGCGTCTCTTTTTTCATTATATTTTAACAACTGTTCTTCCTTTTAACTTTCCTTGCAATATAAGTGCAAACTTCTTCTCTAATTCTTCTAATGTACATTCTTCTGTATAAGATAGTAACTCTTTATTTCCCCATTCTTTCGCTAAAAGCGTCCAAACATCTCTTCTCACATCTACTGGGCATTGCACGGAATCTATCCCTAAAAGGCTTATACCTCGTAAAATAAACGGATATACCGTTGTTTGTAGTTCCTGGCCTGCCACATTACCGCATGTCGTTACACAACCACCATACTTTACTGTTTTTAAAGCTGTTTCTAGCATATGTCCACCTACAGTATCGATAACTCCCGCGTATATCCCTTTTAACATCGGTCTTCCTGATTCATCATTCAATTCCGCGCGATGAATCACCTTTTTCGCTCCTAGACGTAGTAGCATATCTTCCTCTTCCATTTTTCCTGTCGCTCCTACTACGTTAAACCCTAGCTTACTTAATATACTAACAGCTACACTCCCTACGCCGCCTGTAGCACCCGTTACTAAAACATCTCCCATACTAGGCTTGACTCCTGCTCCAATAAGCTTATATACCGACAAAGCCGCAGTAAAACCTGCTGTCCCATACATCATACTTTCCTTTAATGACATTCCTTCCGGTAAAGGCACGACCCAAGATGATGGCACGCGAATATATTCTCCGAAACCACCAGAGGTATTCATACCTAAGTCATATCCCGTTACAATAACTTGATCTCCTGCTTTAATGGTAGCATCTTCACTACTCACAACCACTCCTGCAGCATCAATTCCTGGCGTATGAGGATATGTTCTCGTAACACCCTTATTACCAGTAGCTGAAAGAGCATCTTTATAATTTAATGAAGAATAATGAACCTGTATTAACACGTCTCCTTCAGGTAAACTACTTACTTCTCTCTCAACAACTTTTCTTACAAACTGATGATTTTCCTTTTCGTTCACAACGATTGCTCGGAATGATGTATGATTCATTATGCTCTCTCCTTTATCCGTCAAATTCTTCTTTATTATATAGAAGAAATAAGTAAGCTTACTCATTTCTTCTTGGCTATATTTCAACAAATCTTACTTCTCTATCACTTTCTCACAATACATATTTTCATTTCTACTAAAACAACTTATACTTATTCTACATCTAAAAAATATAATATAGAAAATCTGACTTTTTATAAATATATTGAATTTTTACGAAATGTAAATGTTTTGTAATGTTTTTTTTCGCTAAATTTCATTATAATAAGTGGATATGAGTGTCGTATTTCAATCCAAATGAAGGAGTACAGGAAATGGAGCAAAACCCATCTTTGCAAGAAAATACACGCAATAAACCGAAAAAAAATAAGAAAAAAATAAAAATTATTATAAGCGCTATACTATTCGTTTTATTAATAGGCGGCGGTTATACTTGGTTTTTAGTAAATAAAGCATCTTCTGCTGTTCGAAATGCCGCACACGATTTAGCACGCGGTGATAAATCTGATTTACGTGATAAGGCTGTAAAACCTATTACAAACAATGTCTCTGTTTTAATAATGGGTGTTGATGAAAGCGATGTCCGTGGAAAAGAATATGGTGAAGCTATAAGAACAGACGCGCTTTTACTTGCAACATTTAATAAAGATAGCAAAACTGTTAAACTATTAAGTATCCCACGTGACACATATACTTATATTCCAATAGAAAAGAAAAAAGATAAAATTACACACGCTCATGCATTCGGTTCTGCTAAAAACGGAAAAAATGGTGGACCACAAGCAAGCATTGATGCAGTTGAAAAATTAATGAATGTTCCTGTCGATTATTTTGTAAAATTCAACTTTAAATCATTTATAAAAATCGTCGATGACTTGGGCGGTGTTGAAGTTGATGTACCAGTTGAATTTACTGAGCAAGATAGCAATGATAATGCTGAGGCTATTCACCTAGAAAAAGGTGTTCAAAAGCTAAATGGCGAAGAAGCTCTTGCTCTTGCTAGAACAAGACACATCGATAGTGATGCAATGCGTGGACAACGTCAACAACTCGTTATCGAGGCTATTTTAAAGAAACTAACAAGTGTTGGTTCTGTAACAAAAGTTGGCAACATCATTGATGATATTAACGGCCAATTCGTTACAAACTTAACATTTGATGATATGCTTTCATTCTATAAATATGGATCGGATTCGGAAATTGAGAAATTACAAATCCAAGGTGATGATTGCTATATGGCAAAAGGTGACGATACTTGTAGCAAATCTGCTGGTGGTGGTCGAACTTACTACTACAATCCAGATAAAAAAGAATTAGCTAATGTTACAAATGAACTTCGTACTCATCTTGGGCTACCTGCATATACAAAGTCTGACTCAGACTCTGATTCGAAAAAGACAAAAGAATCTAAGTCTGAAAATTCAAGTGAACGCGAATCAAGTAACAATGAAGTGAAAAATAAGAACAAAAATAGCAGTGAAGATACAGAAACATCGTCTAACGACAATGAATAGTAAAGAAGCCGTACTCTATGGAGGTAGAGTACGGCTTCTTTTTATTTCTTCAGAATTAAAAATCAGAACTTTCTAACTATCTTTTTTAATATTTTTAAATTATAATAAATAGTAGCAATCTATTCCAATTATCAGGGGGCTCATACATATGAAAGCTGCAGTAAAACATAACATCTCAGATTTTAAAGACTACTTAAAATCCAACGATATATACATGGAAGAAAATATAGATGAAAATGATGGCTCTGTTCATTTTTCAGTAGGATTAGAGACTGAAGCTGGCGCAAAAATTCAACTTATCGCTGCTTTCCAAAACGAACATCCTACGGTGGATATATACTGCTTCAATGTTGCTCACGTACCTGATGCAACATCAACAAATGATATTTTACATGTCATCAATGAATTAAATACATCTTATCGCTTTGCAAAATTCACATTAAATAAGCAAAATGCAATTGATATTTCAACATCTCTTGCATTCTCAGAACCAAACTTTAATCCAGCACTTGTCTTTGAACATACGAGAATGCTATATAAATTAGCGAATGACGAATATAAAAACTTAATGAAAGTTATTTGGGCATAAATAAAAGGATGGGCTGCAAGCAGCGCCATCCTTTTATTTCAATATCATATCAATCCACATCTTAACAGCAGTGCCGACAATTAAAATCGATAACATATATTGTAGTACTTTTTGATTTATCCTCTTCCCGACTCGAGCTCCAAGTGGCGCAGCAAATATACTTGCAACCGCAATAATTAGAGCTGGAATGATAACTACTTGTCCAGTAATCACTTTTCCAGTCGTAATCCCTACTGAGGAAATAAACGTAATAGCGATAGATGTCGCTATCGTCATGCGCAATGGTAATTTTAAAATAACTAGCATAATAGGAACTAAAAGAAACGCACCGCCAGCTCCAATAATGCCCGAAACACCTCCTACAATAAACGCTAACACACTTGCTAACCATTTATTATACTTAACTGTTCCACTATTATTTTTCTTTGGTACAAACATCATCATAGCTGCAATGGTCGCCAATACTGTATAAACAACATTTACAGCGTTTTCATCTAATAGATTTGCACTAAAACTTCCTATAAAACTTCCTATTAATATACTAGCTCCCATATACACAACTAACATTTTATTCATATCAGTACTTTTCCGGTATGCCCAGGCGCCTGCAAAAGTTGCAAAGAATACTTGTACCGCTGTAATACCGCTCACTTCATGTGACGTATAGCCAGTAAATCCTAACAATACTGGAATATATAAGATCATCGGATAATTAATAATTGCACCGCCAATTCCAACCATTCCTGATATAAACGATCCTATAAACCCAATTATAAAAAGTAATAATACTCCACTCACCTTACATCCCCCTCCTTCTAAAAAGAAGGTGATTAAATGAATAAGTTTACATTCCCATCCGAAGCATCTGCTAAATATGCCCCTACACCTGCAAACTCTACGCCTTCCATAATCTCTTCCTCTTTTAACCCTAATAAATCTACTGTCATTTGACAAGCTACAAGTTTAATCCCCTGTTCTTTTGCCAAATCAATTAAATCTGGCAAAGGCATTGCATTATGTTTTTTCATAATGCCTTTAATCATCTTTGGTCCCATACCAGCAAAATTCATTTTGGATAACCCCATCTTATCAGCACCGCGTGGCATCATTTTTCCAAATACTTTTTCTATAAATGTTTTCTTTACATTCACATGTTCATCTTTCCTTAAAGCATTTAATCCCCAGAAAGTATGAAAAATAGTAACCTCTTGATCATACGCCGCTGCACCATTTGCAATAATATAAGCAGCCATTGCTTTATCATAATCTCCGCTAAATAAAACGATTGTTGTTTTCTTCTGTTGTTCCATATTGTTCTCCCTCCAATTACCTATAGGGGTATTTTTTCATGAAAATTGTTTCTCCCTATTCTACTTTTCCTTCCCAAGCTAACATACCACCTACCACATTGATTACTTGAAAACCGTAACTTTCTAAAAATTGAACAGCTCTTGCACTTCTCCCGCCAGAACGACAAACGATAATATACTCCTTCTTTTTATCCAACTCATGCATACGAAACTCTAATAGTCCTAGTGGAATATTACACGCTTCTGGAATTTTCCCTTCGGCTACTTCTTCTACTTCACGTACGTCCACGATATTTACTGCTTCTTTACGTAACAATTTTTCTTCCAATTCTTTTACTGTCATTTCTTTCATTTTAAATTCCCTCCTCACAAACCATTCATACCGCCTGAAACATTGATAACGTGCTGAAATCCTAATTTCTTTAATACCTTTGCTGCTTGCTTACTTCTCATTCCACTTTGGCAAATAACGATTACTTCCTTATTCTTATCTAATTGATTCGCCTTACTTGCTAGATCATTTAGGGGGATATTTTGAAAGCCTTTCATATGATTCCCTCTATATTCACCTACTGTACGGACATCAATAAAATACTTCCCCTTTTTCCCCACTATACTTTTCAATTCTTTGCCATTTATATTTTGAACACCTTTCACTGGTAAAAATCGTGAAATAACAAACCATGCAGCAAGTACAATGAAAAGCGTACTTAATATTGTATTCATATAACCAACCTCTCTATATTTACAAAACTATTGCTTCACTACGCCTTCCTAATCCAAAACTTCAGCACATCGCCTTCTTCTTCAAGCTTTACGATGTCATGGCCACATTTATTTGCCCACGCTGGAATATCCTTAACTGACCCTTTATCCGTTACATGTATTTCTAACACTTCTCCAGTTTGCAAAGTATCCATTGCTCTCTTTGTTCTTACAATCGGCATTGGACATGCTAAACCTTTCGCATCTAACACTTGTTTTATATTCATCATCAATTCCTCCATTTTTTATTTATTTCATTATTCGTGCACTGCACAACGATTTGGACCAATCTCCATTTCACGCTCTTTATCCACACTTGGGTGAATTTTACCCATATTGGTTTGACGAATTTCTTCATATGCATTTGGCTGAGGTGGTAAGTTTTCTGTTACAACTTTACGGAACTCTCCCTCATCCTCAATATTTAATCCTGCATTATGCTCAAATAAATCTTTTAATTTTGCGCTAACAATACTACTTTCGTTCATTTCACTTATTTTTGAATAATGAGCCGGTAACACAACTAAATTTTGAGATAGCTCTTTATATCGGCTATACAAAGTATTACGTAAATCACTCACCCAATCTTCAGCCTTACCAGCAAGATCAGGACGCCCAATTGAATCTACAAATAAAATATCGCCTGATAATAAATAAGAATCATCTACAATGAATGACGTACTTCCAATCGTATGCCCTGGTGAGTATAATGCGTCAATTACAATTTTAGTACCCCCCACCGTAATAACAGATCCTTCAACAAGCGGTTCGTATGAGAAGACAACTTCCTCTGCATCTTTTGGTGGTAACCAATACGTACCACCTACCTTTTCCGCTAACTTACGTCCTCCGGAAATATGGTCTGCATGTAAATGTGTATCCATTACATTCGTAATCGTAACGCCATGCTCTTTCGCAAATTCTTCATATGCCTCGGCTGTTCTTACTGCATCAATAACTGCTGCTTCACCGTTTGAAATAACCATATATGATAAACAACCTTTTCCAAGACGGTTAAACTGATACATACTTCCGCCATCTTTTAAATCTCCCACTTTTATAGGCTTTACATATTCACTCCAAGCCTTCATACCACCAGATAAATAATAAATATTTTCTAATCCAGCCTCTGTTAATTGCTCTGCCACAAATATAGAAGACCCTTCTTTTGCACATACTACTAAAACATCTTTATCTTTAGGTAATTCACTTACAATATGATCTACACCATCTAACAAATCAAAATAAGGTTTATTAATAGAAGAAACTTGCTTCCCTTCAATTTTCCAATCTTCATAATCCGTCTCATTACGAACATCTAAAATGAATAACTCTCCGAATAAAACTTTCTCTGCAACATCTTTTGCTTGTAACATCTTAATGTCCATTTAATTACCCCCATAGGTATATTTTTGTTTAAAAAATTTTATTTCTCCACATTTCCTTGCCACCCTAACATACCAGGAATGACATTTTTCACATTTGAAAAACCTTTCTCTTTCAACATTTGGCAAGCCACATCACTGCGGTTACCAGTTCGACAAATAACATAAATTTGCTTCGTCTCATCTAACACTGCGCTGTCTAATTCACCTAATGGTATCGAAATGGCGGATGGAATATGGCCAAAAGCAAATTCCGCTGCTTCGCGAACATCTAATACAATGCTCTCTTCTCCATGAGACAATATAGACTGTAATTCTGCATTCGTAATTGTATGTGGATATTTCACAACTTCATTCACTTCATGCTCGTTTGCTTTCCTAACATAATGCACCAATACATCACCCTCGTGTTTCGTCCCGATATATTGATGTCCTACTTTACTCGCCCAACTTTTTATATCTACCGTAGATCCTTTATCTGTTGCCTTAACTTCAATCACTTGCCCTGGTGCCAATCCTTCTATCGCCTTCTTCGTTTTCACAATAGGCATCGGACAAGCCAAACCTTTACAATCTAAACTCATATCCACTTTTATACTCATAATCGATTCCTCCACAATTCATATACATATACCTGTAGGGGTATATTAAAACGTTTTTGAAAATCTGTCAACACTTACGTTTGACAGATTATCGGCTTTTTACAAGTAATTGAACAGCTTCTTTAATTAACTCTTCATTTGAACCATTTCCACTTTCAAACTGTTCACGCAAACATTGCTCTAAATTCGTTCCAACAACGAGTCCAATTGTACGATCAAGTGCAGAACGAGATGCCGTTAACTGTGTAATAACCTCTCGGCAATCTTTTCCTTCTTCCATCATACGAAGCACACCACGAACTTGACCTTCAATACGTTTCAATCTATTTTTCATATCTTGATTATATTCCATCCTATAATCACCTCATTACCATTATGTCACTATTTATAACCTATGACAATATATTATACCCTATAGGGTATTTTGTAAACCCCTATTTTTATTTTTCGCCTTATATGTTCGCAAAACAAAAAGTAAAACCTTAATCTATAGGTTTTCACCTTCCACTAAATCTTGAAATAGAAAATGAAAAATATCAATATACAACACGTTCTGGCAATACTGTCCCATACAATTTAAAACCACCATCTACATTCTTTACCTTATATCCTTTTTCCATTAACATACGTGCTGCAACATACCCTCTCATACCAAGTTGACAAGTGATATATATTTCTTTGTCCATTGGCACTTCATCCAATCTATCACGTAATTCATCTAACGGAATATTAATAGAGCCTTTAATCATTCCTTGTTTTAGTTCATTGGGCTCCCGAACATCTATAAGATATCCACCATTGTCAACAATACGATCTATTTCATGCCATTGTACCGTTTCCACAAAACCATCTACTATATTACTTGCGGCATACCCCACCATGTTTACTGGATCTTTTGCAGAAGAATACGGCGGGGCATATGATAATTCTAAATCCGGTAAATCGATTACAGTTAAGTTTGCCTTCATTGCCGTCGCGATAACATCTATACGCTTATCTACCCCGTCACGCCCTAAAGCCTGTGCTCCGTAAATTTTTCCGCTTTCTTTATTAAAGATTAATTTTATTAGCACTGGCGTAGCATTCGGATAGTATCCCGCATGAGAATTTGCCTGTACATGTACTACCTCATAGGGTATATTTAATCGTTTTAATATTTTCTCATTTACTCCAGTCGAAGCAACTGTTAAATCAAAAACTTTAGCCACAGAAGTTCCCATCGTACCTTTATATAAAGAATCCGTATGACCATGAATAATATCTGCTAACATGCGACCTTGACGATTAGCGGGCCACGCTAAAGGAATCATCGTTTCTGTTTCTGTAACAAAATCTTTCACTTCAATCGCATCACCAATTGCATATACATATGGGTCAGACGTTTGAAATTTCTCATTTACCTTTATCGTTCCTCTAACTCCTAATGCTAATCCTGCATCTTTCGCTAAACTACTCTCTGGTTGTACACCAATTGCTAAAATAATCATATCTGTTTTTATAACTGAGCCACTTTTTAAACGTACAACAGTCCCATTCTCTTCTAACGCATCTACACTATCTTCAAAAACAAGCTCAACATTGTGCACCTTCATATGCTCATGTACATATGCCGCCATTTCGTAATCAATTGGTGGCATCACTTGATTTGCCATCTCTACAAGAGTAACCTCAATCCCGCGTTCTCTTAAATTCTCAACCATTTCCACTCCAATAAATCCTCCACCAATAACCGTCGCATGACGTGGTTTCTTCTCATCAATATACGCTTTTATACGATCTGTATCAGGTACATTTCGTAACGTAAACAACGCCTTCGCTTCTTCAATGCCCGGAATAGGTGGAACAATTGGTTTCGCCCCTGGTGAAAGAATCAAAACATCATATTCCTCGTTATATGTTTCATCTGTAGTTACATTCTTTATCGTAATTGTTTTCTCTTCTTTATTAATCTTTACAACTTCACTCAATACACGTATATCTAAATTAAAACGTTTTGACATCCTTTCAACAGTTTGTACTAATAACTTTTGTCTTTCTGTAATGACACCGCCAATATAATATGGCAATCCACAGTTTGCGAACGAAATGTATTCACCGCGTTCAAACATAATAATTTCATCTTCCTCACTTAAACGACGAAGCCTTGCAGCTACTGATGCCCCGCCAGCAACTCCGCCTACTACAACAATTTTTCTAGACATATGTCAAACCTCCATACTATTTATTATTTAATTCCCTCATATATCACACATATAAAACCTATACCTGTACGGGTATATAATAAATTATAAAAAATTTAATTTCAATCAATATGTCTTTCACAAATTTGAAACAAAAAAAGAACTTAGATATTTCCAAGTTCTTTACGAATGAATCAATCCATCGTTCTATTATCATACTTCCTATAATCTCTTTGTAAAACTATACTCCATGTTCCCGCCTAGGGCTGCCGCTGTATCACCAGTTTCTCTAAAATCATGTGTATATATTTTTTCAAATGAACCGAAATCTACTTGCTTATAAAATTCAAAACAAGGGAATCCATCATGCTCCCCTTGAATATCAATACTACCATCCTGTTTCACACATACATTTAATACATAATCCACAGGAGGTGCATATACATTTAATGGATTACTTGCACTCGCACTCATTTTGAATTGCACACCTTCAGAATTCCATGTGATATCAGTGCACACAATATTTTCTGTACTTGCTTTCCCTGTTCTTTTACTCACAGAACCATCTGGACTTGTAATCTTCTCGGTCGTAATACCCGTGTTCGCATATGAAAACACTTCTTCTTTATAGAAATCAACTACTACCTCTTGCTCAACTCTAGAGCGCATCGCATTTACCGCATACGGTGTGAATTCACGTGAATCACCTTCGAATTGAATTACTTTTTCTGTTTCCATATCCTTCTTAGCCTCAGTCCAAGACATTGGAATAAATACACTGGCTCTAATTTTCACGATATTAGTCATAAGAAACACCTCTATAATTTTATTTTAGATGCTGAATGCTTATTAAATAAAACAGACCATAATTTCAATCCTAAAACCAATAGATTTCTCTTTTACTTTTCTATTTCCTTCTAAAAAATAGCGCTATATTTATGTTTAGACTGTCGTTTTAAAGCTATATTCCATCTCTCCAGCTAGTGCTGCTGGGGTATCATCCGTTTTTCTGAAATCATGTGTGTATATCAATTCAAACGAACCAAAATCTACTTGTTTATAAAATTCATAGCAAGGGAAACCATCATGTACACCTTCAATATTCACAGTGCCACTTTCATTAGCTCGTATAGTCAAAAAATAATCAGCTGCAGGTGCTGCTGCGTTTAAAGGATTACTTGCACTTGCTCTCATTTCAAATGAAACTTCATCTTCACTCCATACAATATTTGTACATACAATGTTTTCTGTACTTGTTTCTCCCTTTTGATACTCAATTGAGCCATCTGAATTTGTAATCTTCACGGTGACGATACAAGCATCTGCATATGTGAAAATTTCTCTTTTATAAAAATCAATATTCACTTCTTGTTCTAACCTTGAACGCTTTGTGTTCACAGCTTGTGGTGTAAACTCACGTGCATCTCCAGCATATTCAAACACTCTTCCTGTTGCAGGGTCCTTAATAGGTTCCAGCGATGCATACGGTGCAAATACACTCCCTCTAATTTTCACGATATTAACCATGTGAAACCTCCATTGATTCTATATTATATAAATCATTATTTGTTCTACCAACATAATATAGTCAATTTGATTGACTATATTACGCATAGTACAATAGGTATTACATATAGTCAACTTAATTGACTACAAGTACGGAGGTTATATACATGAATCAAACATTCAACGAGTTAGATCTTACATCACTTTTATCATTATCATTTAGCACATTAATCACTGAGCTACATGACAAATTAAGTGAATTAGGATTTGAAGATATTAGGCCAGCACATGGTTTTATGTTCAAACGCATCCTTCCTAATGGGGCAACTGGTATAGAGCTAGCTGAGTATTTGGGGATTTCCAAACAAGCTGTAAGTAAAATGGTGGATTCTCTTGAGAGTAATGGCTACGTTACACGCAAAACACATCCTACTGATAAAAGAGGTAAAATCATCGTTTTAACCGCACGTGGTTTGTCAGTAATGAAAGCAAAAGAAGAAATAGTAGCTGAAATAGAACAGCGATGGATTGAAAACATAGGTACAGAACGAATGCAGATGCTAAAAGAAGATTTAACAACATTCGTTACTAAAGAAAATACAGAGAAATTATCATCAAATATACGACCTGTCTGGTAAACAAAAAACGAATCCATTTTGATTCATCTTCTTCAAAATGGATTCGTTTTCATTTCATCTTTTTCACATACAAAAACTGTCCCGTAAATACGTTCTTCAACATTATTTATGCCTGTCTCTCTATGATATCCGACAAAATCAATACCTACAGGCGGCGTAATATCAACCTTACATATCCCTACTTTGCTCATTTAAATCACTCCATTTCTCTATGTAACTCCCTTTTTTCAAGAATAGCATATTTAACTTTGTTCCAAATAAAAAGAACGGACACAGTATGCTATGTCCGTTCTTCCCCTCACACATACTTCCGATGCACCATCTTCCCATCATAAGAAAACACAACGCCCTTACTCTCCACAATCGACTCCATATGCACCGTTCTTCCCCATAGCTGATGAAGATATGGTAATACTTTTTCTAAGTATTTTAAATCGAGCTCGATTCCTTCGTAACTATGTTTAATGTATAATTCTCCGTTCTTTAAGTAGTCTCCATCTTCTACTACTAAGTACGGGAACCCACCATTTGTCCGCATATTTACGAGTTGATCACGCACATTCTCCCATTCTTTATCTATTACTTTATATTCTTTTCCTTGGCGCTGGAATAAGTACATATCTTCTCGCATAACAAGATCTTTATTTAAGTAGTTTCTTAGGAACGATACGTCCCATTCAATTTCGCGTACTTCAAACATTTTGTCACGGCCAGATCCTGGTTTTACGCCTCGTCGTTTCATTTCTTCAGTCGGATTATTGTACCGTTCTTCAATATCTTCAAAGATTTTAATACCGAGGTAGTATGGATTAATACTTGTTTTTGATGGCTGTACAACACCTGCATTTAATTTCGCAAATTCAATTGCCTCATCAGAGGTTAAGTCCATTTCACGAAGTATGCGTTGATGCCAGTAGGATGCCCAGCCTTCGTTCATGATTTTCGTTTCAAGCTGTGGCCAAAAATATAACATTTCTTCGCGCATCATCGTTAATATATCACGCTGCCAATCTTCTAACTCACGGCTATATTCTTCAATAAAGAGCAGTAAATCTTTCTCTGGTTGTGGTGGAATTTTCTTCTTTTTACGCACATTAGAACGTTCCTGCTTTTTATTGCGATTATCTAAATTCCATAAATCATCGTATTGCGACACCTTTTTCTTTTCTACTTCTTCATCTTCTAAATCATCAATACTCCATGCGAGCTTCGGACGCATAAGCGACGGATCAATATGCTCTTGAATGGCAAGTACGGCATCTAAAAATGTTTCTACCTCTGCCTTTCCGTACTTATGCTCATACGCTTTCACACGGTCCGCTGTTGCCGCCATACTCTCCACCATGTCTCGCTTCGTATTTGAAAAACGAATATTATTTTTGAAGAAATCACAGTGTGCTAAAACGTGCGCTACAATTAATTTGTTTTGAATTAAAGAGTTCGTATCTAATAAAAAGGCGTAACATGGATTAGAGTTAATAACGAGTTCGTATATTTTACTAAGTCCTAAATCGTATTGTAATTTCATTCTGAAAAATTGTTTTCCAAAACTCCAATGTGAAAACCTTGTCGGCATCCCATATGCACCAAATGTATAAATAATTTCCGCTGGACATATTTCATAACGCATCGGATAAAAATCAAGCCCAAATCCAGTCGCAATTTCCGTAATTTCCGCAATCGCATATTGCAGTGCTTTATCATCACTTGCTCTCATTATTTTCCCTCCTTACACTTTCCCTTAAGAAAGTGTATGATGAAAAACAAGCTTTCATGAGGATTGATTGCATAATAAAAAGACACCCCCGCAAAAACGAGAATGTCTCATCTATTAACCTTCGATAATCTCCATCTTCTCCGTAATCGGAGTACGAGCTTTTCCTTCTGGTGCTTTATCGAAATAGCCGATATGAAGAATTCCAACGATACGTTGGCCTCTTGTTAAACCGATTCCTTCTATAAATAATGGATTGTAGTTTAATCCGCCTGATTTCCAAACGCAACCTAATCCACGTTCCCAAGCAAGAAGTTGGAAGTTTTGCATAAATGCACATGTTGCAGCGTAATCTTCATCACGTTGAATTTGACGTGGATCTTCATTTATATATACAACGATTTGTGCAGGCGTGCTTAAGAAACGATCTGATAAAATTTTACCGCGTTTCGCTCTTTCTTCTTCCGTGAAAGAGTTTAATACCGCATCTACTAATTTCTTGCGGCCTTCTCCGATGTATAGTTTACAATTCCATGGTTCACGGTGCTTATGATTTGGTGCCCATGTTGCGTCGTTTAATAGTTCAATTAATAAATCTTTTTCTACTGCTTTGTCTGTAAATGTACGAACAGAGCGTCTTTCTTTAATCACATTAGCGATGGAAGTATATGTAGTCATATTTATCTCTCCCTTATTTTTATCTATATGTATAAGTTTATCATTAGTATTGATATTGATTTTCAATTTCGATTATACCTTAGTTTTTTACTATTAATCAATGTTTTATGTTGGAAAACTTCTAAAAACGTCATTCCATGCTGTGAATAAAAAAACTTAACTTGTTCACAAGTATTTCACATTTTATGGAAATGATATGTGTACAGTTTTCTACATTATCCATCTAGGAGGAGTTTACATGTACAAAAAAATCGCTGTTTGTATGACTATGGCAGCATTATTATGCGGGATATCCACCTTCCCTATATCCGCTGCCACGCCAAAAGAAGTAACACTGCATCACCATAACCCAATTTCAGAAGAAGAAATGCAATCGCTAGAAAAACTCGGCTATAACAAACATGAAATTTGGAAAGCTGCTCATATTGCAAGAATTAGTAATAAAGAAATAAAAGATGTTTTAGCTTACTATAAGCAAAATAAATCTTGGGAGAAAACAGCCGAGCATTTCGGTATAGATCCAAGTAAGCTGAAAAAGCATCATATGAATAAAGAAACAAAGCAAGAACTGCTACAACAGTTAGCAACTATGCAAAAATCCACACCGGATCAGCTAAAGCAAAAAATGAAAGAATATAACATCAAATTGCGTCATCTTACTGTGTTAACAATCATCTCTCAAAAAAGCAATACTCCTCTTGATGATGTATTAAAGATGAAAAAAGATGGAATGGACATTAAACAAATTGCCGAAAAATTAAATGTAAAAAGAGAAGATATACGAGCGGAAATGATGAAATTAGTGAAGTCTATTAAAGAACAAAAAACAAATTAAAATGCTAAAAAGGAAGAGGCATTCACCACTCTTCCTTTTCTTTATGAACTTTCAATTTTTAAGTATAAATTCCCGTCTTTCCCAAAAACTAACACAAGTAAATGATGTAAGTTAGGGGTGAGAAAATGTTCGGTTTATCATCTAAAAAATCAAAAAAGACTAATACAAAAACACTTTGTTCTATTCCAGAATTTATACAAACCATGAAAGAATCAAGCGACTTTGTTTCTCATAACGTACTTGAAAATGAAACATTGTGCTTGTTTTATTATAAATCTGTCGTGGAAGCACTTATTATTAAACAATTCATTTTAACTCCTCTAAAAAAGGAATCGGAACAAATCCAAAACATCTCTGATTTATGTAATATCGTCTCTATTGAAGACATTATTACCTCCCCTTCTATTGATGATATTCGTGAGAAATTATTAGGTGGATATATTTTAATACGCTTAAAAAACAATTCGAATCCTGATCAATATGCTTTAATTCGTGCCGAAAGTACTGTTTTAGGAACACGATTATATAACGATACAGAAAATGAGTATAGCGTAATCGGGCCTAAAATCGGTTTCGTTGAAAACCTTGATACAAATATCCACTTATTACGCCGAAATATCGTAACGGAGCAACTCATTTTTAAAGAAGTTACCGTCGGATCTATGTCAAAAACGAAAGTAGCAGTTGCTTATATAGAAGGAATTACAAATGAACAATTTATCAACACCGCAATACAACGGCTAGAAGACATTGACTTTGATGTCCCGTTTGATTCAACTATGATTGAGCAATTTATTAGTGATAATAGCAATTCACCTTTTCCAGTTCTATTACCTACAGAACGATTAGATCGAGCTGTATTTGCATTAATTAACGGGGAAGTTTTAATTTTAACAGATGGCTCTCCATATGCTTTATCAGGACCAACAACGTTACTGGATTTTTTCATTTCACCAGAAGATTATTATTTACCGTGGATGATTGGATCGTTCTTTCGTATTATTCGTTTTTTCGGAGCTATATTTTCTCTTTTTTCCTCCGCTATTTATACAGCGGCTTTAACATATCATTATCAAATGATTCCAGCTGATTTACTAGGTCCTATTATTTTCTCGAGAGCTAACGTACCTTTCCCTCCCATTCTAGAAGCACTCTTTTTAGAAATTACAATTGAATTGCTTCGTGAAGCTGGAGCGCGTTTACCGACAAAAGTCGGACAAACGATTGGTATTGTTGGGGGGATTGTAATTGGCCAAGCATCCGTGGAGGCAGCTTTGACTAGTACAATTTTATTAATTGCAGTTGCTTTATCCGCTCTTGCATCTTTCACAACACCGACCGTAAAGATGTCTTCTACTATCCGGTTATTACGCTTTCCACTTATTCTTTTAGCCGGTGCATTCGGAGGATTAGGTCTTATTGTCGGATTTGTATTTATTTTAGCTCATTTAATTAAATTAAAATCACTTGGATCACCTTATTTATTACCTTTATATCCATTTCGTGGTTTAGGTACAGCAGAAGGTTTTCTTCGATTACCATTTAGTCAAACAGCTCAAAGACCTTCTTTTCTTAGACCAAAATCAAAATGGCGCTATAATCCAAACAAAGCGAAGCAAAAACGTGATGGTGAGAATGAATGAAAAAATTTTTATTGCACCTTATTATCATTATCTTCTTCATTTTACAAACTGGCTGTACACAAACCTATATAGTGGATACGCAGCGTATTATTCATATCGCTGGATTTGACATCACAAAAAAGAAAAGATTCCAAGGAACTATTCTATTCCCAGAGTACACACATGGTGTAAAGTCTAAACCAGAAACGCAATCAACATCTGCCCGTTCACTTGAGACAATCGCTTCACGATTAAATGCAAAATCTCCTCACAATGTCGTTGTAGGTCAAATGCGTGTCGTCCTATTTGGAAAAGCTCTAGGAGAACGCGGAATGGGAGAGATTATTACTAACTTACAACGTGACCCAAATATCGGGCGTGATGTACAACTAGCAATTGTAGATGGATCAGCTGAAGAGCTTTTAAATTACGGAAAAAAAAATGGGTCTTTATATATTGCTGACTTACTCGAACAAAATATAAGAAATGAAAACATTCCACAAACCGAATTAAACACTTTTTTATATAATTATTACTCTTCCGTATGTGATGCCTATGTTCCTTATATTAAAATGGACGATAATCATTCTGTCGCTGTCAAAGGGCTTGCCTTTTTAAAAGGCGATAAAGTCGTCATGTATACGGATAAAAGACATTCTGTTTTAGCAAAATTACTTATTAATCCTACGAAAAATGGACGTTACGAAGCAGCGATAAAAAAGGATAAACATAAAGGTATGGTTGTTATACAAAACTTAGCTGGGGAAAATAAGTATAATATAGATCAAACTGGCGACATACCAAAAGTAAAAATCCATTTAAAATTAAATGGATTAATTAAAAACTCTCCTAATTGGATTGATTTAAGAAAAGAAACAAATATCAACTATATAAAAAAACAAATTGAACGAAATGTTGAAAAAGACTGTGAAGATCTAATAAAACAATTTCAAGAAAAGGAAATTGATCCTTTAGGAATACGAGATGAAATTAGAAGCCATACGAGAAAATGGAATATAACACAAATTCGAAATATGTATAAAAATGTAGCGGTGGATGTAAATTTAGATCTTAATATTGTACAATCTGGAATCGGAGAATAGTGAGGTGAAATAAGCAATGAATACAATGAATAAAACAAAGACAGTCTCTCCATATTTTGCATTTATTTTATTGCATTCTCTCCAGATTGGTATAGGAATTCTCGGATATCAACGTGTAATTTTAAAAAACGCTGGTTATGATGCCTGGATTTCTCTTATTATTGCGGGAATTGCAACTCATATTGTGCTGTTTTGTATGTTAAAAATGCTTGAAAAAGACGGAGATTTAATTAGCATTCATACAACAACCTTTGGAAAATGGGTTGGCTCTATATTTTCTGTAATTTTCACTCTTTATTGCTTATTATTTTGCCTTACGGTTCTTCGTACGTATATGGAAGTGATACAAGTTTGGATTTTCCCTACCATTAAGTTATGGAAACTTACGCTTATGTTTTTATTAGTCACTTACTACATTATAAAAGGTGGCTTCCGTTCTGTGACAGGGATATGTTTTTGGGGTATTGTTCTTCCTATTTTCGTTGTATTCTTTTTAATCTATCCAATGAAATATGCTCATTTTCGTAATATTTTACCTATTTTTACACATTCACCTTTTGACATGCTTATATCTGCAAAACAATCCGCATTGGAATTTCTGGGGTTTGAAACAATTCTTATCTTTTATCCCTTTATTGAAAAAGGAAAATCTTTAAAGCGATGGGCCCATGCTGGAATTGCTTTTAGCACCTTAATTTATGTAGTTTTAGCTATCGTATCTTTTATGTATTACAGCGAGGGACAATTAAACCGTACTATTTGGCCTACTTTAACGATGTTAAAAATAATTAAAGTTCCTTTTATCCAGCGCTTTGAATATATTATTATTTTCGTTTGGTTTTTAATTATTTTACCAAACCTCTGCTTAACCATTTGGTCATCATGTCAAACGATGAAGCGTTCCTTTCATATTTCATTTAAATTTACATTACCGTTTTTTATTTTCATCATATTTTCAGCTTCTCTACTTTTCACAAACCGTGAAAGTATCAACACATTAAATACCGTACTATCTCAAGCGGGTTTATATATTGTATACGCTTATATCCCAATTTTATTTTTGTTTCATTCACTAAGATGGTACTTCAAAAATCGTTCAAAAAAAACTTCTCCCTAGGTGTCCCTTAGTCTGATACAATTTGATTAATACATTTGTAAAGGGGACAAGCGAATGAAAAAGTATGTATTTTCTTTACTTGCAGTACTAAGCTTAATTCTTGCTGGATGCGGAAGTACTAGTACAAATGACCAAAAATCTTCTGAATCAAAAAAAGAAGAACATGACCACGCATCGCACACTCAGCAAGCTGACATTCAAGAGAAAACAAAAGGAGTCGACACACTTCCTACCTTCCTAGACAAGCTTGATCCACAAATGAAAGATATCTACACTGTCGCTGGACAAAATGCAGAACTATTAGATTGGATTCCATGCTATTGTGGTTGCGGTGAAAGTGTAGGACATAAAAATAATAAAAACTGCTTTATTCGTGAAATTAAAAAGAATGGTGAAGTTGTTTGGGACTCCCATGCAACGACTTGCGTCAATTGCCTAGAAATCGCAGTTGAATCTGCTTCCATGAAACAAAAAGGAAAATCAACGCTTGAAATTCGTAACTATATCGATAATAAATACAAAGAAGGCTATGGCAAACCAACACCTACGCCAATGCCAAAAGCTTAAAAAACGAGGAAACTCCTCGTTTTTTCTTTTCATTCACTTTTTTTCTTAACAAATTCTTTCAAGTGTATTTCCCCTTACTTATCACACACTATATATAACTCTCGGTAAGGAGGGTACACAGTGCAAACATATAACGACTATGATAAAGCTCTCTATTACACGTATTGCTGTAATTGGGATAAATTACTCGTTCTCATGGTTCAAACGAACGATCAATTATTTTCTAAACGTATTGAGCATTTTTTACACGCTTATCAATACAGTAAAGAACTTCCAGAAGTTGATAAACAATTGCAGCTCCTATTTCAATATATTGACCACGCATCCCAAAAGTCGCATGTAGAAGAAGTAGAACAAATTCAAATGTAAAATATAGCGCTATTCTCTTCCGGAGAATGGCGCTTTTTTAAAATGTTTATATCAATAAAAGTTTCTCCTTATAAAACTTTTATTGATAAACATATTTTTTCTTTCTTTTCCATACTACTTCATACTATAATTTAGTATGTAACTATTATAAGAGAGGTATAAAATATGGGACGAGAAAAAAAGCAAGAATATGCTTTACTTACCGCATGGGGAGCTTCTTTTATCGCTACACTAGGAAGTCTGTACTTTTCCGAAATCATGAAATTTGAGCCTTGTGTTCTTTGTTGGTATCAACGTATTTTTATGTATCCATTCGTTTTATGGCTTGGTATCGCTGTAGCAAAGAAAGATTATCGCATTGCAAGTTATTCTTTACCAATCGCAACTATTGGTGCTTGTATTTCTTTATATCACTATGCAATTCAAAAAGTCGCAGCATTTTCAGCTGCTGGGGCAGCTTGTGGACGTGTACCATGTACGGGAGAATACATAAACTGGTTCGGTTTTGTGACAATCCCGTTTTTAGCACTTATCGGCTTTATTACAATCGCTGTTTGTAGCTTTATTGTCATCAAAAACAAATAAGGAGATGAAAGAATGAAAAAAATGCTTATATTTGGTGGTATTATTATCGCCTTGTTTGCGGCAATTTTCGCTGTAACACAAATGGAAGAAAAAAACGCTTCAACTAGCCAAAAAATTGATAATGCTACTGGTAGTCAAACAGATGGTCCTGACTACTACACAAATAAAATTTCTCTTTCAGATCTTCAAAAGAACTTAAAAGAGAAAAAAGAAGAAACAGTATACTTTTATCAAACATCTTGCGTTCATTGCCAAAAATTATCTCCTGTCGTAGTGCCAATGGCTAAAGACTTGAACGTTGATATGAAAGTTATGGATATTGAAAAATTAGATGCTCCTTGGGATGAATATAAAATTCAAGGTACACCAACAATCATTCATTTTAAAGATGGCAAAGAAGTGAGCCGTATTAGCGGTGAACAGCCGAAAGACAAATTAAAAGAATGGCTTGAACAAACGAAAAAGTAATTAGAAAAGGAAACTCCTTCTACACATGAAATGGGCGTAAAATCCCACACTAATGTATAAGGAGGGGGTTTTATGCCAGAAGTAAGATGTTCTGTTTCCAACTGTTCTTTTTGGGGACAAGGTAACTTTTGTCAAGCAAGTGCGATCATCGTTCAGCCTGATGCAGATGAAACTGGTCAAACTGAAAATGATTCATATACAGCTGCTGTTTTAACAAACGAGACGCTAGAAAGTTCTGTAGCAACGAGTGTAGAGACTTGTTGTCATACATTTAAGCCTAGATATTAACAATTATTCCACCTCATATACGTGAGGTGGTTTTTTCTTTCCCTCTTCTTGTTTACGTCATCTCTAATTCTCCCTATAATAAAGTTAACATTTTTATGAATACGAAGGTGAAATACTATGGCTAAAACAATTGCAGATATCGCCAAATTGGCTGGAGTTGCAAAAAGCACAGTCTCTCGTTACTTAAACGGCGGATATGTAAGTGATAAAACAAAACTTAAAATCGAAGGTATTATTCAAGAAACAAATTTCTCTCCCAATACATTTGCTCAAAGTTTAAAAGCAAAAACAACAAATTTAATTGGTGTCATCATCCCCCGATTAGACTCCTTCGCTACAATGAAAACACTTATCGGGATCGATAAAACATTACAGGAAAATAACTATCAAATGCTTGTAGCAAATGCAAATCAAACAACCGGAACTGAAATACAAGCAATTGAAAACTTTATAAAACAAAAGGTAGCTGGCATTATTTTATTAACAAAAACATTGACGAATGAACATCAAAAAATTATGGCTAATTCAAACATCCCTATTTTATTCGTCGGGCAAGAATATAAAGATCAATATTGCCTCGTTCACGATGATTATGATGCAGCTTATGAGTTAGGGGCATACGTTTTATCGCAAGGCCATCGACATATTGCCTATTTAGGGATAGAAAAAGATGATATTTCTGTTGGAATAAATCGAAAAAATGGTTTTCAAAAAGCAATTGAAAATTTAGAACCGACTTGCAACGTTTCATATTACGAAACAACTTTCCGCATAGAAGATGCCATGAAACAAGTACAACATATTTTAGATAATAATCGCCCAACTCTTATCGTATGTGCTACAGATAACATCGCTCTTGGCGCAATGAAAGTCATTCACTCCCACTCTCTTTCTGTACCAGGTGATATTTCTGTAACAGGATTCGGTGGATATGATATTTCAGAAATGGTACACCCTAGTTTAACGACAATTGCGTTTGACTATGAGTATGCTGGAAAGCTTGCTGCCACTTCTCTTTCACAGCTTGTTGAAAACAAAACTATACCAAAAATATTACACTCCCGTTATACATTAAAAATCCAAGAAAGCGTTGACAAAATATAAAGGCACTCTATAATAAAATTAAAACCGGTTCCACATTTTAAAAACAGGATTTTCAACATCATTTCCCTGTTTTTTATTTTAACTTATTACGGAACCGGTTCCATAAAAGAGAATTTATAGTAAGGGGGAATTTTTATGGATATGAAACAAATTGCAACTCAAGTAATACAGAATATTGGTGGAAAGGAAAACATTGCTCGTGCCACACATTGCGCGACTCGCCTTCGTCTTATATTAAAGGATGATACGAAAATAAACGCTGCAGAAATCGAAAACATCGATGGAGTAAAAGGTGCTTTTGCAAC
Organism: Bacillus cereus group sp. MYBK14-1; assembly: GCF_051916885.1. Lineage (NCBI taxonomy): Bacteria > Bacillati > Bacillota > Bacilli > Caryophanales > Bacillaceae > Bacillus > Bacillus cereus group sp. MYBK14-1. The sequence goes on along the minus strand of NZ_JBQAHM010000016.1, from coordinate 31,409 downwards.
GACCGAGCAATATCAAATTATTTTTGGAACTGGCATAGTAAACAAAGTATATGATGAATTCTCAAAACTAATTGGAATAGCCGAACTAGATTCTACAACATCAAACGATATACCTAAGAAAAAAATGAATCCTATCGCCCGCCTAGCAAAGACACTATCTAATATTTTTGTTCCAATTATTCCAGCTATCGTTGCAAGCGGTTTACTTATGGGTCTACTCGGAATGTTGAAAGCGTTTAAATTAGTTCCTGGAGATCACTCACTTATCCAATTACTTGATATGTTCTCAAGTGCAGCTTTCATCATTTTACCCATTTTAATTGGAGTTAGTGCCGCTAAAGAATTTGGTGGAAACATTTTCTTAGGTGCAGTTGTTGGTGGTATATTAACTCACCCAAGCTTAACAAATCCTTGGACTCTTTCAAATGCAAAACCCACAGTTTTACATTTCCTTGGTATGGATATTGATATGATTGGCTATCAAGGTACTGTTTTACCTATTTTATTATGTGTATATGTTATGAGTACAATTGAAAAAGAACTTCGAAAACGTGTTCCGAACTCTTTAGATTTATTAGTTACACCATTCTTAACAATTATTATAACTGGCTTTTTATCACTTATTATTATCGGACCAATTGGATATAAAATCGGTGACGGCATTACGTACCTTTTAAATACAATTTATCAATTTGCAGGACCAGTAGCTGGACTTATATTCGGTGGGTTGTATTCAACAATTGTTCTTACTGGCTTACATCATAGCTTCCACGCTATTGAAGCGGGCTTACTCGCAAATAAAGATATCGGTGTCAATTTCTTACTCCCTATTTGGTCAATGGCGAACGTTGCACAGGGCGGTGCTACTTTAGCTGTCTATTTCAAAACAAAAAACAAAAAAACGAAAGAAATTGCAATTCCAGCAGCAGCTTCAGCATTTTTAGGAATTACAGAACCAGCTATTTTTGGTGTCAATTTAAAACTTGGTAAACCATTTATTGCAGCAGCTATTGGCGGCGCAATTGGAGGCGCTTACGTTGTTTGGATGCAAGTAGCGGCTAATGCATACGGTTTAACAGGTATTCCGATGCTTACAATTGTTGCACCTCTTGGCATGATGAACATGATTCACTATATAATTGGTTTCGCTATTGCAGTTATCACTGCTTTTGTTGCCACATTCATTTTATATAAAGAAAGTAAATAATAACGGGGTGAAAACCTATGTCAAAATATAAAACAATACTGCAATCTAATAAAGACGAATTACATTCTTTATATGAAATTGCAAACCAAGATTCATGGAAACCAATTTATCATATCCACCCACCATTTGGATTAATGAATGATCCTAACGGTGTATCATACTACAATGATGAATATCACGTTTTTTATCAGTGGTATCCATTTGGTCCCATTCATGGAATGAAGCATTGGGGGCATGTGAGGTCAAAAGACCTTATTAACTGGGAGCGTATGCCTGTAGCCATCATCCCTACTGAAAGCTATGAATCACACGGTGCATATTCTGGTAGTGCTATCGTAAAAGATGGCCTTCTTCATCTACTTTATACAGGGAATATAAAAAAGCCTGATGATTCCCGTGATGCAAAACAATGTATGGCAACAATGGATTCACAATATACGATGACGAAATATAGTAATAATCCTGTTATTGATATAATTCCTGACGGATATACAAAACATGTACGTGATCCAAAAGTCTGGAAACATAATGATATGTACTATATGTTACTCGGTGCCCAACGTGAAAATAAAACAGGAACTCTATTACTATACAAATCACAAGACCTATACAATTGGCATTTCCAAGGCGAAATTACAACAAACTTAAAAGAATTCGGATTTATGTGGGAATGCCCCGATTACTTCCAATTATCAGGGAAAGATGTACTTCTCTTTTCACCGCAAGGAATTGAAAAAGACGGAGAAAACTTTCACAATGTATACAATGTCGTTTATGCTATAGGCCATTTCGATATTAAAAATTTATATTTCCATGTTGATTCCTATTACGAAGCTGATAAAGGGTTCGATTTTTATGCCCCTCAAACTTTAGAAGACTCTACTAGTCGTCGCCTATTGTTTGCTTGGGCAGGATCAAGTGAAATCACATATCCTTCTGATGATTATATGTGGGCTCATTGCCTAACACTTCCACGTGAATTAACATTAGAAGATAACATCTTAAAACAAAAACCAGTTTCAGAATTAACAAAACTACGAACAACAAAAAAAGACATTTCAGGAGATATAACAGCTGGATTAAATGTATTATCAACGCTTGATGATGAAGACTCCTATGAATTAATTGTTACACTTAAAACAGAAGATGCAAAACGTTTTGGTCTTTCTCTCTTCCACAATGAGGAGGAATGTTTCCCCATTACATTTAATCGGGAACAAGGTACTATTTCTATAGACAGGGGCAACTTCTACCATCAATTTGGCGGAGAATATGGATTTGAACGCTGTAAAAAAATCGATATTCAAGATACGATAGAACTACAAATATTTGTAGATAAAAGCATCGTGGAAATTTTCTTATACGATGGTTCAACAGTCTTTACGTCCCGAGTTTTTCCTCGAAAAGACATGAAACATCATATCGCAATCTTTTCAGATGCAAAACTAAACTTTACCATCACACAATATAAGCTGAAAAGAGGGATTGTATGAGAAATGTCTTTTGTATAGGTGAACTATTAATTGATTTTGTGTGCCGAAATACTAATGTTTCTTTAGTAAACGGTTCAGATTTCGAAAAAAAAGCTGGTGGAGCACCCGCTAACGTTGCTGCTGCGATTACAAAATTAGGTGGACACGCTACATTTATGGGGCAAGTAGGAAACGACCCATTTGGTGAGTTTCTTGAACAAACTTTACAGCGTGCGCAAGTCGATACATCCATGCTCATAAAAGATAAACAAACAACACTTGCATTCGTATCCATCGATCAAGATGGCGAACGTGATTTTACTTTTATGCGTGGTGCAGATGGTGAATATCAATTCAATAGCATTGATTTATCAAAAATACAAACGAATGATTTAATACATTTCGGTTCAGCGACAGCTTTACTATCAAGCCCATTAAAAGAAACGTATTTTCAGTTGTTACAATATGCGAAAGATAAAGGCCATTTCATTTCTTTTGATCCAAATTATCGAAGTGCACTCATTACAAATACAGAACAATTCTCTCAAGATTGTCTAACCTTTATAAAACATGCACACTTCGTAAAAGTAAGTCAAGAGGAAGCTACTATGCTCTCTAAAGAGAGTGATTTACAACAAGCTGCACTCAAATTATTAAATTATGGCGCAAAAGTAGTAGCTATTACACTTGGAAAAGACGGTACCCTTCTTGCGACAAATGAAGGTCAAACTATTGTCTCTTCTATTTCCATTCAACAAGTCGATACAACTGGTGCTGGTGACGCTTTCGTTGGAGCAATGTTATATCAGATTGCCCAAAGTGAACATACACTTTCGTATCATTTCAAAGACTTAACAGCATTTATCTCCTTTGCAAATAAAGTAGGCGCTATCACATGTACAAATTACGGTGCAATTGCCTCTCTTCCATCATTAACAGATATAAAAGCATACGATTAATCGTATGCTTTTTTTACATTCCTCTCCAAAAATCATGCATAATAAAAAAGTACAAAATAACGAGAACGGCCGTCCCGCATAGGGTAATGCGCCGATATATACTCTTCTCTCCTTCCCTCGCTTTCACAAACGCCCAAATAAATCCGAAGAATAATATTAAATCAACATATGGAACATAAAAAGAAAAGACGAGAAACGCATATAAATACACGATAAATAAACAGGTCGTTACTAAGAAAACTTTAAACGCAAATTCACTTTTCATAATATAACCGCCCCCTATCTGTACTGTATTATATTCAGCAAAATACAATAGTTGCAGTTAAACTCCAAGTATAAATAAGCTACCGTCTATAATACGGTAGCCATTACGGAACATTGTATTTCCGTTTATATATATTACTTAAAATCGAAGAAGGAATTTGCTCGTAACGAACTTTCTCTCCTGTTTCATCTATAATATACGAATTGTTTCCTATATAATATATTCCATCTTTTCGTTTTGAGTACACTGGATATCTTTCATTTGGCAATACCGTTTTCACTTTCGTTAACTGTCCATTTGGTTCTTGCCAATATATATCCGCACGGTCTACTAGCGTAAGTACTCCAATTTGTTCTTCTTCTATTTTTCGACCATTCCAGCTCACAACGCGATAACCAAGCTTATTCGCTTCATATTCGGGGCTCGTATGAAAACGAGAAATGATTACTTTTGTTTGTAATTGTACTCGGTCATATAACCATTGTATATCCCTGTCATGCATACGAATACAGCCATTTGATTCCCTACTTCCAATCGTCCATTCCCGGTTCGTCCCGTGAATTGCATATTCATTCTTATCTAGTCCAAGCCACCTCGTACCAAGAGGGTTATTCGGTGCACCCCCAGGTATTTTTTTTCGATGGTATTCTTTATTTTTAAATTTAGTTATAATACAAAAATTACCTTCAGGCGTAGGTGTACGATCTCTTCCAGTCGTTACTGGAAATGTTTTTGTGTAATTTCCATTTTCAAAAAAAGACAACTGGTTCGTCGTAAGATTTACTAATATTAAATGATCTGTATTAGCAAAAGCACTAACCGGTAGGATGAAAAATAATAGTATGATGAAACATAACTTTTTCAGCTATATCCCCCCTAGCGCTCCCTATAATAAGTGGAATTAACATTACTTTGCTCTTATAAATGAAAACTATCCATTTACAATAACGCCCCCATTTACATGTATCATTTGCCCAGTAACATAGGATGAATCACCAGATGCTAAATATACGTATGCCGGCGCTAACTCATATGGTTGACCAGGCCGTTGCATCGGAACATTGCTCCCAAACTGAGAGACTTTCTTCTCATCAAAGCTCGATGGAATAAGCGGTGTCCAAATCGGGCCTGGTGCAACACCATTTACCCGAATCCCTTTTTGCACTAACGATTGAGAAAGTGATCTTGTAAAAGCTACGATTGCTCCTTTCGTTGCGGAATAATCAATTAACGTTTCATTTCCTTCATATGCAACGATAGATGCCGTATTTATAATGACATCCCCTTTCTTCAAATGAGAAAGGGCTGCTTTCGTAACGTGAAAATAAGAAAAAATATTAATACGAAATGTTTTTTCTAGCTGTTCTGCTGTAATATACTCTAGCCCTTGCTGCGGATATTGCTGTGCAACGTTATTCACTAAAATATTTAAACTACCTAACTGCCGGGCGGTTTCTTCCACAATATCTTTACAATGCTGTTCATTACTCAAATCCCCCGGCAACAATACACACTTTACACCTTCTTTTTCAACACGTTGTTTCGTCTCATTTGCATCTTCTTCCTCATCTAAATAAGCAATCGCAACATTTGCTCCCTCTTTTGCAAAAGCGATGGAAACTGCTCGTCCAATTCCGCTATCTCCTCCCGTAATTAACACATTCTTCCCTTTTAACTTTTCACTTCCTTTATAGTTTGCATCTTCAAACTGCGGAAGGGGGCTCATTAATGATTCAATACCTGGCTGCTTATTTTGATGTTGCGCAGGCATTGTTATAAAGTTTTTTTGCTGTGGCATAGCTGCTTTCAACTCCTTTTCCTTAGCATGTGCACAATAAAAAGCTGAAATTCACACATCGTTTTACGATTAATATTCGAATTTAAGACACAAAATATGAATTGTTATAAACTTTTTATGCAAAACTATTGCAAAATAGATAAAAAACGAATATTATATATAACTGTTGTGAAAATTATTCGTAAACAGAAAGGATGTTTATATGTTTAACCTTTCAAAACATAAAACTTCTATTAAAACTGAAATTATGGCAGGTATTATTACCTTCTTAACAATGGCATATATCATTGTCGTAAACCCTGTTATCCTTGGAGATGCAGGTGTTCCATTTGAACAAGCATTTACAGCAACAATTATCGCTGCTGTTGTCGGAACATTATTTATGGCAATCTTTACAAACTTACCAATCGCAATCGCGCCAGGTATGGGATTAAATGCTTACTTCTCTTACTCTGTTGTAAAAGCGCATGAAGGCATGACTTTCGCAATTGCATTCTCTGCTGTATTCGTAGCAGGTATGATTTTAATTTTGCTATCATTTACATCTTTCCGTACAAAATTAATGGAAGCAATTCCTGAAAACTTAAAACATGCAATTACTGCTGGTATCGGGCTATTTATCGCCTTTATCGGTTTACGTTTAACAGGTATCGTTACAAAAAATGATGCAAACTTAGTTGGACTTGGTGATCTTCACTCTGCTCCAGTACTACTAGCATTAGCTGGACTTGGAATTACAATTGTCCTTATGTCTTTAAATGTAAATGGCGCACTATTTATCGGGATGCTATTAACTGGTATTATCGCTTTCTTCACGGGACAATTATCATTCTCAAACGGTGTTACATCAATGCCTGGTTTACCAGAAGGAATTATCGTTTCAAATCCAATTACTGCTGTATCTGACGTAATTAACTACGGATTATACGGCGTTGTATTCTCATTCTTCCTTGTTACACTATTCGATACAACAGGTACATTACTTGGCGTTGCACAACAAGGTGGATTTATGAAAGACGGAAAGCTTCCAAAAGCAGGACGAGCTCTTCTATCTGACTCATTCTCAGCAACTATTGGTTCTATGTTCGGAACGACACCATCAACAGCTTACATTGAATCATCTGCTGGTGTTGCAGCTGGTGGTCGTACTGGTTTAACAACTGTTACAGTAGCGGTTCTATTCGCACTAGCAGCATTCTTCGGCCCATTAGTAAGTGCTGTTTCTGGTGTATCAGCTATTACTGCACCATCATTAATTATCGTTGGTAGTCTTATGATGGGTTCAGTTCGCCACATCGATTGGGACGCATTTGATGAAGCATTCCCAGCATTCTTAGTAATCTTAAGCATGCCACTTACATCAAGTATCGCAACAGGTATCGCACTTGGATTTATTTCATACCCACTTATGAAAGTGGCAAAAGGTAAATTCCGTGCTGTTCACCCACTTGTGTATGTATTTGGAATTTTGTTTGCTTATCAATTGATATTCTTACCACATTAAAATCTCTCATAAAGAGGGATTTTTTTATACATAAAAAGTAGAGCATCGAAATTCGATGTTCTATTTTCCTTTTTTAAAAGCAATATAAAAAGACTGCAGAGAACTCCATCTCCACAGCCTAATTATTATTTTTGCAAGAACGCCTGCAAATCTGCAAATTGCCTCTTTGCATCTTCATAGCCTTGCTCGTATAAATTTTGTAGTTTTGCTATATCTTTTTCCATACGATCTACTTGAAGCGGCACTTCTGGGCGAATAACAAATAAATTGCCAGCTTGTTCTTCTTTTTCAATATAGTGAAGTGTTTCATTATACACTTCATAACGATTCAGCATCGTGTTAACAAGGTTCGGATATTTTTTATAAGCTTTCGCTGCAATCCATCCAAACTTTGATTTTTTCTTCGCGTAGCCATGATTTCTCGTTAAAATAACGACTGATTTTTTAAATCCATCCTCTTGCGCTTTACGAACTGGAATTGGATCAGAAATCCCGCCATCTAACAGTTGTTTACCGCGGTAATTTACTACTGGTGCAATGAAAGGCAATGAACTAGACGCTTGTAATAAATTTAGCGCATCATCATTCGTTCCTTCTTTTTCAAAATAAACAGATTGCCCTGTTTCACAATCCGTCGTTCCTACAAGGAAACGTTCCGGGCTATTAAAGTATGTTTCAAAATCAAACGGCACATGCTTTTCTGGAATTTCGTGGAAAATGAAATCCATATCAAATAGCTGACGTTTTCTCCATAAGTTTTTATACGATAAATATTTCGGATGTGATGCATAATCAATATTGACCGTTTTATTTCTATTTCTTTGTCTGGAAAGATACGACGCTGCATGACAAGCACCAGCTGATACACCGATTACATATGGAAAATATAAATCTTGTTCCATAAAGTATTCTAATATCCCGCCCGTGTATACACCACGCATACCGCCGCCTTCTAATACTAACCCCGTATTTTCAAGCATGTTACTCTCTCCTCTATATATATTGACTCTTTAATTATTCACCATGTTAAGTATCTTTTTCTATTATATATGAGTTCTTTCAGAAATTATATTTAAAAGACTTGAGAAAAAGGAGTTTTTTCTTCCAATTATATTTCCAAATGACCGGAGACATCCTTTATAAACCTTTGAATAAAGTCTTGCTCTTCTTTCGTATATCCATCTAAAAGTAACAACCACTTTTCTTCAGCTTGCTTATGCAATTTTTCATGAGCTTTATATATTTCATTCCCACTCTCCGTTAAGCTGAAGAAGATTTCTTTTTGATTATCTAACATTTGCAGCTTCTCAACGAATTGCTTTTGAAACAACTTTGTACAAATTTTAGAGATTGCTCCCTTCGTCATGCCCATTTCTGTCGTAATTGCCGTTACATTCATCAAACCATTTTTTCCGATACATTCGATTACATGTAACTCAGATAAAGACATACTACTTACACCTGTCTCACGAAGAAACTTCTCGTTTTGTCGTTTTAAATGTTCTTCTTTTTTATGCAAAAGTGTACGAATGTCCGACAGTATTTCCATTTGCTTCGTTGTATGCTTCAATCCGTTCGCCTCCTAAGTTTCCAAAGAAACAATTTAACTATATACCATTTTAAAATTATTTTTTCATCTTTACAAGTGAGAAAATCATGTTAAAATAAATTTAGTTTCCAAGGAAACTAAAATACAAGGAGGTTAACAAGATGAAAAAATCTAAACTAACTTTCATTTTATATGTTGTCTGTATTAGTGCCTTACTCGGTTCCTTCGCTCAAAATATTTACACACCTATCTTACCGATGATTCAAAATTCTTTTCACACTTCTCTTTATCTTGTAAATGTAACAGTTTCACTTTTCACATTCGTTCTTGCAATTATGCAGCTCGTATATGGACCTTTAATTGATACAAAAGGGAGAAAATCTGTCCTTATCCCTAGTTTAGTCATTAGTACAATTGGTTCAATCGGATGTGCCTTTTCGGCAAACATTTATTTATTTCTCTTTTTTAGAGCTGTTCAAGCTATAGGAATAGCGGCTATACCTGTAGTTTCAGCAACGATTATCGGCGATTTATTTGAAGGAAAAGAACGCGGAGAAGCGATGAGCCTATACCAAATGTTACTTGCCCTCGCACCTGCAATGGCTCCTCTCATAGGTGGTTATCTTGGCAGTATAAATGGTCACTTATCTGTATTTCTCTTTTTATCTACACTTGGCATTATCTTATTAATTATAAACATTTCACTACTCCCAGAAACAAAGCCAAATATAATTAAACAATCTAAAGCACAAAAGAATTACTCTCTTATCTTAAAAAATAAAACTGGATTTTCTATTACTCTTATTGGCTTCATTCAATTTTGTATTTACTTTTGCTTTCTCGTTTTTTTACCGAGTATTTTAACAAATTCATTTCATTTAACTGTAAATAAAATTGGTCTTATGTTTGTACCAATGTCTCTTTCTATCATGCTAGGAAGTTTTTGCTACAAGTTTTTGCAAAAACGACTCACAACAAAGCAAGCTTTATTTATTACGAGTTTCTTCAATATTATATGTGTCGTTTTATTCTCTTTCACATATAACATCAATATCCCATTCATCATTATCGTTACATCTTTGTACGGTTTTAGTATGGGACTTTCTATGCCAACTCACACTACTTTATTAACAGAAGAATTCGTACAAGAACGCGCAACAGCTATCGGTATGTACAACTTCATCCGCTATCTTGGTATGGGCACAGGGCCACTTATAGGTGGATTTCTTTTATTTAACCAAAATTACTTTTGGATTTTCTTCCTAGGCGCAATTATGTTTTTACTTGTAATCTTATATACAATGAAAATGCTAAGTTTTCATTCTGTACAAAAAGCAAAATAGAGCCCCCAAAAAGGTCGGCTCTATTTATCCTCTTTGATCCGCAACAATATGAATATCAATATACTTTGTTTGTCTCATAATTTCATTTACAATAGAGCCTTTTCGTATTTCTTCCCACCTTGTTCTAGCCGATTGTCCAAGTAAAATTTGCGTCACCTGTAATCTTTTTGCCACTTCAATAATAACATCTGCTGGCTTTCTTCCCTTTGCTTCTTCTAATACAAAACTTGCATCAAATTGATTCGTTAGCAACTTCCACTCTTCAATCGTCTGCTTTTTTCCAGCTGAAATAGAATCTATATTTTCCCTCTCAACGTTTAATACGTACAATTCAGCGTTTAACCGATCAGCCATGCGCCATCCCCGTCTTATTAATTTCTCCGCTGTTGAACTGTATTGTACACAAACGAGAATTTTTTCTTTCACTCCGATTGGTTCTATCACTGTTTGACTAATCTTTTCGTCCATATCGTCAGCGACTTCACGAAGCGATAATTCCCTAAGTGCTCCTAAATTATTAAGCGTAAAGAAATTTTGTAAGCTTTGCTGAATTTTTTCTTCTTTATATATCTTTCCGTCTATTAACCTCTTCCGAAGTACTTCCGGTGTTGCATCAACGAGCTGAATTTCATTTGCTTTTTGTAAAATAAAATCTGGAATTCGTTCTCTTACTTTTACATTCGTAATTTGAGCTACAATATCATGAACACTTTCTAAATGTTGAATATTAAAAGCTGATAATACCGATATACCAGCCTCTAACAATTCCTGCACATCCATATAACGTTTCTTATGTTTAGAACCAGGAACATTACTATGCGCAAGTTCATCCACTACGACTACTTGAGGCGCGCGTTTTTTTATTCCTTCCACATCAAGCTCATAAAATACCTTTCCTTTATACTGTATTTCTTTCAAAGGAACTTTTTCTAAATCAGCAATTGCTTCTTCCGTCTCTTTTCTTCCATGCGTTTCAATTAAACCAATTACAATATCAATTCCATCTTTTTTCATTTCCCTTGCATCAAAGAGCATTTTATAACTTTTTCCTACGCCTGGAGCTGCTCCTACATATAACTTTAACTTTCCGCAATTTTGCTGACGAATATATTCTAAATATTCCTCTGGCGTTCGCCTTTGAAACTTCGGTTCATAATCATCTGCATACAAAATAAACACTACCTTTCATTCGAAACAACGCTACCTCAATCCGTTAGATTGAGGTAGCACTGTTACTATTTCATTAATTCCTGTAATGCCAAATTTAGCTTTAAGACGTTTACGCGGGTCTCTCCAAATAAACCAAGCGCAGCACCTTCTGTTTGATCTTTAATCAATTGATTAAGTTTTTCTTTCGGAATATTCGTTAATTTCGATATGCGATCCACCTGCACAGAAGCTGCCTTCGGACTAATATCAGGATCAAGCCCTGAACCTGAATTTGTCACTAAATCAATCGGTACTTCTGTAACTGGAACGCTCGGATTTTGTTTCTTCCACTCTTCAATACTTTTCTCTACTCGTTTCTCTAAATCTGGATTAGATGGTGCATAGTTATTTGAACCAGATGCTTCAGCCTTATATTCAATACTAGAAACACGCCCTTGAAAATAACGTGGATCCGTGAAGTTTTGCCCGATTAATTTAGAACCAATCACTTCATTTTTATCATTATATATTAGACTTCCATCCGCATTATCCTTCATCACGGCTTGTGCAATACCAGTAACAATAAGCGGGTATACAAGTCCGCACAACACTAGAAATGTAAAAGTAATACGGATAATTGGTGATAGTATACTTTGTTTCTTCTCCATCTTTTTCCCCTCTTCCTTATATGAACAAGCCGACAATTATATCAATTACTTTAATTCCAATGAACGGAACGATAACTCCGCCAAGCCCATAAATAAGTAAGTTTCGGCTAAGCAATGCATTAGAACTCATCGGTTTATATGCAATACCTTTCATCGCTAACGGAATGAGTAATGGAATAATAACAGCGTTAAATATTAATGCTGATAAAATCGCTGACAGTGGTGATGTTAATTTCATAATGTTCAATGCCTCCATTTGCGGAATCGCAAGTGTAAACATTGCTGGAATGATTGCAAAATATTTTGCTATATCATTCGCAATACTAAACGTCGTTAAAGCACCTCGCGTCATTAACAATTGCTTACCGATTCCTACAACCTCAATAATTTTCGTTGGATTCGAGTCTAGATCAATCATGTTTGCCGCTTCTTTCGCTGCTGTCGTACCACTGTTCATCGCTAATCCAACGTCCGCCTGTGCTAATGCTGGAGCATCATTTGTACCATCACCTGTCATCGCTACAAGTTTCCCTTTATCTTGCTCTGCTTTAATGACAGCAATTTTATCTTCCGGTTTACACTCGGCAACGAATTCATCTACTCCAGCTTCTTTTGCAATGGTTGCTGCTGTTAACGGATTATCACCTGTACACATAACCGTTTTAATCCCCATTTGGCGTAACTGTTCAAAACGCTCACGCATACCCGGTTTTACTGTATCCTTTAAATAAATTAAACCGTAAATACGATTATCTACTGCAACTACAAGTGGTGTTCCGCCCTCTTTTGAAATTAAGTCTGCTTTTTGATTTACATCTTTCGGAATTGTTCCGCCTTGTGACTCAACCCATTCAATAACGGCACCTACAGCACCTTTTCTCACTTTTGTTCCGTCTTGTAAATCAACACCACTCATTCTCGTTTCTGCTTTAAACGGAACAAACTCACCTTGTTCTGCAAGTTCTCTATTATATGATATAGATTTTCCCTGCACATACTCGATAACAGATCGACCTTCTGGTGTTTCATCTAAAACAGAACTAATAGCGGCCCACTTTCCAACTTGCTCAATCGTTTCATTTCCTACAGGCAATAATGTATGAGCCATTCGGTTCCCAAAAGTAATTGTACCTGTTTTATCTAAAATAATTGTATTAATATCGCCCGCAGCTTCTACTGCTTTCCCTGACATCGCTAGCACGTTAAATTTTGTCACCCGATCCATCCCCGCAATACCAATCGCTGATAGCAAACCACCAATTGTCGTTGGAATTAAACATACTAACAACGCTACAAGTACAGCAGTATCAATTTGAAAACCTAAATAATTTGTAAAAATCGGCAACGTCACAACGACGATTAAGAAAATAAGAGTTAAGCTCGTTAATACTGTATTTAAAGCAATCTCATTCGGCGTTTTTTGACGAGCAGCTCCTTCTACTAAAGAAATCATTTTATCGATAAATGATTCACCAGGATTACTCGTAATGACAATTGTAATTTCATCACTTACGACCATCGTTCCACCTGTTACGGAACAAAAATCACCGCCTGCTTCTTTTATAACAGGAGCTGATTCACCTGTAATTGCAGATTCATCTACAGATGCTAATCCTTTGATTACTTCGCCATCACTTGGAATCATTTCTCCTTGTTTTACGATAACAACGTCACCTTTTCTAAGATCAGTTGCTGAAACTTGGACAATGTCTCCATTTTCTTTTACTACATTTGCAAACACATCTTTCTTCGACTGCTTTAAAGAATCGGCTTGCGCTTTACCACGACCTTCTGCTAATGCTTCTGCAAAATTCGCAAATAAAACTGTAAATAATAGAATGAGAGAAACTGTTATATTAAACCATCCTGGTATACTACTAGAACTACTTGGAAGAAAAGATAAAATGAACGTAATGATAAATCCAATTTCCACAACGAACATAATCGGATTCTTTATCATGACTTTCGGATTCAATTTCGCAACGGATTGCTTCATCGCATGTGTTACGATATCACGATCCATCGTTTTCGCTTGTCTAACTTCATCTTCTACAGCATGTATTTGTGACTCATTTAATTGTTTTTCTTTTACTACTACCGGTCTCATCATTTACCCTCCATTACTTCAATGTAAGAAATTCTGCAATTGGACCGAGTACTAACATCGGGAAGAATGTTAATGCACCGACAATTACAATTGTTCCGATGAAGATGCCACCAAATAAACTATTATCTGTACGGAACGTTCCGACTGTTTCTGGCACTACCGTTTTTTCTTTCAATGAAGCTGCCACAGCTAGCATCGTAATTAAACTGAAGTAACGTCCTAAAAACATAACTAAACCAGTCGTAATATTCCAAAACGGTGTATTATCTCCTAATCCTTCAAATCCAGATCCGTTATTCGCAGCTGACGATGTATATTCATATACCACTTGCGTCAAACCGTGGAAACCGGAATGAGAAATAGCATCCGTCCCTAAATTTGTTGAAAGAGCTAATGCCGAAAATCCTAAAATGAGCAATGGATGAAATAAAATCGTGACCGCGATTAATTTCATTTCCTTACCTTCAATCTTTTTACCTAAAAACTCTGGTGTCCGTCCAACCATTAACCCAGATATAAACACCGCGATAATTGCATACATAATAATGTTTACAAAACCTGCTCCAACGCCGCCATACACAGTATTTAACATCATATTTACAAGCGGAACTAAACCGCCAATTGGTGTTAACGTATCATGCATCGTATTAACAGCGCCTGTTTCAGCAGCTGTCGTTACCGTTGCGTATAGTGAAGAAAATACTGTTCCAAATCGTACTTCTTTCCCTTCTGTACTTCCTTGTACATGTTCGATACCCATTCCATTTAATGCCGGGTTCCCGTTTAGTTCAGATGTCGTAATCGTTATAAACCCTAGTAAAAATACCATAAATAGTGACACGAAAAGGATGCGGCCTTGTTTTTTATTTCCGACCATTCGTCCGTACGTAAATGGAAGTGCTGTTGGTAATAACATCATAAGCATCATTTGCAAAATATTACTCATTTGTCCTGGATTTTCAAAAGGATGCGTAGAGTTCGCTCCGAAAAATCCACCGCCGTTATTTCCAAGTTCCTTTATGGAAACGAATGATGCAACAGGTCCACGTAATATACTTTGCTTTGCCCCATCAATCGTTTGTGCTGTAACCGCCCCATCTAACGTTTGCGGTACGCCAAGTGCGACAAAAACTAGTGCCGCAATAAATGCAATAGGAAGAAACACTCTCGTTAACGCTCTCGTAAAATCAACGAAAAAGTTACCAAGTTCTTTTCCAGCAAGTCCTCTTATAAAAGCCATAACGAGCGCTAATGTCGTTGCTGGTGCCGCAAACATTAAAAATGTAATTCCGATTAATTGTGATAAATAAGATAAACCATTTTCACCGCTATAATGCTGTAAGTTTGTATCAGCCATAAAACTAATTGCTGTATTAAAAGCGAGCGTAGGCTCCATCCCTTCAATATGCGCTGGATTTAGTGGCAGCACACCTTGTAATCTGAAAATGAAGTATACGACAACGATCATAAATCCATTTAATAAAACTAATGATAATGCGTACTGTTTCCACGTTTGATTGTATGCTTTTACACCCGTAATTTTAAAAATAAGTTTTTCAAAAGGCCCGAATACTTTATCTAACGTTTTGCTACCTTGAAAAGCTTTTTCTAAATAAATCCCCGTTGGCTTTGCTACTAAAATAAACAAGAGCATTGTAATAATGACTGCAACCCAAATCATAATGAATGATTCCCCCTAATTAAAACTTCTCTGGATTTAATAATGCATACACTAAATACACTGTAATTGCTGCGACAATAACCGATAAGACAATCATCATGATTGCTTTCCTTCTTTCACAACTTTATCTGACCAACTTGCAAGACTTGCCATCGATGCAACTAATAAAATAAAAATCCCGACCATTACAACATCTAACATAACTATCCCTCTCTTTTTGTTAAAATTTACCATTTAAATATTAAAAAAGAACACTGAGCTCTACTCAGTGTTCAAAAAATGAACAACAAAAAGTAAACCTCCTCTCTAAACGCTTACGAGGTTAGCTGTCGGATTCGGGCCTAAAGAGTAGCCCTACTTTCAAAACTGAAAGATTCACCCCAAGTGACGATGCACAAAATTGGTTCCCCCGCTCCATTTCTGGAACTCAGCGATTTTAGGTTTTTTTGGAAATTTTATGAATGATTTATGAGAGTAAATATACTCCTCTATATTTCACTTGTAAAGGGGTAAATTACTGAAAATAATAATATTTACATTCATTTAAACGCTTACATTGAAGATTATTACTGTTATTTCATCTATTTTCTTTATTTCTCTTTTCTTTTCTTAAAAATGACCTTTTAAATATGAAATAAAAAGAGCGAATGACATGAAGTGCATAGCTTGTTGCACTCAGCATTCGCTCTTTTTTATTCAACCTTTATTCTCCTCGTAAAAATGCACGTAAATTTCTCCCACGAATATAAACTTGTGTCAATTCTGCATGTAGCTGCTCATACTCGGTAATATCCATCTCTAAATACAAAGCATCTTTTGATGGTAATATAATATATGGCCCTGGAAAAAGGGGATCAATCTGGACCAATTCTTGAACTCGCTCTACCGATACTGCCCAACGATTTGCTATATCTCCAAGTAATAGTACCTTCATCATTTCTTCCCCCGCCCTATTCAAAAAATAAAAAAGAAATATTATCACAATTTGTAAACACGACAAACTTAGCTCCAATGGTTTCATAGAGCCTCGCTGGATATCGTTTATTCCTTGTAACAACAGTAATAGGTGCTTGAAAAGAAAAGCGAATGTGTTCTGTGAAAAAACTAACGATTGGAAGCTCATCCCCTAGTAAAATCACCTTCTTAATACACTCACAAATACTAGTAAAGTCCTGCTCCTTACTGCAGCTATAAGTCCAATCAAACCCACAATTCCTAACTTCAGCCGCTATCTCTTCATTTGCTGTAAAAATAATTAACTCATGTTGAAATGATACTAAATCTCTTAAACTATCTACTTTACTTTCTTCTCCAACACAAATAAGTGTTAGTTCCATGTACCTCATCCTCCTTAGTATAAAAGAAATCAAACATAGATTGATATTCCCCTATACTAATCAGATCGATGAAGTGATGTATCCATCATGGCACCGTCCTCTCTCAAGACGCTTACGAAGTTAGCTGTCGGATTCGGACTTTGAGAGTAGCCCTACTTTCAAACTTGAAAGATTCACCCCTAGTGCCTACGCACAAATTGGTTCCTCCGCTCCATATAATTGGACTCAGCGTTTACAAAAAAATATATTCTGGCTGATATATTACTCCTGTATTTTGAAAAAGTAAACAGAAAAAAAGCCAGTTATAAAACTGGCTTTTCACTTACCTATGCACGCGTTCTATTCACTTTATATGCAAAATGATTCGTCGGTCCATGACCACTACCAATATTCAATGGCTCTTCAATTGCTATACTAATAAATCGTTTTGCTTCTTGAACAGCATCTTCAATTGAGTATCCTTTCGCAAGTCCTGCTGTAACCGCTGAAGCAAATGTACACCCACTTCCATGCGTTTGCTTTGAAGGAATTCGCTCGCTTCTAAACTCAATAAATTTTTCTCCATCAAAGAGGAAATCAATTACTTCATTCCCTTGATATTCTGCATGTCCGCCCTTCATAAGCACATATTTAGCACCTAATTCATGCAATACTTTTGCAGCTTCCTTACTATCTTCAACATTATGAATCTCCATCCCAGTTAACACTTCTGCTTCTGGGACATTCGGTGTTATAACAGTTGCTACTGGTAATAAATATTCTTTTAATGCTTGAACTGCTTCTTGCTGTAATAATGATGCACCGCCTTTTGCAATCATAACGGGATCTAGCACAATATTATTCCAGCCAAACTTTTTAATTTGTTCTGCAACAATTTGAATTATTTCACTACTAAATAACATTCCTAGTTTCACTGCATCTGGTGTTACATCCGTACCAATTGAATTCAGCTGTTCTGTAATACCTTCTAATGGAACAGGATATACCCCTTGAACGCCAAGCGTGTTTTGAGCAGTAATTGCCGTAATAGCCGTCATTCCGTATACACCAAGCTCTTGGAATGTTTTTAAATCTGCCTGAATTCCAGCACCGCCGCCGCTATCAGACCCTGCAATTGTTAAAGCTTTATTCACTTTCATCCCACTCATCCTTTTCTATCCAAAATAGCGATGATAAATCGTTTTTGCTTCGCTTATATCTTTCGTTCCATGTACGAGCACACGGCCATCTTTAAAGGCTACTAACCTCTTGTCTTCAACAGAAAATGATAGTAAATATGGATTTATATTTAAATCATTTACACGACCTTCCAACAACTCTTTATATTGTTCAAAATTCATTTCATCTTTATGAGGTGGTCTAATTTGAACTGTATTTCGCCCGCATAAAACTGCTGTTTTTGATGTGTTTTCTTTATTTAAATACGGATATAATGCATTCTCTCCGCATGAAGGACAATTATGCTGGCGAAGTTTTTGCACATTCATACATGAATACTCATTCTTCCACATATCAAACGATACAAGCCCATCTCGAAGTGATTCGTAATCTTCTACTAACAGTTTAAGAGCTTCTGTTACTTGATGAGAAACGACAAGAGATACAGCAGGTGATATAATACCCGCTGTATCACATGTTGCCCCGCCAAGCGGAATCGACTGTAATAAACATGATAAACATGGTGTTTTACTAGGAAGGATTGTGTAAGAAAGACCGTAACTACCTACACATGCACCGTAAATCCATGGAATAGAATATTTTTGTGATATATCATTTACAATAAAGCGCGTTTCGAAATTATCAGTCGCATCAATAATTACATCAACATTTATAACAAGTTCTTCTAGCTCTTCAGCTGTTACATCTTGAACGAGAGCTTCTATTGTTACATCACTATTAATCTCTTCTAAACGTTTTTTAGCCGCTATAGCTTTTGGAAGATTATTCTTTACGTCGCTCTCTGCATACAATTGTTGTCTTTGTAAATTACTCCAATCTACATAATCACGGTCAACAATTGTTATCTTGCCAACACCTGCTCTTACAAACATCTCTGCATTTGCACTACCTAATGCACCTGCACCGATAATAAGCACATGCTTTTCTCTTATCTTTTGCTGTCCTTCTTCTCCAATTGGAGAAAATAGTTCTTGGCGAGAATATCGATTATTCAACTACGCTCATTCCTTCTAAAGGACTACTTGCAGTTGCACAACGCTTACGTGCAATGCGACCTGCTTCAAATCCTAAACGGCCTGCTTCAATACTTAATTTCATTGCTTGTGCCATTTTAATAGGATCTTTTGCTCCTGATACAGCTGTATTTAATAACACGCCATCTGCTCCTAATTCCATTGCAAATGCCGCATCAGCTGGGCTACCAATACCGGCATCAACGATAACTGGTACTGTCGCTTGTTCAATAATGAAGCTCAAATTTAATGGATTTACAATACCAAGTCCTGATCCGATTGGAGATGCTCCTGGCATAATCGCATGCACGCCAAGCTCTTGTAATTTACGTGCTAATATAACATCATCAGATGTATACGGAAGTACGATAAATCCTTCTTCCAGTAACATTTCAGATGCCTTTAATGTTTCTACCGGATCAGGTAATAACGTTCTATCATCACCAATAACTTCTACCTTTATCATGTCACAAAGCCCAGAAGCTTTTGCTAATTTTGCAATACGAACAGCCTCTTCAGCGTTTTTTGCTCCTGCTGTATTTGGTAATAACGTATATTTTTTCACATCAAGTTTCTCTAATAAATTAGGTTGCTTTGCATCAAAGATATCCATACGACGTACTGCAAACGTTAAAATTTCAGCTTCAGAAACGTCAATTGCCTTTTGCTGTACGTCAAAATCAGGGAATTTACCTGTTCCTAATAAAAGTCTAGAATGAAATGAAAATGGTCCAATGTTTAACATAATCAACCGCCTCCTACGAAAGTTACAATCTCAATTTGGTCTCCATCAAAAACAGATGTATCTGTATGATCATCTTTTTGTAAAATATCTTTATTACGCTCTACTACAACAATTCTGTTATCTAGCTCTAAATGTGTAAGTAGCTCAGCTACTGTTTTTACACTCGCTGGCACTTCAATTTGGTTACCATTAATTTTTAAATTCAAACTTCCATCCCCTTTCTAAACTCTTCTAGAAAGCAATGAATCTAGCAAATGATTCTCTTGCTTTCCTTCTATTAAATCAGCCATATATTGGCCAGAAATAGGACTTAATAAAATACCGTTTCGATAATGGCCCGTGCAAGCATATAAACCTTTTATTTCTTCATGCTCTCCCATATAAGGAGCTTCATGATTCGATTGTGGTCTTAATCCTGCCCACGTGCTTTCCCATTCTGCTTCTTTTAAAGCTGGCAATATTGTATAAGCACGCTCTAATATAGAAGTTATACTTTCTGGCTGCACAGTTTTATTGAACGTATGTGGCTTCATTGTTGCCCCAATTACGTAACGTCCACCGCGCTTTGGAGTAATGTAAAATCTTTCTTGAAAAATAGGTGCTTTTAAAAGTTGTTTTCTACTTCTTACCGCAACCACTTCTCCTTTAACTGGATATGTACCCCAATCGCGGTGAAAATAACTGAGTAACTTCGTGCTCCATGAACCTCCTGCAATAACGACTTTCTCACATGTGAAAATACCTTCACTTGTAATAACTCCAGTCACTTTATTATTTTCAATACGGATATCAAATACTTCTGTCTGTTCATATATATCAGCACCGGAAATCGCTGCAGAATGTGCGAATGCTTTCGTAAGCTCTGGTGCAATAACATGACCGTCTTTCGGATAATATACTGCTCCTATAATAGATTCGGATAGATATGGCTCTTTTTCCCGCACATGGTCTCCCGTTAGAAAATAAGAATCTTCACCTGTTTTCTGCTGCCAATCCATAATGTGAAGAATTCTTTCCTTCTCATCTTCATTTTGAGCAATACGATAAATTCCTTTTTCTTCATATCCAATATCAACACCCGTCTTTTCACGTAAAACTGCTGCAAGTTGTGGAAATATAGCTCGGCTTTCTCTAGCAAGTTCAAATAGCGGATCATACGCATCCCATTCTGCCTGAACACCAAGTAAACCAGCAGCTGCTTTTGAAGCTTCCGATGCAATACTTTGCTTCTCCACAATCGCTACTTTATGTCCTCTTTCTGCTAGAAAATGTGCAACTGAACTACCAATTACACCACCACCAATAATCGCTACATCATACTTCTCACACATGTTTTTCCGCCCACTTTCTTATTGATTCCTTATAAGATTTCGCTTTGCTATACGGGTTACTACTACTTACAATTCCAGACATAACTGCTATACCGCTTACACCGTTAGTAAGAACATCCACTGTGTTTTCTGGGGTAATTCCTCCAATTGCTGTAATCGGTATAGATAAACACCTTGCAATGTCTGAAATTTCTTCAAGCCCTCTCGCTGGCACACCTTTTTTACAATCTGTCGGAAATACATGGCCATAAACGAGTGAATCCGCTCCATTTTTAAAAGCTACTATTGCTTCATCTAGCGAATGCACAGAATAACCGACATGCAAATACGAAAACTTTTCTTTCACTGACTTTACATCTGTACTTCGATATCCTAGTTGAACACGAGGAATATTTAATAAAATTGCAATATCAATTCGATCGTTTATGACAATTTTAGAAGCTGGAAAGCCCTCCATTAATAGACTTTCCACACCTTCATATAATTCCTTCGTACTCTTCTCACGCTCACGAATATGCAAATAATCAATCTCACTCTCAATTTGCATCGCTACATTCACTAACTCTTCGAATGGCATATGGCCATTTGAGATTACGTGGAGCTCATTTTTCATATTCATTCGCCTACTTTAAAATATTTTCGAATAATTCATCGGCTGGGACGGTTTCATTCGTCATTCCTTTGTCCTTCAGCCACTTATTTTGTTTCTCCCAAGATTCTTTTGAATCTGATAAGAATGGCTCATCTTTCGTTTCCATCTTCTCTAATAAAATTTTCATACTTTCCTTTTCAACTTCTGGCACAAGTGGGAAGTTTTCTTTTTCTTGATGATTTAATAAAATATTCAATGCTTCATCTGGGTTTTTCTTCATGAAATCATAGCCTTTTTTCGTACCACGTAAGAAAGCTTGCAACGCCTCTTTATCTTTTTTCAACGTTTTATCACCTGTTACAAACACAAGCTCATGATAGTTTGGTACTCCGTAATCAGCTGGATTAAAGTACGCTGGTTCATGGCCTTCATGACGCATAACAGGTACTTCATGGTTAATGTATGCCCCTGTTACCGCATCTACTTTCTTCGTAATTAATGCTGGTACTAAATCAAAGCCAACATCTACTACTTTCACTGTATCAGGATTACCACCAGCTTCTTTTACCATCGTTTTTAAATACATCTCACTTAATGGTGTTCCAGAGTATCCTACTGTTTTTCCTTCTAAATCTTTCGGTGATTGAATGCCCGCTGATTTCAGTGATACAACATGATTTAATGGTGAACGTACGACAGCCCCAATTGATTTCACTGGAATTTGCTCATTCGCTTTCGCCATAACAACATCTGGCTGATAATACAAGCCAACTGTCACCTTCCCTGCTGCTGCCAGCGTTAATGGATCAGTCGGATTAGAAGGGAATTTAATATTTACCTTTACACCTTCTTCTTTAAAGTATCCTTTTTCAATTGCTGCATAGATAAAGCTATGTACCGCATTTGGATACCAATCTAACATGACTGTTATTTCTTTCTCTTTTTTACTTTTGTCTGATGCTGAATTACTCGAACATCCTGCAATTATTGCAATTAATAATGTAAACACAAAGATGCGCTTTAAAAATTTCATGAATGCTTCCTCCAACTAATGAATTTCTTTTCTAATATGGAAATAATTACGACGAAGAAAATAGCTAATAATGATAACAATACAATAGGTGCAAATACGCCAGCTCCATCTAACTGCGTCATCATTCTCTTACTGAAATATCCAAGCCCAGCTTGTGCACCGAGCCATTCTCCAATTGCTGCTCCGATAACACTAAGCGGAACTGCAATTTTTAAAGCTGAGAAAAAATAAGGAAGAGCAGACGGCAACTTTAATTTAAGAAAAATATCTCTTTTTGTTGCTCCATATGTAACTAAGAGCTCCTCCCATTCTTTTTTCGTACTACGCAGTCCATCATACGTATTGACCGCAATTGGGAAAAACGTAATTAAAACTGTGACAACAACCTTACTCCAAATTGTATATCCAAACCATAAAACAAATAGCGGAGCAAGCGCAGTAATCGGAATCGTTTGTGAAGCAACTAATAATGGATAAAATGCTCTCTCCATCCATGTACTCGCATTCATTAACATCGCTAGCCCTACACCTAATACGATAGAGATAACAACACCTATTAAAACGACGTATAACGTTGCAGGTAAATGAACTGTAAATAATATGTCTTTTAGTTTCCATATCTTCATTAAAATCGCAGAAGGTGACGGTAAAATGTACATCTCATCTACAATTCTTGCTCCTATTTCCCACACAGCTAGTAAAATACTAGAAAGTGTAATAGCAGGAACTAATTCTTTCAATCGGTTCATCACACAAGTACCTGCCTTTGTAACATACTAAGAAGCTCATCTTTCAGCGCTAATACTTCCGGTTTATATAAATCTTTTCGTGTTCTGTTATGATCAAGCGGTACAGTCCGCTCAGTCAAAGTCGTTATCGGCTGCTGTTCCACTACTAAAACTCGGTTTGAAAGAAATAACGCTTCTTCAACATCATGAGTAATGAATAAAATTGTTTTTTCCCACTCTTGCCATTGTTCAAACAACCATTCTTGCAAAGAGGTCTTCGTTAAAGCATCCAACGCACTAAATGGTTCATCTAACAGCAATATCTCCCCGCCTGTTAATAAAGTTCGAATAAAAGATACACGTTGTCTCATACCACCAGATAAATCTTTCGGATATTTTTTCTCATACCCTTGCAAACCAAATTTATGTAACAGTTCCTTTGCCTTTACTTCTGCTTCTTTCTTCTGTACACCTTGGCACTCTAGCGGCAGGGCAGCATTCTCAATAATTGTTCTCCACGGCAAAAGCATATCTTTTTGCGGCATATATCCTACAGGATGGTTCTTTGTTTCTGTCAGTTCTATCTGTCCAGTACTTACCTTTTCTAGACCTGTAATAAGGCGAAATAAAGTACTTTTTCCACATCCACTCGGTCCGATAATACTGACAAACTCTTTCTCATGTATAGAAGCATTTAATTCATGGATGATTGGTTTCTCATCGTAATGAAAAGAAACATTATGAAACTGTAGTATGTTCTTGCTCCTCAAATCCCCACATCTCCTTACGATAGGACATATCCCAGAATAAATATTCAAATCGACTGGAATATAAGAAGATCTCCTCTAATCTTTCTAGTTCTTTCTCAGACTTTCCAACTGCCATTTCATTTAATAAATCTATTAACCAAATACAAAGATTACCGTATTCTTCCGAACTATATCCTTGAATCCACTCACCAAAAAACTCATGATCTCTTGCTCCAGGAATATCATTTAAACGCTTTCCAATTTCCCAATAGCTCCACATACATGGAAGAAGCGCTGCTATTAATTGCGCAAATGTGCCATTTTGAGATACAGACATCATGTAATTTGTATAAGCTAAATTTTTAGCAGATGGTTTCGCAGACTCTATCTCCTCTATAGAAATTCCAAGTCTTTTTGCATATTGTTTATGGATTGTCATTTCGCCATTTAATATTCCATCAATTTGTTCAGCGAACTTTCCCATTACTTGTGGATTCGTTGCTTTTACAACACCAATCGCATATAACTTTGCATAATCTAGCAGATATAAATAATCTTGAATAATATAATACTGGAATTTATCTTTTTCTAACGTGCCATCTCCCATACCCACTACAAACGGATGATTATGACTCATCTCCCAAACCGGTTGCACAGTTTCTAATAATCTATCGCAAAATTTCATTTCTCTATCCCCTTTCAATATATGTATCTAAATAAAAAACCACTTCTATATATAAGAAGTGGTTACAGCAAATAAAGTTATACATTTATTCGATGTTCCACTTCCCTTCGCTAGTATTACCTAGATCAGGTGTTGTAAGGGTTAAGGATTATTCCTCTCTCAGCAAGTCAAGCACCCCTAGTGGTTTCAATATGAAATTTTCAAATAAAAAAGCCCCGTTTCTATACGCAAAGAAACGGGGACTCATTGTTAGTGTCCGAATTGCTTCCCTACGCTAGCATAATCTAGATCAGGTAATAAAAAGGATCAAAGGCTTACGGCCTACTCTCAGCTGGCAACACCAGCTCTCCTAGCAAACTATAAAATTATCACTGTCAGTATAACACCCTAATAAGACATCATCAACTTTTTTAATTTTCTTAATTATCAACATAATATCAAAATTATACAATACATACATTCTATTTTAGAAAATAAAACCCCAATTAATTGTATAAAAAGGAATCATTATCCTCAAAAAATTTATTTTTATATTGATTTCATATTACATTTATGTGAATACCCCCACTATATTATATCTTTATACTATAATAAAATTACAACTATACAACTAGAGGAGGTCTCTATTCCATGAATATGAAAGCTACTGCTTTAACAGCAACTACTGTAGCGATTGCTTCTTTACTTCCTTCTATGGGTGAAACAAATGTACAAAAAGCAAACGCTGAACAATTATCTAATATTAAAACTGGGTATGTCAAAGTCGATCAAGTAGCATTACATACAGAAGATAACGTAAAAAGCACATCAATTGATACAATTCGCTTTAATACAA
Source organism: Bacillus cereus group sp. MYBK14-1 (assembly GCF_051916885.1). NCBI lineage: Bacteria > Bacillati > Bacillota > Bacilli > Caryophanales > Bacillaceae > Bacillus > Bacillus cereus group sp. MYBK14-1. The sequence continues at coordinate 5,480 of NZ_JBQAHM010000016.1, read as the reverse complement.
AAGTGAACATCCTTGAAACAACTAATGGTTGGTATAAAGTATCTGTTCATAATAAAGTAGGTTATGTACAAAAAGATGCTATTTTACTAAAAAACAAACTTCAATCTAATGATCAATACATCGTTAATGCTAATGCATTAAACGTTCGCTCTGAACCTAATTTAGAATCTTCCATTTTAGATGTATTACCAAATGGTAAGTTTATTACCGTTCAAGAAGATCAAGGCGAATGGTATAAAATATCACATAATGGCCAAACAGGTTACGTACAAAAAGCATTCATCTCTAATGGTTCACAACCCTTAGTAAAAGGAATCACCGTTCAAAATAATACAAAATATACTGTTGCAACACCTAATCTAAATGTACGTAGCACCGCTAGTACAAGTAGCGCTCTACTCGGTTCATTACAAAACGGTACACAAGTACAAGTAGTAGAAACTGTAGGTACTTGGTATAAAATTCGTTTTGGCACAGGATACGGATATGTAGCAAAACACTATGTAGTACAAAATCAACCACAAGCTAAAACAGATCAACCTTCATCAATTCCAGCTGCTTTCAAATTCCCTGCTCAAGGAAGAATTAGCTCAACCTTTGATATACGCTGGGAACAAATGCATTATGGTATAGATATTGCCGCTCCAGGAAACGTCTCTATCCAAGCTGCTGCTGCAGGTAAAGTTGTGAAATCTTATTATTCAGCTAGCTATGGCAATGTTGTTTTCATTGCACATCAAATCAATGGGAAATTATATACAACTGTTTATGCTCATATGAAGGATCGCACTGTACAAGCTGGTGATCAAGTACAAACTGGACAATTAATAGGTCATATGGGAAACACAGGTCATTCATACGGGCAGCATCTTCATTTTGAATTACATAATGGAGAATGGAATTTTGAAAAAACAAATGCAGTAAATCCACTGCCATATTTAGTTAGGTAAATTGTATGCCACGCAATATACCTCTTATAATTGAATACGTAGCCTTTTTAGGTTTAATCTGTTGTTTAATCATTTACAATACAAACATTGTATTTTTATCTATTATTATTGCTTTTGTTGCATTAGAAATTATGATGGAATCATTTCAAGTGCAACTAAAACAAAAAATTGCCCATATTTATAATGCTATTTTTCTTTTGAGTGCTCTCATAACAAATATAATTAGTAATGGCTTTTATTTATCTACTGTATTTCCAGTATTCTTTATGGCTGTTTTATTATTTGTAGCTAGATATATTAATGTCCCTTATAACCAAAAACAAAAACAAGAACAAGAAGCTTAGAAAGAGGAGACACTGTGTACCAATCTTTCAAAGATGCTCCAATAAAATACATATTGCATTTGTATAAGAAAGCCAATACTTTTTTTGGTATACAAGGAAGTTATACTGCACAACTTCTCCTATATGGAATGTTGTTTCTTGTCTTAATCACTTTCTCCTTGTTTTACTAACAAAAAAGGATCTCACATAAACTGGAGATCCTTTTTAATTTATATTAATTTTTCATATCGAAAATATTGTTTATCCACAAGCATATTTTTCATAAATAAAGCTCAGATTATATTTTTTCTCTAAGCTCATTCGTTGTTCGTCATCGCACCAATAGAAAAGAATATCATGAATCGTTGCGTAACGCTTATTTTTAAGAAATAGCCTAAAGAATGATGGTAAACAATCATGTAATTGTATAAATATATAATTGCGTAGTGTTTCTTCTTTATATTCAATGCCCTTACAAATATACAGTAATTCTTCACAATAATATGCATGCTGTGGAACTTGTATCATTTCGAAAAATGGCACATAAGATAGTAGCTTTCCAATAAAATGACCATATCGATCCATTACTCCTATCGTCATATGCTCCATCATTTCTTTCATCACATATAAATAATCATCTACATGCGTTGTCTTTAATGGGTCTAAGCGATCGGAAATTTGAGATAATACAGCTCTTTGACATGCTAAAACTGCCTGACTAGGTCCATAATATGATAGGAAATCTGTACACTTACGATATTTCCGTAATAAATCATGTGTATACAAATCATATACAAAAGTATTACAATACATTGCTAAACTCATCATATCACTATTTAATTGCTCTTTTGATAATGATTTCGCTCTCTTGCACATATAAAAGAATGTAAATTCCAATACTTCTTTATGAGATAATAAATGTTTACAATCGGTTATACACTTCTCATTAAATTTAACTCTATCCCAAATTTCAATATCCCTATCTGTCAATTCACCTATACGATATTTAATAATTAAATAATTTAAAGCAACTGATTGCGTCAAAAGATCCCATGTTTCATATTCCAATGAAGTATGAACAAACTCAGCTAATCCTTGCGCTATCATAAAATCATTTGCCTCTTCATACCAACCAATCTCTTGGCATAAGCGAAGAATACGCACTAAAGTTGGAATTTCATCTTTATGAAACTGCGGTAATTTCTTTGCTTTATTCATGCCATATACGATAAATGCCGCTAAATTTTCTTCTTTATAAAATTCTTTCTCTTTCCATACTAATATAGTTCGTTCTTTCCCCTCACCTTTTGGGTGACAAGGTACAAGCAAAGAAAATAATTCAGCGAAATTATTTGGTTCTATATATGTATCTGTAACCAAATTCCAATTTGGATCGCCCTGTACAGCCTTCATATAATTCCCCTTCCCTTTTCATCTATGTAGGAAATATTAATTTATTATCGCACCACTAAAAATTAATATTGTTATATTCAAAATCTCTCATAATACTTATATCTATCAGTATATCATCTTTTCTCTTATTAAAAATTAAGAATAACAAATTTTAAAAAAATGTCGAAATTATTAACCACATACTTATTATATAATGTCTCAGATACATCACGCTAACATATTAGTTTAATCCATATATACTAGAATAATGTATCTGAAATTTATATATAATTTAGCTCTTTATGAGTGACCATTAAACTCTCGGTTAATGAAAGTTTCAATTTACTCTGTACGCTCTGAGATTTCGCTCAAGGCAAATCCAGCTTGATCATCTGCTGATTCCCTTATAGCTAAATCTCCTAGTGCTAACATGCCAATAAGTTGACCACTATCAACTACTGGTAATCGTCTAATTTGATGCTGTGCCATTAGCTCTGTAGCTTTTTCAATAGAATCATTTGGAGAAACTGAGATAATATTTGTTGTCATTACATTTGTAATCTTATTAGATCCAGGATGTTTTTCAGCAATCCCTCGAACGACTAAATCACGATCAGTAACAAGCCCAACAACTTGCTCATTTTCAACAACAGGAATTAATCCAATCGATTCTTCCTTCATTTTTACAGCTGCCTCATATACATTGTCTAGCGGTGTACAATGTACAATATGGGTACTCATTAAGTCTCTCACTCGTGTCATTATGATTTCCTCCTTTTTATACATACCATAGCTTTTCCAAAATTCCTTTATTTATTTCTGGAAAGTAACGTAATAAAAAGGATTAACAAAATAAAAAAGAGCCAGCATAATGCTGACTCTTTTTTGTATGACCCGTACGGGATTCGAACCCGTGTTACCGCCGTGAAAGGGCGGTGTCTTAACCACTTGACCAACGGGCCATGGCTCCGCAGGTAGGACTCGAACCTACGACCGATCGGTTAACAGCCGATAGCTCTACCACTGAGCTACTGCGGAATAATATATGGTGGGCCTAAATGGACTCGAACCATCGACCTCACGCTTATCAGGCGTGCGCTCTAACCAGCTGAGCTATAGGCCCATATACTTTACAGGGGCAGTAGGAATCGAACCCACACTGGAGGTTTTGGAGACCTCAGTTCTACCTTTAAACTATGCCCCTAAATGATGCCGGCTAGAGGACTTGAACCCCCAACCTACTGATTACAAGTCAGTTGCTCTACCAATTGAGCTAAGCCGGCATAAAAAAATGGTGGCTCGGGACGGAATCGAACCGCCGACACGAGGATTTTCAGTCCTCTGCTCTACCGACTGAGCTACCGAGCCAACATAAATGGCGGTCCCGACCGGGGTCGAACCGGCGATCTCCTGCGTGACAGGCAGGCATGTTAACCACTACACCACGGGACCATTTGGTTGCGGGGACAGGATTTGAACCTGCGACCTTCGGGTTATGAGCCCGACGAGCTACCGTGCTGCTCCACCCCGCGACAATATAAAGTTTTAAAAATGGAGGAGGTAGAGGGATTCGAACCCCCGCGCGACTCTCGCCGCCTGTCGGTTTTCAAGACCGATCCCTTCAGCCGAACTTGGGTATACCTCCATGAAGGAAAAAATAAATATTTTATTATTATATGTCTAAACCATTAAAGAAAAAATGGAGGAGGTAGAGGGATTCGAACCCCCGCGCGATTCTCACCGCCTGTCGGTTTTCAAGACCGATCCCTTCAGCCGAACTTGGGTATACCTCCGAGACATATATTAAATAAAGTGGAGCCTAGCGGGATCGAACCGCTGACCTCCTGCGTGCAAGGCAGGCGCTCTCCCAGCTGAGCTAAGGCCCCATGTTTTTTGGAAATATCGGGAAGACAGGATTTGAACCTGCGACCCCCTGGTCCCAAACCAGGTGCTCTACCAAGCTGAGCCACTTCCCGTTAATAAAAGCGCGCCCGAGAGGAGTCGAACCCCTAACCTCTTGATCCGTAGTCAAACGCTCTATCCAATTGAGCTACGGGCGCATATGGTGCCGAGGGCGGGGGTCGAACCCGCACGGTGGTCACCCACCGCAGGATTTTAAGTCCTGTGCGTCTGCCTGTTCCGCCACCCCGGCATGTCATATTGAAAATTGGAGCGGAAGACGGGATTCGAACCCGCGACCCCAACCTTGGCAAGGTTGTATTCTACCACTGAACTACTTCCGCAAGACATGTATGAGTTATTTTATTAAAAGTGCGGGTGAAGGGAGTCGAACCCCCACGCCAAAGGCGCTAGATCCTAAGTCTAGTGCGTCTGCCAATTCCGCCACACCCGCATATTTCATTAAAATGGTGAGCCATGAAGGACTCGAACCTTCGACCCTCTGATTAAAAGTCAGATGCTCTACCAACTGAGCTAATGGCTCTTAATGGCTGGGCTAGCTGGATTCGAACCAGCGCATGACGGAGTCAAAGTCCGTTGCCTTACCGCTTGGCTATAGCCCATTAATTAAGAATGGTGGAGGGGGGCAGATTCGAACTGCCGAACCCGAAGGAGCGGATTTACAGTCCGCCGCGTTTAGCCACTTCGCTACCCCTCCGACATATATGGTGGAGGATGACGGGATCGAACCGCCGACCCCCTGCTTGTAAGGCAGGTGCTCTCCCAGCTGAGCTAATCCTCCATTTTGCCTGGCAACGTCCTACTCTCACAGGGACAAGGTCCCAACTACCATCGGCGCTAGAGAGCTTAACTTCCGTGTTCGGTATGGGAACGGGTGTGACCTCTCTGCCATCAT
>NZ_JBQAHM010000015.1:0-70769 GCF_051916885.1 Bacillus cereus group sp. MYBK14-1 | reverse complement strand
AATTAGGTTTATTTAGCATGCTTATTTTTAAGGACAAAAACTGTTTTAAGAGTTTTTTAGTTTATTTGAACGAAAGTTCATTTTATTTTTGTTCTTAAGTTGATGGGCATGGGGTGCCGCCAGCATTTCGAAAAAAATCACGCTAAACAAAAAACTATAACAAACTTTCCATATGGGCAACTAAATTATATAAAAAAAGACACTCTAAGGTGCCTTTCTCCGACTCGATAACCACTTTAATTTTACTAATGTGTATTGGACTTTCCATCCTCATCAATGAATAGAAAGTAGAGATGCTTCAATTATGTACCGATCTGGAGCGTCTCCTATATAGTCAAAAGGATAACAAGTTGTTAATGTTAATGTCGGCTCACTTTTTTCTACAATAACTGTTCGATCTTCTGAATCTGTTATCCAATGCTTGTTAATTTCATATGTATATGTTTTATTTTCATATTCCACGATAAGTTGGTCATTTTCCTTTAATTGACCAAGCTCGGTAAAAACAGTATCTCTATGTCCACTTAAAACTGTATGACCATTTCCAGATGGTGTAGTAGTTAAGTCACTAACAAACATACCTACACCCTTTTTTAGTACTTTATCATCAGCTCCCCAATATATAGAGTATTTCTTTTGTATTTTAGGGATAATTAAATATGCTACTTTATCTCCTAACTGATGGTTTACCTTTGAAGCAGGAATTTGTACAGGTTCTTCTTGTAATGAAGTGTCAGTCTTTATCTCTGTCTCTGTTTGATTGATGTTTTGCGTTTCATTTTCTTTAGAAGGTGTGGAGATCTCATATTGTTTAGCCTCGCTAGTTGTTAACGACTCTGCTGATTGTCTAGCACTATACCATTCCAGAAAATAATAGGAAAAGATAGTAAGTCCAATAACAGTTAAACATAAGCCTATCCATTGTTTTTTATTCACTTTTATCACTCCATTTGAAAACGACAGGATTTCTCCTGCCGTTTTAAGGAACTATTTTATGCGTTTGTCTTTTTACGACGGAACATTAATACAGATCCAGCTAATGCTAATCCTAAGCTTGCTAGCATCATTGTAACACCGTTTGATGCTGTATTAGGTAATTTTTCACCTTGTTTTTTTGTTTCTTTTTTCACAACTGTATTAGTATTTTTCTTTGTTTCTTTTGCAGTTGTTTGAGGCTTAGTTTGTTCTTGTTTATTATTTGTTGTTTGGTTGTTTTGTTTTGAATTCTCTTGCTTAGTGTTTTCTTGTTTAACAGGTTCTTGTTTAGTGTTTTCCTGTTTAGTATTTTCTTGTTTAGGTTGTTCTTGAGGTTTAGTAGTTTCTTTATTTTCTGTTGTAGTATTTGTGCTCTTTGGATATTTATAATCTTCACATGGAATGCCGTCTTTATCATTATCTAAACGGTGCGGATCATTTCCAACACCATATCCATTTTGATCCCAGAATGCTTGAGCATCTTGTTGACTTTTAAAATGGCCACAGTTTTTTGTATCATTAGGACTCTTAGCTGCAAATGCAGAAGAACTGTACCCCACTGTTAATAGTGTTACCGCTGTTGCTGAAGCTAATAATTTTTTCATAAATTTCTTTATCCCCCTAAATGGTATGTATTTACATTGAAATATTTTACATTTAAAAAATTAAAAATACAATAATAATTTGTAGATAAATGTAAGATTTCTAGATAATAATACCAAACTATTAATTCATATATTGTCATATTATGTCGAAAGAAAATAAAAAAAGAGCCAAGGCCCTCTTTAATAACTACTAATAACCATAATCACTATTCTCACAGTAATATGAATTTGGTTTATCACAAAAAATATATGTTGTTTGTTGGATAAATAATGGCCTTGATGAGGCGTTAACTGAAGTGGCATTTAACATCCTCAAATAAGAAAGTCCTTGTATCTCCCTGGTGTTAATCTAATTGTTTGTGGAGTTGTGGATTTAAATGTTCTACTAGTCAATGTGACGAACGCAGCAAATACAAAGCTAAAACTAAAACAAATAAGAGTCTTAGTGTGGTTAGTTGTAAAATTTTCGAATAGAGTAATTGTAGAGTTAGGTGGAATTTCAAGACTTGTAAGGTTAGTTTCTAATCCGAAAATTGTAAAGGTCCCTATAAAACTGTTGGTAGAGTTTGAAGAGTTACATAATTATCGTTATTGGAATCAAAATAAACTTACACATCCAAGCTGTTGATGATAGCTACTATTTGATGATCTGTCCATTTGCCATTAATCCTTATATTTTCTTTCGCTATACCTTCTTTTTTAAATCCCACTTTTTCTAATACACGAATAGATGCTAAATTAGCAAGCATCGCTCCTGCTTCAATTCTATGTAGCTCTAATTCCCTAAAAGCAAAATCTACAACAAGTTGAAGAGCCTCTGTTGTATAGCCCTTTGTATTATGCTCCTTATCCAAAGTAAAACCCGTATAACAGCTTTGGAGGTCTCCCCTAACAATTTGAGTTAATGAAATGTCTCCAATCAGTTTATCATTTTCTCTTAAAAAGATTCCAAAAGGGTATACTTGCCCTTCAGCTGTCTTTTTTAGAGCTTGTTCAAGACGTATTTTTTGATGTTCTTCTGTATAAAAAACTTCTGGGAGCAACGGGCAAACTCGTTGAAAAAATTCGCGATTTCTAATATGTAAGTTAGCTAACTCGTTAGCATCAGCAGTTTTATAAAGCCGAATATAAATGTGCTTCCCTACTAGTTTCATAACATCCCTCCAACATTTTTATATGTCTAATGAGGAAAAAGTATACCGTATACTATATACAGTTGGATAATATCAGGAAGCATTTTCCAATAGTTTTTAGCAGAAGCAAGAAGCTCCAACGATGATTAATAAAATGAATAACACAACTAATAAAGCAAAGCCTCCCGAGAAGCCACAACCGCCACAACTACCACCATAACCCATAATAGTTCCTCCTTTAGATAAGAGGGGAAAACTAAGGTTCACTCATGTATTTTAATGGATTCGTTTCATCTTATGTTTTTCCGCATTGATTGAGCAGGTCCTTTCGAAAACTATTCACATATTAACTATATTTTAAAAAATGAATAATTTAACTATATCAATAAATAGATTAATTAATATAATGTATTAATTCTAAAAGAAGGGAGGAATAGCCATGCAAGTAGTTTGTTTTAAAATAGTGAGTGGTCAGTATTTCTTGTTTGTAGAAGGTATTCAAATTCCTGTACCAATTCCAGCAGTTGCTGCAGCTTTATTAATTGGTTTAGGAGTAATTCCACTTTGTTCTTAATGTAAGGAATTCGGATCATTCCTATCTTTCCATTGGAAAAGCCTCAAGTATATGAATACTTGAGGCTTTCTTTATATTAAAGAAAAAACACCCTACAACGCTTGAAGATCTCCTGATTTAACTAATGCAGCCGTTACATCATCACCGAAAGTATTGAAACAGAATACTTGCTCGTCTATCTTATCCATTACTGTAGCTTCACCTATCTTGCCACCTTGAAGTTTAATAAAATAGTTATGTTCTTCTAAAATTTTACTAAAATCTCTATTTGCCCATCTTTCAGTAATTGCTAATAGCTCTTCTTTGTTCTTGAAATTGTTTCCGTTTAGAATGTTTCTTACTTTCTCTGCATTCTTTTTGGACATAGGGGTTGCTCCCTTTCCTTCACACGCTTTTACTTTTTGATGAGTCATGCTATGCATAGCTGAAATAACTTCTTCTTCAGTAGAAGTTACTGTAATGTAAAGTTGTGCATTTGAACCTTTCACTTCTGCTTCATTCGATAGTATGTCTTCTTTATTAACCTCTGCAAAAACATGGTCCTCACTCTTAAGCGGGACTTCAGCAAACTGTAACATTCCATAAGTCATACCAGTTGCAAGTACTACTCCCCCTATAATAGATGCTAGCCAATACTTTAGCTTCTTGTCCATCTTCATTTCCCCTATCTTCGTTTACATACATTAACTAAAGAATACCATATTTAATTCCTTTTTATTGAAGAGTCTCTAATTTCTACTATCTAAAAATATTCTCATCGTCTAATGTAATACGATATAATCATTTTATAATACAAAAAAAACATATTCTCATTCCCTATTTTTTTGGAGGTGATTGTCTTGAATAAAAACATCAATCTACTTCTTCAAATAATAATTGGAATTATAATCATGATTGCACCTATTCTCATAACAGGATCTATATACGATGTCACTAAATCATTTGGTGAACTATTAGTGGCAGAACTTATTATAAGAACACTTTCTCTCATTATTGGACTTTTAGTTATTAGCACAGCTTTGCATCGTTATTCTCAATAATTATTCACGTTCAAAAAATACAATATTTTACATACCAATTCTTATGTATGAAGACAACTAAAACAAGTGTTACAAAAAAATATAAAAAAGACATCTTTTCTAGGGAAAGATGTCTTTTTTATATAAACCTTAATGTTCGTTCTGTAAAACCCTCGCTGCCTTTACTCCTTCTTTCTCTTCTTTTAAGAATAACGATACGATAAATGCAACAATAATAAAGATTAACCCAAGTGCAAATGCACCTTGGAACCCTGACGTTAAACCGTTTAACTTCTCTACTGGATCCAGTGGATTTGCGGAGCTTTCCATATACTTAGTTGTTCCTGAAGACATTTTCGAAATAAAGATAGCTGTACCAATTGCACCAGCTACTTGTTGCAACGTACTAAATAGTGCTGTTCCGTGCGGATATAAATCTGGTGTTAATTGATTTAAACCGTATGTTTGTGCTGTCATGACAAACATGAGTCCAACCATTAATACGCTATGCATAATAATAATTTGTACCATTGATGTATCAGGAGTAATGCCTTTAAATAAGAACATTGCAATTCCTACTAACACAATGCCGGGAACGATAATAACTTTCGGACTAAATTTATCAAATAGTTTACCTGCGATTGGTCCCATTATGGCGCTAATAACACTTCCCGGAAGCATGATAATTCCTGATTTAAAAGCTGTAACGAGTAAAACGGTTTGCAAGAACATCGGTAATAAAGTCATCGTTGAAAATAACGACATCATCACAATGACAATTAATCCAACTGATAATGTAAACATCGGAACTTTAAATGCTCGTAATTCTAAAATTGGATTCTCAATTTTCAATTGTCGAACGGCAAAAATACATAATGAGATAAGCCCAACAATTAAAGTGCCATACACTTTTGCATCGAACCATCCTAAATCACCCGATGCACTAAAGCTATACACAAGCCCGCCAAATCCTAATGTCGATAAAAGGATAGATGGGTAATCTACTTTTGGCCTTGTTAACTCTGAAACATTTTGAATGTACTTCATCCCAATCATAATGGAAATGATCACGATAGGAATAACAATATAGAATAACCAGCGCCAATTTAATGAATCCACAATTACTCCAGATAATGTAGGGCCAATTGCCGGAGCTGCCATCATCACGAGTGCGATTAATCCCATTGTCGCACCACGTTTTTCAGGTGGACAAATGATTAAAATCGTATTCATTAATAACGGTGTAATTAACCCCGTCGCTACAGCTTGGACGATACGGCCAATTAATAAAACGGAAAATGTCGGTGCGAATCCCGCAATTAATGTACCGACTAAAAACGTTACCATAGCGATCAAAAACATTTGTCTCGTTGTGAGCCATTGCTGAAGTAACGCTGTAATTGGAACTAAAACCCCAACTACTAACATGTAAGCTGTAGAAAGCCATTGAATCGTTGAAGCGGTTACGTCAAATTCTTTCATTAATACCGTTAACGCATTACCAAGTAATGTTTCATTTAATAATGCAACCATTGCTCCTAAAAGTAATGCAATTAAAATGGGGGTATGTTTCAAATTAGAAGTATCAACTTTGCCACTTGTAGGGCTCTTAGTTGTCATATTCATTTACAGATTCTCCTCCTGTTTCTTACTTAAAAAACTTTAAATATACCTAAACACATGTAATATAATATACATATGTAGATTAAAAAGGGAGAATCAATTTTCAACCACTGTATATTTAATCTACAAAAAAGGAGAATTGTAGATGAATGATAATGAAAAACAACTTGATTTACGTATTAGACGTACACATAAATTACTGTGGGATTCCTTATTTGAATTAATGACGCAATCAAAACAGAAATATAGTACGATCACGATTAACCAAATATGTGACCGTGCAATGGTACACCGAACAACCTTTTATAAACACTTTGAAGATAAAGATGCTTTATTAACATTTGGATTTAAACGATACAGCAAGATGATTGCTGAAATACCGGTTTCAGATCGATTAAGTAAACCATTTCAAGTAATGGAACAATTCCTACATCATGAAGAACTCGGTAAAATATTAGAAACGCAAATGTCTGATGAACAATTTATTACCCGTACACATTATTTAAGTCACGAAACGAGAAAACAAGAAATAGAAGCATTAAATCAACTTTGCAAAAACCATACGATACCAAATGATTTAATCATTGAGTTTTATTCAGGGGCAATCACCTCATTAAGCACATGGTGGTTTAAAAATAAAAAAAGCGTTTCTGCTGCTGAAATGGATAGGTATCTCCACCAACTTATTAATCGGGATATTTTTCAGTTTGAAGAGGAATAAGACTACACCTTTTCAATTATGCAATAAAGTGAAACTTTAATCAGCCCTCACCAATCGGACTTTTACGGACAGCCCGACCCCCACCTAACTTCTTTGCTTCCACTGAATTTTGAGGTGGGGGGTCTTACTGCCCGTTAAAGCGGGATCAAATTGACCACAAAATAGGAATATGATATATTTTCCGTAGAATACTATATAAGTGTAACAGCGAATAAATTGGCATATAATAAAAGGAAGAGATGCGCTAACATCTCTTCCTTAACTGCTACCGTATAGGGTGGTGGTTATTATACGTTATTATTTTTTACGAAACCCACCCTTTTGCTTCCTACGGCGCGGAGTGGGTTTTTTGTTGTCTTTACCCAGAAGTTGCTTCCGCAAAAAATACGCTGAAACTTCGCGCACAGTCGCTTTTACAAATTCTTTTACAAGGTCAAACAAAAACTCCATATTATCACCCCCTTTCCTTCCAAATGGAAAGAAGGGATAACCACCCACCCTCACAATATGCAGTTGACTTTATTTTATCAAATGATTGTAAAGATATTATGTAAATAAAACAAATGAAATTTCATATGGAAAAATATGAGTTTATATTTTTTTTCATTCTCTTCACTTAGATTTTCTTTTTAGATGCTATCTTCAAATAAGGTAGCATCTAAAAAATGTTAAAAGGAATTTTCTCCCTAGTGTCTTCTTATATTTTATGTAATCTGCGTATTTAACCTTTTCTACGTTCTTTAATTACTTACTGAATATAGTCATACAGATTTTTCGCTAACAATAAACAAGTTACTGTAATGAAAAGAGCACGAACATACCCGCTTCCTTTTTTTATAGCAAACTTGGAGCCAACAACTCCTCCAGCAATTTGAGCAATCCCCATTATAAAACCATATGCATAGTTGACTTGCCCTACATACATAAACATCAACAATGCACCAACATTACTTCCTAAATTAAGAAGCTTCGCATTACCTGCTGCTTTTAAAAAATCATACCCAATAAATAAAAGAGAAAACATTAAAAACGAACCTGTTCCAGGACCTAGAAATCCATCATAAAAACCAATAGCAAAAATAAAAAAGGTAAAAATAATGACGTGTCGACCAGACAATTTCTTATGAGTGGAAATACTACCCCAATCCTTTTTGAATATCGTATAAATAGCGACCGCACCAAGCATAATCAACATCAATGGCTTCAGTACTTCTGGATTCATTAAATGAACGGTCCATGCCCCTATTATGGAACCTATGAAAGTGAGCGGAACTAATTTAAACGCCGATTTCAAATCAAGATTACCAGAACGATAAAACACAATATTACTAGTTGCACTTCCCATTGTCGACGCTAGTTTATTCGTAGCTACTGCACTTGCTGGATTCAGTCCTGTAAATAATAAAGCTGGTAAAGCAATGAGTCCACCACCACCTACAACTGAATCAATAAATGCAGCTACAAATCCAAAAACAATCAAAATCATTAATACAGATGGGTCTAAATAAAAATCCATACTATTAACCTCCCCTTTAGTCACTATTCGAATAGTAACTAATAATTTGCTAAATGTAAACAGTTATTGTAACGTTGAAATATAAAGTGAAACTTTAATCAGTGGGGCCACTGATTATTAGTTGAACCAATCGGGCTTTTACGGGCAGCCCGCCCCCCCACCTAACTTCTTTGCTTCCGCTGAATTTTGAGGTGGGGGTCTTACTGCCCGTTAATGCGGGATAAAAGCAAACATCGGAGGACGAAAAAAGTGGACTACATAGTGCAACAGCTTAAAAAAATTGGTTTCAATGAATATGAAGCTAAATCTTATGTATCTCTTGTTAAACAAGGGCCTGTCACAGCCTACCAAGTGAGTAAAGATTCGGGTGTCCCAAGAGCGCGAATTTATGAGATTTTAGGTAACCTTGTAGAAAAAGGAATTGTCATGAAAGAAGAAATAAATGACACCACTCGCTATTCACCTCTACCTGTTGAAATCTTTTTACAGAAGGCGCAATCAGAATGGCAGTCTACATATGAAGGAATAAGTGATTCATTAAAAAAACTAGAAACTTCCGAAGAAAAAACAGATAATCGAGTGATTACTTTAAAAGACAATCAAACAATCATTAGCTATTGTCAGGCATTAATAAAAAAAGCAGAACGACGTATTGTCATTTCAATGTGGGATGAGATGTATGAAGCGTTAAAAAAAGATCTATCTGAAGTAGCTGATAAAGTTACAATACAAGGTATTACCCTACATGTTGAAAATCCCATTAAAAATCTAGAAGCACATCGCATAACACCTTATACAGAAACCTTGTCTACAGAACATTGGTTTATTGTATCGATAGATTCTAAAGAGATGATTTATGGACCCTCACTTGAAGAGCGTAATATTGCTTTTTATACAGATGACCCCGTTCATATATACCTATTAGAGGATTATGTATGGCATGATGTTTTAGTAAATCGACTTGTCCGACGTAGCCAAGATGACTTGCAGCAATGGATTACTGCAGAGAGAAGATCTTTCTTTATGGGGAAATGAGGAACATATTCAAGAGCAAATCAAAAGATTTGCGTATTAAACCTAACAACTTCTCCGTACAAAAATAGCCGACTATTATATAATAAATATTCGGCTATTTTTGTATAAATTTATACAGACGCTGCCATTACCTCAGCGATTAATGAGATAAACGCTTCTCCCACTCTTTCACCTTTTCAATTGTTACATCTAATTTTTTAGCTATTTCTTCTACACTCATTCCTTTAAAGAGCATTCCAGCTGCCGAAAGTGCTTTATCAATTTCTTCTTGCTTCTCTTGTTCATATAAACGACCTACTTTTGTCATCCGTAACCACTCCTTTACCTTTTTATATGCTTTCTTCTATTTTATCATCCAATCTCCACAAACCGCCCAAACTCCTTCAAAAACCTCAGCTTAAAACTCCCCACAGGCCCATTCCGATGCTTCGCCACATGAATCTCCGTCATCTCTTTCTGCTTCGTTTCCTTATCGTAATAATCCTCGCGATACATAAGCATAATGACATCCGCATCTTGCTCAATTTGTCCGGTCTCTCTTAAATCTGATAAAAGCGGACGCTTATCTTGCCGCGACTCTACAGAACGAGATAACTGTGACAGTGCTACTACACAAACATTTAATTCACGTGCTAATAACTTAAGCTTACGAGAAATCTCACTAATCTCTTGAAATCGATTGCCCTTATGCTTCGGATCGCCCGTAATGAGCTGCAAATAATCTACAATGACTAAAAGCTTTTTATCACCGTGTTTCCGCTTTAACTTACGGGTTTGCATCCAAATATCTTGCACCGTAACACCTGCATTGTCGTAAATCTCAAATGGCAACTCACCAATCTCCGCAAACGCCTTACTTACCTTCTCCCAATCTTCCATCGCAAAACGATGCTTCGGATTTTTCAGCCTACCTCCTGACACTTCACCTATGCAAGAAGCCATCCTTTTTAACAATTGCTTACTACTCATCTCTAACGAAAACAATCCAACCGCCGCTCCAGACTTCGCCGCATGCAGTCCAACATTAAGCGCAAACGCAGTCTTCCCCATAGAAGGACGCGCACCAAGAACGACAAAATCTCCTTCCTGAAGTCCACACGTCATCTTATTTAACGATGTATAACCAGTCTCAATACCAGTAACCTCTTTCACATCTTGATGAAGCTCCTCATACAAATCAACTAACGCATCCTTCAAATCAAACTCACATACAGAGTCTTTTTCCTCTAACTCACAAAGTGCCGTAATCGTCTCACCGATAACTTTCTCACTCTTCTCCGCAATAAGACGCTCTCCCATCTTGTGCCCGAGAACACCGGCCTGATACATTTTCCACGCACCTCGAACAAGCCCCTCATAATAAGAGAAATTGCTAGTAGTAGGCACACCATCCATTAACCCTATAAAATACTCCATTCCCCCGATCCCCTCTAAAAACTTCGGATCTACCCTAGAAATGAACGTCACAAGATCAATCGGTTGCCCCTCGCCTTCCATCTTTCGCATTAACTGAAATATAGACTTATGTACTGGCATAGAAAAATACTGCTCCGTCAAACGGCACTCCTTAATAAGCTCTCCATCAAGTAATAGAGAACCTAACACCGTCTTCTCCGCCTCCACATTTTGAATACTCATGGCCGCCACCCGCGCTCCTCTAAAAAGCGCTGCAACTCTTCCTCAGACGGCGCATTCTGCTCCCACTCCTCACACCTCGCCAAAAACTCCTCCGTCTCCCCCGTACTAACAGACGACTCCTTATTCCTAAACTTAGCTGTATCCGCCTCAACCTCACACACTTTCGTAAATCCTTTCCCGTGCCAGCCTCTCAAAATCCCCTTCACATAAGCAACCGTCCGCTTATTATTCTCAAACGCAATTTGAAGAGCCTTCAGCACAAGCTCCTCTGACAAATCTTCCATCCACGCACTCAGTTCCTCCACAGTATGAGGAGACAAACTACCGAAATGTTGCTCATAAAAAGAAAACACACGACTTCCCGTTTCTTCCTCTACAACCGCTTCTTCCGCTACCTCCTCACAAACTGGCTCAACATCATCCACAGCCAAATCATCAGGCATACCGAAATGTGCTAAAAGCATCGGAACACTCAGCTCTTCCTCAGCGCACTTCTGAAGAAACATATGTACAAACTCCTTATTCTTCACACCCTTCAGCTCACGAAGCACACACTTCTCCACATTCGTATTCGTCACAGGATTATAACGAAGCCAATTCAAAACGAATAGCTCCCGAGTATCCGCATCATAAAGAATCTTTCCATAATCAATAAAACGCTGCACAAGCTTATCAACAGTCTCCCGATTATAACCCGTCTCCATCTCAGCTAACCGCTTGGGAAAAGGAAAAATCCCGCACTGCGTCGTCTTCGAACAAGTCAACAAGTACACATAAAAATACCGCTCCTCCGGCGTCAAATCCAAAACAAAATCATCCTGCCAAAAATTCACCTGCACATTACGATACACCGCCATCCTAATTCCTCCCGTCTCCGTTCAAAAGTAAAAGCCCCTTCATAATATATATGGGAGGGAGTCAGGGTTTTTGGCGTGTTATTTTAAAATTTTTTTGACTACTACTACGGTGTTTGTTGGTGTTTTTGTTTTTGTTATGTTTTTTCTTAGTGATTTATTACTTGGTAGGGGCTTGTAAGGGGCTTCGGAGGGGTTAGTTATCGGTTACTTCGATTAGAAAGACCCATCTCCACATTCTGCTTAAACCAATTAAATGAATCCACAAATCTAATAAAAAACATATTAAATTCCAATAAAAAAGACCATATCAAAAGCATACTCCGATGTCATTTTGATACAGCCCCATCTATATTCGCTTAATAATTTTAGAAACATAAAGATATTAAAAATTTAATATACCTACAAAACATTACTATCCTTTAAATAATCATAAAGCTTATTATCAACCGATTTCTCCATAATCATATTCATCGTAACAACCGGTAGTTCTTTTCCATTTTTATCTTGCATTTCAGTTTGTTCTACACTTGCTTTATCAGGTCTCGCTTTTCCTAAATAGTAAAAGTCGCTCCCCTCGTCATCATCTTTTTTCACAAAAATATGAACATCAATATTATTTTCTTTAGCGTCAATAATTGTTTGAACTTCCTTCGATTTTAATGTTCTATTACTTCTTGTATACCATTTAAGAACATCTTGATTAAGGAATTCATCACCGTAGTCCACACTGGATTCTACCTCATCATTTTTATGGTATGTGATAAATATTGGACAAGTATAATATTTTGTCTTATAACCATACATAGTTGAGCTCTCATCATTATGCCAATTTAAAAGTTTACACACATCTTTTCTTGAGTATTTTTTATATACAGTAAGGTTACTATCACACTCATAGTTTTTGCCCTTTTCCTTCGAACTTCTAACGATGTCCATAACCATATACTTAAAGTATTCATTTTGTTCTAAGCTTTTTCGAATAGAATCATTAAACATATATATCTTATTGTTTTGTAAAGAGAGAATTGGCTTTTCTCCATATTTCTTTTGACTGTTTTGTGAGAAAAACTCTAATTCAAAAATTCGTTGTACTGAAGTAATCGTTTCATCATCTGTTAAGCAATTAGATTGTTCAAGTTGTTTTACATACTCATCCTTATCAACTTTTTCTTTCTTTAATAATAAGTCTAACAAAACGATTTCGTTTTTACGTTTTCCATTTAATACTTCCAATGAAAGCATTGTTAAAACTTTGTTTTCGTACTCTGTTAATGTAGGCACATCTTCTTTCATTTTCAATAGGAACTGATAATAGTTCGAATATCCATCTACAAGTACAACTGGATCAATAGAATGGTTTACTATAAAGTCATATAAATATGGAATTCTTCCTATTCTATTTTTCAACTCACCAAACGCTTCCTTTAATAATTTCATTGCTGTTAAATTACTATTATTAATAGCTTTAAAGATTTGTTTTTTCGCTATCTCCTCAAAGTTAACTGTTGAAATACCTTTAATATAACTCGTGTCATTTGTATATCTGCGTATATTATCTTTATTTTGTGATCTATCTCCTGAAAGGGCAATTGGAATTAAATAGTTGTTTTTATAGTTTCCAATGAAATCAATAATCGTAACAAAATCTTTCGAATCATGTTTCCGAAGTCCACGCCCCAGTTGCTGTATAAAGATAATACTTGATTGAGTTTGTCTTAACATAACAACTTGATTCACACTCGGAATATCAATTCCTTCATTAAATATATCTACCGTTAAAATATAATCAAGTATGCCATTTTCTAATTGATTCACGCGCAATTCTCTTTCCTCTTGGGAATGATCTCCTGTTAATGCAAATGTGCGAAAACCTCTATTATTTAAGGCGTGTGATAATTGTTCTGCTTCATCTTTTCGGCTGCAAAACATTAGTCCTGTTACTTTCTCACCAGAAAAACCATAATATTTTACTTTTTCAACTATATGATCCACTCGTTCTTCTGTAACAAGTTTAGATAAAACTGTAGTGTCATCTATCTTTTCACCATTATATTCAAAATCAGTAACTCCAAAATAATGAAAAGGACAAAGCATATCTTCTTCAAGTGCTTCTTGCAAACGAATTTCATAAGCAATATTGTAATCAAATAGCTCATAAATATTAAAGTTGTCTGTACGTTCAGGTGTAGCAGTCATTCCCATTAAAAATTTCGGTTTAAAATAATCAATAACCCTATGATAAGAACTAGCACCAGCTTTATGAACTTCATCTATTAAAATATAATCGAATAGCTCAGGATCAAATTGGTGTAAAGTGTCCTCTTTTGAAATAGTTTGGATCGTCGCAAATAAATATTTAGCATTTATTTGTTTATTTGACCCTGATAAAATTCCAAAGTCCTCATCTATTCCACCAAGAACTTTTTGAAAATCTGATTTCGCTTTATTTAATATTTGCTCTCGGTGAACAATAAATAGCATCCGTTTAGGTGCAAAATTTCTGACATCAAATGCTGAAAGATATGTCTTCCCCGTTCCTGTTGCAGAGATAACTAAGCCTTTTTCTTTTCCAGCGTCTCGAATAGCTTGTATTTCTTGTAACGCAGCTTGTTGCATTTTATTTGGGTTAATTTTCAAAGCTTCTTCAATTGAATTATGATATTGACCAGGTAATTCTATAACTCGATCTAGTAACTTATTTTCTGCAGCTTGCTCATATATTGTTTCGTAATTTGCAATCAACTCTTCGGTTAATACTTGAGAATGCTCCCAAACTTCTTCAAATTGGTTTTTAAAATGCTGTACAATCTCTCCATCTTCATGCGATGTTAACTTAACGTTCCATTCATAGTTTACCTTCAAAGCATGTGCAGTCAGATTTGAACTACCGACAATTAATGAACAATGTGTTTTGTTATCAAATATGTATCCCTTTGAATGAAAACCAGATAAATTTGTTGATCTTACTTCTACATTTTCAAGTTTCATTAACTCTCTAAACACTTTTGGTGTATTAAAGTTTAAGAATGTAGATGTTAATATACGTCCTTTAACCCCTTTTTGTTTAAGATCAAGGAAATGTGATTTTAAAGTCGCTAGCCCACTTTCTGTAATAAAAGCTACTGAGAAAATAAAAGATGTACTATTTTCTAGCTCCTCCAATAATGAGCTTAAAACATTTTCATTTTTTTTCGTATTGTTTACTAATAATTTCGGCTTATATATTCCAGGATGATTATGTTTTTGATCAATAAACCCTTTATATAAAGACCCCTCTAATTTTTGAATGAAATTCTCCATATGATCACCATTTATGACAATTTTTTATATTAATTGTATTACTCACTGATTTAAAGTGCAAATTTATTACAAATATAAAAAACTATCCGTATAAAACGAATAGTTTTTTTCAAATTACTTTACAATCGATTCTTTTGATAATTTCTCAATAGTCGGGATATCCGCAGGTGCCCACTCTAAAGCTGCTAGTTCATTCGGATATAACCATTTAATTGCTACGTGCTCAGTTAGAACCGGACTTCCTTCAACAAGCTTACAATAAAAAGTTTTCAAATGAACAATACCAAAATCATACTCATAGGCTGTATAATCAATTTGCTCACCAATCTGCACGCTACAATGCATTTCTTCATCAATTTCACGCTTTAACGCCTCTTGAGGTGTTTCCCCCTCTTCTATTTTCCCACCTGGAAATTCCCACATAAGAGGTAGCGATTTAGATGGCCCTCTTTGTGCACATAAAATTTTCTCATCTTGGACAATTACCGCTCCAACAACATAAATATTTTTCTTCATTATTTCCTCCTTAAATCTCACAGAAACTCTATACTTTATGTTTCCACACTTTATAGACTGAAAAATGCCTTTTATATCTTTTAACGACTAATATATTTTTAATCAGTAAGCTAGATTTTATCTGTCCCTATCTAGCCCTTTTAATGTAATTAGCCTAACACTCTCATCTCTTTTATATTATATAGAAGTAACTACAAAAATAAAGCCTGATTGAACACTTCCCTTTTAAGCCTCTTTTTTCACCATTTCCTCGTACCTAAAATCACTCTCCTCCAAAAACCCCCTCGTCTCCCCACTATCCTTATAATAAGAATCCCAACCCCGCTCCCTCAAAATCCCCTTCCAACTATCACTCTCCACCATCCTCTTAATAACACCATCCCAATAAGCAACCTCTTCCTCCGTCATATCTTTCGGGCCCATGATTCCTTTCCAGTGCTGGAATATGACGTCGATTCCTTGTTCTTTCCATGTTGGGATTTGTGGTAGTCGGTCTATCCGTTTTGGTGCGGATACGGCTAGTATTTTTATTTTGCCGGCTTTGTATTGTTTTTCGGCTTCGGATAGGGTCATGGTTGCGGCGCCTATTTGTTTGTTCGTTAGGGCGTTTATGATTTTTTCTTTGTTTTCGTAGACGAAGAATTGTAGTTCGGCAGGGTTTATGCCGAATGCTTTGCTAACTTGTACGAAGGATAGGTGATCGTCGTTTCCTAGGCCTGGGGCAACACCGATTTTGAAGTTTTTCTTGTTTTGTTTTAGTTGTTTCATTAGTTGGTTTGCGGTTTCTACGCTAGAGTCTTTTGATACGACAACGACTTCCCAGTCCGATGCGAGAGTTGCGAGCGGCGTAAAGTCTTTATATGTTAGTTTACTGTGGCCTAGTAGGTTGTTCGTTATGAGTAAGCTTGAGTTAATCGCCAGTACGTGACCGCCTTTTTGTTTCGTATATTTCCATCCGACGTCACCACTGCCACCTACTTTGTTTGTGACTGTGATTGGTTTTGTGAAGATTTTTTCTTCTGTCAGCGTTTTTTGCATCGCCCGCGCTGTTAAGTCCCATCCGGCTCCTGGAACGTTTGGCGCAATGATTTCTACTTTGTCTATGTTCACTGTATTCGTATGGGATTTTTCCGAGGAACAACCAGCTATTACTCCTGTCATGATCCATATACATAGTAATAATCGTTTTTTCATAGTCCTCGTCCTATTCGGTACTTTCGTTCTGGTCGTCCAATAATGCCGTATGTGTACTCTACTGTGCATTCGCCGGTCGCTACTAAGTATTCTAAATATCTTCTTGCGGTTGTTCTGGAGGCACCCATTTGTTCTCCCATTTCTTCTATTGTAATGCCCTCGTCGAATCCTTTTATAATTCCTTTCACTTTTTGCAATGTTAACGGATCAACACCTGTCGGTAAGTTTTTTATGTCTTGTGTTTGCGAAGTCCCGAAGAAATTATCGATGAGTGCTTGATTTACTTCATTGTTACTATGTAATAGTTGCTTCTTTCTTTTATAGTCTTCAATTGTGCGAACAAATTTTTCTAACGTGACTGGTTTTATAAGGTAGTTGCTTACGCCGTTTCGAATTGCTTTTTCTAGCATATAGTTTTCATTCGCCGCCGTTACCATAATGACGTCAACACTTGGAAAGTCAGCATGGATTTTTGGTAATAAGTCGGTTCCGATCCCATCTGGTAAGTAATTATCTAATAGAAGCAAATCGATTTCTTCTCTTTGTAGTAATTCCATCGTTTCTTTCGCATTCAATGCTTTTCCAATCACTTTTACGTTCTTTATTTTCGATAAAAACTCTTCTTGAATTTGCGCGACGCGGAAATCATCTTCTGCAATTGCAACCTTCAACATATGTTCATCCCCCTGTTTGTTATGTACTTTCTCTCAATGTTTTCGGAAGGTAAATTGTAAAAATAGCTCCTCCGTTTTTCTCGTTTTGAATTTCAATTGTTCCCCCTAGTAGATCTACCATTTCTTTCACGTTTGCTAGTCCGTAACCACGACTATTTCCTTTCGTTGAAAATCCTTTTTGAAAAATGGACGTGATTTTTTGTGCCGGTATCCCTGCTCCACTATCTATCACTTCAAACACAATATCGTGTCCAATATCCGTAACGAAGAAGGAAACACTCTTTTCCTCTCGTTCACTCACCGCATCAAATGCATTGTCGATTATGTTTCCAAGAATCGTAATAAGGTGCGAAACTTTTATATGGTCTGGTAACGGATGCAGCGCACTATCTCCTTCAATATGAAAATCGATTTTCTTCTCAGATGCTGTTCCGATTTTTCCTAATAAAATTGCTTGTACTTTTGCATCATGAATTTGATGGAATAAAATATGGTTTTGGCTTTGATGAATGTTAGATTCTTGTTGGATAAATTCAATCGCTTCCTTGTAATGTCCTAACTGAAGTAATCCTGATAAGACGAAAAGTTTATTTGTAAATTCATGCGTTTGAGCACGTAAGTCCTCTGAATACTTTCTTACCTCAGATATCGTATTCACTAAGTTTTGCAGTTCTGTTTTATCTCTAAAACTACATACAACGCCTACCGTACTATTATTTTCGAGTATCGGTGTCATGTTTAAAATAAACACTTTATCTTGAAACGCGATTTCTTGATCGTTTTCTAGCACTCTTTCCATATTAAATTCCGGTAAAACCTTTGAAATGTGCTGCTGCATATAATCGCCATTTACATAAAGCATTTCTTCTGCCGAGGTGTTCATCATCGTAATAAAACCGTTTTGATCAATAGCTATAATTCCTTCTTTTATAGATAGTAGTATCGCACTTCTTTCACGGTATAACGCTGCGATTTCATTCGGTTCTAAACCGAGTGTATCTTTCCTGATGCTACGCGCTAAAAGAATGCCACCAACAATGCCGACTAATAATACTGCTAATGAAAAGAGCATAATTTCTTTCGTTCTGCTTAATATGTTAGATTCGATACCTTTTATTAAAAACTCTACTGTCACAACGCCTACTACTTGATCGTAGTCTCCGTTATGAACAATAATAGGTGCCTTCGCCATTAAAGCTGGACCACTTGTACCATTTCCTTCGAGTGTATAATAACCACCAAAAGTAAGTGCCTCATAGTTATACGGGTTGTTACTCTTTGTACCAATCAACTCCGAATTAGAATGTGAATACATAACCCCATAGCGATCTTCTACAATGACGTAATCTGCACCAGCTTGCTCACGAACTTGTTCCGCAATGGATTGAATGGTACTTTTATGCTCGTTATATTGAAAAGCCTCTTTTATCGCTGGCATAAAAGAAAGAGATTTAGCCGTTTGCAGTGCTAACTGTTCTACTTGGCGCTTCGTATCAACGGACTGAATGTAAACAAATATTCCGGCTAATAGGAGAACGACAAATAAAATTAACGCGATAATTAAGCTTACTATTTTCGTTTGTAATGACACTTTGCGTGATTTTTTCATGCTTCATATCCTTTGATAAAATATTCAAAACTATCAATCTCCTTTTTCTATTATTATGACAAAACTGAAAATGAAGCAACTATAAAAACTCTCCATGTACATAAAGTACAAAAAGAATAAAATTGTCATAATATTGAGATTTTATTTAAAGGACAGTACAATTCAACTACAATGAACACGCTTTCATAATTATCATTTTATTTATAAGCAAGAGGAGGAATTAGTATGGCTCAAGTAAAATCTAATCGAGTCGCCGGCAATATTTTCAAAGGTTCTGTCGGTAATTTAATTGAATGGTACGACTGGTACGTTTACTCTGCTTTCGCCGTTTATTTTTCAGCAGAGTTCTTTCCTAAAGGAGATCCAACGAGTCAGTTACTGAACACAGCAGCTATTTTCGCAGTTGGATTTTTAATGCGCCCTATCGGAAGTTTATTAATGGGACGCTATGCGGATCGGCACGGACGCCGGGCAGCCTTAACGCTTTCCATTACAGTTATGGCCGGTGGTTCTTTAATTATCGCCTGTACACCGAGTTACGAAAGTATCGGTATTATGGCGCCAATTATTTTAGTTCTTGCTCGGTTACTTCAAGGGTTGTCACTCGGCGGAGAATATGGAACTTCCGCAACATATTTATCTGAAATGGCTAGTAGTGGACGCCGTGGTTTTTATTCAAGCTTCCAATATGTAACGCTCGTTGCCGGACAGATGGTTGCGTTAGGAGTTCAAATTGTTCTTCAGCAATTACTAAGCGAACCAGATATGAAAGCTTGGGGATGGCGTATTCCATTCATTATTGGAGCGATGGGTGCAGTAGCTGTATTATGGCTTCGCCGTACGATGGATGAGTCGGAGCAGTTCTCAAACATAAAATCACAAAAACGCGAAAGCGCAGGAACCGTTCGTGCACTTATGAAACACCCGAAAGCAGTATTAACAGTAGTCGGCCTAACACTAGGAGGCACTGTTGCATTTTATACGTACACAACATATTTACAAAAGTTCATGGTAAACACAGTCGGCCTTCCGAAAGAAGTTGTAAGCTGGATTAACTTTGTCGCACTACTTATTTTCGTCGTACTTCAACCGATTGCAGGGCTACTATCCGATAAAATCGGACGACGCCCACTATTAATGGCATTCGGTATTCTCGGAACATTACTAACAGCGCCGATCTTCTTCTTCATGGAAAAAACGACAGAACCAATCGTAGCATTTTTACTCATGATGGTCGGTCTCATTATCGTTACTGGTTACACTTCCATTAACGCAATTGTAAAAGCAGAACTCTTCCCAACTGAAATTCGCGCACTTGGCGTAGGTTTACCATATGCACTAACAGTTGCGATATTCGGCGGAACAGCTGAGTTCATCGCATTATGGCTAAAAAGTATCGGAGTGGAATCACTGTTCTACTTCTACGTAGCTGGATGTATCGCTATAAGCTTTATTACGTATTGGCGTATGGATGAGTCATCGAAGACTTCGCAGATTGAGGCAGAGCTTGGTGGTGGGGATAAATTAGTTAATAATAAGTCTAGTTAAAATTATGTATTCTATAATCTTCGTTTATCTGAACTCGATTTGCTTTATCTAAAAAACATAATTCATTAAGATATAATTTAAAAACCTCTACTTATATGTAGAGGTTTTTGTATGACGAAAAAACACGTAGTTCCATTGTTATTTTACAAACCCAGCTTCTGTTCGATATAGTGACAGCACATAATTTGAAGTTTAAATAACGATGTCTTGATAACCAACTTCTACAACTTGCTCATTTTCAAATTTCACCCCGACACCGTCCTCTTCCCAGGTACAATTGAATATTAATCCAACTCTTCTAATTCCATCTTCAAAATCTGGTAATATAATTAACCCAACAGGTTCCACCAATTTTCCTAGTTCTTGAATGGTTGTTATAATCGACGCTATTTTATCAGCAGATTCATCACCTACCATATCTCTATATTCCATATATTCTTCTTTATAATACTCGAATATTGCTTGTTCAGCTTCTTTTGTAAGTTTGTTTATATCAGTAATGAACTTCCTATATGCTTCTTCTTGAACTTTAGGAATTAAATCATCTTCTTCTCCATCAATAGTTAAAGAAACTATTTTTTCCTGCCCAAAAATAGTTATCTTTTGTTGTCCGCTCCAATATAAATCGTGAACAATTTCACCAAATAATTCATGGTTTATTTTTTTCATAATTTTATTCTCCTGAATTTTTTCTCGATAACCAATTACGCCCATATTCCCCGAATAAAAAAAATAAACTCATGTTAAACTTTTCTTATTCTTTAGGAACACAGCTATTACATTTCCATTCTTATCAATAACTACTCTCAAATTGTTAATACGCCTTCAATTAGCTGTAGCACCAATAGAGTCTTTGAAAGTTTGTTCGCAACAAATAGTATGATTATAAATTTTAAAAATAAATGTTATAGTCACCCGAAATAAAAAGCGTAAGCTATTGGACCCACGCTTAAGAAGCATTTTAGTTTAAATGTTTTTATAAAAGTTAATTTTTTAGTTATTATTTTTATACATTTTTTGTGCTTGTCCCCAGACCTCTATTAAATTTCTAAATTCATAAGAAGCAAATAAATTATTAAAGGATTGTAACCCCTACTATAAGAAATACTATTATTACTAAAGGAAGAATGATAATCATAAAGGATATTATTATTGTTAATAATGCTTTCCATGCTGAAAATTGGTGTGCTTCTCCTAAACATTTTAAGGAAATAATGATTGTCCAAATTGCAATAACTATATCAATTATGGCAAAAATAATAAACAAAATCGTTAAAGTTATGCTACTATCCATTTCCGGTGTCTCACTCGTAAAGTTTTCTATCCCAAACAAGAAAAATGAAGGCACCCAAACTAATATAAGAGAATAAACGTAAGGGATATAAGAATAGGCAACTGAGTAACGTGTTTTTTCAAAGGTACCTTGTCCACCAAGTTTTTTTGCTACCCAATTAAATAACGCTGGTAGCAAAAAATAATAAATTAAGAAAGCAACGAAGGTACCGAATATAACTATTGAGATTATTGAAAATGGACTACTTATTGAATCCGCCACATTTTTAGAAGATGCTCGATCTAAAGTCTGTACGAATGAGCCTAATAAAATGAGTAAAAACACATTCTTAGGTTTGGATATAAAAATTTCTTTCATTGTATCACGTGGTTTTGTCCAAATGGAGAACCAAGGATTAAGTGCACGTTTAAATTGATTTTCTGGAGTTTCCATAAAAAAACATTCCCCTTTCTTAAAACATATCAAATATAAATCCCTAATTATCCCAGTTATGTATATAGAAATATTAAAGCATAAATAGACGGTTATTTAAATATAAATATTCAATCATTTAATTCCATCTGAAACTTAGGAGGAGTGCTTCTTAGCAATTACCTCTATATTGTCTTGTATTTTTAACTATGGGCTGAGTAGTTACTTTCATTTTGAGTACCTCACATTCTTTAATACATTGGATAAACAGTTATAATTTTATCATCCTATTAAAGAAGGGTTATTTTTAACGCTTCCTCAAGCATTGTATTAAAATCATTATATGTGTTCATTACCGTACCAGATGGTTTATCAAGTTCTAAATAAGTACCTTCAGATATGTTTTTACAAAACCATGCTATATTTGAATCTCCAAGGAAAAGATACTCTTTTTGAAATTCATTTTCATACCAAATCTCATTGGTTTCTATAAGCCCGCAAATTGATTCGTCCCTTTCTGTATCTAACAAATAAGAGTCAACTCCATAAAGTACTAGCCCGTTAAAATCTAATCCATTTACAGTTTTAAGAAACTCCTCATATTCACTCGGTAGGCCAACATTAAAACTCTCTTTCATGCGTTCTCTTAATTTCTGAACTTCACTATCCGTTGCGGGTGTATTCAGTTTATCATTAAAACTTTTCTCTATTTTTTCAATTTCTAAAATTAGATTTTTCCACATATAAAAAACTTCTTTCTAAGAGTATTTATTCTCCTTTAGGATAGGTATTATATTTGGGTATAGACCAAGTTATATCTGCACTATCTCCATCTTGTAAGTGTCTAGTTAATGTAAGCCATTGCTTCAACTTCTATCAGTTATTTTAGGACTTTCTTTTACATGTTTGCTTCTGAATCCCATACCTCTATAAATTCAAAACCTTTTAAATCACTTTCTAACACTGTATTTCTAAATTCATCTGATACAAAAACGGAAGGAATATGTAATATTTCATTTAAGTAAACTTTAAATATTGTTTGGTTCTTAACCATATTAGGTAAGAATGCGTATTTTTTGAAATCTATTACTAAGCCAGAACGTAATTTCTTTAGTATAGTTTTCTCATAGTCAATGACATCTATTGCATTTAGAACGTTAATTATAGAATACACTTCTCCCGTCACATCATGAATTAGGGGAAGAAATTCTACATTATCACCAAGCATAGACTCTAAGAATTTTTTAGCTTTCCCACTAACTATTGGTGTACCAATTTCTCCCCAAAAATAAGGGAAATCACTTTGATTTCCTTCTTCTACACATTTAATACGTATTTCTCCCCATGAATCAGATGCTTTTACTGCTGAGTCAATTTTTCCTTCAAAATACTTTTTAGAATCTTTTTCTAAATTCAATAGTTGAAAGGATTCATAGTCATCAAATGAACTCTTTAATTCCCAAATCTTCATTTTTACTCTCCTTTGTTATTTTTCTATCCTTCCTTTATCTAAATGTAATTCTATATTCATGATGTTGCTTCTCTCTTTTCTTTTCCATAGTCTTTACTGACTATAGGAGAACCGCGATTATATACTTAATATTCAATACAGACTCTTTAAAAGGTTTCCTGTGTTCTACCTCAACCTTCAAATAAAGAATATATGTATGATTAAAACTAATTATATTTTTTTACCTTTAAAGGAATAGATATAAAATACAAATCTATAGCATAAATAGTAATCAAAATACCTTTACCTTCATCAGCAAACTTTGATTGATGAAACTGTTCTGAAACTTTTCTTTTTAACCATTTTTTAGGAAACCATTGAAATCCTGAAAACATATAATTAATCTACCTTTTCATTAAAATTTTGCTAGTTTATTTCTTAACTCTAGCTCTTCAACTGTTTCAAAACCTTTAAAAAATAAACTATCGATTTAATTATGATTAAAAAATACATTGTATTCTTTAGATGCTTTTTTCAATCAAAAAACTATTTTTCTTTTTTCCATGATATTCGAAATTCCCCACCATGTTCTTCCGTTTTAATTTTAACCTTATATGTATCATCCTTAGGCACTTTAATATTTTTTTCGCCTTCGCCACTATTAAACTCTAGTATTGTATTATCATTTGAATCCACAACATAAGCAATTATAGTTCCTTGTTTAGTTTTATCATCAAAAGAAAAAATCCAATTCTCACCTTTTTTAACTTTCCTATCTTGAGTTGCAGATCCAGTAAATTTTCTATAATCTCCAGATATACTACCTGATACACTATCTGAAGAACCATGAACTTTACCACCAACAATAGTTCCCTCTCTTGTAAAACAACCACTAAGAATTATTAAACACAAAACAAATAAAATTGTATTTTTAAAAATTTTTACCATCATTACCCCTTCTATTCCCAATAAAATTTTCACCATTAAACTTATAAAAATAACTATAATAAAAAATTATATCCATTAAGATATATATATTTTATTATAGTTATAAATTTCAAATTATTATTTCAAATCTTCACGCAACTTAATTTCATCCTCATTTATGTAACCAGTAAAAATAACTTCTGATATGTATTCATGGTTTAAAAACATATTATATTCAGTTGAAACATTTCCAATAGGATAATAACAAGCTACATAATCCCAAGTTTCCTTAGTTTTTGAATCTTCCTGTTTTCTACCATATATCATCAAAGGTTGCTCTCATGTTTTAAATTACTCCAGTCTTATATTAATCCCGTTTTTTTGTAAATTTATCATAAAATTTCTCTTGCGCCCACCGTCCGAATTTTAAAAAACATATTAAACCTACACCCAAAAGAATGAGAACGATAGTTCCTAACAATTTTTCCCATAAATTGTTGGATGGAGTAATCATTAATCCTATAATAGATACAGATATTACGACATAAACTAAAATATATAATGGTTTATACGATGGAGTTTTCATATCATTTTTTCTCCTCAGGTTTTTCAAATTTTAAACTACTTCCCACAGTAAAATCCTCTAAAGCAGGAACCGTTATACCAGTTTCTTTTCCAACGCTACCTTTCAAACCTATTGAGCCTAATCCCAAATCACCTTTAATTTTTAGTTCTTTATCTCCAATAATTGGAAACTATTCTGAAAAATGTAGCATACTTACTTCTACTTCATACTTAAGTGTAGAAACTTCCGATGCTGCCTTTAAGGAGTAATCGTCAATACCCGCTATAACTTCTCCTGAAAAATTTTTTTGAGTAACTGTAACCTCTCTATCTTTTAATTGTATGATACCTAAAGGTGTCATTAAAGAAATTGTGGATTTAAATTTATATGAGTTATCTCAAATACCTGCTGCCCCTTTTACGCCAATAACTTTACTAACAAATACATCTTCTTTTAAACTCTTCCAATCATAGGGTATATTCACATCCAATTTCCCAGCTATAGCCTTTGTTGAAAGCTCATCACCATTAGAGAAGCTGCTCTTTTTTTCCATTTAAAAGCCTATACGTATTTTCCTTCCATCTTCTATATGCTTCCGTAAATAATAATACTTATGGAGTTCTATAATCATATAAAACAAACCAAACGAAAACACTGTGCATGCACACATAAATACAATCGCACCCATCTGTTGTGTTGCAATGCTAAGAATTATATTAGCAATTAACTGCCCCGATCCAGCTGCAATAGCTGCTACTTTTACACCACCAGTTCCTTTCGATGATTTTGATTTTTTTCTTGGTTCCTGAAGTTTTTCAATATGATTTTTATAAAAATGATACAAAGCAAAACTATACAAACCAAATGAAAGAATACAATAGATAGAAGTTTGTAATTGTAACACTTCATAAGCATATTTTTGAGTTATAACTAATAATCCGACTGAACATATGGTGCCATATACTCCTCGAAATAGAGTGTATTGTAATTGTCGTTTCCGAGGATTGATAGCAATCCATATCGCCCACAAATTTAAAAAAACAACTGGAGGAGTTACTATATATACATAGAGTAATCGAAAAGGATTCGCAAACGCAGGCAAAAGAACAAACACGTCTGCCCCCAAAAGGACAAGAACAATTACGTGGACTCTTATTTCATTTACAGGATAAAGAGCCATATAATGTGCAAAAGCTTTCTTATTAAAATCTATACTTTTTTTCATGTTAATTAAACCACCCTGCTATTGTTCCGATCATTAAAAGTTTCATAGCTATTTATTCTCCTTTTTTCTAAATTTATCCATAATATTATAAGCAACTATATTCCATAGTAAAGAAAGTACGGTAACAAAAAGTACAGCTAAAGAAAAATAAATCCTATCCTTCCATGTATCATGTACAATCATGCCCAGTATAATCATTATTAACGCACCAACACATATAACTATTTTTGAAAATTTTTGCATTCTATTATCTCGCTTCCTTCTCAAACTTAAATGAAACTCCTGCGGAATCTATAACCATACCCACCTATTATAATCTCACCTTTGACACTTCTATCATAATCATCTAATACAGGTATATAATCAGGTATCTTAATTTTAGTAATTTCCGCTTCATATGTTTGCAACACTATCAACGTTTCAAATGTCCTTTATACATTCCTTATTTAACCCCAAAACATTAAAATATGAATATTATAAAAATTAACTATCTACTTCCCATCAAAATTACGGTAATCCTATTAAGCCTGGGATTACTCCTTCTACCTTCGCCCATTCAAACGAGCACTCAACTAACATTTGATTCTTACACTTAATTCTTAATAAACCTTCTTCTATCGTATTTATTTCAAAATAATCAATTATATTTTCTGTCCCTAAACCTTTTATTGTTAAATTATGAATAGTAAAGAAAGATATCTCTACATAAATTACATCCCACTTATCCCATCTTTTTGGCTTGTTTTCAACATTTTCCTTTGTCATCAATTGAATAACTAAAGTAGGACCATCTCTTTTAAGACGCACATCTAATAACTCTGATTCTTCAAACTTTGGTATTTTCCCAAAAATACTAATTAACGCTTGTGGATTTAAAAATTTAAATTGATCAATCATTTTTATACTTCCTATTTTTTATTTCTCTTCTCAAAATAATAATGATCCTCCATACGATCTACCTGTCCTGTTCGTGTATTGTATTCAGGTCTTACATTATGATGCGGTGACTGATCTCCAATTCCACCTTTTCCAAACTTATGACCCTCTGAATGATCTTGAATTATAATTTTTTGACCTTTTACTTCATATGTTAATTCTCGAGTTATAATAGGCTGTTTATTATCATTTAATATCCTTTTACCATTACTATCTGTTAATGGTACCATTTTTTGACTAGTCGGGTGTTGAAATCTAGGTATATTTAATTGCCTTTTAATTTCTTTTAAACTAGCTCCCCTAGATTCATGAGAATTTTCCCCCTCAATCTTCTTAACTTGGGGATAATATTAAAAAGACTTATGCGTAATTTACATAAGTCTTACTTTTGTTACTCATAATTAATTATTCGTCCTCGTCTTCAAACTCATATAAGCTATCAAGTAATTCTGCAAAAGATGAACAAACAGGATAGATGGATTCTTCCATTTCTTCTTCCTCATGGTCCCAAAATACGACTGTTGGTGACTGAGGATTATTTCGGTAATCAAAGCATAGAAGGTTACCAAACGGGTCTCTAGCAAAAGGATATACTTTATCTACCAATCTATCTTTTATACTATTATATGTTTGCAGCATAGAAATTTTTCTCTCAGAGTCTAAGGTTAAAAGGTTATTAAGTGAATCTTCATCCTGATTAGGAATATTGAATGTATCTGGAGTAGGATAGCCACCATCATATTTCTTTACACACTCAATAAAATCATTAGGAAATTTAATACCAAAGTACTCTTCTAATTGTTCAATTTGTTCATCTGTAACTTTTTTCTCACTTACATTAATCCATGTAATGTTGTTCATAATTATAAACCGCCCTATCTTTTCCTCAAATTTTATATCCACCTGTATGACCAGTATCGTGATGTATCTGATAATCTACAAGTTGTATTCGACCAGGTTCCTGATTATGAAAGATTTAAAATTAATTCTGCTAAACTATCACAGATTACTTCGAAGCTTCCGCTTTCATAAGCTTCTAATTTTACTTGTCCATTTTCATTATCTACAACTACCAAGAGACCATTGAATTCCATACCAATAGGAATATTATTCAGTTGATTATCATGTGCGCCTTGGTACCCTTGTAAAGATACATAAAAATCATGCAGTTCAATTCCTGGTATAACAGAATTTAATTCAAAATCATAACCTAAATAATTACCTCCTAAGTCTAAAAACCAATAAGAATTATAATATTCTTTAATTGAATTATATAATTGTATCCCCAAATCTTTTTCTATATTAGAAAAATCATGAATTATATTTTTTTCTAACGGTTTCCAGAATACGTATCCCTCTATATCTGGTTCTCCTTCATAGATAAAAGCCTCTGCTTCTTCTATCCATAAAGATTTTGGCAATGAATTATTACAATCTTGCCACTCTCTAATTATTTTATCAAAACAATTTTTCATTTCATTTTTCATTTTTTTATTTACCGCCTAATGTATGATGTTCAATAAATTTCTGAAGTATTTCTACATATCCTGCATCTTTTCCCCCATGCTCCAATCGATTTTTCTGCGTTATGAATCCCTCCAAAACCAGGATGTAGTGGCAGCGGAACACCAACAGCTTGACCACCACCAATATGGTGATGGACTAATTTAGTTCCACGTAATCCAGTAAAATCATATTGTAGAAATTCCCCTCTAAATCATTAAGGATTTAGAGGGGAATTTCTTTATCACATAAGTAATATCATTTCTTATTAAATTTACTGTGTATCAGTTCAAAGAATTTATTTGTACCAAGTGAAATTGCGCCAATAATAAGAACACCAATAATAAAATAAATCTTTTTAAATAAGTTGTAAGGAGATAAAATAGCAACTACAAGAAGTATTATAATTGCAACGAATGTGACTAATTTTCCAACTTTAAATGCTTGCATATCAGCTTTCCTCCTTCTGAATAAAAACAGCCAATATATTCATACATCACAGGTTCTTTAACCATAGATTTTTGTTTCCTTCCATAAATCACAATACTTAAAATTCAATAAACCTCTTTAAAAGGTTTCATGTGTTCTACCCCCATCTTCTATATGCTTCCTTAAATAATAGTACCTATGGAGTTCCATAATAAAATGAAACAAAATAAACGAAAGCATGGAGTATACACACATTAATACAATTGCTACCATCTTTTGTGTTGCAAAACCAAGACTGATATTAGCAATGAGTTGACCCAATCCTACAAAGGCCACTACTCCAAAACCAGAGTTTTTTTTCGATGATTTTGATTTTTTGATTGATTCCTGAAGTTTTTTAATATGATTTTTATAATAATAATTCAAAGCAAAAATATACAAACCAACCGAAAAAATAAAATAGATAGGAGTTTGTAATCCTAACATTCCATATGCAAACTTTTGGGTTATAACTAACAATCCTACTGAACATACGATGCCAAATACCCCACGAAATAGAGTGTATTGTAATTGCCGCTTCCTAGGAGTTATAACAATCCATATTGCCCATACATTTAAAAAAGCAACTGGTGGAACTATTATGTACATATATATCGGTTGAACAGGATTCGCAAAAGCAGGTAAAAGCACAAATATATCTGCTATCCCAATCACAAGAGTAATTATAGTCGATCTTATATCATTTACAGCATAAAGAGCCATATAATATTCAAAAGCTTTTTTATTAAAATCTGTATTTTTTTTCATGTTAATTAAACCACCCCGCTACTGTTAACCAAGCTTTTTTGAACCCATTTTCACCATATCCTTAATAATATCATCTTCTCCATTATCATCTAAATCAACATCCCATTTCACACCTTCTGTAAAATATTATTCCCTTCTCGAAAAGAAGATCAACCCATTAATAAGATCTAGGCTTATCAAAAATTTCAAAAAGCCGGAGATTTTGCCGGTATGTCCAAGTTTAGTAGATTACTTGCAAGAACTTCGCACCAAAACCACCTTAAATCAGTATGCCACAATTATCATAAAACAAGTTAAACACCAACGTAATCAAAAGTTATTCGAAGCATCTAGAGCAGCATATGAAATTGGCAGAAAGGCAGATATTTAGATAAAAAAGACATGCTAAATTATAGCATGTCATCTTTTAAAGATTTCTACCAAGACGTTTAAAGTATTCTTACTAAAAGGATATTTATAAACAAAAGCTTTATTTACATTTCTAATAACTTTTCACGTAAAACTAATTCTTCATCTGTCATGTATCCTTTATACATTTCTTCTGTGATTTTATCTTAGTTAAAACACAACACATTCTCATTACCTATAAATCCAATAGGGTAAAGAACACCTACATAATCAAATTCACGTTTATCTTCTGAAATAGCCATTCTTCCAATAATCATAACGCTTTGTTCCATATCTTCTAGCTTAACTACTGTTCCAATTGGTAATAGTTTCATTGATACTTTTGCCTCCTAAATATTAAATGAATTTTACGAATTATAAATCTACTGTTTTTTCTTATTGTCTATACGTTTATAGATATACTCTACTGTAAAGTATGCAATAACATTGCAAATTAGCAGCAAACCTATAAATAAAAGTTTATCTTCTAACTGTATAGTAGACGAAGCCCCAATTAACAACATAAACATAATACATACAGTAAAAGTCAGAATTCTATTTATTGTACGCATATCTTAATTACTCCAGTCTTATATTAATTCCGTTTTTTTGTAAATTTATCATAAAATTTCTCTTGCGCCCACCGTCCGAATTTAAAAAAACATATTAAACCTGCTCCCAAAAGAATGAGAACGATAGTTCCTAATAATTTTTCCCACCAATTGTTGAATGGAGTAATCATTAACCCTATAATAGATACGGATATTACGACATAAACTAAAATATATAATGGTTTATACGATGGTGTTTTCATATCATTTTTTCTCCTCAGGTTTTTCAAATTTAAAACTACTTCCCATAGTAAACCCCTCTAAAACAGGAACTGTTATACCAGTTTCTTTTCCAACGCTACCTTTCAAACCTATTGCACCCAATCACAAATCACCTTTAATTTTCAGGTCTGCATCTCCAATAATTGGTAAAAAATCCAGAAAATGTAGCATACTTACTTCTACTTCATACTTAAGTGTAGAAGCTTCCGATGCTGCCTTTAAGGAGTAATCGTCAATACCTGCTATAACTTCTAATGAGCAAAATATATATTGGTTAATTTCACCAAACGCATTGTAATATATTATTCCGAACTTTTAAACACTTTATCTTTCTATTGAATATTCTACTTTTACTTGCTTTACAAGATTTTATGCAAAAAAGACCACCAAAAGGCAGTCTCAAAACTCAATCCTATTCCCCGTTCCGCACTCCACCGCTTTCTCATACAAATACTTCGCAGCGATAATATCTACTACTGCCAAACCAACTGATTTGAAAATAGTAATCTCTTCATCATTTTCGCGTCCAGCTTTTTCCCTGCTTATAATTTGTCCAAGTTCGGTATGGAGATTGCTAGTTTTATCAGAATTTGAAGGTCACCTGTTTCTAAATCACATTCAATTAAGCAATCCTACAAATGCCTCTTCTTCCTCATCTATAAAACCTACAAATATAATTTCTTCAATAGCATCATGATTAAATACAAATGTATAATCAGGATCAATATATCCTTCTGGATAAAAACAGCCTATGTAGTCATACATAACCGGTTCTTCAACCATAAGTAGTTGTTTTCTCCCGTAAATTACAACCTTTTTTGTCCCTCCTTTTAACAGAACAATAGAGCCATTTGGTAACAGCTTTTCTTTAGAAAATTGCATAATTCTCCGCCCTTTCTTATACGGCTGATATATTTTTCAAAGATTATTTAAATAGCGCAGAATCTCACTTGCACCATCCTGTCGTTTTCGATTAAGTATTATTTATCCCTATCACCCAAAATAGAAAAAAGATATCTCTGCTATCTAAATATAATTCCACATTCATGAGATTAACTCTCCCTCCTATTTTTTCTATCCTTTAACCAACTAGAAGAAGAATGCGATTATATACTTGAAATGCAACAAATCCTCTTTAAAAGCCTATACGTATTTTCCCTCCATCTTCTATATGCTTCCGTAAATAATAATACTTATGGAGTTCTATAATCATATAAAACAAAACAAACGAAAACACTGTGCATGCAGACATAAATACAATTGCCCCCATCTGTTGTGTTGCAGTGCTAAGAATTATATTAGCAATTAACTGCCCCGATCCCGCTGCAATAGCTGCTACTTTTACACCACCAGTTCCTTTCGATGATTTTGATTTTTTTCTTGGTTCCTGAAGTTTTTCAATATGATTTTTATAAAAATAATACAAAGCAAAACCATACAAACCAAATGAAAGAATAAAATAGATGGGAGTTTGTAATTGTAACACTTCATAAGCATATTTTTGAGTTATAACCAATAATCCGACTGAACATATGGCGCCATATACTCCTCGAAATAGGGTGTATTGTAATTGTCGTTTCCGAGGATTGATAGCAATCCATATCGCCCACAAATTTAAAAAAACAACTGGAGGAGTTACTATATATACATAGAGTAATCGAAAAGGATTCGCAAAAGCGGGCAACAGAATAAATATGTCCGCTCCCACAAGAACAAGGGCAATTATTTGGAATCTTATTTCATTTACAGGATAAAGAGCCATATAATGTGCAAAAGCTTTCTTATTAAAATCTATAATTTTTTTCATATTAATTAAACCACCCCGCTACTGTTGACCAAGTTTTTTTCGCACCCGTTTTCACCATATCTTTAATACTATCATCTTCACCATCACCATCTAAATCAACATCCCATTTCACACCTTCTGTAAAATATGTTAGTCCTACTGAAACAGCAAATCCAGCTGCCGCAACCGCCAGAACTGGTGCTGCTGGGAGGGCAGCAACTGTAAGAGCCGTTGCCCCTACGGTTACTGCTCCTCCTACAACAACATTACCAATAATATCCCCGGCGATTTTATCATTTGATTCATTATTTTTGATATTCTCACTTGTATCCGTATATGAGTCTATAGCCACACTAAACCATCCAAGTTTATCCTTTAAAGCCATTTTAGACGCACTTAGCGCACTTCCATTTTTTATAAGAGCATCTATTTCTTTTATCGTCTTGCTAGCAGTTCCATTTTTCATTTTTGCCGCGACATCATCTACATAATAAATCTTATAATCCCTATACTTTCCATTAATTTTTTTATTGCCCTTAAAACCGGAATATTCTCTTACAAGGACGCGTTGTGCTCTTCTGTCCAAATCGTATGTTACCTTATAACCATTAATTACTTTATGAGCTGTATTCCCTACTACAACTGCACCTGTAAGTGTTCCAAATGTATTCCCCGCTCCATCCAATGGTGCATTCCAATTGAATCCAGTCATACCTAAAAATGACTCTTTTTTGTCTACTTCACCAGATTCAGAATCCTTATTTAATCTTTCAACTTCACGAGCTTTATCTTCTGTAATTGTTTGAATAGGCCCCGTCCAATCCATATTCAATCCTTGTGTACTAAATGTACCGCTGACAACACTAAACCCTTTCCCACTCTGAACTTCCGCAAGACCTGCAGCAATACTAGTTGCTAATTGAAGTGCTGTACTATAGTTATTACTAGAGGTCTGATTGAATTGATACAAATGATCCAGCTTTTCTTGCAGTTTTTGCCTCATAACAATAAAAAGATTTACCATGGCATCCATACCCGGCATTGGCATAGCTTGATTGACAGCTTCCATACTTGTTTTCATTCGGTCAATTTCCCGAATTTGTTCTAATATCTCTTGTTCAATTACATCTGTGGAAGCGACTTGTGATTGAAATTGACTTGGAAAAGCACCATTCTGACGGATTAATTCTTCACACAAATAAATGATTCCTTGTGCCAAAGGTCGAAAAGTTTGTACAAAAAATGCTTTTGCACTGCTATATGTTTGCCCCTGTAACACAGTATCAGTTGCAAAAGCATCAATCGACTGAATTGCTTGTTCCATACCTTGAATGGTGGCCGTACATACAGCATTCATACTTTGAGTTTGGTTTTGTACTTCTCCCAAATACATATTTAAACTCATGAATTAGCCTCCTTTACTAATTGTTGTTGCTGATATGAAAGATCATTTTCTAAATCACTAAGATCTCGTTTCTCTTTAAACAATGTTTCTTTTTGGCTTTCCAATTCAAATGTAAGTTTTCGTTCGATGTATTGTGCTTCTTGACGAATATCCATAAAAAACAATGACATTTCTCTATCTTTATGCCAAGTTCCTAAAATACGATCAAACAAACGATGGTTTTGATTCTTCCATACATGAAAATCTTCTTCTACTTTTTCCTGTTTTTGAATCGCAGATTGATTTCGGTCTTGTTCTTCAAATACACTTCGTAACTTTTGATTTACTTGATTAATTTGTTTTTCAATATGTTGACTCATCTTTTTCCTCCTACTATTTTACTTTACGTAGGTTGTCACATTAGCGAAAAGTGTTATGAAGTTCATTATCCATTCTCTCAAATTCATTAGATACCGAATGAATATTATCAACCGCTTGTTGAAAGGCAGCGGAAAATTGTTTCGTCAAGTCTAAAACTTGCTGATTCGCTTCTTGTGCTTTGAAGTTAACAGATAATGTTGTACGCGTCGCTTTTGTTATGGAACGACTTGTTGCACTTTGAATCCTATCAGAGGCTGATCCCATTTTCGTAGCAATTTGCGTTGCTGTTTGTAAATTACTTTGAAATTGTCCCATTCTTTCAAACCCTTTCTATAAGTTTTCCAAATGCATCAAAGAAATCTCATTAAATATATATCCCTATCAATATCACTCGCTCTAGGCATGCAATCAAATGAGCCATACAATATAAGCTGTATGGCTCATTTAAAATACTTGTTATATAGAGTACGACAATTTTTATTTCAAACCGAAATTACGTGATAATTCTTCATCATGAGAAGCAACAGCCTCTGCAGTTTTATTAAGCTGCATATTAATCTCTTGTAATAGCTGTGCAAAGTTTTGTACCTTTGGCTTTAATTGATTGAACTGTTGGTCAAAACCTTCAAAAGCACGACCTTCCCATTCTCCTCTTAATTCATTTTGCAAGTTTTGTAGTTGACTTAAAATGTCCTCAATTTGATTTGCACCTTGTCCATATCGAGCCGCTTTCGATTTAAGCTCCTCTGGTGACATACGAATTTGTCCAGCCATTTTCATTTCCCCTTTAATACATAATGAGCAAAATATTTATTGGTTAATTTTACTAAACATATTATAATCTATTATTCTGAACTTTTAAACGTTTTATCTTTCTATTGAATATTAGAATATGAATATTCAATTCTAATCATTAAATATCCTACTTTTTCTAGATTTACAAGATTTTATGCAAAAAAGACCACCAAAAGGCAGTCCCTCAAAGCTCAATCCCATCCCGCGCTCCACTACTTTCTCATACAAATAATTCGCAACGATAATATCTACTACAGCCAAACTAACTGATTTGAAAATAGTAATCTCTTCATCATTTTCGCGTCCGTTTTTCCCCCGCTTAGGATTTGTCCAAGTTCGGCGTGGAGATTGCTAGTTTTATCGGAATTTGAAGATTACCTGTTTCTAGATCATATTCAATTAAGCAATCCTACAAATGCCTCTTCTTCCTCATCTATAAAACCTACAAATATAATTTCTTCGATATCCTCATGATTAAATACAAATGTATACTCAGGATTAATATATCCTTCTGAATAAAAACAGCCAATATAGTCATACATCACAAGTTCTTTAATCCCAAGTTTTTGTTTTCTTCCATAGTTATTTATGTGAATTCAGCTCGTTTTTTTGTTTTGGGTGAAAAAATTTTTTAACTTGATGGCAATGTGGTGCTGCCCCTATTAGGCAAATTCGACAAAGAAAAGACACCCAAAGGCGCCTTCCTCCGACTTGAACCACCTTAATTTTATTGTGTTGTTATTATATAAGAAAAGAAGACATCGCTTAAGATGTCTTCTTTTACTTGTACACTTGGTGTTAAGAAGGTATTTATTGCTTAAAAACCATAAAAAAAATATAACAATCATCGAGTAAACCTATTATAGCATCAATAAATAGAGTTTTTATATGCATTTTTACATATATATAGATTTATTTATGTTTTATCTATATAGTTAAATTGTCTGTTTCTTGTTTTAATTCGTTTGTTTATTTTGAGTGCTCCAGCAATGGAGCCTTTTTTTATGCAATAAAACATTTTCTTAGCATTACTTAGTTGATCTATATTAACTTTACCCTCTTAAATTATATCTATATTTTACCAAATGATTATATAGATAACCAGTTTTTTCTAATAATCTATTGGATTGATAATTTTATTGTTAGTTGTTAATACTTATTAGAAAATTCATCATGCAATGAAAATTTAGAAATCAAGAATTATAAAAAACTTATAGTATCTTTTGGAAAAGTATATTTAAAATTTGTATATTAATATGTTATAATTTAATTTCTAAAACTACCAAAAAAGGACTGCCAGTAATGGTGGTCCTTTTTTATATCGGTGAGATTGTACTAGGTTGAGCAAAAAAATGGAACCGAAAAAGTTATTTCTAATGAGGATAGCCTTCTTATGATGAAGTTTCATTCAGTGGATCTGCAAGCAAACATAAAAGAAGGAAAAAATTACGATTTTACTTTACGTGGATATAGAGTACCTATACTTTCATGGTTTCCAAATTTAGATGGTGCCGAATCAAAAAATTAGCACTATTCTTTAATAAAAAATCCTACTCATTTTTTAATGAGTAGGATTTTTTATTAAAGAGCTATTTCGTATTAATTTGTGCCATCATTTAATATGCTATTTTAAAATATTTTCTAAATTTGATAACTTATTATCTAAATTTCCAAATTATATACAGCACTATCAATTAAACAATTATTAAATATATCTTCTATCTAAAACATCGTATTATCATTAGCTGCTTCACTTGGAATCTCTTGAATTACATCCCAGTGTTCGAGAATCTTTCCATCCTTGATACGAAATATATCCACTATAGCAACTCCCTTATCTTGAGAATTAGTACGAGAATGTACATGAAGAGCAACTGTATCCCCTTCAGCTACTACACGTTTAATCTCTGCAGAGGAATTAGGATTTTTAACAAAATCCTCCTTAAAGAAATCCATGAAGGCTTTTCGTCCATCAGCAACAAAAGGATTATGTTGCTTATAATCTTCGCTAACATATTTAGGGATAATATCGATATTATGTTTGTTAAAAACTTCATTATAGAAATCAACTACCATCTTTTTATTCTTTTCATTTTCTTTTACTTCTTTTGATGCAGAAGCGACATTTTCGCTCTTAATTGAGTCCCCTTTGTTATTACCAGCGGAAGCTTGATATACCAAAGTCGAAACTACTCCTAAAATAAATACAGAAATAATTGTTATGATTAAACTTTTCTCTAATTTCATATATACCTACCTCTTCTACTTAAATAAGTTTTCTTCTATAAAAAGCTTGAAGAAGGAGAAACCTTCCCCAAAATGTAATGTCAGGGGTAATGTTAGAAATTTCATTTATCCTAACCTCCCCCTATACAAGGCATATTAAAAACGATTCATTCTAACTTAATACCTCATTAACAGTTGCACTGTCCACAATTTGAATAAACTTCTTAACCTTATCGTTCTCATCAAACTTATAAAGGTGACAAAAATCTGCTATGAACGATTTCCCTGTAGCTTTATATGTCCCACTATATTTTCCATACACGATCACAGTATTGTTATTAAAAGCATAGATTTCATCTTTAGCGCTATAGTCATCCCATTCTGTGCCAAGACGTTCATGTACGTTTTTCACTACTTCATCTGGACCTATATAAGTACCTGCATATGGAAACCCAGCAGCTTCTGTCCAAGATACATTTTCACTTAAATACGTTTTGAACGCATCCAATTTCCCTTCGCCAGTTAACACATACGTTTCATGTAATAGCTTTTGATATTTATTCATATCATTAACCCCAAGGCATTTCTTTTGTTACAACTTTTGCACTTAATTCTAATACACCTTTATTTGCATAGCCTGGATATGCTGCTTCAAGTTTTGCCACAAAATCTTTTGAAGTTCCACTTTCCTCAGAAGCTTGAACCGCAGTTCTTAGATAATCCATTGTCGCAGTAAGTGCTTGATTATTTAGGGATTTTTCAATTGATCCATGGCTAGGTACAATTATGTCAGCATGTAACGCTTGTAATACTTTCAAGTTCTCAATCCACGCCTCCATAGTCGCTTTTGAGCTAGTATCCGCTAAGAATACATGTATTTCGTTAAAGACATCAATACCACCAATTAATACTTTTAGTTCTTTATTAAATAGGCTAGTTCTGTAATGATCTAAGCCTACTAGTTCAAATGTTAACCCCTGAAAATCAATCACTTTTTCTTTAAACACTTGAGGTAATACCACGTTACTTGGTGCATTTTCTCCAAGGGCGTCTTTCCAAACTTTTAATTTCCCTAAGACAGAATGAACGATATGTTCAACAGTAGACTCTGTTGCATACGCTATAGCTTCTGGGTAAACGGCTTTAATGCTCTCTAATCCAAAGTAGTAGTCTGGATCCCCATGAATAATAAAGATTTTATCTAAAGATAAGTTATTTTTTTTCAGATACTCCACAATTTCTTTCGAATCAGATTGAGTAAATTTTGAGTTTATTAAAAATGCATGTCCTGCTTTCTCAACTAATGTTGCTGTGACCATAAAGCTTTTTTCGTCCGAACTAAACACCGTTAATTTCACATCTTTTTGATTTGTATCGATTGTTTTAAACATAGTATGTTATTCTCCTTTTGTTAAAGTTATTAACTAATTATCATATTTTTATCTTGTTCCGATAAAGTGAAACTTTAATCAGTGGGGGTTTTGTTCATCCCCCACTGATTATTAGCCCACACCAATCGGACTTTTACGGACAGTTGATCCCCCACCTAACTTCTTTGCTTCCACTGAATTTTGAGGTGGGGGTCTTACT
The DNA here is from genome assembly GCF_051916885.1 of Bacillus cereus group sp. MYBK14-1. Classification (NCBI taxonomy): domain Bacteria; kingdom Bacillati; phylum Bacillota; class Bacilli; order Caryophanales; family Bacillaceae; genus Bacillus; species Bacillus cereus group sp. MYBK14-1. The sequence continues at coordinate 31,303 of NZ_JBQAHM010000015.1, read as the reverse complement.
GCCCGTTAAAGCGGGATAAAATCTCCCACTCCCATTCATCTGAAAGTGTAATAGTACTGGCGAATATTCCGGAGATGAATGTCAGGTGGCCTAAGATAACATGTTTGCTACTATATCCTAAATTTTCTTAATATAAATTTTTAAAACGCGCTTCAATTTTATCCGGCGTCATTACGCCACCACCAATAGGAATAATTTGATTATCCTTTTGTAAAAGTAAGGAAGGATAGCTATTAACACCAAGCTGTCGAACTTTATTAAAATCATTTTGGACATCTATTATTGTTTCTTGAGCGTTTAAACGTTCTAATACTTGTTCAGGGTCCAAACCATGCTCGATTGCAATTTTACGATATGTTTCAGGATCACTCAGACTTTGGCCCTCATAATAAAACGCTTTTTGCATAGCCGAAGTGAATTCTAATAAACGGTCTGGCGCTAATGAGCGTAAAGCTGAAAAACCAATTGCAGCATCTTTCGAATTCATTTTAAAAGTCCCTTCCTCCACCAATTTTTGATAGGAAGGACCAAATTCAGCACCTGTAAGTTGATTAATTCTTTTATTTCCTTCTTCTATATATGAGAAGTTTTTCATTGGTAAATTATCCAAAAATAACCCTCCACATAAAACCGTTAATGGTACTTCAGTGTGGTTTTTGTAAAATCCTTTAATACTTTCTGAAAAACCATAGCACCATCCACAATATGCATCCCATACGTAAATAAGATTATCTTGTTTCGTCTCCATTTAAATCTCCTACCTTTTTTTTATTATCCAGCTCAACTAAATTTTTGGTTTATATAAGTACATCTTTTTATACCTTATTCTTTTTTAGATACCTTACTATATTTCCCCAAAACTAATATTTCCAAAGAAAGATCCACCAAGGTTTTTAACAAAAGATAACGTTTCACCTTATTGCCCCGTAACAGAAAATACTAAAGCTTAGAATATGCATCGATTTGAATGTGTTAGTAACTTTCTACACCGGGTGGCAACGTATGGACCACCATCCTTAATTAAATATATAAATCATATTTTTAGCAGATATAAGTTGTAACCAAACCAATTACATCTTTATGTAACTATTTTAGTTACAACTAATATAGAAGTCAATTCTTTTTTTCGAAAACATTAAATTTCTACATTAATCTACAACCAATCCCACTCTTTAAAAAAATATATCAACGATTATTCGATTATATCGATCGTAACTCCGAATATATCAACGTTTCGACACAACATATCGATTTACCGACAAATTTCGTGAAAACTATCACCAAAACCACCAACCAATCCCACATCACGTTCACCTACAAAGAAAAAAAGCACCAGGTCCCCCTAGTGCTCTCCCTCTAAAACAAATGACAAGCCACCTCATGCCCCTTCGCAATCTCCACCATCTTCGGTACTTCCTGTGCGCATTTTTCAGTGGCGAATTTGCAGCGCGTTCTGAATTTGCAGCCGGATGGTGAGTTGAGTGGGCTTGGTACTTCTCCTTGCAAAATGATCCGTTCTTTGCCTATGTTTGTTGGATCTGGTTCTGGCATGGATGAGAGTAGTGCTTGTGTGTATGGATGTGCCGGTTTTGTGTATAAGTCTTCGCTGTCGGCAATTTCTACTATGTTTCCTAAGTACATGACTCCGATTCGATCTGATATGTGTCTTACCATCGATAGGTCATGTGCGATGAATAAATATGTGACACCTGTTTCTTCTTGAATGTCTTGCAGCATGTTTACGACTTGCGCTTGGACTGAGACATCTAGTGCTGAGATTGGTTCGTCACATAGGATAAAGTCTGGTTTTACAGATAGTGCGCGCGCGATGCTAATGCGCTGGCGCTGGCCCCCGCTAAATTCGTGCGGGTAGCGATATAAATGTTCTTCTTTTAAGCCTACCTTTTTGAGCAGGTCTAATATGATTTCTTTTTGTTCTTCTTTTTCATAAGATCCATGAATGTTCATTGGCTCACTAATAATTTGGAATACGTTCATTGCCGGGTTTAATGATGCGTATGGATCTTGGAAAATGATTTGCATTCGTTTTCGATATTCTTTTAGTTCACTTTCCTTTAAACTTGCGATATCTTTTCCGTCAAATAAAACGTTACCTGAAGTGACATCGTGTAAGCGAATGATACTTCTTCCTGTCGTTGATTTTCCGCAGCCAGATTCTCCTACTAACCCGAATGTTTCACCCTTTTTAATAGTGAAGCTTAAGTCATCGACTGCTTTTAATTGCTCTGTTTTTCTGCCGAATAGTCCTTTTTTAATAGGAAAATACTTTTTTAAGTTCCGAACTTCAATTAAGTTTTCTTCATGCATGTGAATCACCTACTGTCTTATCGTTTAACCAGCACATGGAACGTCTTTCGTTTCCGATTTCAAAATATGGCGGACGTTCTTTTTCACAAATGTCCATCGCATGCGGGCAACGCTCTGCGAATGGGCAACCTTGTGGCGGGTTTAATAAGTTTGGCGTTACACCTTGAATAGGAGCGAGCCTTTCTTTTACGCCGTTCGCTATTTTTGGCAAAGAGTTTAATAGCCCTTTCGTATATGGATGATTCGGCGATTGGAAAATATCAAGTACAGGTCCTTCTTCCATAATAAGCCCGCCGTACATAACGATAACGCGCGTACAGTTTTGCGCGACGATTCCTAAGTCGTGCGTAATAAGAAGTAACGCCATATTCGTTTCGTTCTTTAAGTTTTTCATTAAATCTAGTATTTGCGCCTGTATCGTTACATCAAGTGCAGTCGTCGGTTCGTCCGCAATAAGAAGGTCAGGGTTGCAAGACATCGCCATTGCGATCATAACTCGCTGCTTCATACCACCGCTTAGTTCATGCGGATATTGTTTTACCCTTTCTTCTGGCGACGAAAGGCCGACTTGTTTTAACAAGTTAATCGCGATTTGCTCTGCTTCTATCTTTTTCACTTTTTGATGACGTATAATTACTTCCATCATTTGTTTCCCAATTTTCACGACCGGATTTAGCGCTGACATTGGGTCTTGAGAGATAAGTGAAATTTGATTTCCTCTAATAGAACGTAATTCTTTTTCAGATTTAGAAAGTATGTTTTCATTATGAAAAAGGATTTCCCCTTCTTTCACTTTTCCTGGTGACGTAACGAGAGACATAACAGACTTCGCCATTACACTCTTCCCGCTTCCAGATTCCCCAACGATACCAACTACTTCTCCTTTATTTAAGCGAAATGTAACGCCGCGAACCGCTTCAACTTCGCCACTTTCTATGAAAAAAGAAGTCTTTAAATTTTTCACTTCTAGTAGTTTTTCAGACACGCTTCTCACTCCTTTCACTTAACACTTTAGTTTTCATGTCCGGCTCCTTTTGGTGCGAAAGCTTTCTTCAATGCTTCACCAATTACGTTAAAACTAAGTACCGTTAAAAGGATAAGGAATCCTGGGAAGAGTGTTAAATACCAAGCTTCACCAATATATCCTTGCGCATTGTTTAGCATACTGCCCCAAGAAGAATTTGGTTCTCTAATCCCTAAACCTAAAAAACTAAGTGATGATTCCATTAAAATCGATGTCGCAATTGTTAATGTCGCGGCGATAATAATGGTTGATAAAATGTTAGGAATGATATGTCTTACAATAATCATAAGTGATTTTTGTCCTGATACTTTTGCGTATAAAACGTACTCACGCTCTTTTACAGATAGCGTTTCTGCCCTTACAATGCGCGCGGTGTCCATCCATGTTAGTAATCCGATAATAAGAACTAGCGTCGTAATTCCTGGTTTTAAATACGCATTTAATAGTAGCATTAAAAAGAATGATGGAATTGACATAAGCACTTCAACAACTCGCATTAAAAAGTTGTCTAACTTTCCGCCAAAATACCCGCTAATTGTTCCAACTGCAGTACCGATTGTAATAGAAACAACCATCGCAAGGAAACCGACCGCAAGCGAAACTCGTCCGCCATATAACGCTCTCGTTAAGTAATCCCTTCCGTAATCATCCGTTCCGAAAGGATGACTCATACTCGGTTCTTGTAAGCGATCTGGAATCGACATTTTGCTAGGATCGTACGGCGATACGAATGCGAAAATTGATGCGACCGTTAAAACCGCAAGTATAATAACTCCCATTGCAACAAACTTATTTTTCGTAAAGCTATGTTTTATCGTTTGAAATCTCCTATTATTCATTCCAAATCACCCCCTCATTCGAATGCGCGGATCTACTACGCCATATAAAATATCAGCAATTAAGTTACCGAGAATTAACATGAATGATGATAGTAATGTAATTGCCATGATAATCGGATAATCAAATCTAAAAATAGCATTTACCCCAAGTGAACCAAGTCCTGGCCATGAAAATACTGTTTCCGTAATAAATGCTCCACCTACTAAACTTGGAATCGATAATCCGAAAATTGTAATGATCGGTATTAGTACATTTCGAAGTACGTGATTAAATAACACTGTTTTCTTTGAAGCGCCGTACGCATATTGAATTTGTACATATTCTTCTTCTAATTGCTGAATCGTACTTGAACGAACATATCTCATATAAACAGATACGTTTTGGAACGCTAACACCATGCAAGGTAAAATGCCGTGTTGCACAATATCCCAGACAGAGTCTTTACCAACGGTGCGCATACCCATACTCGGAAGTAGGTTCAATTTTAAAGAGAATAAGTAGACTAATAGTAGTGCAAACCAGAAAACCGGCATAGAAATACCAACGTATGAAATAAAGTTTACAATGCGGTCAAAGAATGAATTCTTTTTCACACCTGTAAATAGTCCAAGCGGTATTGCGATTACGAATGAGACGAGTAAAGATGATCCCATTAACCCAATTGTTGCAGGTAATCTTTCTGTGATAAGTTCCAAAACAGGACGATGATTTTGAAGTGAGTAACCAAAGTTTCCTGTTAAAATGTTTTTTAACCATAAAAAATACTGCACGTAAATTGGTTGATCTAGTCCTAAACTTTTGCGAATACGCTCCACATCAATTGGACTCATATTTGGCGTTACAAAGTTTCGAACCGGATCCCCCGGTGCTAGTTTTATTAATAGAAAAGAAATAATAGAAATAACAAATAAAAGCGGAATTGCATTTAAAAGCCTCTTCGCAATTACTTTATACACAAACTTCCCCCCTCAAGCTAAAGAAGCTGATTTCCACCAGCTTCTTTATTGTTTCTTATTTCACTTCATAAATCTTAGATAGATCTTCAAACATTGTGACAGGAATTGCTTTCGCTTCTTTTAATCCATCAAACTTTTTATCTACTGCAATAACTGCTTTCGGATACGCGATTGGTAGATAAGGTACGTCTTCTCTACCTGTCTCTTGAATTTTATGGTATAGCTCTGCGCGTTTTGTTTTATCTGTTTCAACTGCAGCTTCTTCCCATAACTTATCGAAATCAGCGTTTTTATATCGTGCATAATTGTATTCAGCATTACTTAAGAATAAGCTCTTATATGAATCTGGCTCAGGTCCCATTATGTAACCACCAAATGTAATGTCATATTCTTTATTCTCTTTATCTAAGCCTTTTTCACTTGCTGCACTAGCATCTAATGCATTTAGTTCAACTTCTAAGCCAACTTCTTTTAATTTTTGTTGTGTATAAAGCGCTAAGCTTTCCATGATTTTATTATTCGTTACATACATCACACGTACTTTTTCGTTATCTTTCACGCCAGCTTTTGCTAATAAATCTTTCGCTTCTTTTTTATCATACTTATAGTCTTTAATATCTTTCGCATAATACATAGCGTCTGGCGTTAAGATTGAATTTGCTGGTTCTGCAAATTCACCCGAAACGAATGCTGAGTTAATCATTTCTTTTTTATCTAACGCATGCGCAATTGCTTGGCGCACTTCTTTTTTCTTCATAAGATCAGTATTCATGTTATAAGATAAGTAGAATAATCTACCTTCAGGGAATGTCACCATTGAGAAGTTCCCAGTACTATCTAGTTTCTTAAAGTCTTGCGGCTCAATCATCTTCATGTTGATTTGACCATTTTGCAGTGAAACATTTGCTGTATTACGGTCTTTTACAACGCGGTATACGATAGAGTCTAATTTAGCTTTCCCACCTACATAATCATCAAATCGATCTAATGCAACGTACTCATCTGATTTATACTCTTTAAACTTAAACGGTCCTGAACCTACAGGCTGTAAGTTTTTCTTACTCTTCGCTAAATCTGCTTCCCCTTCAAATACATGTTTCGGAATTGGGAAGAAATCATTCATCACACCTTCGAAAGATGCGCTTACTTGTGGTAAAACGAATTGAGTTGTTAACTCATCTACCTTTTTCACCTCAAGCGGCTTTCCTTTAAAAATAAAGTTTTCACGACTTGAGCTATTTTGCTTCTCATCCAAAATAGATTGGAATGTAAATGCTATATCGTCTGATGTAATTTTCTTACCATCATGCCATTTCAAATTATCTTTTAATTTCAATGTCCACGTTAATTGATCTTCTGAAGGCGTAAAGCTCTCAGCAAGAACAAACTTTTTCTTACCGTCTTCCATATGATATAGTGGCGCATATAAAGCTTGCTGCACAGTTAATGACACACGATCATTCGCATAAAGCGGATTCATCGTATCTGGATTATCGCTAACACCAATCGTTAACGTTCCTCCATCTTTCGGAGTCCCTGATTTACTAGTGCCCGCTTGCTTCGAATCTTTTTCCCCTGAACAAGCAGCTAATGCAATAAATAATAGTAGGACAAATGGTAATACAAACAACTTCTTCTTCATATTTCGACCCCTCTCGACTATTTACACCTATAAGAAAACTCGGAATTAATACCGAGTTTTCTTATAGGTTTTAAATTACCACTACCGGTATGTATTGTCAAACTTTTTCGCAAAGGTAGAAAGTTTGTAATCTATTAATGCATTCTTGCGATAAACTATATTTATGCGGAGGAGAAAATAAAAAGACCACGAATAAGTAGCCTCATAAAATGAGTTAAAAAACTATCAACTTACAGAAACCCCCTCTAAAATGATTGTTTTATATGATCGAAAATGTAGAATAAAATTAAAGACAAAAAACACGTTTAGGAGGTTATCATGACATTTGATGAATTGAAAAAAAGACCACCAAAAGGCAGTCTCAAAACTCAATCTTATTCCCTACTCCTTGCTCCACCGCTTTCTCATACAAATACTTTGCAACAATAATATCTACTACTGCCAAACCAACCGATTTAAAAACAGTAATCTCTTCATCATTTTCGCGTCCAGCTTTTTCTCCACTTATAATTTGACCAAGTTCAGCGTGAATGGCGTTTACTTTGAATAGACCTTCTTTTATCGGAACTTGAAGGTCTCCTGTTTCGTCTAGTGCTGCTTCTTTTGATTCGACTACTACTTTGTTTGCTTTAGCTATGGCATGTGAGGGTAGTTCTTGCATGCTCGGTCTGAATGAGCCGACGGCGTTTACGTGGACGCCTTTTTGCAAGATTTCTGAGAAGACTGGTGTGGTTGCGTTCGTAGTTGTGACGATGATGTCTGCTTCACGTACTGCTTCATTTGGATCCCTGTGAACGTAAGCAGGTTTACCAAGTTTCTCTTGTATATATTGCGCAAATGCATACGCTTTTTCTTCTGTGCGATTGTATAAGATGACTTTTTCGATATCTCTAACCGCAAATATTGCTTCGGCAATTCCTTTCGCTTGTTCACCCGTGCCGATAATGCATAAGGTTTTTGCGTTATGACGAGCTAAATATTTTGTCGCTACTCCTGATAAGGCGCCTGTTCGGATCATCGTTAAGTACGATCCTTCTAGAAGTGCGAGCGGTTCTCCCATTTGAAAGTCTGATAGCATCACAATCCCATTGATCGTTTTCTTTCCTATCTGTTTATTTTGCGGGACTACCGTTACTATTTTTACTCCAAGTGCCTCAAGTCCTTCCGCTACTGAAGGCATAATTAATGCCGTATTTTGCTCGTTCGCAAATGGTAATGAGCCTCTTATTGGTGTAATCGTTCTTTCTGCGGAAAATTCTTTTAAAGCAAGCGCCGCGTATTCAATAACTTCATTCATATTTACTAAGTTTCTTTGTTCGTTCGCGCTTATGACAAGCATATCTTTCCACCCCCTCCTCTTATCCTAACAAAAATCCTCGATTCAAATCATCTCTCGGATCTACAACGAACTGATGAAATCCTGTAATAAAGGCATTCCCCGTTACTTTTGGAACGACAGCTTCATATGTATCTACTGCGGTTACGGATAATACTTCTCCCTGGAATTTCCCATCAGTAATGCATTCATGGATGAATACTTCTCCTTTTTGCAAGGTAGCTTTTTCAAAAAGAGTTGCGATTCTCGCTGAAGTTCCTGTACCGCAAGGAGAACGGTCTACTTGCCCATCAGCAAAAATCGTTACATTTCGTAGCGTAGCAACTTTGTCTTTCGGTTCATCTGAAAAGATAACGCCGTATATTCCTTTCAATCCTTCTTCAAGTGGATGTTTCACTTCCATTTTGCTCTCTATATAATGTTTAATTTTACCGCCCCACATTTGAATAGCAGATAAATCTTTGAAATCAACTTTCAAACCAAATTCTTTACAGTCTACAACAGCGTAAAATGCTCCTCCAAACGCGATATCTACTTGAAATTCATAGTTATCTATTTTAATAGGAACGTCTTTTTTGTATACAAATGAAGGAACATTTTCAAATGATACAGATTCTACTTCACTCCCGTTATATTTTGCATACGCAATAACTTCTCCGGCTGGGCTATCAATAATGAACTTTTGTTTTTCACCCTTTACTTCCAACATGCCTGTTTCAATTCCAACTGTAATAACAGCGATAATGCCATGACCACACATCGTACTCCATCCTTCATTGTGCATAAATAAAACACCAAAATCAGCGTGGGCACTTGCTGGCGGTGTAATGATACAACCGTACATTCCGTGATGCCCTCTCGGTTCATACATCAGAATTTCACGAAGGTAATCCAAATGTTCCATGCAGTAGGCGCGTCTTTCCAGCTGCGTTTCTCCTTTTATTTCTGGCACTCCGCCCGTAATAATTCGAAGCGGCTCCCCAGCTACGTGTGCATCAATCGTTGTATATATTTTACTAACCTTCATTTCGATCTCTCCCCTATACGTTGATACTCTTTTCATTGCAAATATCATGCCAACGCATAGGGTATAAATTTGTATGCATTTTTAGAAAAACATACACTACTGTCTATTTTTTTATACACTGTCCAGAGTCTATGTTATGGGGGCCCCCTTGATACAACCAGTCTTATTATTTTCAATGTAAAGTTACTTCGCTCCCCAACATATACTGTTCAAAAGCAAAAAGGAAGTGATCCAATGTACTACGGAACAAAGGGCTGGTACGTAGCTGAACTAAAAAAATTAGGCGTACGCTATCATGAAGGACGAAAATTAGAAAGTTACCGCGGACACGTATTACGCAATTTATTAATCGCACAACAAGAGAAATTAAAAGAACAGTAATAGATTCTCCTATCACAATATCAACTTATCGCCGCCTACAAACTGCCAATCAATCACACATCAAACTACACTAAAAAGGTCACCCAAACGGGTGACCTTCCTTTCTTATTCACAAACAAGAATTTGTCTAGTAAATGATCCTTTTCTTGTAATACAGCGATCTGTAATTTCAAACCCTGCTTCATGGATCATGTCGTCCATTGTCTCCATCGTTACAACGACTACCTTTTTAGCGATGCGGCGCGCACTTGAAAGAATGGAGAGCTGGTCTTCTGGTGTGGCATGCGTAAATAGGTCGTACGGCATATCGATAATGGCAACGTCGTAGTTCTCAGTAATTTCCTCGATTGGTCCTTTTGTTACTGTTCCTTCAAATCCGAAATGTGCGATATTTTTTCTTGTTCCAAGAACTACAAGTGGATTTATATCTCTACCAACGATGTTAATCCCCATAGAAAGTGCTTCTACTACTACTGTTCCAATACCGCAGCACGGGTCAATTGCTCGTACTCCCTCTGGATTTGGTACAGCGATATTTGCAACTGATCTCGCAACACGTGTGCTAAGAGATGTCGAATAACTATGCGGTTTTTTTATGTGATGATACCAAACTGGTTCGCTTTCTACATAGTGCCCGAAGTACCAGCGTCCTCCAAGAGGAACAATCCCGAATACACGCTCTGGATTACGAACATCCGCTTCTCCTTCAATATGCATGCCAAGGTCTCGTTCAATAAGACGTCTTTCTCCGTATTCAATTTTATTCTCCCCAACGAGGTCATTGATTTTAACGAAGATAACTTTAAATGTCGCTCCCGCCAAATCAATTTGTTCCACTTGTTTTAAAATGCTTTCTAAGTCGTCCCCTTCATACATAACTTCAATTCGCTCTTTCATAAACGCACTTCTACTCGGGTCAATTTTGACATCACTTTTTAAAATATTAACGTGGGACTCCATTCCAAAGAACGAGCGCATTTCCAAGTAACATAAAGCACGCTCCTCCTCACGAAATGCATACGTATATATACAGGCAGGTGTTTTACTATGATTATTCAATCTATTATCATCCTCTATCGTTTAAAATTGTTCTAATTACAATTACTCAAATACTTTTGTATATAAAATTAAATGATATCATATGCCGGAAATAAAGAGAAACGTTAATAAATAAAAGAGACTGCCAATGGCAATCTCTTATTATTTATTAACGGAAAGAAGACACGTTGTTACCCATTTCTTCATAGTAATCTAAAATGCCTTGATAAATTGCTTCCGCTGCACTTTGTCTTTGCGCTGGTGTAGCTATTTTATCTGCATCACTTTTATTATCTACAAATGCTAATTCTGCTAATACAGCTGGCATTGTATTTTCTCTAATTACGTATAAATCGCCTTTTTTCACACCACGATCTTTTGTCCCCAGTGCATCTACAAGACGCTCTTGAATTTTTTCTGCTAATAAACGACTTTCTGATACGTTAGGATTTGTTCCTCTTGCTGTCGCTGATTCATAGTAGAATGTTTCTGTACCTTGTCCATTTTTCTTTTCCGTACCATTACCATGAATACTTACAAAAATATCCCCATTATTTTTTTGAGCAAATTCTACACGTTTCTTTAAAGAATCAGAAGCACTTGTTCCTGGACGTGTATCATCTGTACGAGTAAATAACACAGTAAATGGTGTCTTTTTCTCAAATATCTTCTGTAATCGCAATGATACATCTAATACAGTTTCACTTTCTTTCTCATAATAACCTGGATTACCTGAATCCGCTCCACCATGACCTGGATCAATGATAATCGCTTTGCCTTCTAAGAAATTCCCTTGCTTCACTGGATTTAATTGATTTTTATTAACCCATTGGAAACCAGCGCCCATGCGGATACGAATCCAGCTGCCGTTCTCTTCAATAACAGTTACTTGCTGTGCGTTATGTGTTCCCATTACTTTTGACGAAGAAGAAGCTTCTGCATAAGTAGTGAATCCTTCATTAATAACTTCTGTTTTCTCTACTAAAGGTGTCCATTTATCACCGTTACTTGTTGCAATTTTGATCCATCCATCTCGTTCTTCTTTAATTTCAACCATTTGTGGATTATGCTGATTTGCACTAATCCCAGAACTTAATGATGGTGCGTGATATGTAATGAATTTTCTATCTATGTACATTTTCTTTGTTTCTACTGGACGATCACTATTCTTGCTAAATTTATCTGTTTGCGCAGTAAGCTGAGCTGCTTGTTCACGCGTAATAGAATCATTCGGTTTCCAGCCATTCTCTGTACCTAAAGAAAGTTTTAATTCTACTAAAATATTAACTTCTTCTTTACCCCAATGATTCTCTAAATCAGCAAATTTTGTAGGAACTGGTCCTGTTACTTTGCTCTTCAGATTATATGCTCTTACAAGCATAGCTGCCATTTCAGCACGAGTTACTTTGCCTTCAGGATCAAATACTCCTGGTTCTCGCCCTTTAATAATATTCTCTTTTTCCATGGCTGCAATAAATGAAGCTGCCCAACTATTTTTCGCATCATTATAAGACGGCTTTGCATTTGGATCTACTTTAGCACCAATTGCTGTTGCGATAATCTTTGCTGCCTGGGAACGTGTTAAATTTCCGTATGGCATAAAGTTACCATCTGGCATACCGTTAATTACATTTCTCTCTACTAAATAATAAATTGCGTCTTTCGACCACGCACTATCTGAAACATCAGGAAATTTCTTCGTTTCTGCTAAACTACTAATTGGATGTGCTAGTAAATTTGCTGCTAATAAACCTGCGGCTATTGCTTTGTACTTCATGAAAAATAAATCTCCTCTCAAAACTTCATATTCATACAATTTTTTTTAATCAAGCTAACTAAAAAATATTAACTATTAATTAATTCCTTTCATAGTGTATAACATTATATATCTATAGTAAATACGTTTCCGGTCGTATAACAAAAATCGCATATATATAACTTATAATGAATGTATATAAAAAACTTTAATCAGCCCTCACCAATCGGGCTTTTACAGGCAGCCCGGTCCCCATCTAACTTTTTTGCTTTCGCTGAATTTTGAGGTAGGGGTCTTACTACTCGGCAAATAGCGGGATTAAAAAGCGATTAGAACATGTCTCCTAATCGCTTTGCCAAATAAAAAGCTGATTAAAAATAATATCTTTAATCAGCTCTCTATTATCTATGAAATTATTCTTCAATTAAATTAGACATTACATATGCATACACTAATGCTTCTGTATGCGCAATAGAACTTTCATGTGTACGTTCAAATGCGTGAGAAGAATCAATACCCGCTCCAATTAAAGCATGTTTCACATCAAATCCCGCGCGAATCGCAGCTGATGCATCAGATCCGTAGTATGGATAAATATCTACTTTATATTCAATATGATTCGTTTTCGCAAGCTCTACTAAATGTTTACGCAGTGCGTAATGATACGGACCGCTAGAGTCTTTTGCACAAATAGATACTGTATATTCATCAGACGTTTGTCCATCACCTAACGCTCCCATATCAACTGCTAAGTATTCAACAGTTTCTTCTGGAATGTTAGAATTACCACCGTATCCAATCTCTTCATTATTAGAAATTAAGAAATGCGTCGTATATGGTAATGTTACGTTTTCATCTTGTAATCTTTTAATTAATTTTAATAAAATCGCAACACTTACTTTGTCATCTAAATGACGGGATTTTATGTATCCACTCTCTGTAATTTGAACGCGCGGATCAAATGAAACGAAGTCTCCTACTTCAATTCCTAATTCGCGTACTTCATCAGCTGAAAATACGCGCTCATCAATACGAACTTCAATATTTTTCTCATCGCGTTTTGCTTCACCTGCATCTTTATATACATGTACAGATGTTTGATGCATTAAAATTGTTCCTGTATACGTCTTGCCACTTGATGTTTCAATTTCGCAATATTCCCCTTCTACGGAGTTCCAGCGAAATCCACCAATCATAGAAAGACTCAGGCGACCATCAGGCTTAATTTCTTTCACCATCGCACCTAACGTATCAACGTGTGCCGTTAATAAGCGGTGCTGCGCATCATTCTTCCCTTTTACCGTTAAAATAAGAGCTCCCTTATTATTACGTTTCGTTTCTACGTTCCACTCACTGACATAGTTTTCAATGAAATTAATAATTTTTGCTGTATTTCCAGATGGACTTGGAATAGAGACAAGCTCCTTAATCAGTTCCATCGTTTCTTTCGTATGGTGTGCCATTGTCGTTTCCTCCTCATTTTCTCTACTATTCAGTATACAAAATTCGCCAGAAAACCTCTACTTATATGGCCTAATTTTCTAAATTGTAGTAAAATTCTTTTTAGTATACAAAAGGAGCCCTGAAATATGAATATATCAAAAAAATATATACACATTGCACTCATTTGGTTTTTAGCATCATTATTTTGTTTACAAATCTCTTATGCCATTCATACTACTACTTCTATTACAATCGGCTGGATATTAACAGCTATCTTCTTCATTATTAGCTTCATTGCAACAAAAAAGCATAGTGTTACTCATTAACGCTATGCTTTTCCTATAAAACTATTCTTCTGAAACATCTAATAAATAAATACCTCTTTCAAATCCACCGCGCTCTATCTCTTTTTGCTTACGAAGGCGTTCCACATCTTCAATCGATGCACCTTCTGCACGTGCTAATGAAATGATAACCTCTAGCGCATCTGCAAGAGAATCTAGTGCATGTTCGCGTTCTTTCATAGAAGCAAATTCACGAATTTCTTCCGTTCCAATTTTCGCTAAAGCTTGTATGTAGGCTTGACCTGTTAATTTTTGTGCTGTATATGTTTTTCCAGACATTAAAATCTTCTCTGGAACACGATCTCTGACTAACTTGTTATATGCTGACATCATTCATCCTCCTATATTTAATAACATCCGAGCTCTGCTTTATAGAAAAACCATTTTTTCTTCACGCATGCACTTAACATATCAATTCCTGATCCATGTGCTCTTACATGTGGAAAGAAATAGTGCTCTAAGTCTTTGTCCTTACCATATAGAGTTTGATACTCATCTGGAATCGCTTCTTTTTTCACATCTTTTTCTTTCGTCACCCCGTCAGAAAATGCAACACTTGGATGTCCCTCAAAAAATAACGCAGTCCGAACTGCCAAAGATGGTGTACTATGCAAAGCAGAATATGTAAGCAAAATAATAGTGATAACACCAATCATTCTCTTCATGTATTACTCCTAAAAAAAGTGCTAACACAATTATACTAAAATGTGTTAGCACTTTCTCCCCTTTATCCCGAATTAACGAGCTAATAATCAGTGAGGAATGGACAAACTTTATTCCCCTTTAAATGCTGGTAAACGTTTCTCTAAAAACGCAGCAATACCTTCTTTATGATCCGCTGTTTGTCTCATTGCATATTGACCACGCTTTTCTAATTGCAATGTTTGCTCTAAATTAGAGCGATTTACTTCACATAAAATTTGCTTCGTTTGAATCATTGCTTTAATCGGTTTTTGTGACCATTCATTAATCTTCTGCTTCACAGCCGTTTGGAAATCTTCGCCGATTACTTCATCAATTAAGCCGATATCAAGCGCTTCTGTCGCTGATAATTTCTTACCTTCCCAAATAATTTGCTTCGTCATATTTTCACCGACACGCTTTTGAAGGAAGAAATGACCGCCTCCATCTGGAATTAAAGCGATTCCAATAAAGTTCATTGCAATAACAGATGATATATCCGCCATTACATAATCAGCTGTTAACGCAATACTTAACCCAAGACCTGCAGTCGGTCCATGAATTGCACTAATAACAAGCTTTGGCATCGTATATAATGTCACGACAACTTCAGAAATGGTATTCATAATGCCATCAAACTTACTTTCATCATTACTTGAAAGCATCGATTTAATATCCCCACCCGCAGAAAAACCACGGCCGTTCCCGCATAACACAACGATATGCGCAGAACTTTCCGCTACTTCTTTCAACTTTTGTAATAACTCTTTTAAGGTCGGCTCATCTAACGCATTTAACACCTCTGGGCGATTGACCATAACCGTTGCAACGTGGCCTTCATATTTCACAACGACAGATTCTGTTTTACTTGTTATTTCCATTATATATACCCCTCTTTTCTCCATAAAGATTATACTTATATAATTATAGAAAACCACTGAAAAATCCTTCTTTTTTCTCAATTTTCTGTCTAATAATCTCGCAATTTGTACATATACCGTATAAAACATACAATTCCGTTGAAAAATATAGAAATTAAAGTCGGTTTATCCATGCTTTTCATCTATTTACCATTACAATGAAATGGTGTATTCTTAAGTTTGATAAAAAAACAAATATTGAAATTCATTCGCCTTACTATGTAAAAAAGGCTTTATACCCATCTTTTGGGTGTTGTAATAAAGGAATGAAGAACTGGAGGAACATATGGTTAATAAGTTGAAACAAACGGATAACTACTTCCCACATTTCCTATTGCTATTCATTGTGTTTCAACCAATTTTAGATTTATTAACATCTTTTTCAATCTATATACTACACATGAGCGCAACAGTTGGAGTTGTAGTCCGTTTCGCCTTTATGCTTCTTGCATTAGGATACCTACTTCTTCATCACAAACAACAAGATGCGAAAAAGTACATCCTCTATTTATGTTTACTCGGAATCGCACTCGCAATCGGTCTTGTAAATAATATGATGGTTAAATCTCCAGTTTCATTTGGAGAAGAAGTTAAATTTATCTTAAAGAGCGTATATCCAATTGTGCTACTGTTTGGATATATCATCGCCTTTAAAGAGCTAAAAAATAAAGAGTATGTATTTCATAAAATCATTACATATTTCTTATATGCAACTTTAATTTTAAGCATCACAATGATTGTCGCAATGCAAACTGGAACGGATTTCCCAAGCTATCCTCACTCAAAAGTCGGTTCAAGAGGTTGGTTCTTCGCTGGAAATGATTTAAGTTCTCTTTTCGCCATTATGTTCCCAATCATTGTCTTATATTCGATTCATAAAACAACTTCTTTCTCGAAAATATATTACTGGATTCCAACAATACTTGCGATGTATGCAAGTATTATGGTCGGAACGAAAGTCGGATATGGCGCAATTGTTATTACATTAGGCGTAGCACTTTTCTTCTCATTCATTGAGTACATGATAAATCGTAAAAAAGAAGGAAAAGGATTCACACATATTGTAAATACCGTTGTTGCCGCTGTTATACTAGGAGGTTTAATTGTTCTTACACCGCATACTCCTATCGCAAAAAATATGGGCATTCACATGCAAATATACGAATACAAAAAATCAGTACAAGAAGAGAAAGATCGAAAAGAAGGAAAAGTAATTAAAGAAGATCCAGAAGATGCAAAAAAACATGCAAAAGGTGAACTTACAGATTCTGAAGTAAAAAGTTTAATTTACAGCGATCGCGACAAATTCTTAAAAACATACAAACAGTACTATAAAGACGCACCGCTTTCACAAAAACTATTCGGAATGGGTTACGCTGGTAACTACACAGATAAAATTAAATTAATTGAAATGGACTTCCATGACCTATTTTTCGCATTTGGAATTGTCGGTTTCCTTATTTACTTAATACCACTTCTATACTTTGGTATTACATTATTCATCCGCATGATCACAAACTTTAAGAAAATCATGACCGTAAAGTATATGCTATTAGCGAGCACACTCATTCTATCACTTGGCATTGGCTTTATGTCTGGCCACGTATTAACAGCGCCAGCCGTTAGCATTTTCTTCGTTGTTATTCTCGCTTATATCATTGTTGATTTTGAAATTGAATAAAAAGAAGGTGCTACGAAATATTAGTAGCACCTTCTTTTTTATTTAATTAATGTTTTACGTACTCTAAGCTTTCTTTTGCAATATACGCTTCTGTTACAGTAGGATTATCTGAAATAACTTTAACCCACGCTTTTCCATTTATTATTTCTTCACCAGTAACTGTGACAACTACATTTGTATTTAAACGATACAGTCGCTCATTTGATATACTAGGATTCTTTTTCACTTCCACGTTATTCATCACACGTGCAAGTTTGTACTTGTTGTATTCTTTTTTACCTAAATAAGAATCAAAACGGTTCATATGCCCCGCTACTTTTTTACCCCAGTTCGCATCAGATGCATATTTCGCATTTAAACCAGCAGCTTTATCACCTGTATATGTTGCTGTATAACGCCAATGTCCTGGATTTAAATATCCTTCATTCATGTATAATTTTGCTGCATGTTCAATACAATCTTCTTTTGAATTGAATGCTTCTCCGTTACCATATGGACTATCGTCTGTTGCTTTTAAACCAAATAAATTATTTTTGTCTTTTGCAAGAGCGCTTGTTCCATAATAACTTTCATGAATTGCTAATGAATATAAGAATAATGCATTTACATTATACTTGCTTTCTACTTCTTTAAATTTCTTTCCTAAACCAATTAATGGAGAGTCTGGCTTAATCGATTTCACATAACTATCTAGTTGTTCAGCTGTATAATCTGTTTTCGAACGTAATGATAAATAATTGAAATATTGATAGAAAGTTTCGTCTCCGAATGTCTTTCCATCTACACTATACATTTGCTGTCCTTGCTTCATGAAAGAAGGTGCCACACCATATCTAAATTCTGTATATCCAGGTGAACTTGTATTATATGTATAATATTTATGGTATAAATATCCATCTGATTTCACATAATAAGACGACTGTTTCATTTCATTGGTAGGAATTAAAGTGATTTCATTCTTCTTCACATAACCTGTCAAACCAGAAAGTTGAACTTTCACACGATCTTCGCCAACTTCTAACACTTTCAATTCTGTTCCATACTGAATATACGTATATACTGTTGCTAAATTCTCATCATAAATATTAATGATGTTTTGCCCAGTTATTCTTTTCGCACTTGCAAAACCATCTTTAATCCATAAAAATTCGTTCTCATATTTTACCGCATTCATACCTTTATTTTGAGCAGCCGTAACCGCTTCTTTATACGTATTATAGCGCTCTACTTCTTGCTCTGTTCCGTTTTCTCTTACATTTGTCACAACATATTTCTTAGTTTCTACAGGATTGGTATTTCCGTTTTTTTCAATCGTCTGAAGCATGCGATCCAACATAGCTGAAGCCATTCCTCTTGTAGCTGATAAATGTGGTCTAAATGTATTATCTTCTGGATACCCTTTAATAATTTGAGTAGCCACCATAACTTGCACATGCTCTTTATAGTTAATACTATCTTTATCAGTAAAGGTAAGCGGACTTACAGCTACTTTAATATTTTTATAGTCTAACGCTCGCTTTACCATGATCGACATTTCTTCACGTGTAATCACATCATTTGGTGAGAACGTCTCGTTCGTACGACCATTAATAATTTTCGCTCCATATGCTCTACTTACACCATCATATAAACCGTAAGTCTTCGGCACATCCTCGAAATTCGAATCAGCTTTCGGTAAATTTAAAGCCCTTGCTATGAATGTAGCAAACTCTGCTCTTGTTACTAATTTATCAGGCGCATATACATTGTCTCCATACCCCATTAAAACTCCTTTAGTAATAAGTGAGCGCATATGCGTCTCAAACATATGTCCTGTAATATCATCATTTGCCGCATAACTTGAAATAGGAGTTAAAAGTAATGATCCCGTTAATGCCACTGCTGTTATACCTTTTGAAAAAGTCTTCAAGGTTATCCTCCTCGTAATCTACGAATTTATTATCACAAATTTGATTATATAATAATCACAATCATTTTAGCATAATAAATAGGAATTAAAATAAAACGTTTTTTAATTAGAATTTTCATTACATTCAAAACAAAATAAAAGACACTTTACTTTTTTAATAAAGTGCCTTTTTCCATATGATCAATGAGTTTCTTTGTTGCCTGTTTGCCTTGCAACCGAAGCTCATCTATTGTCAATTGTAACTCTTGCTGCACAGTTCCTTGTTGCATTAATTGCTTTTTCGCAATTTCATATAAATATTCAGCACTCCATTCGCCATCCACACTTCCTATAACTGGCTGATTCACTTGACTTAAAAACGAATCAATTTTCGGATCGTATGAAATCCCGACCATTGGAGTTTTGGCTACAGCAGAAAAAACTAGTGCATGAAGACGCATACCAATTAGTAATGAACATTGTGATAAAATGAATATTTTCTCGTCGATATCCATTTTATATGGAAGCATATACGTCTCTTCTCCCATTAAGTCTACTACTTCACGCGAAGCTTTTTGATCAAATGGCTCATGCATTGGAACAAATAGAATTTGGTATCCTTCTTGCTTTAATTTTTTTAATGCCGCAGCTAATTTTTTTATATAATCTTCTTTTGCATTCCAATAACGCACACTAACCGCAATTACTTTTCCATGTATCGAATGCTTTTGCAACCAATCCGATTGTTTTGTCCGTTTCCATGTTAAAACAGGGTCTGGAACAATTTCAATATCGTTTTTTATGCCAAGTTCTTTTAAATATAAAAACGAATCCTCATCTCGAACTGATACATAGGAAGCTTTTGACAAGTTCCATTTTACTAATAGACGATTATATCCTTTTGTAATTGGACCTATTCCTTGTGAATAAATATAATACGGCTTTTTTAATAATCGAGCGAGTCCCATAATACCCGTATAATATAGAATACTCTTCGTACTTGTCTGATCTTGAAGAAGGCTCCCGCCACCGCTAATAACTCCATCACTGTTTTTGATTGCATGATAAACAGCTTTTATATCCCAGCGATCTACCGATTCTACACCATACATTTCCTTTGTATATTTAGAATCATTTGATAGTACTACTAGTTCTATATCCGGGTTCTCTTTACTTAACGATTCAATAATTGATTGTAGAATCGCCTCGTCTCCAACATTATAAAAACCATAATATCCTGATAAGACTAAACGCACCCTAAATCTCCTCCAAAACTAGGTAACCGTTTATTTCATCTAACATAAACTAGTACCCATTCCTTACCTAAACACTTGATACCCTACATAGTTTCCTCTTTATCAGTTCATATGAATTATAATAAAAAATTAAATTTCTATATTTATCTTTTCAAAAATGGTATTTTGTTTATTGATATCCATTTTAATTTCAAAGCACATACACCATACAAAATGGTTGTAATACTTAATGCTATACCACTGAATAATAACGTCATAATTCTTGAAGATGTAATATTTATCACATTACATAGTTCATACAATCCTAGTCCCAAAATACATGCTATTGCTAGCACACCAAAAAAGCTTTTTAAATGAATAGAATAGGCAATATAGCTTCGAATATACAAATGATTTACAATACAAACCAATACGTAAGTAATGAATGTACTATACGCCGCTCCATCTATGCCAAACTTCTGCACGAACATTATGTTTAACACGACTTTCACACAACTCGCAGCAATAACAATCCATGCAGCTTGTGCAGAACGGTTAATGCCCTGTAAAACACCTATTGATAATACCATAACCGCAGTAAAATACGAACTGCCAATCATAACTGTTAACATACTACTGCCTTTTACATCTGTGAACAATCCGACATTTAACGGTACTGTTAATGCCATCAACCATATTGTTAACGGTGCTGTCAAAACATGCGCTAGTCGATTTGTATTTTGAATTGTTATTTTCGCCAAATTTATATCTCTTTTGGCCAATGCGGAAGTTAAGAGTGGTATTAACGGAAATACAATTGCACTTGCAAAAATAACAATTATTTGCGTGAATGCAAAACCGCGACTGTATATTCCAAATTGTTCTTGAATTTCTGTTGATGATCCTTGTAATACATGCGGTATTGTAAGCGAGTCTACTAAATTTAAAAGTGGCATTGATAAAGCTCCAATAGCGATTGGGATCGATACCCGCAATATCTTTTTGCCGTTTTCTCTTAAATCTCGGAGCGAATAGGTATTGCTTTTATTGTAGTATGGACTTCTATTATATTTTATACGCAAATATATAAGCGAACTAATGACTCCAAGAAAAGAGCCAACCATCGCACCACTAGTAATAACAGTATTACTCTTATCACATGATACTAGTATGTAAGCAATTATTAACATAAAAAACACACGTACAAATTGCTCAATGACCTGTGATACCCCTGTTGGTTTCATATCACCGAAACCTTGAAAATACCCTCTATACACCGCCATGTATGGCGCAATGAGTAATGCTAATGAAGTAATAAGCAACGGCATTCTAGTTTCTTGTCCACCAAGCATATTTGCAATTTCAATAGAAAATAATACAATGACTAAACAGCCGAAAACGCCAAATGCTATCCCAATAATTGACGCTGATTTAAATAATTTCGCAATTTCCTTTTGCTTATTTTTTTCGTTCAACTCTGCAATTAGTTTCGAAATTGCAAGTGGAACTCCGGCTACCGATAATGTAAGAGCAATCATATATACAGGAAAAACAAGGCGGAAAATACCGAGCACTTCATCTCCTGCAATATTTTGTAATGGAATTTGAAAAAAACTACCCAGCAATTTCGACAAAAAAGTTGTAATGGTTAAAATTGCTGCTCCTTTTACAAATGTTTTATTCATATTTTTTCTCTTTTCTTTTATACATATACTCTCAAACATATTGTTTTAAACGATAGGAATTCACTTTATCCCATTGGTTATCATAACAAATTTATTATAGGTTGAATACTTGGTTTTTTTTTCAAAATAGAAAAGAGAACCCATTTAAGCCTGTCTCTTCACAATATTTTTTCTAATTCCTTCCATTATATATGTACACACTATAACCGTTTCTGTTACTCAAAAGAGCCCTTCCTCTCTATCACTGCGATACATATTACTAAAAACATTATAAAAATATCCCACAACTCTACATTATAATTTATGTAAGATTGTGAGATATTCTAATTACCATCTAAACACTTAAAATTTTCAATTGCTCTTTCTGTTCATTGCTTGCCATTACTGCGATTGTTTTTTCAATACTCGGATGTACTTGCTCAAGCTTTACACTTGCTCCTACTTTATTTGATTGCTCAACAAAATTTAATAATGCCATAGCTCCTGATACATCCATATAACGCACATCTTTCATACGTAAAACAACCGGTGACTTCACATCTTGTAAAGTAGAGAAAATACGATCTACTGATAGGAAAGAGAGCGGTCCTTGAATTGTGTACGTTTCTTCTTTTTCTTTTACGATAGAAGTTTTGCGTTCTTTACATTTCACCATATATATGATGAACGAAAGAATAATACCGAATGCAACAGCAATCATTAAATCGAACTTCACCGTTACAATCATCGTTACGAGCATAACAACGACATCACCTTTAGGAGCGACATGCATCTTTTTCATGCTTCCCCAATCGAACATTCCAATACCAGTTAAAATTAAAATACCTGATAATACAGCAAGTGGAATATATTGTACGACCGAACCAAGACCCATAATAAAAATAAATAAGATAACACTATGCATACATGCCGAAAGTGCCGTTTTACCGCCACTTCTTATATTCACGATAGACCTTACAGTCGCACCTGCACCTGCTAATCCGCCAAACAATCCGCTCATCATATTACCGATACCTTGTCCGACCAGTTCTTTATTACTTTTATGACGTGTACCTGTCACATTATCCATTACGACCGATGTTAACAACGAGTCAATCGATCCTAATAAAGCAATACTAAGCGCTGGCAAAATAAGTGCTGCTATTCCTGTTCCACTTAAAGATGGAATATGAAGCGTAGGCATCGCTTCTGGAATGGTTCCAATCTTTTCAATTACTTTATTTAGTGAAAGATTTCCGATAATCGGTAACTTTACTGTAAGTCCTTCGAGTAGGGAAGAAAATAAAGGAAGCAAAGCTGTCACACCGACTAGTGCTACTAAACTAGACGGAATCGCCTTAATCCATTTACCAGAAACAATCATTACAATAATCGTTAACACAACAAGTAAAAAACTATTTTGTACGTGCTTTATTTCGCCTAAAATAATGATTAATGCAATACCATTCATAAATCCCGAAACGACAGGATACGGAATATATCGAACGTAAGAACCGAGCTTACATACACCGAATAAAATTTGAAATAACCCTGCCATCATAAAGGCAATAAAACTTGCCTCTAACCCGTGCGTCGCAATAACTCCTGTTGCAATAACGGTAATTGGTCCTGTTGGTCCTGTTACTTGCCCAGGTGTCCCGCCAAATAACGCTGCGAATAAACCTGCAAAAATCGCACCATACAATCCAACAAGCGCTCCCTCAGACGTTCCTGTCGCGGCAATACCAAATGCAATCGCAAGTGGTAACGCAACAATCGCAACAGTAAATCCTGCTAAACATTCCTTTGCTATTTTTTGAAACATAAAAAAACCACCTTTGTATAAAGTCCATGTTCCATTGTACACCTAAAAAGATACATTCGTTAGCTCACTTTTTACATTCTCGTGACGTAAACGTATTCAACGAAAAGTTTCCCCCTTATCTTTGGAAACAATTGCAACTATGCTATAATGAACAAATTAAATCTTTTACTATATACTTGGAGGCACTATGCTAACTTTTGAAGAAAAATTATCGATTATTGAATCTTTCCCAGAACTAGAAAGAAAGAACGTATCATTAAAACGTGTAAACTTCCACTTTGAAGAAAGTCGTTTAGATAAAAAGAACGTTGTATTTCATTTACACCCAAATGGAAATGGATTTGTATATGCAAGCGGTATTAAAGGTTATAAAACAGATGATAAAGGCATGGTTAACATCCGTGAGTTTTCAGCAGAGGAGTTACGTTCAGTAATTGAGAAATCAATTGACCTTCTATCACAAGAAGAAGTAGTAGCACCTGTAGAACCTGCGAAAGAAGAAGAATGGCAGAATGAAGATGGTCATATTCTTACTCTTATTTCAGAGGATGACATGTGGAACGTGTACGCTGGTGTAAACTTAGACGGTACATTCAACTCTTATCCAGAAGCTGCGGAATACCTTGATGAAGAAGGCTTTTCACGCAAATAAAAATAGAAACCTATTTCATTCAACGACTTTTATAGTAATCAAAGAAGACACTTAAGGTGTCTTTTTTTGTTATATAAACTCCTTTCTCACACTATCTCTATTAATTTTCATAAAATGATTCAGAGGAGGTTTATATGAATACAACTGCTAAATTAATAAATTGGAAAGAACATGGCGATATGATTATTCTAGAATGTGAATTAAATGGAAAACGCTTCGAGATATCAACATATAAACAACGAATATATAATGCACACCTTTTATCAGCTGACGTTTATATTCGTTTAGACTCATCTGATAATATAATTGGAATAAATATTTATAAAAAGTAAGAAAAGCCCCCTATTCCATAGGCGGGCTTTATCTTTATTACACAACATCAGAGTATACTCTCTTTTTTCATACAGTTTATGTAATTATACATATTCATCAAAAAATACACTGAATGAATATTACATGTAGTAAAATATAACTTGTGGGCACGTTCTATAAAGCAGATTCTTTTAAAAGGCGTAACATATCAATTATTATAGGGGATGTGGCGTCACTTCGATATTGATCTCAAATCTCTTGTCTTTTGTGAACTAACAATCTAGTGTATATAGACGATTCTGCTTTATAGTGTGTGTTTACACTCATAACAAAGGGGTAATGGTAATACGGATAGATTCCGATTCGTATGAAATGAAATGGTTCAAGTCGGAGAAAGGCACCTTAGGGTGTCTTTTCTTTTTGTATTACATCCACTTTGTGTTTCCACCTTATTTCAAATTCGCTAATTAACCTTCACCAAGAAAAAATGAGAATTAACAAAGATATTGTTTCTTCTGTTTAATACAGAAAAATGAAGGATACCCCATAGATATGGGGCATCCTTCATTTTCTATTTTTTCGCACCTTTCAACGACTCCCTCAGTACAAACTTCTGCAACTTCCCGCTCGCATTACGAGGGAGTTCATCTACAAATAAATAATGACGCGGACGTTTATAATCTGCTAGTTCATCACTTTCTTTGCAATACGTTTCTAAATCAGCTTCTGTTATTGTTTCATCTTTCTTCACAATAACTGCCACAACACGCTCTCCCCATAATTCATCTGGCTCGCCAAGTACCGCCACATCTAATATACCTGGATGACTATGAAGGAAATCTTCAATTTCACGAGGATAAATATTTACGCCACCGCTAATTACCATATCATCAACGCGATCAGCAACGAATAAATAACCGTCTTTATCAAAATAGCCTAGATCACCAGAATGATACCATCCTTTATACATCGATTTTTTATTCGCTTCTTCACGATTATGATAGCCAGCCATCATAGTTGGGCCACGTAAAATAATTTCTCCCACTTCATAAGGAGGTAATACATCATCTGGTTCTGCCGGTGCATCCTCGTTCGGTTTCACAATACGAACTTCATGGCTAAAACATGGCGTGCCTGCTGAACCAGCTTTCGTAATTTGATCCTCCTCTACGAGAAATGCAACAACTGGCCCCATTTCTGTCATTCCGTATATTTGAACAAGATCAATATAAAGACGTTCTTTACATTCCTTCACTAACGCCGGTGCCATTGCTGCTCCGCCATATATACCGATTTTCATTGACGTTAAATCATACTGAGCTAAATCTTTTTGCAACAACATATTCCACATCGTCGGCGCTGCAAAGAACGTCGTAATCTTTTCTTCTTGAATCGTATGTAATACTGTTTCTGTATCAAAATGATGCAAAATAACATTCTTTCCGCCAACTTGAATGCGTGGTATGATTCCGGCATTTAATTCACCACAGTGATATAAAGGTGCAACAACAAGCCCAACGCTATCTCTATTATATTTTAGGAAATACGTACAAATCATACTATGCTCAGCCATTTCACGATGGCGATGTAACACGCCTTTCGGATGACCTGTCGTACCGCTCGTATACAGCATAGAACAATAATCCATTTCATCAATTTCGATATTTACTTTCTCAGAAGATGCTTCATTCACTTTTTCATGGTAGGAACTTGCATAGGAAGGTTTATCGTTTTCTATAGACCAAAAAGATGTATTTGGAAAATCTCTTTCAATTATAGCAACAGTTGACTCAACTACTTTTTCAAAGACAACGACTTTCGAGGATGCGTCCTGAAGAATATAAGATACTTCTTTTGCTTTTAAGCGGAAATTAATCGGGTTAAAGATCGCTCCAATTTTCGCACAGGCTAAGTAAACGTTTACAAATTCATGGCAATTATATAAGTAAACAGATACCGTATCTCCCTTTCTTACCCCTTCTTCTAATAGAGCGTGCGCTGTTTTATTTATTTGTTCATCCCACTGTTTATACGTCCAGCGAATATTTTTTTCAGGTTCCACTAACGCCTCTTTATTTGGATACTTACCAACTGATAAATCAAAAATTCTCCCTATCGTCATATACATGCCAACAATTTCCCCCTTTTCTCTTTCATAAATCTATCATTTCGTCCATAAGTAGACATTGTCCTCTAATGATTTGACTAATTTTTCTGATTATTATCGACATAGTTTTACATACGGTACCGCTAGACGGTAAATGAAATTATATCGGCGATTTTCCAGATATATCGACCGTAACTTGAAATATATCAACCACAACTCAATTTATATCAGCGATTTTTCAAATATATCGACTTACCGACAAAAACTGATAAGATATAATCGGACCGCCCGTTACTGCAGGATAAAAAAGAGGTTGTTCCGACTCGGAACAACCTCTTTCTTCTTATGCAAATAGCTCTTCTAAAATTTTCAGTTTATCTTCTGTATATTTCACAAAGCCATCATTATATGATTTTGGATCTTTCGGATTCGCAAAGTGCGTAATTGCTCCCGTCTTCGGGTGAACAAATTTACTTGATGCACCACAACCAAGTCCGATAATTGATTGTACTTCTTCCATAATGACAATGTTGTAAATACTTTCTTGCGTCGGCATTGCATAACCAACGTTCTCTAAGTTACCTAAAATATTCTTTTGACGATATAGGTAATATGGTACGTAATTATGCTTTTGCGTCCACTCTTCTGCTTCATGCATCATCGCTGTAATTTCTTCGCGACCTGCTACTTTATATTTACGTTTGTTTTGCGTCATTTCAGAAGCACGTTTAAATGATAACGTATGAACTGTTAATGATTCTGGCATTAACTTTTCTGTTTCATCTAACGTATGCTTGAAGATATCTAACCCTTCACCAGGAAGACCAATAATTAAGTCCATATTAATATTGTTCATTCCCATTTCACGAGCTAAATGGTATTTCTCAATTGTTTCTTCTACAGTATGATGACGTCCAATTGCTTTTAGTGTCTCTTGATGGTATGACTGCGGATTAATACTAATACGGTCAATATTCCATTTATTTAACACTTCTAGCTTTGCTGGCGTAATTGTATCTGGGCGACCTGCCTCAACTGTTACTTCACGCACATTTTTCACATCTGGGAACGCTTCATACATTTCTTCATACAGCATATCCATCTCTTCTGCTGTAATACTTGTAGGTGTACCGCCGCCGTAATAAATCGTCGTAAC
Organism: Bacillus cereus group sp. MYBK14-1; assembly: GCF_051916885.1. Lineage (NCBI taxonomy): Bacteria > Bacillati > Bacillota > Bacilli > Caryophanales > Bacillaceae > Bacillus > Bacillus cereus group sp. MYBK14-1. The sequence goes on along the minus strand of NZ_JBQAHM010000015.1, from coordinate 3,067 downwards.
TTTTACACCTTTTTCTTTTAAAAACTTACCAATTTCACGAACTTCATAATGTAAACCACCTAAGAACGAATCAACAGACCCTTGGCGTCCATTAATCGCATAAGCCGGGAATGTACAGTATGCACATTTCGTTGGACAAAACGGAATACCGATATAAATACTTACTTCTTCTTTCAAACGGTATAAATCCGGAACAACTGCTAATTGGCAATCAACAATGCGCTGAAGAAGTTCAATTTTCTCTTCATGAATTAAATAACTTTCACGAAGTTCTTGATGCGCTTCTTCTTTTGACATACCATTTTGAAGCATTTTGTGAAGAAGTTTCGTCGGACGTACTCCCGTTAAAATACCCCAGCTTTGTTCAATACCAGTTAACTGCTGAAGAACAGAAAGATATACATAAGAAACAACGTGTTTCACTTGCTTCATACGCTCTTTTTCATCTGTGAAAGCAGATAAATCTTTCGAGAATGTTTCTTCATACACATTTCCTGTGCTAACATCCGTTAATTGAGCGGATGCTTTCACATTATCCTCAATGTGTATATCAACGATCAGATTTGCTTCCTCTTGTTCAAATCCAATCGTACTATCTTCAAAAAATAAGCCGCCAATATTTTGTAGCGGACGTAAAAAACGATCATCTTGTAACGTTTTAATTGAAATTAACAACATTATCACCTTTTCATTTGCAAACTCTCTTTAGTTTACTTGAAGGGCGTTTACAGGTCAATACAGAAGGTTTTACCTGTTTCTCTTACATTTTTTCAAATAATTCTTTTTATGAATATTGCTCATGTATATAGACATCATGATTTTCTCTTGTTAAAATTTATTAGTGTTAAAATCGATACATAGTGAAAATACAATATAAAAAGGAGGACTGTTAACACTAGATTCCACAATCTAATGTGTTAAAAACAAATATGAAAAAGAAATTTTATAGTGTTTTAACTCTCTCTCTTGCATTACAAACTGTTCTTGCACCTACTTATTCATTTGCAGAGAGTGCTGAAAAATCCGCCGAAGTATATACGGAGGATCAAGTTTTTAAAAGTATTAAAGAACATGTTAATGAGCATAGTACTCATGAAGAAGATATCGAGGTTACTGGCCAATTCCTACTATACACTTCAAAAAAACATTCATTATATACCGCGAATGATTTAAAAAACAAATCGAATATCGAGATTACAGAACAAGTCGTAACGGCGACAAAGAAAAAAGGAAATGCTTATTACATAACCACGTCAACTGGCGCTGGATGGATAGATAACAATGATAATAGCTTAGAAGTTCAAGAGATTCATAAACTATCTAACCAAAAATTAATCGTAAAAGAAGAAGCTTCCATACATGCACTTCCGTTCCAATCGTTTAAAGAAGAAGGGAAACTAGAGCCACAAGTCATTACTCCTACTGAACAAGCTGGAAATTGGTTTAAAGTCCAAATAAACGAAACAGCAAAATGGATTTATGCACCTTCTGCTACATTTGAAGGTACAAAAGCTTCATTATTAAAAAACAGTCGTACTGCTAAAAACAGTTTATTGAGATCGCCAGAAGCTCTACAAACAAACAATATTTATGGCGTTACATTTAAAGAAATGATTGTCCCAAAAGGAAATGACGATATTCGACCTGGCTACCCGATGGTGCCTAAATATATTACGATTCACGAAACGGCTAATACAGCGAAAGGTGCCAATGCTCTAAATCATGCAAAATTCTTAGATAATCAAGCACGCGGAACAGCTGATCGCGCCGCATCTTGGCATTTCACAGTAGATGATAAAGAAATTTATCAACATCTTCCGGTAAATGAAGTTGGATGGCATGCTGGAAATAAAACTGGAAACTATGAATCTATCGGAATTGAAATTGCCGTTAATCAAGATGGAAACTATGAAAAAGCGGTAGAAAATGCCCGTAAATTGGCAGCTTATTTAATGAACGACTTAAATATTTCTCTAGATAAGGTCCAAAAACACCAATTTTGGTCAGGAAAAAACTGCCCTGCGTTTATGATTCAACGCGGACAATGGGATGCTTTCTTAAAAGGAACTGAAACATACTATAAAGAAAATCAAAAAAATCCAGTAACTGATGACATTACAGGTGGCTGGTATGAACAAGACATTCGTCAATTAGCAGCTAGAGGCATTATGCAAGGAGAAGGAAACGGCAAGTACTTCCCAGAACGTCTTGTAACGCGTGCTGAATTTGCTACATTAATTACTCGTGCTTTACAATTACCAAGTGGAAATGCTAATTTCACAGACTTAGAACAAGTACACCCATCGTTACGAGACGGTATTAATCGTGCAGCAAGCGCAGGCATAATCCGCGGACGTGGTGATAATACATTTGACCCAAATACTACAATTACACGCGAAGAAGCTGTTATTATGATCGATCGTTCTCTAAAACACGCTGGTATTTTTGCAAAACAAGTTGAACTACCATTCGTAGACCAAAACTTAATTTACGCTAAAGAAGAAGTACAAAGAGTGTATGGATACGGAATTGTAAAAGGTAATGAATTGAATCAATTCGTACCAAAAGGACCATCACAACGTGCTCACGCAGCTGCATTTATAAACAGAATGCTTAGCGTAATTGAAGCTTAACATATTTATCATTCCATATAGATATTTTCATTTTATCTGTATTCACTTAAAAGGCATCAGAGATTATATATCTCTGATGCCTTTTATACATCCGTTAACTATTTTTAGCCATGAATCTTAAACGTATTCCTAGTAACAGAAGCATAAAACCGATGAATGGAACGTAATTCGTATTGTGTCCTGTAGCTGGGAGTTGTTGATTATTAGAAGAACCTTGTCCTTGTTCTGGTAAATTAGGTTTTTCTACTCCCTCACCTGGCTTTTCTGTTCCTTCACCTGGCTTCTCTGTTCCTTCACCCGGCTTTTCTGTTCCTTCACCCGGCTTTCCTGTTCCTTCACCTGGTTTTCCTGTTCCTTCACCTGGTTTTCCTGTTCCTTCACCTGGTTTTCCTGTTCCTTCACCTGGTTTTCCTGTTCCTTCACCTGGTTTTCCT
>NZ_JBQAHM010000014.1:0-74424 GCF_051916885.1 Bacillus cereus group sp. MYBK14-1 | reverse complement strand
GGTTTTCCTGTTCCTTCACCTGGTTTTCCTGTTCCTTCACCTGGTTTTCCTGTTCCTTCACCTGGTTTTCCTGTTCCTTCACCTGGTTTTCCTGTTCCTTCACCTGGTTTTCCTGTTCCTTCACCTGGTTTTTCCGGATCTTTATCTGTATCTTTTTTATTTGTAATTTGAAGCTTTACAACTTCAATTTTTTCATTAGAAATCGTAAATTTCATTTCCTTATCGGATAAAGTATATCCTTCTGGCGCTTGGATTTCTTTTAAAGTGTAATCTCCTGGTTCTAACTTCTTAGAAGTCGCTTTACCGCTCTTATTTGTTGTTAATGTGTCGATTTTTATTCCGTCTTTCCAAATTTCAAACACTGCGCCTGCTAATGTTTTATTTGTATTATTAGCATCTACCTTTGTAATTTCTAATTGACCTGTAATTTCTTCTTTTACTTTTTCATTCATAACTTCTTGTTTTACTACTTCGTTCGCTACAACATTTACTTCTACTGTTACTTCTAACGCCTTATAACCTTCCGGCGCTTTCGTTTCTTCTAACGTATACCTTCCTGGCACTAAGCTTTCGAATTTCACAACGCCGTCTTTATTCGTTGTTTTCGCTTCTCCAACTACTTGACCAGCTTCGTTCTTTAATTTAAATTCCGCACCTGCTAGAACTTTTCCACTCTCTGCATCCTTTTTGATTACTTGTAAGCTTCCTAATTCTTTTGCGTTTTCTATTTGTACTTCTACTACTTTGTCTGCTTCCACAACGACTTCAATTTCTTCTTTTAACAACTTATATCCTTGTGGTGCTTTCGTTTCTTTTAATTTGTATGTTCCTGGCTCTAATTTCTGAGAAATTACTTTACCAGTTTTATCTGTTCGTAACGTATCTACTTTTTTACCATCCTTATACACTTCGAATTCTGCATCTGATAATACTTTCGTTTTATCTTGAGCATCTACTTTTACGATTTCGAATTGCCCAAGGCTCTTACCGTTCGTTACTTTTACATCAATAACTTTTTCACCGTCAACTGTTACATGAATTATTTGTTTTGTTAACTCATAACCTTCTGGTGCTTTTGTTTCTTCTAACGTATATTCACCTGGCACAAGTCCGTCTACCTTAACCGTTCCAGACTTATCTGTTGTAATTCCTTCTTTTACAACATTTCCTTTCGCATCTTTCAATGTAAATTCTGCGCCTGCTAAGCGTTTCGTTTGATCTTTATCATCCATTTTAATAATTTGTAGAGAACCTAAGATTTTTTCGTTTTCTGCCTCTACTTTTACTACTTCTTTCTCGTTTTGAATTGTTACTTTCCATTCTTTATTTGAAAGCTTGTAGCCCGCTGGTGCTTTCGTTTCTTTCACTGTGTATTCACCTAGCGGTAATTTCGGTGACATCACTTTTCCACTCTCATCTGTTTTCAGTTCCGCTACCTTTTTACCATCTTTATACACTTCGAATTCTGCACCTGATAACAATTTCGTTTTATCATTCGCATCTACTTTCACAATTTCGAATTGACCTGTTACTTTTTCATTCGTAACTTCTTGATTTACTACTTCGTTCGCTACAACGTTTACTTCTACTATCACTTCTAGCGCTTTATAACCTTCCGGCGCTTTCGTTTCCTCTAACGTGTACTTTCCTGGCACTAAGTTTTCGAATTTCACAACACCGTCTTTATTCGTTGTTTTCGCTTCTCCAACTACTTGACCAGCTTCATTTTTCAATTTAAATTCTGCACCTGCTAGAACTTTTCCACTCTCTGCATCCTTTTTGGTTACTTGTAAGCTTCCTAGTTCTTTTGCGTTTTCTACTTGTACTTCTACTACTTTGTTTGCTTCCACAACGACTTCAATTTCTTCTTTTAGCAATTTATATCCTTGTGGTGCTTTCGTTTCTTTTAATGTGTACTTTCCTGGTTCTAATTTCTGAGAAACTACTTTACCAGTTTTATCTGTTCGTAACGTATCTACTTTTTTACCCTCTTTATACACTTCGAATTCTGCATCTGATAATACCTTCGTTTTATCTTCCGCATCTACTTTCACAATTTCAAATTGACCTGTTACTTTTTCGGGAATCTTTTTATTCACCACATCTACAGTCAATACTTTATTAGCCTCTACATCAACAGAAACTGAACTAGATGATAATTCATACCCTTTCGGTGCTTCTACTTCTTTTAATGTATAGCTTCCAACTGGAAGTCGTTTCGATAAGGCTTCACCTTTATCATCTGTAACAATTGTTTCCACAACTTTCCCATCTTTATCGATAACATCAAATTTTGCACCTGGCAGAAGTTGACCGGATTCACTATCTTTTTTCAATAATTTAAATTGGCCATTCTCTACTTTTTTCGTATTCTTCATAACAAGTTCAATTACGTTTGTATTATCAATTGTTACTTTGACTGGTGTATCAACTTTTATATATCCTTCTGGTGCATTTATTTCTTTTACAAAATAGTCACCAAGTGGTAAATCTTTAACTTCCGCAATACCCTTTTCGTTTGTTGTAACAGTAGCCACAACGTTATTATCTTTGTCTACAACATCAAATTTTGCGTCTTTTAAAACAATATTTTCATCGTTTTCATCAACTTTTTTAATTTGTAAATGTCCTTTTTCAGCTGCTGGTCTATTCCATTTTGGCCAGTTAAATTTAAAGTTATGAACCTCAAAACCATCTCTTTGGTGTAATCCTCCAACATAGGCTTGTCCATTAATAGAACCACCTTTTGTTTCTACAACTGCATTAGGTGCAAACACACTACCTACTACACCATAACCTTTAGTTGTTATCTTTGTAGCATTAGGAAATACCCAAATTACCTTACTAGCTAACTCAGTAAAAGATGAAATAGGGTCGTATGCTTGAGATGTATTAATTAAATCCGTCGCCATCCCAGTATTTCTTGTATCATACAAAATTGCACCGCCACCAAAACTCACTTCTTCTGCATCTGAATAAATAACAATAAAGTCTTTATTCTCTACATTCGGAAGAAAAACGTCTTTTACATCAAATGCTTTCTTTCCCGTCTGGCCTGAAGAGACATAAATATTAGGGTTATTTACATCTTCACCGATTCCAAAACTCATATTAGGTTTTGGCTTATCAGTGTGTAGTTTACTTGCATCCCCAATTACACCATCAACGTCTTTTCTAAATTCTTTAAACTTAGCATCAATCTCCGCTTGCTCTTTATAAGAGATACGGTCATATGATGTTTTCATCGCGCCATCTGGGTCACCGTCTTTTGTCATCGCCACTGTTCCATCTTGAATAATTACCTGTCCTGCTCCCGCTTTCGTAAATTGACCGCCTAGTAATAATGATGGATATCCTTCATCTATCCAAGTTGCTCCAGCTAAGTTATTTGCTCCAGTTGCAGCTGCTACGACTGTATAACTTGATGCGTTCATATTTTTCTGAACAGCCATCGCACCTTCAATATCCGCACTCGTTGCACTATGATCTCCAAAAATGATGGCGTTGTAATAAGATACATCACCTAAACCTTTTAACTCTGTTGTAGCTGCCTCTGCTTTAAATGGTAAATGGATTAAAAAATTCATACATATTAGTAATACAACTATTAAACTACTACTTAACTTTTTAATTTTTTGATTAAATGATTTCCTCAAGAAATTCATTCCCCCTTTTAAACTTCCTAAAATCACAAAAAGAAGCACATTTCATATGTACCAGGTCTTACTCACATTAACTTAAAATAATCCATTTAAATACAACAAAAGAACGCTACAACTACTTAATAAAATTACTACAATTCATTTTTGAAATAATACGTGAACTAAACTGTCATGCGGAAATACTTTTACGTATGGGAGCCCAATAAAATTAATATGAAGAATATTTCATGTGGTGTAACTATTTTGACAACATCATTCACTTTACATTAGTTTTCTAAAGGATTCAAGTGAATTGTATAGATTTCATACACAATTCACATTTTAAAACGTTTCCATTCCTTTTAATAAGCTCAACAAAAAAACGTAGCCAAAAAGCTACGTTTTTCTTTCATCGTTTCGGTGTATTTTTATGATTCTTCAAAAACGGAAGCGGGAATTGCTTACGGAAATGCTCTTTAATCATGTACTCTACACCATTTTCACTATTTGAACGTGTAATCCAATCTGCTGCTTGCTTTAATTCTACAGGCGAGTTCCCCATCGCTACCCCAAGTCCCACGTTTTCAATAACCTCTAAATCTTCCATACTATCTCCAATCGCAACCATTTCATTTAGCGAAATATTTAAATGCTCTCCAAGCAATTGTAATCCACGTAACTTTGATACATTTTGCGGTAAAATTTCTATTCGTTTTGAATCACATTCAACATACTCTACATCTTGGAACGCTTTTCTTAATGTATTTAGCCCGCGTTCTTTTTCACCTTTAGTTTGGAAAAGAACATCAATTTTTGGCGCCGCTACCGGATGGTCACGAAGCGCGTCACCTAACGAATCTACAAATTGAACTGGATAAAATAACGGATCTGCGCTTGATAATACAGTGCGCGCAATTAAGTTTGGTGTATTTCTCTCACGATTTCCTATCGAAAACCGTTCATGAGAAATGCGTACGTTACAATCAAAGTGCTCTAACACTTGCACAATGTTAAAAGTCTTCTCTTCAGATAATCTTCTTTGAACGTACGGCTTATCTAACGTTGCTGAAACGAAAGCACCACCATGTGTCACTAATATAGAATCTAATTTTAACGCCTTTGCTACTTTATGGGCGGATTGAAAATTACGACTCGTAAATAACGTAACGTATACATCTTTTCTTTTCACAAATTCAATTGTTTCTCTTAATCCTTTTGCAATTTTTCCATTGTTGTATAGTAGTGTCCCATCTATATTAAGAGCTAGTAAGCGATAAATCATGTCGCACTCCCCCTCTTCGCTGTTGTACTCTATCCATAATTTATGAAATAAATGTAGCAAATAGAACGAGTTAGAATTACTACTGAAAATTTGGTTTACTATATACATATACACTTAGCAAAGGAGATAGTACAATGCAGGCACCTCCTTCTTTTTATGAAGGCGATACGTTAGAAGTCGCAAAAAAATTACTCGGGCAAAAACTTGTTCATATTGTAGACGGAATAAAGCGAAGCGGAATCATTGTAGAAGTAGAAGCATATAAAGGCCCAGATGATAAGGCCGCACATAGTTATGGAGGCAGACGGACAGATCGCACAGAAGTTATGTTTGGTGCACCAGGGCATGCTTACGTATATTTAATTTACGGTATGTATCATTGCTTTAACGTTATTACAGCGCCAGTGGGCACCCCACAAGGTGTTCTCATTCGAGCTCTTGAGCCGGTAGATGGAATAGAAGAAATAAAACTAGCGCGCTACAATAAGACCGAAATTACAAAAGCGCAGTACAAAAATTTAACGAACGGTCCTGGCAAACTATGCCGTGCACTTGGCATCACTTTAAAAGAACGCGGTGTATCGTTACAAAGTGATACGTTACATATTGAATTAGTTCCAAAAGAAGAACACATATCATCACAATATAAAATAACAGCAGGACCTCGTATTAATATCGACTATGCAGAAGAAGCTGTACACTATCCGTGGCGTTTTTATTATGAGGGACATCCGTTTGTTTCAAAAAAATAAGCGATATCAACAATTTTTCAAATATATCTATCGTAACTTACAATATATCCACGATTTTTCGAATATATCTATCGTAACTTACAATATATCCACGATTTTTCAAATATATCTATCGTAACTTACAATATATCAACGGTTTTTCGAATATATCTATCGTAACTTACAATATATCCACGATTTTTCAAATATATCTATCGTAACTTACAATATATCAACGGTTCGACAAGAAATATAGATTTATCGACAAATAATAACATTACGAATAAAAGAAGACTGTTCCAAAATGGAACAGTCTTTCCCTCTTACTCTGCACCTTCCGCAGTTGCAATATTATCCTCTAAATTTTCTCTTGATAATGCAGCCGCCATAAAATCAGCTGTTTCTGGAAGTGCTAAATGCATATGAGCTTTTTGACAAATTTGGATGGTACAGTTTTCTATAACATAGTCGAAAACATGTCCGCCCCCGCTTCTTTCATCATCAATGTAATGTAAGTGGAATCCAGCTACCCCAATACCTTGCGCATAATCTGGTGTCCAAAATCCAGCAAGCGTACCTTCTGTATTTTCAAATGAAAAGATTGGTTGTGATTTCGTCACTTCAACGAGCGGTGTATACGGTTTTTCTTGTCTTGGAACAGTTCTCGTCCTTACTTCACGAAACGTACCGTCCATTCGAATACCGTAAAACAAGTTTTTACTTGGCATTAATTCATGTAATAACGCTTCAACTTCTTCACGATTCATCGGACGCTCTACCGTATAACTCATTTCTTTTTCAAAAAACATTACAGTCGCAAATGGCGTTGTTTCTTCTGGCTCTACTTTTTCCGCTGAACCGTCTGAACGTAAATGATAAAATTCATTATCAAATGCAATCATTTCACCATCTAATTGATCAAATGTGCCGATGCCGAAATCACCATGTTTTTTCAAATCTTCAAAGCTAATTACACCATCATATATACCATCTAATAGCGCAAGCATTGTAGATGTTTGATATACTTCATTACTCGTTTTCGTTTTTTTCGCATCAATATCAATTAATTGCGCAACAGTCATCTCAAATCTGCCTCCATTAGTTTAATTGGTTTGGTAATAATTTTTCGCTTAATTTAATGTTGTCACGATAGTCAATTGGAATATCAATAATGACAGGACCATCTGCTGCTAGCGCGGATTTTAACACACCTTCTAATTCATCAGGCGTGTTAACACGAAGACCTAACGCCCCGAAACTTTCCGCATATTTCACAAGATCAACATCGCCAAACTCTGTAGCTGATGTTCTGCCGTATTTCATCATTTGTTGGAATGCAACCATATCATATGTGCCGTCTCTCCAAACAAGATGGACGATTGGAGAATTTAAACGTACCGCCGTTTCTAACTCCATCGCAGAAAATAAGAAACCACCGTCACCTGATACGGAAACTACTTTTTTACCTGGTTCTACTAAAGTAGCTGCGATTGCCCAAGGAAGTGCAACACCTAGCGTTTGCATACCGTTACTAAATAATAATCTACGTGGTTCATAAGAACGGAAACATCTCGCCATCCAAATAGAATGGGAACCGATGTCACATGTAACGGTTGTATCGTCACTAATTAAAGAACGAAGTGTACGAATCACTTGAAGTGGATGCGTAACACCTTCTGAAGGACGATTTGGAACTTCTGCTTGTTCTGATAATTTTGCGCGTAATCGTTCTAATACCGCTTCTGATTTCGTACTTAATACAAGTTTCGGTAATTTCTCTGCGATGCTATTTACCGTTAAAGCAATATCACCAATTAATTCACGCTCTGGCTGGTAATCATGGTCGATATCTGCTTGATGGTCGTCAAGATGAATAATCGTTCTGTCGCCAAGTTTATTCCAGAACTTTGGATCATACTCGATTGGATCATAACCGATAGAAATAACAAGGTCTGCTTCTTCTAGTAAAATATCACCTGGTTGGTTACGGAATAATCCAACGCGGCCAAAGAAATGATCTTCTAACTCACGTGAAATCGCACCAGCTGCTTGATATGTTTCAACGACAGGAAGCTCTGTATCCGCAATTAATTTACGAACAGCTTTCGTCACTTCATTTGTACTTGCTCTCATACCGAGTAAAATAACTGGTAATTTCGCTGCTTTTATTTTTTCTACTACGTATGTAATATCATGTGTGGGAGCGATTCCAAGCTGTGGCTTAGAAAGCGCACCGATAGACTCTACAGTCGTTTCCGCAGTCATAACGTCTTGCGGCAAACTTACTAAAGTTGCTCCTGGATTTGTAGAAGTCGCACTTCGGAATGCATTTGATAATGCTTCTGGCACATTATCAGGATGCTCTACTTCTACGCTATATTTTGTGATTGGTTCGAATAGTGCAGCATTATCCATAGATTGATGCGTACGTTTTAATCGATCCGTACGCGGTACTGCACCAGCTAAAGCAACAACGGGATCACTCTCCGCATTCGCAGTAACAAGACCTGTCGCTAAATTTGATGTCCCTGGTCCTGAAGTTACAAGACATACGCCCGGTTTCCCTGTTAATCTACCAATAGCAGCTGCCATAAATGCTGCATTTTGTTCATGACGACAAACGATTAACTCTGGTCCTCTTTCTTGCAATACATCAAATACAGAGTCAATCTTTGCTCCTGGAATACCGAAAACATGTGTAACACCTTGTTTAATTAAACAATCAACAACAAGATCTGCTCCCTTTGTTTTTGTCTTCACGTCGTTTGCTTTTACACCTGTACTCAAAACTAATCACCCTTTATTTCATAATGTGTGTAATAAAGATTTTAATTTCACCTAGTTAATTAAGCTGGTGAAGTATCATTTATCATTATATTACAAATGCATTATTTTTCCAACAATATGAATTCGACATTATTTTGACAAGTTTTAAAGAATGCGCTTACAACCTTTTGTTTATCTTAAAATAACATTTTTATATCTCTTCTAAAAATGTACAAAAATACTTCCACCTATTCACATTATTAATAATTTTATAGTACCTTGCTATTAGTATACCCCTTTCAAAATAACCAATAAAAAATGGCTATTTTGAAAGGGGTTTTTAATGTTTGAGGATGCACTTCATCCGTTTCCTATAAAAAAAGGCCTCCTTAAAGGAGGCCCAAGCAAAAACAACAAACGCAAAATAACAACAAATAATGGACGATAAAATCACTATATTGACAAAGTATAGGATTTTTATCAATTGGAGTAACTCAACCCTAAATTACTCTTTTAACAATGCAATACTAATAACTGATTACAGCAATTTTTTACCGTGTCTTAAAATAATTGACTGTCTTTCAAATAATTATATTTATATTGATTGTTATTAATTAGTATATACTTGAATACGACTATACATCCTAATAAAAGGCAATATATTAAGCTGTTAGTCCTCGCGAGTTTATTTTGCCTTTAATGTAACTATACTATATTCTTCCATTTATATCACCGAACATTCCTCTCGTATTCACGCATTTTTCTTGCGTGAATACCGCAATTTAATAAAGAGCTACATTAAAAATTTATAGTTGGAATAAACCATAGTTCTTTCGCCTTTTGTACTGCTTCCATTCTTGATGAAACTTGTAACTTATGAAATATGTCGGTCAATTTATATTCTACCGATCTTTGACTTAAGTTTAATATTTCGGCAAGCTCTCTATTTGTTTTTCCTTTACCAACTTCAACTAGAATCATCTTCTCTTCATCATTTAAAGAAATTATATTTTTCATTTCGCCTTCTACATTTATATTAGATGCATTTTCTACTATCCTTAACTGTCTTACAAGTTGATGAGAAAGAACTACTTCTTTTTTCACTGCATGGCGGATTGCGTTTACCACTTCTTTCTCAGAAGAAGTTTTACTTAATACACCAAGTACTCCGTTATCTATTAATAAATTATAATGTGCAAGCACATCAAATCCTGTAAAAATAAGAATAGCTGCTTCTGGTTGCACACTAAGTATATATTTAGAAAGCTCTAAACCATTTATTTTTGGCATTTGTAAATCTATTAAATATACATCATACTGTTTATTATGCATAACTTCTCTTATTTCTTCACTATCATGGAAAACATCAGCCTCTATATCATCATATCTTTCAATTAATGCTTTAGTCCCTAGGCCAACTGCAACGTGATCATCTACAACAAGAACAGAAATCATTTTTTCATCCCTTCCACATCTAAAGATTGAATCAATTAATCAATTTTCATACTAACTTTAATCTTTAATCCATTATTCACCTTTGAATCTATTGACATTTCTCCACCTAAACTATGAATTCTAGCTACAATCCCGGATAAACCTAAACTACTATAAGAATGATTTAACTCGTCTAAATCTATCCCCATTCCTATCCCATCATCATCATAAGTTAAATTCAAATATCCATTTTGCTCATATAATCGAATTGTAACTTTAGAAGCTTTTGAATGCTTTAGTGCATTATTTAATAACTCCTGAATAATTCTATAAATTGCTTGTTCATATTCTACATTAGGTAGAATAATATTATCTTGAATTTCATAATAGAAGAAAAATGTAGCTTTAAGATTTACTTGTTTAAATAAATCTAATAATGCTTTTTTCAAACCTAATTCATATAGAAATGGAGGACGTAAGTTATTACATGTTTCACGAATGACATAAATATGATCTAAGACATCTTCATATACTTCGTTAATTATTTTTTTCATATCGACATCTGGAATATCTTTATGATATTCCTCTAATTTCCTAGACAAGCGTATTTGGTCTTGTAATACACCATCATGAATATCACTCGCCAAATTTGTCCGCTCTTTTTCAGACAAATTAAATAGTAACTTTGAAAGCCAAATTGGAGGCTGTTTCGGTTCATTTATCGTTTGCAACTGATTCACTAATTCTTCCACTTGATATGAGCATTCTAATAATAAATCAGCATAACTACACAATGTCTCTAACCATCCAATTTCTTGAATGTTCAAACCTCTCCTATTATTAGACTTACATAACAATATAATCATTGTTTTTGCTGAAATGGACAAAACAAACACAAAATGATCTTCTAATTGTATAATGGAACCAACAGTATATGTCTCTAACTGATATCCATTCAATTGCTTTAGCACATCTTCAGAAACATATCCATCCCCAATAATTTGGAGCGAATTATCCCCTTTACTCACTTCAATACAGCATATTTCTTCTCTTCTTAATACATCATTGATTTCTCTCTTTATGCTAACAATTAAGTTTGAAAACTTATATTCATTTTTTGCCTGATGTAAAAATCTATGTAAACTAAACTGATAATTTTTCTGAGAATGATATAATTTTTTCCTTAATTTAAAATCCAAATAATCCTTTATAAAGCAAGAAAGCATTAACGAAACAAACAAGATACCAGCAAATCGAATAACATCTAATATGTTATCGCTAGTATTGTGGAAAATTAAAATCCCTAGTATAACGATGAAACCCGTTAGACATATCGACAGTAAAGCATAATATTGAACTCTATGAATAACAAAATTATAATCAAATATTTTCCCTTCAATAATCATATAAAAAATGCAAATTGGAACCAATAAAAAAAAGATCGCTGTCGTCTCGACACTTATTATTTCTTTGTAATTTATCAAATTAGGAATTAAAAATAAGAATATAAATGGCATGGCTGATATGATTGTGCTCATAATAATAACTCTTATAAACTTAAAATAATAACTTTTTCTACTTTTAAAATAAAATCTAAACAATACATATACTGTTAATAAAAACAAAACAGAACTTAACAATATAATATAACTCGTCGATAAATCATTATATTTTAAATAAATAAAAATGGTTAAACAAACTAAAATAAACGCTATTATATTTATGTAGATTAATTTTGTTTTTGTTATAAACCTTATCTTCAAGTTTTTCGTAAACATGTCCATAAATTTTATAAAAAAGACAACTGAGTACGTTAAAGAAATAGCAACTACAATATACGCTATTGAATCTTTTCGTAACCCCGCCATAATACTAATGTAACTCATTCCTAAACAATGCAGAAAATAGATTAAATCTTTCGTTCCTGCATTCAAGTATGGAGCACGTATTAAAATATATGTAGCCACAAAAAAACACGTTAGATAAAACACAGTTGGTAAAAAAAGATGATAAACCAATTGCTTATCGTACGGATTATACTCTACTTTATATTGTTCTATTGTTCCCCCTTTCTTGATTGTAATTTTCTTTACCCTTTCAGTAGCACCATATAATGAAATATTAGAGTTATCATCAGGGAGAATCCCATCTATTTTTTCAATAATATCCTCGACTGCTAGATCTTGTTCTGCTGCCCAGCTATTTTTCACAATATTATTAATCACCAAATGATTTTCTTGATGCTCTATCTCAATCCCTACCCTAGGATATAACATAATTTCGATTGCAAAATAACTAAATAAACTAAGCGATAGTAACGTTACAATCAATTGATATTCATACTTAAATACTCGAATCACTTTTGTACAAAACTCCTTTTTAACTACAGCAATAACTCCATTTTCTACATTTTGTCATCATAAATTAAAGCATACACATTTCATTTAACGGTTATAAGCACAAAAAATATAGTTATCCTCTGATATAGAATAACTTTCACATTATCATTCATTCAATAAATCTCTACTTTGTTAGTTGTAATACTAATATTATTTATCCTAATTTCAGATTCATTTATAAGTAAAATTCCTACTAGCTGAGAATTTTGATAAAAAATCACTTTCCATTATCACATGTACCAACTTTTTTAATGATATTTCATATTTAAAGTGATATAACTCGATACAACGCCTCACAGTTCACCTTCCTCCTTGTCCTAATATGTAATTTTAAAGAAAAACCTTAGTTAATACTAATGAAAGTTTATTCATATTTCATCAAAAATTGATTACGCTTTACCGAACATGAATTATTCGGATATATAATATAAAACGTACAGTTCCCCTTATTCCAAATATAAGCCTTTTTCTACAACAAAAAAGACGCCCCCATAGGAGCGTCTTCCACTATTACGCTTGTTGTTGCGCGCTATATAATTCTTCAAGTGGCTTCATGATAATTTTGTTAACGTCACCGATTACAACGTTTAGGCGTTGCTCAGTTTCCATTAATTTTGTAATTTTAGCATCTTGTTGAATGCGAGCTACAACTTCTTGTGCTTGTTGGTTGTCTTCTTCAGTGATTTCTTGGCCTTGCATCATTTTCTGTTGTAGGCTAAGTTGCATTGTACGGAACTCATCGAATAAGTTCTTTGAAGCTGTGTCAGCTTGAACTGCTGCGTAGCTCTCTTTTAAAGTTTTGAAGTCTTCGTTTTCAGCGATTGCTTTTTGTAATTCATATGCAACATCATGAATGTTCTTTGTCATTTTATTTTTCCTCCTTTAGAAGGCTAGCGCTTTTCACTCGCACTGCCTTTTACGTGCATTTACATACGCACCTCTTCTTACCATATCAAACTATGCAAGAGATGTGAAGAAATTTCACTTTTATTTCTATGTACTCACCTTATTATCTAAGAAACAATAGTAACAATCCTTGTACGAGCCCGATCATTCCGCCTAATAACGCTCCTAAATACGTAATCATTTTCAATTCGTTTTTCGTAATAGACAGAACTAAGTCTTCTAATCTTTCTGTTGAGAATGTAGACACTTCTTGCTGGACAATTTCCGCAAGGTGTAGATTATTTAGTATACTCTCTACATTTTCTGTTCCCCACTTTAAGCCTTTCGCTACTGCACTTGGAACCACTTTTTCAATAATTGTTTCTCGAACTGGTTCACATACTTGCTGAACAGATTGATTTAAAAACTTACTCACTGTTTCCTCTACTTTAACTGCTGACAGCACGGAGCTTACAATCATTTCTTTCTCTACAAATGCTTCTAATTCTTTTACATCTCTTCCTTTTAACTTTTCCCACTCTTTTTGCAGTACGTCAGTTAAAAGCTGCTTTGTAGCATCTTGCCCTAAAAACTTAATAACTTCTGGCTGCACACGATCCACAACACTTACATTTCCTAAAAACATTCCGACTAAGTTAAGTAGCGTTCCGCGAGAAGCAAAGAAATCATCAATCATTTTTGAAAGACGTGCTTTCCCTTCTTCACTTTCAAAAAAGCTAATTCCTCGCTCTAAAATAAATGCAGAGACATTCGGAATCGCATTCTCTACTTTTTCATTTACAGAATGAGGTAAAGCCTGTTCCCATGTATATGTATAATACTCTGCTAAAAATGCATGAATTTTTTCTGTAATAACATGTTCGATTTTTCGAGTCGCTTCTTCTTCTACATGCGCTACATTCCATTTTTCTAACATATGTCGCAGTGATTGTTCATTCGTAATTACTTTATCCACTTCCACTTGCGCCCAGTGAATTAAACTTTTTTGAAACTCTTCATTTGTTAGCTTTTTTCCAATTCCTTCTGGTGTTAACAAATGTTCTACAACCATTTTTCCTAATTGAACAGCAAGTTCATCACGACGCTTCGGAATTAACCCTGGTGTAAATGGAACTTGAAACTTTCCGATATAAATAGGACGATGAGGACGAAATAACATTTTTATCGCTAAATGATTCGTGTATCCCCCAATAATTGCTCCGAGTCCTGTCGTCGTTAACATATTTAACCATATATTCATTACAATCAACCTTTCACTTCTCCAAAACTATAGCATATCATCATACGGACAAAAGTATAATGGTATAAAAACGTATTTGCAATATATAGCTTCGCCTATTATGCAAATAGTAGTAAAGGAGTGATTTCGTTGGTTCTCGGCCTTTTAACTTCTAAACTTCATTATGAGCAAACGTATTACACCGAAATCGCTAAACGCGCTCGGCTTTATCATAATGTCGTTGCCCAGTTTACGCCATTTTGTATTGATTCTAAAACAGACCTTGTTTCTGGTCTTATTTACGATACAGATACAGGAAAATGGAAAGAGCAAACATTCCCTATTCCTTCTTATATATATGATCGTTATTCTTTTCACGAGGAAACAGACTTTGAAAAAGCAAAATCAATTATTCACTCTTTGCACAACCGTCCTTCCACTACCTTTTTAAATAACACACTTATTAACTTAAGTGAACTACATGATTTATTTCTTACTAATAAAAAACTGTCTCCTTATATACCCAAATTTGAAGTGGCAACGATACAAAACATTTTCAAATTGTTGTTAAAATCTAAAGATATTATTATACGCCCCACTAATATACATTCTAAAGATAACTTATATCGAGTCGCTTACAAAAATAAAACGTTTCATATCGATACAGTAAATGAAAAATACCATACTTCTCTTTCAATCAAGCGGACAGATGAATTTATATCTTGGTGTAAATCTAACATACGTTCATCACGCTACATAGTGCATACCATGCTACAACCACCAAATCAATTAACATACCCACTCCACATTCGAACTATTTTGCAAAAAAACAAAGAACAAACTTGGAATATTATCGGTCAATTTATACAAAAAAGTTCATTTCCTAATCAACTTTTACCCTCAGCAACAGACGATGATTCATTGCATTCATTTTCAAAAATTAAATACGTACTATCTAGTACAGGTGTGCAACTATTGCAAGACGCTTTACACGACATTATAAATGAAGTATTCCAAACACTAGATCAGTCTTATTCTTCATTATTCGAACTAGAACTTTCCACAATTATGGATCAAAAAGGCGCAATTTGGCTTATGTATGTCAACACGATTCCTCCTTACGAACAATACATTCGTCATAGTGATTCATTAGCTGAAAAGATATTTCACGGACCACTTAAATTCAGTCGCTTTACACCATAATGAAAGGAGGTAAACCTATTTTGAAAGAGCATATATATACATTAAATATTTCAGATGACCATCCAAATAGCATTACTTTACCTTACGTTTTTTCTATTACACCGCCTATTACATCTCTCTCCTTCGGCATACGTCATATTGCAAGTGAAGAGGTGAAAATTCATTATTCCTTTACTCGCGAAATTATTATCGGAAAGCATATTGCCGAAAAACTTTTACTGCCTCAATCAACTACTATTCATGCATTTACACAAAACCAAACAATTATTTTCGGACCATTAATCGGCATTTTTACAACTGGCTTTAATGATGATTCTTCTAACCCTTTAGGAAATCGTTCAATTGCTCTGAGTGAGTTGTTAACACCACCATTCTCATTACGACCGTTCGTATTCGTCTTTGGCGTTCAACATATACACTGGGAAGAAGAAACGATTGAAGGATATTTCTTTCAAGAGAAACAATGGATAAAGAAAAAAGTCCCTTTACCAAATGTCATTTATGATCGCTTACCGAATCGGCAAGCGGAAAATTATAAACCAATCGTCAGGGCAAAAAGAAAATTAGAACAAGACTACTGCATTCCATGGTTTAACCCAGGTTTTTTCAATAAATGGGAAGTTCATCAACTTCTTACGAAAGACGAATCAATTAAACCCTTATTACCAAATACAGAAGCATTTCAGCATTTTGAACAAGTAGAACGGTTTCTTGGCACGTATAAATCAGTGTACATGAAACCAATACACGGGAGCTTTGGTAGAAATATTCATCAAATATTTTATTCTCAAACAGAGAATTGCTACTACTGTCGTTATCGCGAAAATGAAGAAAATAAACTGAGAAAGTATCAATCATTAGAAACGCTTCTAAACCACGTATTAAAAGGACATGATTTAAAAAAGTTTATCGTACAGCAAGGTATTTCGTTACTTCGCTTCGATGGGCAACCTGTTGATTTCCGCATTCATACAAATAAAAACCATTTCGGTAATTGGATAGTTAGTGCAATCGTCGCCAAAATCGCCGGCAAAGGCAGTTTAACAACGCACGTAAATAGTGGCGGTGATACAAAATTATTACAAGAGCTTTTTCCAGATTCAACGAAACAAGTTCAAATTGAAAATAAATTAAAACATACTGCCTTACAAATAAGTTACGCGCTCGATGAACAAGTAACTGGAAATATTGGAGAAATCGGTTTTGATATCGGTTTAGACACAAAGGAAAATCCGTGGCTCTTTGAAGCCAACTCTAAACCTGGGCGAACTGTATTCCAAGATAAAAAATTAAAAGAGCAAAGTGAACTGACGCGCCAGTTATTTTACGAATATGCCGTCTACTTAACTGAACATTCTTTACGTGATACAAAAGAAAAAATGTCTCAAATAAAATCAGGGGCTTCATCAAACACCGAACATATCCCTTCTCCTATGATTCACTCACAAATACAAAAACAAAAACTTCCACCTAGATAATAAGGTGGAAGTTTTCTATTTACACAAGTTTTACTACAACCTCAGTTTCCACGTTACATACTCTGCAATAAAAAATATGATTGCAATATTCATTTGAATTATTATGCGTTAAACCATCTACTGCACTTAATAATTCTTGATCCATATAGGCACTATAATCGTCTATGTAATCTACAGACTTCCCATAATCTTGGAGTATACTTTGGCAATTTTGACAAGAATATGTTTGTGATTCTAATGCGTTGCAAAGCGGGCAAATTCCCATCATGATTCCTCCATACGTTATCGTTTATAAGCCTCTCTTTTTTAGAGTGAAGAGAGCAACCTATCCAGACATAGGAGCGCCCACTCCATCCCTACTTAAAAATAGAACTATGAAGTTGCTACCGATTTCATTTTTATTTCAATAAATCATAAATAAGAAGCTAATAATTAGCCTACAAGTAGCAGGCTACAATGAAAAAATTATATTTAATATCCTCCTTAGTTTGGCCTGTTTTCTTAAAAATACAACGATTACTCTTATTTCATAATTTACGAAATCAATACGTTTTTTTTACAAAATTTACAAATTATTATTTTGTATATCTTTCTAGGTAACATCCATACTATGAGTACAAACTTAATTACCGATGGATTAGCGCCAACCGGGGCGATAATCTGGTTCAACTCCAGCTAGTCCAACCAAAAAAACTTTTATAACTCTAAGGAGGATATATTCCTATGGCAAACCAAAATTCTTCAAATCAATTAGTAGTACCAGGTGCAACAGCTGCAATCGATCAAATGAAGTACGAAATCGCTCAAGAATTTGGTGTACAATTAGGAGCAGATTCTACGGCTCGCGCTAACGGTTCAGTTGGTGGAGAAATCACAAAACGTCTAGTTGCAATGGCTGAACAAAGCCTTGGCGGATTCCACAAATAAATATATATGGCAAAAAGGTCTCAAGGCATATGCCTTGAGACCTTCCTTAATTTATTGCAACATTTGTAAAAACTTCTTCGTGCGTTCTTCTTTTGGATTTGTAAATACTTCTTCTGGTGTACCTTGTTCGACAACGACACCACCATCCATGAAAATAACACGGTTCGCAATTTGATGTGCAAAACGCATTTCGTGCGTTACAATAACCATCGTCATGCCCTCTTTAGCAAGTTCTTTCATTACTTTCAGAACTTCTTGAACGAGTTCAGGATCAAGCGCTGACGTCGGCTCATCAAATAGTAACACTTCCGGCTCCATCGCAAGTGCGCGCGCAATTCCAACGCGCTGTTGTTGTCCGCCTGATAATTGGAACGGATATAAATCCACTTTATCTGCTAAACCAACTTTTTCAAGGAAATAGTTTGCTTTTTTCTTCGCTTCTTCTTTCCCCATCTTTTTCACTGTAACGAGCCCTTCCATTACATTTTGAAGTGCTGTTAAATGCGGGAATAAATTATGGTGCTGGAATACCATACCTGTTTGCGTACGAAGATTAACAATATCTTTCTTCGTTACTTTTTGAGAGAAGTTAAGCTCTTTATTACCGATACGAATATTACCAGCGTTTGGCGTTTCTAATACATTGAGACAACGTAAGAATGTCGTTTTACCAGATCCAGACGGCCCAATAATAACAACAACCTCGCCCTTCTCAACTGTTAAATCTATATGCTTTAGTACGGTATTATCTCCGAAACTTTTTTGTAAGTGCTGAATTGAAATCATAAAAACAAAAACTCCTTTTGTAAAAGGATTATTTTAATGTATAGCGTTCTGAACGCTTTTCTAACATCTGTTGTACGATTGATAATAAGAAACAAATAACCCAGTAAATAAGACCTGCTTCAAAATAAACAATTAAAAACTCGTAGTTCATCGCCGCAATTTCCTGCGCTTTTCGGAACATTTCTGTTACTAAAATTAACGATGCTAATGAAGTATCCTTCACTAAGCTAATAAATGTATTTGAAAGCGGCGGGATTGATACGCGCGTTGCTTGTGGTAAAATAACACGTTTTAATGCTTGTGGATATGTCATCCCAATTGTATAAGCTGCTTCCCACTGCCCTTTCGGAATGGAAAGGATAGAAGCACGAATAATTTCAGATGCATATGCACCGACATTTAATGAAAATCCAACAACTGCTGCTGTATATGGCTCAACTTCAATATTAAGAGTTGGAAGACCATAGAAAATAATAAATAACTGTACAAGAAGTGGTGTTCCGCGAATGATAGATACATAGATACGAGCAATCCATTGTAAAATACGACTACCTGAAATACGTGCGAGCGCTGTTAACGTCGCAAGTATAAGACCGATAATAAATGTAATAAACGTTAATGGAATTGTTGTAAAAACAGCTTCCTTCAGCATAGGCATGAAGGAAGTCTGCATAATATCTATCCAAGTAGACAATCGATCTGAAACTAATGCACTACTTAGATACATTTTCACCGAACCATTTTTTCGTTATTTTGTCATACGTACCGTCTTTTTTCATATCTTCTAACGCTTTATCTACTTCTTGTACAAGCTTATCGCTACCTTTACGGAATAAGAATCCACTTTGTGAAGCTTCTTTTTCTGTATCTACAATTTTAATTTTTGCATCTTTTTTCGTTTCTAAATAATTTAATACTGATAACTTATCATTAACTGTAAAATCAACGCGTCCTGAAGCTAATAATTCTGCCGCTTGGCTAAATCCTTCTACACCTTCGATTTCTGCACCGTTTTTCTTAGCAATATCTGCATAGTTACTCGTTAAAGATTGTGCTCCTTTTAACCCTTTTACATCAGCAAATGTAGCAGGCTTATCTTTATCTTTTGCGATAACTAATGCCGCTGAAGATGAAATGTATGGTTTAGAGAAATCGTATTTCTTTTGACGATCTTCACGAATACCAACTTCGTTTGCAACCATATCGAAACGTTTTGCATCTAGGCCAGCAAGTAAGCTATCCCATTGTGTTTCTTTAAATACAGGTTTTACACCTAAACGTTTTGCAACTTCTTCTGCTAATTCAACATCAAATCCAGTTAATTTATTGCTTGAATCGTGGAACGTAAATGGTGGATATGTACCTTCTGTACCAATTACAAGTTCACCGCTTTGTTTAATCTTTTGTAACGCGTCTTGACTAGCTGTATCTTTTTTCTCTTCTTTACCGCAGCCGGCTACAATCCCGATCGCTAATGTAGTTACTGCAAGCACTGAAAATAATTTCTTCATGATAGTAATCCTCCAAGTATTCTGATAGGAATTTAAAAACTATATTGATTGTATGCAATCTTGAACAATTTTTCAATGAAAATGTTCTTATTTAGTTTATCCTTTTTCTTCATAATCAAACAAAAGGGAAAAATAACGCTACATACAAAAAATAAGTAACATTTTTTAATATAGCATTAATTGTAGGAAAGGTAAAATAATACTTCTTATTATGTACCTTTATCGCCGACATTTTGCCAACAAAAAAGAACTTGCGACAATCGCAAGTTCTTCCCCGCATTAAGCGCTCTGGTTTCCTTCCATTTGCGTTTTATACATATCGTAATAACGCCCCCGCTTTTTCATGAGTTCATCATGAGAGCCTTTTTCTAAAATGGTTCCTCTATCGAGCACAATAATTTGATCTGCGCTTTTAATCGTTGAAAGGCGGTGAGCGATAATAAATGTCGTTCTTCCTTTTTTTACAACTTCTAGTGCTTGTTGAATCATCGCCTCTGTTTCTGTATCAATACTAGACGTTGCTTCATCTAAAATTAAGATAGCTGGATCAAAAGCAAGCGCCCTAGCAAATGAAATAAGCTGACGTTCTCCAGTGGAAAGCGTACTTCCCTTTTCTGTAATTTCTTCATTTATATTATTCGCAAATCTTTCAGCACCAACATCATGCAATGCTTTTATGATACGCTCTTTTGAAATTTTTTCATTTTCTAAGCTTACATTGGAAGCGACCGTCCCGCTAAAAAGAAACGGGTCTTGCAGTACGATTCCCATATGTTCACGGGTTGCTTGTTTCGGCATCTCTTTTACATCGTGACCATCAATCGTAAGCTTTCCTTTTTCAAACTCATAAAATTGAAAGAGTACATTCATGATAGAACTTTTTCCTGATCCAGTATGACCGACAAGTGCCACTGTCTCGCCTTGTTTCGCTTCAAAAGAAATATTTTTTAACACTTCATCTTTTCCATTATAAGAAAATGATACATTATCAAATTTTACATTTCCTTTTAAACGAGGCATACGTTCTTCTTCTACCGGTTCCCCTTTTTCCTCTAACAATTCAAAGACACGTTCTGATGCAACGCGCGCTTGCTCTAAGTTTGCAAGCTGGTTCACCATATTCGTAATTGGCGAGAATAATCGTGTTAAATAATCGACGAACGCATACAGTACCCCAAGTGAAATAATACCTGTAGCACTTAATGACGCACCGCCGAAATACCAAATTACTCCTGTGAAAGCGATATTTCTTAATACGGCTACTAAGTTATGCGAAGTTGCTGCATTTAAATTTAAAATTTTATTTTGATACTTAAAATAATCGCCATTTAATTCTTCAAATTCTTTTTTCGTTTCACGCTCTTGACGGAACGCTTGAATAATTGGCATCCCTTGAATGGATTCATTCACTGTTCCGTTAATATCAGATAAGCGAGAGCGCATTTTATGATTGTATACAGACGCGTATTTTCTATAAAGAATCGCCCAAACAATTAAAATTGGGATAATTAATAAACATAATGAAGCGAGCTTCACATCTAATAAAAATAACGCAGCGAATATCCCAATAATATAGATGATACTAGAAACGAATGTTGCCAGCACCGTTACATATAAATCACGAATGGCCTCTGTATCATTCGTCACACGCGAAACAATTTTCCCCGCCGGTAAATGATCAAAGTACCGAATTGGCAACGTTTGAATATGAGAAAAAACATCTTCCCTCATAATTTGAATAATTTTGTTCGCTGCCTTCTGCAAGAAGAACTGCTTTCCGTATGCAAATAATGACACGACTACTAATAAAGCGAAATAGCCACCACCAAGTAATAATAGACGGTTTATTTCTGGTTTATAAAACGCAAACACTTCTTCTTTCGTTAATGCTTTCGCTTTATACACTTGCACCGCCTTACCATTTTGAACGGTAATCATATCCCCTTTTACAGTCCGTGACCCTTCCGCATTTACTTTATTCGGTACAAAATAATATTGAAAACCGACTTGCATTACGCGTACTTCTTTTCCTTTTTTCTCGCCTTGTTCAAAGCGATCACTTCGCTTATAAAAAGCCCCATTATACGAAACAGCATCTTCACTCTGTTCTGTTTCATACCAAGGTTTCTCTATCCCGACGATATGATCGTCAATCATCGTTTTAGCGACGAAAGGACCAGCAAGCTCTGCGATGACGAAAATAAATAACATTAACATCGCAGCAAAAATCGTCCCCTTCACTTTCATCGCGTATTGAAACAACCGTTTTGAAACGCTCATATTTTCACCCCACTATCCGCACTTTCACTTTCACCTTGTTGTCTTTCAAACTGCTCAGCATACCAGCCTCCCTTTTGGATAAGCTGATCATGCGTACCTTCTTCTATAACTGCACCTTCATCCATAACGAGAATCCAATCCGCATGTTGCACTGCAGATAAACGATGCGTCGTAATAATCGTCGTCTTTCCGCTTCTTTCCGTTCTTATATTTTCAATGATCGCTGCTTCCGTACGAGCATCTACAGCTGATAAAGAATCATCCAAAATTAAAATTTCTGGATTTTGAATAACAGCTCGTGCAATCGAGATCCTTTGTTTTTGCCCTCCTGATAAAGAAACACCTTTCTCTCCAACGAGCGTTTCTAACCCTTCTGGTAAAAACTCTAAATCCTTTTTAAACGCAGCAATTTCAATTGCTTTCTCTAGTTCTTCTTCAGTCGCTTCCCTATTTCCGAATAAAATATTTTCTCGCGCTGTTTTTGAGAACAAAATATGCTCCTGCGGTACATAACCAATCCAGCCAAGTACATTTTCATTCGTCATTTTATCTAAAGTCACATCAGAAACTGCAATATCTCCATCTCCAAGCGGATATTGGCGAAGAAGCTGACGTACAAGCGTCGTTTTCCCGCTTCCTGTTTTTCCGACAACCCCTAGCGTTTCTCCTTGCTTTAATGTGAAAGAAACCTTTTTTAAATTTTCTTCAGTTGATGAAGGATATGAGAAAGACACATCATCAAACTGAATATAATCCGGCTCTTGCACAAGCTTTGGATGTTTCGGATTCTTTACATCTGGCTCATACGCTAACGTTTCATTCACACGGTCAAGCGAAGCATTTCCTCTTTGCATAACATTAATTAATTCCCCAATTGCAAACATCGGCCAAATCATCATCCCTAAATACACGTTAAAAGAAACGAGTTCACCAAGGGTCACCTTTGACTGGAACACAAGGTATGCACCGTACACTAAGCCGATTAAATAACTAAGACCGACAAGCATTTTCACAGTTGGTTGGAATAATGCATCAATCTTTGCTACCTTCATATTTTTTTCGTAGACGTCATCTCCTAAATGATGAAATCTTTCCTCGTCTGCATTCTCTTGTACGTATGCACGAATAACGCGCACACCAGCGATTGATTCAAGCACTTTATCGTTCATATCACCAAACGCATCTTGCGCAACTGTAAATCTTTCATGCAATTTCTTTCCATATATATTCATCGCATACGCCATAATTGGAAGCGGAATAAGCGCTGCAAATGTAAGCTCCCAACTAATTGTAAACCCCATCATAAAGACAATCGTAAGCATATATAAACTAGAATCCACAAGCGTTAATATACCAAAACCAGCTGTCATAGCGATTGCTTTCAAATCATTTGTCGCTCTCGCCATTAAATCACCAGTACGATTTTTTTGATAAAAAGTCGGCGTCATCTTAAGTAAATGCCCCATAAATTTAGAGCGCATCGTTTTCTCAAGTACGAATGCACCGCCAAACAATTGATGTTGCCATACGAAAGTGAGGCCATATCCAACGATCGTAACCCCTATTAAAATAAGAATAGACTGTATAATAGCTTCGTTCGATAACGTTCCTGTTTTTATGTTATCTATCGTAACCCCTAACACTTTCGGGGGAATCACTTCAACTATATTCACAATTAAAAGAGCTCCAATGGCAATACTATATCTCTTCCAGTGCTCCCTAAAAAACCATTTTAGCTTTAGTAATACTGATAACAATTTAACCTCTCCCTTCTCGTTCTCGTTCTCGTTTACCTCTCATTTCTTTATCCACTATCCAGACCTATCACATTTACATTTCGTAACCCATACAATCTCATCACATTTTTCCACCTTCCAAAGTTTTTTATCGGAACTAAACAAGGGAAAATAAACAAAAAAAAGCATACCGCCGCTTGACGATATGCACAGGAATGCATAAAAAGCGTACGTTACGATATACGCAACGTACGCTTCTTATAAGACAAAGATGCCCTATATATCCGTACGGGTTGCGTAATGATATGAATGTTTTCTGCCATTTAACAGAGCTAAGCCCATTACATTTACGATTACAATCATTACGCACACCCCTTTCATTTATTTTCCATTTATAATCTTACAACTTTATTGAGTATTCTGTCAATTATTTTTTCACACTTTAAATAAAAATATATGATACACCATTTTGAAATAAGGGAATGTTCTGTAAGAAAGGGCATACAAAATAAAAAAAGAATAAGAAATCGTTTTCACAAACATTTCATTTGAAAAATGTTATCAAACCCCCTACAATCACCTTATACTCACTCTTACAAGTTGCTATTTTAGGAGGACTAATCATGACAACTAGCAATACGTACAAATTTTATTTAAACGGAGAATGGAGAGAAAGCTCTTCAGGAGAAACAATCGAAATTCCATCTCCATACTTACACGAAGTAATTGGACAAGTACAAGCAATTACTCGCGGAGAAGTAGATGAAGCAATTGCATCTGCAAAAGAAGCTCAAAAATCATGGGCTGAAGCTTCCCTACAAGATCGCGCAAAATACTTATATAAATGGGCTGATGAGCTCGTAAATATGCAGGATGAAATTGCCGATATCATTATGAAAGAAGTCGGTAAAGGATATAAAGATGCGAAGAAAGAAGTTGTTCGTACAGCTGACTTCATTCGTTACACGATCGAAGAAGCTTTACATATGCACGGAGAAAGCATGATGGGCGATAGCTTCCCGGGCGGTACAAAATCTAAGCTTGCGATTATCCAACGCGCACCACTTGGTGTTGTATTAGCAATCGCACCATTTAACTACCCAGTAAACTTATCTGCTGCAAAACTTGCACCAGCATTAATTATGGGTAACGCTGTTATTTTCAAACCAGCAACTCAAGGTGCAATTAGTGGTATTAAAATGGTTGAAGCACTCCACAAAGCTGACCTTCCAAAAGGTCTTGTAAACGTAGCTACAGGACGCGGTTCTGTAATTGGTGACTACTTAGTAGAGCACGAAGGCATCAATATGGTATCGTTCACAGGTGGTACAAACACAGGTAAACATTTAGCGAAAAAAGCTTCAATGATTCCACTTGTATTAGAACTTGGTGGTAAAGATCCTGGTATCGTTCGTGAAGATGCTGACTTACAAGATGCTGCAAACCATATCGTAAGCGGTGCATTCTCTTACTCTGGTCAACGTTGTACAGCTATTAAACGTGTACTTGTACACGAAAACGTAGCGGACGAGCTTGTTAGCTTATTAAAAGCACAAGTAGCTGAACTATCAGTTGGATCTCCAGAACAAGATAGCACAATCGTTCCATTAATCGACGACAAGTCTGCTGACTTCGTTCAAGGTTTAGTTGACGACGCTGTAGAAAAAGGTGCTACAATCGTTATCGGTAACAAACGTGAGCGTAACTTAATTTACCCAACATTAATCGATCACGTAACAGAAGAGATGAAAGTTGCTTGGGAAGAGCCATTCGGCCCAATCCTTCCAATCATCCGTGTTTCTTCAGATGAACAAGCAATTGAAATTGCTAACAAATCAGAATTTGGTCTGCAAGCAAGTGTCTTCACTAAAGACATTAACAAAGCATTTGCAATTGCTAACAAAATCGAAACTGGTTCTGTTCAAATTAACGGACGCACAGAGCGCGGCCCTGACCACTTCCCATTCATCGGTGTAAAAGGTTCAGGTATGGGCGCACAAGGTATTCGTAAGAGCCTTGAGTCTATGACACGTGAAAAAGTAACTGTATTAAACTTAGTTTAATCTTATAAAAAGAAGCTAATCTATAAATAGATTAGCTTCTTTTCTATATAAATACTTCCAAAAACGGAGTATTTCATTCTACTTCCGATTTGGTTTTCCAAATCGAACTAAAACATGCCATAATAATTTTAATTCCTGAAGCACTTCTTCATAAGTTCCACGATCACTCCAAGATAATGGATTGCGTTTCAAATCCGCTACAGCAGAGCCAATTATATTGGCATTGATACAATTATGTCGTGCAATACGTCTTGCTAAAGATGGCATTTTTGAACCTCTAAAATCCATCGGAACTTCGTCTACCGCAAGTACAAAACCGATGTGCCAATACAAATCAATAGCATACTTCAGGCAAATTTCTTCTAAAACTCTTCCTACATCCGTACCCTTAAATGAAGGATCTGCAACAAGCGCTTCCACGTCTTCTTTTAGAGAAATCTCTCCATGAATCTGCGCTTCAATATAATGATTAAGATTACGGGCTGGCTCTTTGCTTACTACATCTATAAACGGCCTTTTCAGGTTAGCCAGTAAATGATTAATTAATATTGTTGGAGTCAAATTTCCTTCACCAATTGCAAAATCTCTTACGAATGTCTCTTCCAAAAGAGCAGCTAAAATCATATCAAACTCCTCATAAGTCCCCTTTTCTTTCGGATCTTGATGCGAATCTAAATATGTATATGTAGAACGCGAAGAAACTTTTGGAGATAAGAGAAAATAACAGGAACCAAAACGCGGAGCCGGCCCATCTGGATGTAACATTAAATTTAGCGCTCCGTATTTTGGACGTTGATCATTCGTTACGCCTTCTAATTGATATGCCCCTCCAAATATTCTCTTTTCCCAAAGGTCACGTTCACCACCAGGATAAGCAGATACGCTTCCATTAGATAGCAATGTTTCAAACTGACTTTTATATACTCCTTGCTCAAATAGTGCTTCAGCAACACTTTTCTTACTCGAATCTAGTCTGTCTGGATGAAAGTGTAAAGCAATCCTTGCGTGAGATTTTAAATTAGCGACAGCCTCTTCAAATATTTCATCTGTAATATTAGACATTTTAAGTATATGATTAATCGTTGCTTTAGCCTCACGTTTTTCGTTCTCTGCATATTTTGAAATATACTCCAAAGCAAATAATTGAGATCTTGATAATTCCATAATCAAACCTCTCCTTTAATTAAAATGACCTTAATCATTTCAATTAAAAGCTTATTCTTTCCTTCTTATGAAACGAACCTGATTTATTTAAAAACGTAATTTACTAAATCTTAATTATGCATACACGCATTTTTCATAGGCAAATGTACACATTCTACAGAAATTTGATACCCTAGCCATCGCTCAGCAATATGTTCAAATGATAAAACAGATCCCGTTGTAAAAAAACGATGCTTCGGATTCAGATTGTCCGACAAAATTCCTTTGTGCTGTAAAATGGTACTTAACTCTATCGCTGTTTCTTCTGCAGAACTAATAATCGTTACATCTTCTCCTAGTTCCTTTTTTATATAGGACTCTAAAAGTGGATAATGCGTACATCCAAGAATTAACGTATCTATATCTTCTTTCGTTAATGGAAGTAAAGCTTGTTTCACTTGCTGCGTGACATATGCTATATCTTCTAATCGATTTTCTACAACTGTAGCTAAATTCGGACACGCATGACTATGCACTTCCAAATATGTATCAAGCTCGTGTAATGCTTTTTCGTACATATTAGATTTTATCGTACCTACAGTTCCAATTACTCCGATTTTCTCTTTCTTTGTTACTTTAATTGCCGCTCTTGCTCCTGGATGTATAACGCCAATAACTGGAATGGAAAGTGCTTCTTGCAGCTCAGTCAATGCAGCAGCTGCAGCAGTATTACATGCTACGACTAGCGCTTTTAATGGAAACTGTTTGAGGAACTCAACCATTTCAAATACGAAAGATTGCACCTCCTCTACACTTCTTGGCCCATACGGGCAACGCTTATTATCACCAATATAATAAATGCTTTCTTTAGGCAATTGTCTTATAATTTCGCTCGCAACTGTTAATCCCCCAACTCCCGAATCTAGCACACCTATTACTGAATGTTTATGACATACAGACATTTACTTCATCCCCTTTTCAATCATCTAGCGCTAATAACATGTATTATATTACGAAAATTCAAATATCACATAACAATCCCTCTTACTTTTAATCACAAACTCTTCTCTATAATCTGATTATTACTATATCCATTGACGTATAAAAATACATTTGTTACTCTTAAAGACGTTAATTTAATATTTAAATCCTCATTCGTATCTCGGTGAGGTAGAGGTTGCAATCATTAAGAGTATCATTTCAGGAGATGTAGTGGCATTGATGAAGGAATGAGAAAGGAATGGTTGCCGAAGTAAGTCGTGTCCACCATGCACGCTTGCTGGGTCTGCATTTAATAAGTGCAGAACTGTCACAAACGTTTCGTTTGTGGAGAGCTATCGAGAGGTATGTCGTGGGTTTCTTATAAGATAGAAAGCATGTAGCGGCAAATTACGTGCTTTTTTTGTTTTGTTTGGGACTTCTCTTCCTGACTCAGGAAGACATACATATCTCCTCGCTTGACTTGGTTATACTAACTTTGGAGGTATTTTCTATGCAACAAAAAAAATGGGGCTTTTGGGTACTAACAGCTTTCGTTGTCGGTAACATGGTTGGCGCTGGTATTTTCATGGTGCCAAGTACGTTGGCACAAACAGCAAGCCCACTCGGTGTCACTTTAGCTTGGTTAACTACAGGGTTTGGTGTTTTAATGCTAGCTCTTGTTTTCGGTAATTTAGCAATTCGTCGTCCTGATTTAACGACAGGGCCACAAAGTCATGCATATGCTTTATTCTCAACACCAAAAAAGAAAAAAATGGCTGGCTTCAGTATGGTATGGGGATATTGGGTTGCAAACTGGGCAAGTAACGTTGCCATCATTACATCATTTGCGGGATATTTATCACTCTTCTTCCCAATTATGAAAGATACGCGACTACTATTTTCAATCGGCTCGTTTAACGTAGAAGTCGGAAAACTAATTACATTTACGATTTGTTCCATCTTACTTTGGGGAACTCATATTATATTAACAAACGGTGTAAGCGGAGCTGGAAAACTAAACTTCTTAGCAACAACAACGAAAGTAACTGGATTCCTTTTATTCATCGTCGTTACGTTATTTGCATTCGAAGCTTCTAAATTTGGACAATGGTATACACCGATGATTGATAAATCAGGGGCATCACACGGTCTTCTTTCACAAGTGAATTTAGCTGCTCTTACAACACTTTGGGCGTTTATCGGAATTGAATCAGCTGTTCTTTTATCAAACCGTGCTGTTTCTCCAAAAACGGTAAAACGCGCAACAGTTGCGGGATTACTTATTACAGTTGCCATCTACTTAGGAATCACAATTTTAACAATGGGTGTACTTCACGTTGATAAATTACAAGCTTCTGAACGTCCATTAGCAGATGCACTAAACGCTGCAATGGGTCACGGCGGCGGGAAACTGATGGCATTACTTGCTCTTACTTCCCTGTTCGGTTCTATCTTAGGCTGGATTTTATTAAGCTCAGAAGTACCTTATCAAGCAGCAAAAGAAGGTTTCTTCCCTTCCTTCTTCACAAAAACAAATAAAAAAGGAAGTCCAATTTACTCATTACGATTAACAAACATTATGTCGCAAGTATTCCTATTCTCAACATTATCAGGAACCATTGCGGAAGCTTATACATTCGTTATTACCGTATCGACACTGGCCTACCTCATTCCATATCTCGTTTCACCAATCTTCCAGTTAAAACTAGTCGCAACTGGTGAAACATATAAAAATGAAATGCGGGCAAGAATTACAGATGGCATAGTCGCAGTTATCGCACTTTGCTACGCACTATGGGTTATTAAAACGGGCGCATCCGATATAAAAACGTTCCTTCTCGGAATTGGTTTATTCGTAATCGGATTTGCTTTCTATCCATTAATGAATCGTGATCAGAAAAAAAATAACGAAAAGAAAAACGGGCAAGTTGCATAACGCAATTTGCTCGTTTTTTCTTTTGTAAAACATATATAATAGAACAAAGAGGTGAAAAACATGTCAATCGAATCGCTATGGAGCAGTCGCTTCCAACAACATATTCAAAATATCATTACATACTTTGCACGTATGATTAACGGTTTACTATATAGCTTTATCTTTATTTCATGCGTTGGTGCATATTATTATGCTCAGTTTCTAAAAGCATCTCCTTCTAAAGGAATATCTTTAATAATTATAACGATTGTACTTACATTCATTATAACGAGATGCCCTATCCGTACATTTATTCAAAAACCTGATGCTGTCTATTTACTAGCACTAGAAGAGAAATTAACATCTTATTTTAAAAAATCTCTTCTATACAATTACATCATGCAGCTTTTCCCATTATTATTTACGTTCCTTATTCTCGTTCCACTTGCTATGCAATCATTGCAATTAACTGTACCTTTTTTATGTACAATCTTTATCGTGTTAATGATTACGAAAGCCTGGAACATGTACATACATTGGATGTGGCGTGATAGTCACGAAAAAAATATATGGCTAATCATTCGTATTACTTGTAACGCCCTAATCATTTACATGCTGTTTTATTCCGCAAATGTTCTCATATTGGGCGGACTACTCTTACTACTTGCTTTCCTACTTCTATATACGAAAAAACAGCCTACAAAACGAATACCGTGGGATTACATAATCGAGCAAGAAGAAAAAATGAACGTTCGTTTTTATCAATTTGCTAGCATTTTCACAGATGTTCCGCAACTGAATAAACAAGTAAATAAAAGAAAATGGCTTACAAATTGGATTGAACCTTTATTACATAAAAAACGAGCAACTTTCTTCTATTTACATACATTAGCATTTTTACGTGGAAATGATTATTTCGGTATATATATTCGCTTAGGATTGATCGGTGCTTTCGCCTTATATTTCATACCAAATATATACGTAAAAGGCTCTATCACTTACATCGTTCTATATATGATCTCTATGCAGCTCCGTTCACTATGGAAATATTTTTCAGGAAATATTATTGTAGCATTATATCCAATCCATACTGAAGAAAGGATGAAGCAATTTCTTCACTTAATCTTTATATTGCTAAGCATTCAACTTGTTGTATTTTCAATTGTTATACTCATTGCTACAGGTCAATTTTTACATAGCCTTATCATTATGATTATCGGGTTACTTTGGATCAAATTTATTATTGTACCAAAAACGAAGCAACGCATTTCTTCGTTTTAACGAAAAGAATTATCTTAAAAGCCAAGGAGAAAATAAATGATCTCCTTGGCCTTTTTATTTTTTAATGTTAAACCTATCGTTCATACTTAATTAAAAACTTTAGGTATGTTACTCCTGTTTTTCTTAAGCTTAGAGTGCTATACAAACTCCCTTTCTTCCCCTTCATGTTTTAGGTTTTAATTATGATTTTTACATACAAAAATCATAATACATGTTTACGTCCTAATAAAAAGGGTATCTATTAAATTAACAAAGTAAAGGAGGGGCCTATATTGTGAATAAAAAAATGGAGCAATTGAAGCACCATGTTACGGATAATCAACGCAAACATGCTTTAACAACAAACCAAGGAGTAAAAATAGCCGAGGATGAATTTTCTTTAAAGATGGGCTTAAGAGGCCCAACCTTAATGGAGGATTTCCACTTTCGCGAGAAAATGACCCACTTTGATCATGAACGAATTCCTGAAAGGATTGTTCATGCACGCGGAGTTGGCGCTCATGGTTATTTTCAGCTTTATGAATCGTTAGAAGCATATACGAAAGCAGATTTTCTTACTAATCCTTCAAAGAAAACACCTGTATTTGTACGGTTCTCAACCGTTCAAGGTTCTAAAGGATCCAACGACACAGTAAGAGATGTACGCGGATTCGCCACAAAATTTTATACAGATGAAGGAAACTATGATTTAGTGGGTAATAATATGCCCGTATTCTTTATCCAAGATGCTATTAAATTTCCTGATTTTGTCCATGCAGTTAAACCAGAACCACATAATGATATTCCTCAAGGAGCTAGCGCTCATGATACCTTTTGGGACTTTGTTGCGCATAATCCTGAGTCCACTCATATGGTCATGTGGCAAATGAGCGACCGAGCTATTCCGCGTAGTTTACGAATGATGGAAGGTTTTGGAGTTCACACATTTCGACTCATTAACACAGCAGGAAAAGCCCATTTCGTAAAGTTTCACTGGAAACCTACCCTTGGGGTTCATTCATTAGTATGGGATGAAGCTCAAAGGATTGCTGGGAAAAATCCTGATTTTCATCGTCAAGATTTATACGAAGCAATTGAAAAAGGGGATTATCCTGAATGGGAGCTTGGATTACAGTTAATTCCAGAAGAAGATGAACATAAATTTGATTTTGATATTTTAGATCCAACGAAATTATGGCCAGAAGAAGAAGTTCCCGTAAAATTAGTTGGTAAAATGACATTGAACAAAAATGTTGATAACTTCTTTGCTGAAACAGAGCAGGTAGCTTTTCACCCTGGTCATGTCGTACCAGGTATTGATTTTTCAAATGACCCTCTTCTGCAAGGAAGATTATTCTCCTATACAGATACACAATTATCTCGTTTAGGGGGCCCTAATTTCCATCAAATCCCTATCAATCAACCCGTATGTCCTTTTCATAATAATCAACGTGATGGTATGCATCAAATGCAGATTCATCGCGGTCAAACAAGCTATCATCCTAACGGATTAAATAACAATCAACCTGCAACCGTCCAAGCCGAACAAGGAGGATATGAACATTATCAAGAAAAGATTGATGGGCATAAAATTAGAGGTCGTAGTAAAAGCTTTCTTAACTTTTATTCTCAGGCTAAACTTTTCTACAATAGTATGAGCCCTATTGAAAAGCAGCACATAAAAGAAGCTTTTTGCTTTGAAGTTGGGAAGTGTAAATCAGACATGGTGAAGGCAAATGTAATTGCTCTCCTAAACCACGTCGATCGTCAATTAGCACAAGAAGTCGCTAACATTGTTGGAGCTCCTTTACCTAAAGAAAATCACGAAGTAAATTCAGATGCAAAATCACCTGCACTAAGTATGTCCAATACTATTTTTAAATCTGATTCTAAAAATGTCGCAATTCTATTAAATGGTGACCCAAGCGTCTCCCTTCTGTCCGAATGGATTCAAGCTTTTGCACAGCACCGAATGAACTATAGCATCATAGATAATAAAATTTATCATTTCAATGATTCCATTAAAGTAACTGATACTTATACAACAACAGACTCTTCGCTTTTTGATGCAGTATTAGTGTTTAGTAGTGAGTCTGTCATTCACCCCCCTGTTTTAGAATTTACAGAAACTACTTTTAAACATTTTAAACCGATAGCTCATGTCCTTAGTAATCCTCATGCTTTGGACAATAGTAAAATTAAATTAGATGGAGCAGGAGTTTATAACTTAACAAACACTTCAATTGAATCATTTATAGAAGGTATTGCCCAAGGAAGATTCTGGAACCGATAATATAATATAAGGAGCGGATTAGAATGAGTAAAAAAATTGCTATTTTAATAACGGATTATTTCGAGGACACAGAATACACAGAGCCAGTAGGAGCTTTTAAACAAAAGGGATATGAATTAACAACTATTGAAATGGAAAAAGGGAAAACGGTACACGGTAAACAAGGAAAAAGTGAAGTCGTAATTGATAAAAGTATTGACGATGTTTCTCCAGAAAACTTTGATGCCCTCTTCATACCAGGCGGGTTCTCCCCAGATATACTTCGTGCAGATGAACGTTTTGTTCGCTTTAGTAAAGCATTTATGGATGCGGACAAACCCGTTTTCGCTATTTGTCACGGACCTCAATTACTCATCACTGCACAAACACTTGAAGGACGTGATGTAACTGGATATAAATCTATTGAAGTCGATTTAAAAAATGCCGGCGGGAACTTTCATGACAAAGAGGTTGTCGTATGTCAAAATCAGCTAGTAACAAGTAGACAGCCAGAGGACATCCCAGCGTTTATTGAAGAATCGTTGCGTATATTAGGATAACTAACCTCCTTTTATTTACATGAAAATAGTTAATCAGTGAGGTTTTATTCATCCCCCACTGATTAATTAGCCCCCACCAACTGGTCGTTTACAGGCAATCCGACCACCACAAATAGCAAGATAAATAAAAAGAGGGGAATCCAAAAGTTCAGTTTTAATAATCTTTTAGATTCCCCCTTTTTCTCGCCCAAAAATTCCTTATCACTTTTCATAGGCAGTTCTCATATAGTGAAAATGACTATATAATTCCTATTCATAAGTTAAATAATGATTTCGCACATATATAAATACAAAAGATGGGAGCCTTATTTATGAATAACAATCCACCTTCAACGCCCCCAAATCCAACGGAAACGAATAATAATGAAGTGAGCTTACAAACGTTACGCGTTATTGGGCTAATTGTACTGATTAGTGGCTACATATTAGTAACGCTTTCTGAAGTAGGCACATTAAAAAATCTTTTGCTACAGCCTAGTACTACTCCAAATTTAGCTGAAGTTGATCCGTTCTAAAAATTATATAAAAAGCGAATCCCAGTATAACTGGTTCGCTTTTTATATAGTTTCATCCAATTTGAGAAACATTTCTCTCATCCTCATACTTCTCTTTCCCTATCGCTTTCATAAATAGTAAAATACTGCTCATACCAACGATAAAGTACAGAGCACTCATGCCCCAAGAGGCGATAAATGAACCTAGCATAACACCTAATGCCCCGTTCATTTTTGCCACTTGAAAGACCATTCCGTTAATCGCCATATAAGAACCTCTTGCCTCATTTGGCACCATATCTGCCATAATAGATTGACGCACTGGCACATACATCATCTCACCTACCGTTTGGAAAAGCCCTGCAATTAATAAAATCCATAAGCTATTGCTCGTTCCGAGTATTGTAAATCCAATTGTATAAATGAATAAACCTACATATAAGATTTTCAAATCGTTGAAGCTTTTCAGCATTTTAATAAGAAGTGCTGAACATAACACAACTAAAATTGTATTCTCTGCAGAAATCCAGCTCAGCATGCGAATACCTGTTAAATCAAACGTAAAACCATTCCCGAATAAAAAGTGCACCGTTTCAAATTCCTTCTGCAAGCGAACACCTAAATAATTATTAATTTGAAACTCTAAAGACAATGTACATATACTTGCTGCACAAAAAATTAAAAACGCTCTATCTTTCATTACAACTTTATAACTATCTGCCATATCTTTTAATACATTTTTCTTCTCTACTGTTTTTCTCACTACATACACTTCTTCCATATATACAGTCATCACATATAAAGTAATAATTGCAACAAGCGTTAATACGATAAACAATTGCAATCTATAGTTTTCAAATAGTAACCCACCAAATATTGCTCCAATCGCAATGGATAAATTAATAGCCCAATAATTAATGCTATACATTACTTTTCGATTTTCAGGTGTACTCACATCAATTAACATAGCCTCTGTCGCAGGATTCATAAGTCCAGATCCTAAACTATTCACTAGCATAAAGATAAATGTTAACCACGGTGAATCTACATAATCCGAATTCGCAACTCCCATACAAGCAATGGAAATGACTTGTATACTTTGACCGATAATCATAACCTTTTTACGCCCAAGCCGATCCCCAACATATCCACCGTATAAACCAATTACTAATGAAGCTATGACATTAATGAGTAGTAAAGCACCAGCAATCGCACTACCTAACTTTATTGAAAAATAAATCGCCATAAATGGAAAAATCATCGTGGACACAGTACGTGTTAAAAACGAAGTTATAATTCTAATTTTTATATTTCGATGCATACTCCAAAATCCCATTGTTTCCTCCTCCTTATGCTTACTTATTTTACTTTGAAAAAAAGGAAGAAAAAGGTTAGAATATTCTAAAGAGTTTCCCCTTTTATAGATAGAAGGAAGTGTATATATGAAAATTATGGACTATTACATTAGACTAAGACTACATGCACAAGATCAAAAACATATACAAAATAGCTTACAAGAATTAGCGGATGTTTTATATTGCAGTACGAAAAACGTAAAGATTTTATTAAAGAAAATGAGCGAGGAACAATTAATTAGCTGGACTCCAGGGCGAGGCCGCGGAAATAAAACGGAAATTCTATTTATACATAATTTCGTAGAAGCGATTGAATCCTATACAGATGAACTGTTAGCGCAAGAAAAATTAAAGGATGTTTTTCTTCTTTTAAAAGAACCTCTACCCCTTGCACTTCAAAAAAAGATAGAAAATAAACTACATCATCATTTTGGATACGAACCTTCAAATGATATGTACGACGTATTAAAGATTCCTATATCGAGAAAGATATTCCCTTTAGATCCGGCTTTTGTGGCTGTAACTACAGAGAGCCATCTTACGAGTCAAATTTTTGATACGTTAGTCGTCTATAACGATGTTACTGAAAAAATGGAGCCTCACATTGCGCATACGTGGGAATTAAGTGAAGATGGACTTACGTGGACCTTTTATTTACGAAAAGATATATATTTTCATAACGAAACAATTTTAACTTCTAAAGATGTACAATTTTCATTTGAAAGACTAAAACAAGTTCAATCCCCTTTCGAATGGTTAACAGAAGAAATTATTCAAATTGAAACGCCATCACCACTGCAAATTCGATTCCATTTAGCAAAACCAAATTTATTTTTCTTACACTATGTAAGTTCCATGCAGCTCGCAATTTTACCGCGTGATACGAGTATTCAAAATCATCATTATATAGGTACTGGACCTTTCAAACTTGCTCATTACTCTGAAGATAATATCGTACTCGAAGCGTTCACCCATTATTTTAAAGAGCGCGCGTTATTAGACCGTATTGAATTTTGGGGTATTCCTGACCATGTGCAAATAGATGCTGATTATGAACTACCAAACGAAGAGGAAAATGAAAGGCATGATATACAAATAGAAGAAATAGGTTGTATTTATGCTAGCTTCAACTTTAAAAAACCTGGTCCTCATCACGACATTTACTTTCGAAAAGCTTGGAGAGAACTATATGATGTTGAAATGATACTTCGTAACATAGAGGGTAGACGGACAATTGCTGCATCAAGCTTCTTCCCTGATAGAAGCCGCCTTGCAACAAGAAGATCCTACTCTTTAGAAAAGGCAAAAGAGTATTTGAAAAAGAGTACATATAATGGAGAAACGATACATATTTACTTCTTCGCATTTAAAGATAGTGCAAATGATGCATATTTCTTAAAAGAACGATGTGAAAGTTTAGGTATACAAGTAGCGCTTCACCCATTTCCCGTTTCAGATTATATGGATCGCTCTATAGATAAACATGCTGATATTATTTTCATGGGAGAAGTCTTTGCTGCCAATCATGAAATTGCATTCTTAAATGTATTTAAAAATAAAAGTTGCTTCGTAAATCGGTTCATGGACCCGCACTACGAAAAACAAATTAACTGTTTACTAGATACATTTTTACTAGAAGAAAATAAAGAAAAGCGTTATGAACTCATGTATGAGATTGAAGAGTTTTTACAAGCAGAACACATCATTTTATTTAACTATCACGTTTTAAAAAGAAAAACATACCCTTCTTCTTTAAAAAACGTAACAATTGATTCATTTGGTTGGGCAAATTTTGCGAAGTTATGGATACAGCCATCCACGTATTAACATGCAAGTTTTTATAAAAGGAGAAAAACCATGAAACGCACCCTAGAAAAAAGACTTTCTTATCTATACACAGGTGAGTTATTTTCAGTCATTACTTTTATTTTCACAAGTTACTTACTTAATTATGCTTATCCTACGTTACATTTATATTCCCTATATTCTTTTTGGGTCTCATTTCTTCTTTTAGAGTTTATCTTATTACAAGGAGTAATTTACTGGTACGTAAAGTGGAAACGACTAAAAAAAGAGAAAACATCTGTTACGCCCATTAGGATGATTCAATATTTAAAAATACTTAAAAAGATAAATATAGCATTCATTATTACGGGATTTATTACGTTTACTATTGATTTTATAATTTGGTATCCTCACTTACCTTTAGGTGGGCTATCATTCACTCTATTTATTTATATTTTTGCATTACTTGAGTACATTAACTATTATCATACTCAGCTTTCATACGATAACATCTCTGATATAAAACATTTAATCAAATCAAAAAAACTAAAACAGTCCTGTATAAGTAAAGATTTTCAACGTATTTCATAAACGAGAAGGTACTACATCCTTAGTAGTACCTTCTTCACATACAAATATAAACTATTATTTAATTACTTCATCTAAGTGATCTTTCAAGTTCAATAAATATTGCTCAATATCTGGATTCTTCACCACATCATAACAAGCAAAACTCTTTAACGGACTCATACCGAGAAACTTTTGCACGCGGTGTAAATGACTAAGCGCTGATTCTAAACTTTCTCCTTCAAAGAACTTCGTCTTATCTCCAAATGCTTTTTCAGGTGCATTCCAAGTTGTAGAGAACATATACTCTTTCTCTTTTAATAAACCACCTGTTCCATATTCATCTGCACCTTTAAAGAACAAACCGTATTCATATACTTCATCCATATACGTTTTAAATAAGCCCGGTACACTAAACCAATAAATCGGTGTTTGATAAATAACAACATCGGCCCATAAAAACTTATCTTGTTCTTCTTTAATATTGTAACCATCTTGAATCGTTGTTGTTTTCACATGATGATTCTCGCCTAATACAGTAACCATATAATCTACTAACGTTCTATTTAATCGTCCTTCCTTTGTACCGTATTTTTCATGTCCATTTATAATAAATATATTTTTCATCGTTTTTCTCTCCCCTATATGATCTACTCTTCGGCTATTAAGCCGAGTTGCTGCTGTAGTGTAAGATTATCTTCTAAATGCCAATCTTCCGTTATCTTTCCGTCTTTCACATGTAAAATATCAATTGCAAAAAAATTAATTTTCTTACCATTATGCGTTCCTGTAAAAGAAAGACGGGCTGTTACTTTATCACCAACAACTAATAAGTCTTCAATCTCACAATGTATATCAGGCACAACTTTACGAAAATTTTGCGCTGCAAACTTTAATCCTTCAATGCCTTGTGGTCGCCCTTTCGGCAATGTATTATCGAAAAATTTTTCAGTAACAGTCTGCGGAATAAGTTCCTCCTTACCTGTATCCCAAAATGCATAAAAACGCTGCGCCGCATGAACCATTTCTGTCGCTTCTTTTTTACTTAGTGAGGGATCAATTGTCATTGCTTTTGGCCTTGGCATTTCTTTTAATAACTGAACTTCACCTTTTTGTTCCGCGCCGCATGCTACAAGCACAATACAAATAACAAACAAACTAAGAAATCCAAGTAACTTTTTTATCCCCATGGAAATCACCACCTCCTTATATAAATCCTTTTGTTTCGTATTGCTATTGTATATGCACTAACTTCCTTTATGGAAGTAGTGATATTTTTTTCATATAGTTACCAAAAGTATAGTTTTGTGATACTATAAAGCAAATTCATCTAAAAAAATTTTATGGAGGCTAGTTCCATGAGCAATATAGATCCAGTTGAATTAACGAAAGGTTTACCTGGCATACCTTGTCCTATCGCTAAAACGCTTGATGTAATTCGTACAAAATGGACATTTTTAATCATTCGTGATCTTCTTATCGAAGGAACATTACGCTTTAGTGATTTACAAAAATCAATGGATGGGATTAGTCCAAAAACATTATCGCTTCGACTAAAGGAATTAGAATCTCAAGGCATTATAACGAGAAAAGTATATCCAGAAGTTCCGCCTCGTGTAGAGTACACATTAACGGATAAAGGAAAGCAATTAGAGGGGATTTTTATTGAATTAAAACGGTTTGGGTTAAGTTTATAAAACAAAAACCCCTTACCGTCGTAAGGGGTTTGATTACTTCGCAAAACTTTCAGCCAACTGTTTCTCTCTCCACATGAATGTAATAGCGAGACCAACTATTAAAACAACTCCTGAAAATGCATATGGATAATGAATATTCATATCAAATAATATTCCGCCCATCGCTGGTCCTGCGATATTTCCTAAACTCGTATAAGTCGAGTTCATTCCAGCAACGAATCCTTGCTCTTTTCCAGCTGCTTTTGATAAAAACGTCGTTAAAGCTGGACGAAGTAAATCAAATGCTAAGAAAATGAAGCAAGTAACGAGAAGTACAATCCAATAATTAAAGACTACAGTTGAGACGAATGCTAATACTGCCCCTACAATTAAACATATTTGGATTAATACTTTCTCACCGAACATGTCTACCAATTTGCCAAACATAAATACTTGCACAACTACCCCAAAGATTGAACTAATTGTAATAATTGCTGCAATATCTTTCGGCGAGAAACCAAATTTATGATCCGAGAATAAGCTAAACACTGTTTCATACGCTGATAATCCGAATGCGAGTACAAATACGATAATAAATGCAATTGCATACATTGGATGTAATGATTTCTTTAAATCACCAATAAAACTTGATTCCTTCGTATTAGAAGAAATCTCTGCAAGTTCTTCTTTCGTTAACGGTTCTTTTAAAATAAAGATTGAAATCACACATGCTATAAAAGCAATTGCTGCTGCAACGAAAAACGGCACACGTATACCGTATTCTGCAATAAATCCGCCGATTCCAGGCCCTATAATGAATCCAGTACTAATAGCCGCAGATAAGTATCCCATCGCCTTTGGACGTTCCTGAATAGATGTAATATCCGCAACATATGCCGTAACACCAGGCATAATAAAAGCAGCACTAATTCCGCCTAATACCCTTGCTACATAAAGCATCCATACATCTTTTCCCAATCCAAAAAGAAGCTCTGAAACACCAAAAATAAATAATCCAATGATTATCATTTTCTTCCTACCGTAAAGATCAACCCATCGGCCTGTAATAGGTGAAGTAATGAGCTGTGCCATTGCAAATACTGCAACGAGATATCCCATCGTCTTCCCTGTTAAATGCATATCATTCATAAAGGACGGCATAACCGGAATGATTAATCCAATCCCTAGAAAAGCGATAAATATATTACTCAAAAGAATGACCAATACCATCTTTTGTTCTTTTATCGGTTTCTTCACTTTTTAACACCTCTTCCCGTAAGTTCCTCTCAAAAAATAATGCCCAAGAAGCTTTTTCTTTATCCTGCTCTTTGCGGGCTAGTAATAAGTGAAGATGCCTCCACTCATTAGAATTTCACTCTATCCTTCCACACATACATAAGCATTAGGTGAATGACTATCATTCAGTTTTCCTCAAAAATGAACCTACCTTTTCAGACAGGTTCAT
Source organism: Bacillus cereus group sp. MYBK14-1 (assembly GCF_051916885.1). Taxonomy (NCBI): domain Bacteria; kingdom Bacillati; phylum Bacillota; class Bacilli; order Caryophanales; family Bacillaceae; genus Bacillus; species Bacillus cereus group sp. MYBK14-1. The sequence continues at coordinate 32,589 of NZ_JBQAHM010000014.1, read as the reverse complement.
CTTACTACTTCTTTATATGTAGTGCATGTGTTAAAAAATCTAGTACTTCTGCCTTTTGCAAATCCACTTGCTCATCATCTTTATGATCATATAAATAAACTTGTTCCGCTGCTGATTCAACAAGAGCGATAAATAACTTCGCTGTTCGCTCTGCGTGAACCGAATCACGAATTTCACCAGCTTCTTTCGCCTCACTTAAAAATTCGCTTAACCACATATAAAGAGGCTCATACACAGCTTCCCACTCTTTTATATGTTCTGTAGATGCAAGACCCGCATACATTAAAGCTTGTATTTCACGGTATTCCTCTATAAAGTGAAACACCGCATCGATTACTTGTGCCACTTTATTTGAAAAAGGTACATCTTTTTGTACTTTTTCTTTCACTGCAAGTATCATCTTTTCAACCATCACTTCTGCTATTGCAGGCATAACAGATAGCTTAGAAGGAAAATATAAATAGAAAGTTCCTTGCGCAATGCCAGCTAATTTCACGATATCAGAAATCTTCGTTTTTTCGACGCCCTTTTCCTGAAACACTTCAATAGCTGCATAGACAATTTTCTCTTTTTTATTCATCATCTAAACCCTTTCACACGCATATTGAATGACTGTCACTCATTTTATAAGATAATCGATTGTACTGTCAATGATAGTGAACTCTAAGAGGAACTCATTTTTTTATAATAAAATCTCCTAATAAACAATTAGGAGATAAAAATGCAATATATCTTTAAGAAAGTGCCTTTAATCCTGTCACTCCACATACAATAAGAAACACACTAATGATACGCGCTTTACTTTTCGACTCACCAAACAAGAACATGTTTAACAAAACTGCACCTGCTGTTCCGATACCAATCCAAACCGCATATGCGACACTTACTTGTAAAAATAAGAAGGAAGTATACAAAAATGCGAAGGATGTAGCAAACCCACCGATATAAATCGCACCATTGGCTAATGTCTTATCTTTACTATACATTTTAAGTCCTATCACACCGACTATTTCACTAATTGCAGCACAAAATACGAAAAACCAACCCATTTTTAAGCAGCTCCTTCCACAGTTTCTTCTTTATTATCAGCTAGCTTTAAACCGATAACGCCAGCTACAACCATCACGATAAAAAATAACTTCCCTACACTGAAACTTCCGCCGAAAAGAAATACATCCATTAAGAAAGTACCTACCGTACCAGCTCCGGCGAAAACAGCATATACAGTCCCTGTTGCAAGATGTTCACACGCTTTAGAAAGGAAGTGAAAATCAACAGCGATAACTCCTAAAATAATAATCCAATGCCACCAAGTATTAGCCGTATTAAAACCAAACACCCAAAAAATTTCAAAGATACATGTTAATATGACATATAACCATGCTCTATTTTTCATACCTCTCACCTCTTATGACTGACTATCAGTCATTTTTATTTTAAAAAAATATACTCTTTCATCAATACTATATAAAAACAACTATCATCCTCATTTACCATTGTATTTGTTCCATTTCTAAGCTAACTGCATCCTGTCACATAAAAATGACTGAATGTCATTCATATATATATTGTACATGAACATTTTAAAAACTGTCAATGCCGAAAGTTTATTTAAAATTTCTTTCATCTGATTTGTATATTTCTTAATAATCTGTCAATACTGCTAGTAACATAATATTTTCTCCACTCCCCCTTGGAGAGATCCCTTGAATGGAGCAGTTAGCTTTTGCTAGCTGCTCTTTTTTATTTGTCCGCACACTTATGATGAAATCCTCATAGATCAAATCCATTTTTCATCACATAACAACCATCTATTTATTTTCCAATAAGTTTTTGTATGCACTAATTTTATTCTCAAGCATCTTCTCTGTAACCTCTAAGTTTTCTCTTTGAATCTGAATAGATTTCCTATGATCTTCTAGGAGCTGTAAACGAGCTTCTGTTGTATGCTCCCCTTCTGTATATAATCTAGCGTATTCTCTTATTTTCGCTATTGGCATTTACGTTTGTTTTAATTTCATTACAAACTGCAACCACTTTATATGTGACTCTTCGTAAAGTCGATTTCCATTTGTATCACGATTTGCAATTAATATATTTTCCTTTTCATAATAACGTAGTGTATGTGTGCTCACGCCTAATAATTTTGCTACCTCGCTAATTGTGTACATACTAAAACTCCCTTCACATGCTTACCCTCATATATTTTATAACCGTATCAAATTTATAAAAAACGTTTGACTTAGAGTATACTCTAACAAATACAATCTAACCATAAATGAATTTGAATTTAGGGGGATTTTATATGAAATACACGGTTATTACTGGCGCAAGTTCCGGAATTGGTTATGCAGCAGCTTTAGCATTTGCATCTCGCGGAAAAAATTTAGTACTTGTAGCTCGAAGACAAGAAGAATTAAACGGATTAAAATTGAAAATTAACGAAATGCATCCTGAGTTGGATGTTGTCATTCGAAAAACTGATTTATCTGTGACTGAAGATGTTTATAAACTTTATGAAAGCCTACAAGCTTTTCAAATTGAAACGTGGATTAACAACGCAGGTTTTGGTAATTTCGCCTCAATTGCTGAACAAAATTTAAATAAAATAGAGACGATGTTGCATGTCAATATAGAAGCACTAACAATACTCTCTTCTCTTTTCGTTCGAGATTATTCAATGATTGATGGAACACAGCTTATTAACGTTTCATCGGGCGGCGGATACACAATTGTTGCTGATGCTGTTACGTATTGCGCTACGAAATTCTATGTAAGTGCATTTACAGAAGGGCTGTCTCACGAACTGAAAGAACAAGGCGCAAAACTGCAAGCAAAAGTTTTAGCTCCTGCTGCAACTGAAACAGAATTTGCGAAGCGTTCATTTGATATTGATGAATTCCAATATGATAATGTTGTACCAAAATTCCACACTGCAAAACAAATGGCACAATTTATGCTCGACCTTTATGATAATGATAAAGTTGTAGGAATTGTCGACGGTTTAACGTATAACTATGAACTTAAAGATCCACTTTATAATTTTGCCGTGAGACAAAAGAATTCAAATTCTTAATAACCTGTCCATTTCTTATGGAAATATATGTTCCCACTATATATGTAAATAATAGTGGGAACTTTTTCTCTATAAAATTTTCATCCAACATACCGCACCATCGCCACTTCATCACAATAATCCACCTTTGGACAATGTCTACAATCAATCCATACTTTCTCTGGCAACGCTTCTTTATTTATAAAATCAAATCCACACTTTTGAAAAAATACTGTTTCATATGTTAAGGAAATTACTCTTCTTACATTTATTTTCGTAGCTTCCTCCATTACATGATTTACAAGCATACGCCCTATCCCTTTCCCTGCATATGTATGCGAAACTACTAACGATCGTATTTCTGCAAGATCTTCTCCTAATACATGCAATCCAGCAACTCCAACAATTCTCTCATCTTCTTTCATAACATATAAACATTGCAAATATTGATAAAGAGACAAAAGAGAACGTGGTAAAACAACTCCCTCTTTTGCATAAACCTCAATAAGACTATAAATTTCTTTCACATCACTCGTCACTGCATTACAGATTTTCATATTACATCCCCTTGCCCCTCAATATTAATATTTATAACTTAAAATGAATTTTAATTCATAATTTTATATAATAATACATCTCTCTTTTCTCCTCGTCAATCAATTTATACAAACAAAAACCAAGCAATCTAATCGATGCTCGGTTCCTCATTTCGTATCGGCAATACCGTCGAATATTTAATTTCACGAAGTGCTAAACTTGTCTGTATCCTTGTAATACCAAGCTTATTCAACTTTCTAATAAACTGCTCTAGTTCTTTACGATCACGATTTGCAACCTTTAATAAATAATCGTACTCTCCTGTTAAACAGTGACATTCTAACACTTCCGGCATCGATTCTAATTCTTTCTCCAACACTTCCAACTTGTCAAATTGATGAATATTCGTACTCATAAAAATAAAACATAATAAATCAAACCCAAGCTTTTCTTGATTTAAAATCGCAACTTGCTTATCGATGAAACCTTCCCCATCCAATCTTTTTATTCTTGCATGCATCGCAGCCGGTGATAAATTAACGCGACGTGCCAGCTCTGCATTACTTACTTGTGACTCCTTCTGCAATATATCTAAAATTTGTACATCCAAATCATCCAACACTTTAATAACAGACGACTCCATTACAATTCTCCCTTTTTTCTTACCGATGATTATTCGAAAAAACACCTTATATCTTACAAAAAACTGAATATCATTCCGTAAATATCATTCGCAACTAAATATTTTATCGAGTTTTCACCATTATACAAAAGAATATATTACATAATAAAGAAAAATGCTAAAATTATTTACAATTCGTATTGATTACAAAAAAGGGGATTTTAGCATGCCTTATTTTTACGTCTTTTTACTATTACTAACGAGCTTATTATGGGGAGGAAATTTTGTCGTTGGAAAATCACTCGTCGATCATGCATCGCCGATGACATTGACAAATTTAAGATGGATGATTGCGATTGTTTGTTTATTACCGATGGTATGGTTTAAAGAAAAGAAAATCCTTCCACCACGTACCGCAATACTTCCTTTAATATTGATGGGAATTTCAGGGGTCGCTCTTTTTAACATCTTTCAATTTTTAGCATTAGAAAAAACATCCGCTACGAATGTAGGTCTTATCTCTACATTGAATGCAATTTCAATCGCATTATTTTCAGTATTATTTCTAAAAGAAAAAGTAAATACACTTCAAATCCTATCCATGATTCTTTCATTCTTCGGGGTTATCCTCGTCCTATTAAAAGGTGATTTCTCGCTTTTATTTTCACTACATTTTAATAGCGGCGATTTATGGATGATTGCAGCAGTTTGTATTTGGGGAATCTATTCTGTTTGTAGTAAATGGGCAACAAAAACAACTACACCACTTATGGCAACGTTGTACTCTGGTATTTTCGGCGTTATTTTATTACTACCGTTTAACATAGGTAGCTTCACTGTTTCAAATATAAATACTTCTTTCATCACATCACTTTTATATACTGGGCTTATTTCGACAGTTCTTTGTATGGTATTTTGGAATATTGGTGTACAAAAATTAGGCGCAACTACATCAGGTATTTTTCTAAACTTCAATCCAATTTTCACAGCCATTTTAGCATTCATATTCCTCGGAGAAGAATTAACGTGGATACAAATTTTAGGGACAATTGTCGTTGTAACAGGGTGTTATTTATTTTCTCATTTTAAAACTGTTGCCGTTCAGCCTGTTAGACCTTTAATGCGAAAACATTCTTAATGAAAAAACATCGTCATCTGGGTTGGCGATGTTTTTATTTACTCTTCATTTCTTTTATATACTGTTTTTCCTCTTCTGGCGATAAACGTTCCGTCGCCTTACCAGTATCTCCACCTTGAAGGCTCCATAAAAAGTTATGCTCCTCAACAGTTTGAGAAAAATCTCCTTTTTCCCATCTATTTATAATAGAAAATAACTTCATTTTATATTGAAAACCTGTACTATTTTCAATATCCCTTTTCACATTAGAAATTTCCTTTTTTGTCATCTCTACAAATCCCCATTTTTCAGAGGATTTTACCTTTTGGTGCACCATTTTATGCATAGTAGAAATAATTTCACCTTCACTAATTTGCGGAGCTTCTTCTGCAGCTTTTTTCTCTTTTTCGTTTGCCGCTCGCTCGTTTTGAATATTTGTATTTTCTTTTTCCACATATGCAAGCAATTTCTTTCCGCCAACTATAGACGAGAAAATTACTATAATTGTAATGCATATACCTAAGATCCATTTAAAAAGCATTATCTCTTCATCGCTTCCCTAACAATATGACTATCTACATATTGCTTAAAATTCACGATTTTTCCGTTCTCAAGTTGCCATACATGAACAAATTCTGCTTCAAATGATTTTCCTGTTTCTTTATAAACTCCAGAATACATACCTTCAGCAATAATTACATCTTTTCCGTTTACTTCATGATATGTATTTACCCTTGCTTTATAATCATCCCATTCTGATCCTAAACGGCTAAATACATTTTCCATTATAGCTTCTACGCCTGTATATGTTCCGCCATACGGGAAACCTTCTGCCTCTGTCCATTCCACTTTTTCAGAGAGGGCTTCTGCTAAATGCTTTGCATTCGAAGAAGCTGATCCTTCATACGTGCTTTGAATAATTTCTAAATTTGATTTAGGCATATTACTTCCTCCCGTTTATTTATTTTTACACAAGACGTAACCAATATAGTTACATCTTGTGTAAAAAAATATTTAAATTGTTTCATTCGTAATTCATTAGTTGTAATCATTATAGTTACAATAATTCTTCAAGTCAACAATTTATAAATAAAATTTACTTCGTTTTCATTACTTTCTCTTTTAAGAAACGATCTACATATCCTTCTGCTTTTACTACGAATAAATACGCACCCATTGATAATAATGCAAGATCTAATTCATATCCTGGATTCTTTCCATCTCCTAATAAACCTGCTGCTCCATTTACCTTTACGATAGCTCCAGCTAAAATAAGAGCGAATAACAATCCTACATATCGTACACCTAAACCGATAATTAATAATATACCACCAACTAATTCTACAGTTGCTACGCCGTATGCAAGGCCACCTGGTAAACCGATGCTTGTAAACCATCCTGCTACATTATCGATACCTGATTGAAACTTTGCTAAACCGTGTGCAAAGAACGTAACTCCTAACACGATACGAATAATTAAATTCCCAATATATTGATTCATTTTGAACTCTCCTTTTTGTTTTGTTATGGTGAACTTTTATTTACAAGTCAAAACAATACGGTATTTTATTTCATTCGTCAAATACTTTTTTAAAGAAAGTAAAAAACATTATCCCTTTTACGGATAATGTTTTCTTACAAAATAGCGCTAATTCAAGCTTTTATTCTATCGCATAGAAAAAGTTGAAACATTTTTCCAGCGCCAATATAAGGCAGTAAAGAAACGTCCTCTTCCACAACTATTCCAACAACATTCACTTTCTCATCTACAGGTAAATCATGTGTAGCAACTTGCATCTCCCCTGCATATCTACCGTACAATTCATTATCAATTGTAATGCTGCCTTTCTTTCTTACAATTGTATGCATCGGCTGTAAAACCACTCTATTTCCTTCCCTTGATTCTACAGATCGAATAACATCACGAGCCGGATCTAGTCTATTTTTATGCACTTGCTCCACCACTTTTAATACTTCTTTATCAGTTATAAATGATTTGTAACGCAATGGAATAATCCCTCTACTCGCACTAGCTACTTCTTGCATACTTTCCAAACTTGCGCTTATATCTCCAATCAATACTTTATCAACACCACAATCTTGAACAAGTTCTAAGTACGCTTCAAGCGGGCGCATATTGCGATGTTTTTCTAACGTTGGTAACCCTTCATATAACGGACCACGTTTTTCCGCATCTCCTGGAATAAATGCCATCGTTTTTATTCCGCACTCCTGTAAATATTGATTTTGTTTTTGTAAGAAGGACTTTGCTAGTCCCGTCTCTGGACGTGGATAAAAATTATGCCACGCTTCTACATTCTCTACTCTTATATGTTCTGCAAGTAATTCTTTCCAAAATGGCTTTGTAATCGTACTCGCATTTAAAGCTACTTTCATCTTATGAGATACGCTTGCAATTTCTTTTGGCGCAATGCCGTAATCCATTCTTAAACCGGTAATGCCCCAGTCCAATAGTTCTTCCACATTTTCATATGTTAGCCCTAAATGATGTAACGATTTTGGAGAAACATCAACCATTAACTCCATTTCATGTGCAAGAGCTTGTTTCCCTAATATTTGAATTAACTCTTTATACGTATTTGGATCATCTTCTGGAATGTGCAGTGATGTAAAAATAGATGTAAACCCATTTTCCTTCGCTACTTTTAGCCACTCTTCTTGTTTCTCTACTCGTTCTTTTGAAAGATAAATGGAAACTCCGATCATATAAATCTCCCTTTCTATTAATAGAAAAAGAGAAAAGAATCCCTTTCTCTATATGTTTTCTGCCATTTCTTCTTTAAATCCGAAGAAATACGTAAAGATAAATCCGAAAGCATATGCAATTACTAAACCTAAGAAATAGAGTAAATATTTATTGTCAGCAATTAACGGAATTAAAGATAGCCCTGATACGCCAATTCCAAGAGAAGCTGTTTGCATAACTGCTTGGAATGCACCACCGACAGCCGCTCCTAAACAAGCAGTAATAAACGGTTTCCCAAGTGGTAATGTCACCCCGTATAATAACGGCTCACCAATTCCTAAAAAGCCAACTGGCAATCCACCTTTAATTACATTTCGAAGTCGTTTGTTTTTTGTTTTCACATAAATCGCAATTGCTGCGCCCACTTGGCCAGCACCAGCCATTGCGAGCACTGGTAATAAAGGTGTTACGTGTGTTTGATTAATAAATTCCATATGAATTGGTGTTAAACCGTGATGCAATCCGACCATAACGAGAGGTAAAAATGTTCCCGCAAGTACTGCGCCAGCAAATGCTCCGCCAATATTTAAAATAGCATTAATTCCGCTCGTAATACCATCTGATAAGAAACCTGCTAATGGCTGAATGGCTAACATCGTTACGATACTTACAACTAATACAGTAATGAGTGGTGTCACGATAATATCAACTGCGTTTGGCACTGCTTTTCGAACTTGTCTTTCCACTACAACCATAAGCCATGCTGCAAAAATAACTGCAAACAATCCGCCCCGTCCGGGCACTAATGCTTCACCAAACAATTTTACGTTTGCCATCGCCGGGTTGAAAATTAAAATACCAGCAATTGCCCCAAGAACCGGTGTCCCGCCAAATTCTTTCGCTGTATTCCAGCCGACTAAAATTCCTAAGAATGTAAAGATACCGCCGCCAATGAGTAGTAACATTTGTAACCACGTTGCATTTGGATCAGCACCAGCATTTTTCGCAAAGTTAGCAACCCCGTTTATAATTCCTGACGCAACAAGCCCCGGAATTAATGGGATGAAAATACTTCCTATTTTTCGTAAAAAGTTTTTCACCGGTGTATTATTTTTCTTCTTAATCTCTGATTTCATCTCTTGCCCAATATCTTCAAGGTGATGATCTGCTACCTCACCAATTCGTAGTCCTGTCAAACCTTCCATTTCAGCTGCTACTTTATTTACTGTTCCTGGACCAACGACAACTTGAAGCGTCTCATCTTCTATAACACCCATAACGCCTTCAACTTTTTTCAAAAGGTCCATATTTACTTTACTTTCATCATGAAGCGTTAAACGTAGTCTCGTCATACAATGAGCAATACTACGAATATTTTTTATTCCACCAAGTTGCTCCGAAATTTCCTTGGCCATTCTCTCTTCTTTCTTCATAATAGAATCCCCCTCCCTATTACTTTATAGTGCTTTCTTCACAAACCCTTTTGCGTATTTTAGTTTCTCCAGTGCTTCCCCATACTCACACTGCAACAACACCATAACAATGGCAGCTTTTACGTTACGTTCTGCCTTTTCATAATACTCTGCCGCTACTTCATAACTAGCGCCTGTTGCTTCCACAATAATTCGTTTTGACCGTTCTACTAACTTTTCATTTGTGGATTGAACATCTACCATTAAGTTTTTATATACTTTTCCTACACCAATCATCGAAGCTGTTGAAATCATATTCAGCACTAATTTTTGTGCTGTACCAGCTTTTAAACGCGTTGATCCTGTTAATATTTCTGCACCTGTTTCTACTTCCACATTTAAATTTGCATATTTACTTATTTCAGCATTTTTATTACAAGAAATACTCGCTGTACTCGCTCCTACGCTCTGTGCGTATTTCAAGCCGCCAATTACGTAAGGAGTTCTGCCACTGGCAGCAATTCCAATCACTGTATCTTTCTCATTTAATCCAATACTTTTTAAATCTTCTTCTGCTAACTCTTCGCGATCTTCGGCACCTTCCACCGCCTTAGTAAACGCTTTCAATCCACCTGCTATAAATCCTTGCACCATTTTATCATCCGTGCCAAATGTCGGCGGACATTCCACTGCATCTAGGATACCTAAACGACCACTCGTACCAGCACCAATGTAAATTAAGCGTCCCTCTTCTTCAAAAGATTTAATAACAGTCTGTACAACCTTTTCAATTTGTTCTATCTCTTTTTCAACTGCTAACGCAACAGTTCGATCTTCTTCATTCATACTTTGCAATACTTCTTTTATGCTCATTTCATCCAGATTCATTGTTTTCTCATTACGATGTTCTGTCGATAAATTTTCTAACATATTTCCACCCTCTTTGAAATTATATTTCACACTTTTATTATAACTTTAAGAAACTAAAAATCAATAACCCTTTCTTATTTTATGAAATAAAATTTCACAACATGACATATTTGTGTCAAAGATAATAAAAAAGATGAGTCTCCTCATCTTTTCTTCTACTTTAACTTCCGTAACCGCAACGCTTCTTCTCGCGTCTCCATAAATTGATCCAATACTTTATTACCAATTCGATTGAAAGTAATAACATATAAAGCATCGATCATATTCAATTGTGTCATTCTCGAAGCAATACTCGCAATACGATGATCTTGTTCTACATCTGGCATACAAAGGCGAATATCCGCTTCTTTATATAGGGGTGATGATTGATCTAATTTCGTAATTCCAATAACAGTTGCACCTTGTCTCTTTGCATACTGCGCCATTTCAAGCACATCTTTCGTTCGACCAGATGTTGAAATCGCAACAAATATATCACCTTCTTTTAAATTCGTCACAAGTGGCAACATCATATGAAAATCAGATAGCATCATCGCTGTAAATCCAAGCCGCGTAAATTTATAAGCCCCGTCCATTGCTGGCGTAGCTGATCCACCTACTCCGTAAAATATAATTTTGCCCGCATTGACAATACGATCCGCTGCTTTCTCAAGTTCCCTCTTATCTATTGCAGTAACACTCGCCTCAATTGCAGCTTTATTCACATAAGTAACTTTATTAAATAAATCATACGGTCCATCTTCTGTATTCATCACTGAAAAATCGTTAATATTATAATCAGCAATCGTTAATTCACGAACGAGTGCTATCTTAAATGCTTTAAAACTTCCGATTCCAATCGATTTACAAAAGCGAACGACACTCGCTTCACTTGCTCCTGCATTCGTTGACACTTCTTTCGTCGTTAAATTCGGTACAATCTCTGCATTCTCCATTATGTACATGGCAACCTTCTTCTCAGCTGGTGAAAATTGATCCATATTACTTTCAATTTTAAATAGTAATGTTGAAGCTTTCACTATTTAACCTCCACTTCTTACGGTTGCGTTCACTTATTTTCTCTTGCTTCAAGAAGGTAATAACCATCATCGCCAGGAGGATGAAACACATTTACAATGCGATTCCCTTTTTGATAAACAGTTCTTTCCCCCTCTGTCCACTTCTTTTCCCAACCGTTCATCCAAATCGCAACATCAGGTAAAAAAGCAGTATATTTCAGCTTCTGACCGTACTCACCATCTGCTTCTTCCGAAAAAATAGAAACCGGAAAATCTTTCACTTTTGATTCTTTCCATGCAGTAAATGGTATACATACTGCAATAAGTACGATTACACCGATAACCTTCTCCTTCGTAATCTTCACACTTCCCTCTCCTTGTCATATCACATACATAGATTTTACCATAATTACAAACCCTTCATGCTATATGATCATTGCTTTTGGGAATAAAAAAAGAGCTTACCTACATCAGATAAGCCCTTCCTGTCTATACAAAATATTTCTTCAAAAGTGGCGGTGTAATAATCGTCGTCAATATAACAACAATAACAATCGCTGTGAAATTTTCTTTCGCTAATAAATTCGCCGTAAGTCCATTTGCTGCGATGATAAGCGCTACTTCACCACGTGATACCATCCCCGCACCAATACTGATAGAAGATTCGCGATTAAATCCTGTCAGTCTTGCGCCTAAGCCGGATCCGATTAACTTTGTGAAAATCGCAACGAGAGTCATAATAATAATGAACCAAAGCTGACTTCCAATGCCTTGAAATGTAATTTCCATTCCGATACTTACGAAGAATACTGGAACAAATATTGCATAAGCAATCGGTTCAATTTTATGTTCCACTTCATGTTTATACTCTGTTTGAGAAATAGCAATTCCTGCTGCAAATGCTCCAATAATGCCTGCAATTCCCATCATTTCACTGTAATAAGAAAAAGAGAAACAAATAATAAGAGCCGCGCTAATTAACGCTTCTGTTACACGAAGCGGGACAAGCATTTTCATAATCCAAGGAACGACTTTCCAAGCAATAAAAACAATACTTACAAAGAAAATAATTTTCTTTACAATGACAAGTGTTATATTCACATCTTGTGTTCCTAAAAAACTCATTACAAATGCTAATAAAATAACGACAATGACATCATCAAATACGGCAGCACCTAAAATTGTTGTACTTTCTCTCGTATTCATTTTTCCTAGATCACGTAGCGTCTGCACCGTAATACTAACCGATGTTGCGCAAAGTAATAACCCTAAAAAAATGGCATGGGATTGTATTAATCCAAACAGCAATCCTGTTACATAACCACCGATGAAAGGAAAAATAATTCCACCGGCCGCTACTGCAAACGACGATTTCAAATTCCGATTTAACTCTTCTAAATCTGTTTCAAGTCCCGCCATAAACATAAGTAACAAAACACCAATCTCACTCAATTCATCAATCAGTTCAGAACTATTAATAATACCAAGTACAGCCGGACCGATAATAATACCGACAATTAACTTACCAAGTACAGAAGGCTGACCAAGTCTTACACTAATGTCACCAGCTAATTTCGTACAAAGTAAAATGACGACAAGTTCAAAATAAAATAACATAGCATCTGCTCCTACTTTAACTTTAATCAGTGGGTCGTTAACCCCCGTCCATTTCTGCAAGTAGTTTCCCCTATTGATCCGCATTTTATTTGTCATATTTTTATTTGACAAAATATTCTGAATTATATTAAGATTAATCCAGCAATTTTAAAAAACTACATACCATAACTGCACCTCCACTTCCTTACTTACTCTTTTTTAATGGACTCATACTATAGTCGCAGTTATGGAAATGAAAAAACGGGGGGAGAGTCCAAAGTGAAGTCATTATTACGAAAAAAAGCGCTTAGTACTGAATCACCAAAGCAGCTAGCTAGAACATTAACTGCACTCGATTTAACATTTTTAGGAATCGGCGCCGTAATTGGGACAGGGATCTTTGTATTAACAGGTATTGTTGCAGCAAAACATTCTGGTCCTGGTATTATGCTATCATTCCTTATTGCTGCATTTACTTGTGCTTGTGTAGCCTTTTGTTACGCTGAATTTGCTTCTTCTATTCCTGTCTCAGGAAGTGTGTATACTTACGCATACATGACAGTCGGAGAAGTCGTCGCCTTCATCGTCGGATGGTGTTTAATGCTCGAATATTTACTTGCCGTTGCAGCAGTAGCTGTCGGTTGGTCTGGTTATTTGCAATCATTACTACAAGGGTTCAATATACACCTGCCCGCCATAATCGCCTCGGCCCCCGGCGTAGGAAAAGGTGGCCTCATCGATTTACCTGCTGTCTGTATTTTACTTCTTATTACGGGCCTTTTAAGTTTTGGTATACGCGAAAGCGCACGCATTAATAATATTATGGTTCTTATCAAGTTAGCCGTTATTATCGCCTTTATCGTAGCAGGTGCAAAATATGTAAAACCTGAAAACTGGACACCGTTCATCCCATTCGGATACGACGGTATTATTACTGGGGCTGCCACTGTGTTCTTCGCCTTCTTAGGATTTGATGCAATCGCAACAGCTGCAGAAGAAACGAAAAAACCGCAGCGTGACTTACCAATTGGTATTATCGGTTCTCTTCTTATTTGTACTGTTTTATATATGATCGTATCTTTCGTTTTAACAGGTATGGTTCCTTATACGCAATTAGACGTTTCTGATCCAGTTGCATTTGCATTGCATTTCGTTGGTGAGGATACAATTGCAGGACTACTCGCTGTTGGAGCGATGACTGGAATGACAACCGTTCTCTTAGTCGTTATGTATGGACAAGTTCGCGTTTCGTATGCGATGAGCCGTGACGGTTTACTTCCAAAAGCGTTAGCACGTGTAAATAAAAAAGTAAAAATCCCTTTATTAAATACGTGGATTACTGGCGTTGTTGCTGCTTTATTAGCAGGCCTTTTAGACTTACATTTGCTAGCGAATTTAGTAAACATCGGTACGTTAACAGCCTTTACATTCGTTTGCTGCGCAGTACTTATTTTACGAAAAACACACCCTGATTTAAAACGTGGATTCCGTACACCTTTCGTACCTGTATTACCAGTTGTCGCGATTCTTTGCTGCTTATATTTAATGATCAATTTGTCTAAAACAACATGGATTAGCTTTGCAGTTTGGCTTATAGTCGGCTTATGCTTCTATTTCTTCTACTCTAGGAAACATAGTCATTTAGCTATTGAAAAAACAAATGATGAAAAGAAAAAAGCATAACAAAATAGCTCGCCGTTTTAGCGGCGAGCTATCTTTCTGTACTATTATATTTTTTCGTCAACGATTGTAAAATGAAAAATATGCCGATGCAAGCTGTAAACCATGCCCAATTTCCTATTGGCGTTGCGTATTTCACAATTCCAATACCTACAAGCAATAGGAAAATAATCACCTGATATATGAGCTTCCACTTTTGCATATATTCCCTCCTTTACTTCGTTCTCTTCTTTTTATTCTTCCAGGCATTTAAACTATCAAAGAAGAAATTAATAAATAACGTGCCTAAACCCGCTAATAAAAACGTCATTAAAAATAAAACCCATATACTTTTTTCTTTTAAGAAATAATATCCTACAAGGAGCACAACCGCGATCCATACATATTCAAGAATTCTTTTTAGCTTTTTCTGTTCCAAATTATTCGCTCCTTCATTCTATGCTATTTTTAGTATAACAAAAAAGAAGCCTATCATGATAAGCTTCTTTTCTTCTCTCTTACTTGTTTATGCTTTTTTCAACGAGTGAAATCGTATACTCTAATGTACGATTCATCGTTTCTACCTGTGCATCTTTTACTTTTACATCTTTCACTACAGCTTCGGCCACTGTAATTTTTTGACTCAGTGCTTTCACTGAACCGTCCGTTACATTTGCATCTTGCGCTTTTTTCACTACTACTTTTGCAGATTCAATATTGATTTGTAATTTTTCTTTCGGTGTTTTCGGTTGTTCTACTACTTTAGATTGTACAAATGTTACATTAGCTGTTTTTAATTCGTTATATGTTTGAACGATTTGCTCTCCCGTACTCCCTATATTTTCAAACACTTGTTTTGCATTATTATAGCTTTTCTCTAGTTCTTGAAATGCTTCCTTTGAATATTGACCTGGCTTATCACCAAACTCATACGTACCAGCTAACACTTCTTTCCCTTTTCCAAGCTCTTCATATAACGCGTTCACTTGCTCTAATTTCGTACGGTTAGAAAACTCATTGTACGCTGCTAATACTTCTGAAGAACTTAACGCTTTACTATATAATTTCGCAAGCGCGATTTGTCCATTTAACGGAATGCCACCATTTCCATTGCTATCAGGATCCGCTCCAAGTGCAAATGGTACATTTGGATGATACACTTTTCCTGTAGCTGGTTGGCTATTTACTTTTTTACCATCGACATAAATAGCTACTTCACTTCCGTTATACGTTCCTGTTAAGTGATATGTTTTGTTTGCTTCTAATTGAACTCCAACACGTTTATAGCTGCCACCAATGTGAGCCCATAATTCAACATATCCACTTCCTGTAGACTCAAATCCAATTCCGCCGCTCTCTGTATTTTGCAAAATACCTTGGCCACGGATTTGATTCATTGAAAATACCGTTTCTAACGTAAATGTATTTGCTACTTTCTCTTTTTGTGCTGCTGAAAATGGAAGGTATCCAAATGTATTAGATTGTCCGTTTAACTTCATAACATTCTTTTTCAATGCTTTATCATATTCAATAGTCACATTGCCCTTCACATCACCTTTTGTACCAAATGGTGAATTGTCTTTAAATGTACCATCTGCAAAATTCACATCGAAAACATCAGCCTTTGGCACTTTTACATTCGGATCAATATCATCTTTTTTCGTAGTAATTTCTGCCGTTAAAGGCTGCGCACTTTCATTACCAAACGAATCAATTGCAACAACTTCAAGTGTATATGTTTTCCCGCCATCTAACCCTGCCAGTGTAAACGTAAAATCTTTCGGCACTGGATCACGATAAAACTCTGAGAATGCTAACAATTTATTTTTCATTTCACCCGTTTGCTTATCTCTAGCCTGCACACGGTAAGAGTGAACAAGGAGGTTGTCCAACGCTTGTGGGAATGTTACTGTTGCCGCATTTTCTGTTACATTTGATACAGCAAGCTTTACATCCTTAGCAAAGTATGGCTTTTCTTTATCACGATCTTCTACATGTGTAAATGTTTCTTTCTTTGCTGGTAATTTAATTTTCCAAGGCTCGCCTGTCCAAGAATTCGTATGGAAATCACGACGATTAATCGTTACTTCTTTATCATCTACTTCTACTAATAAACCTTGGCTTAACGTACTAGCTCCTGGCGGGATATTCCCTTGTACTTTACCACCTTCAACTTCCATATAACTTACTGAAGATGTACCAACTGATGTAAAGTCTTTTTGATGTATCGATCTCGGATCATCTAATGGATAATGTGAATGACCTGAAAACGTAATAACTTGTGGGTATTCTTTTAATACTGCATTAATTTTTGCGCTATCTTGTGTTCCCCATTCATGACTACCGTATACTGTCTCTTTAATGTGTTGATGTAAAAATACAAAAATCGGTTTTTCTGGATCATCTTTTTGCGCTTTTGCCATTTCTTCTTTTAACCAATTAATTTGCTTGTCCGAATAATAGCCATGAGTTGTTCCATTCTCTGGAGACATAACAAGGAAGTGATAACCTTTTACCACTTTATGATAATAAATTGATTCCATACCTGTTTTTTCTAAGAAACGCTTCTGTGCGCCCTCTACAGATAAACCGTTCCAATAATCATGGTTACCAAGAGAATTCATTCTCACGGCATCTTTATTTGCATTTTCATTATACACTTGCATGAAACGATCATATTGCTGCACTGATCCTGTATCTGTGAAATCACCTACAATAACAAATGCATCTTGCTTTGGTGCTAGTGTATTAAACTGTTCAATCGCTCTTTTCCAGCGAAACGTATCATCTGTTCCACTGTTTTTAATATGCACATCACTTACAACTGGAAAAACTATCTTCTTCTCACTTGATGCCTTTTCTTGCTTTTTCTCTTCCGCCTTGACTGATGTACTCCATGGAAATGATACGAATGCTAATACAAAAAACATTAATAATCCAATAAGGCCTTTTACTTTTCTTAAAGCATTTCTGTCCACGTGAATCCTCCTCATAATAATTGATTCATTACAAGGGCTATTTTATCTAATACATGTTAATGTCGTTTAAATAACAAATGAACTTTATTAGATTTTTGTAAATATACAGTTAATTAGAAATTAAGTCCAACATTACTCGTACTATTGTATACAACCACCTTTTGTCTAAAAGAGTCTGATCATTCTTTTCCTATGACTATTCACATATAATCTTTTCTATAACACTAATGATAAGTTAAGGTTTAAGCCTATTAGACAATCTTAATTTTTAATATTTCCTTCTTTTTTTAACACATCGGCCATGCTTTTACATTTAATAGTAATAAAAGACAACTTAAAAGGAGGGGTTGTATTGAAGAATAAAAAAAATATCGGCTGTTTCGCTCCTTTATCTATTATTTGTCCAGACCCTTGTCCACCGCCCCCTCCTCCAAATCCAAATTGCGAGCGAGTAACAAATGAATTTGCAGGGAATTTCCTCATAACTAATAACACCATCTCCTCTGCCAAAGATGCATCACAATTAATGATACTATGGCAAAGTGATGGGATACTACTTATATCAGGTACTGTCTCGGTTTACAATAGTACTAGCAGCAACGAAGCAATTACAATTCAAATCGTTGGAACAGTAACCAATATTTTCACTGTGTTTCCTGGTAATACAATATCGTACACAGGAAAAGACCTACAGTCGATCAATATTATCAATATAACAAGTAATCCTTCACTATATTTAGAAGGCAAGTACTGTTGCGAATTTACATGTTGCTTATAGAATACCAATTTCATTATTTCCTTAATATAAAAAGCATACCGTTCACGGTATGCTTTTTATGAGATTGGATAACGTACTGTAATACAAAACTCTCCTTGATTAACAGTCGTTCCTGTCGTAGTAATTCGGACAGTAGTAAAATATCGGACAGTGAAAGTACCACTACTTTGTGGTTGTACAGTAATTGTATCAACCACTGTTGCACCTACTAAAAAATCAACTGTAATCGGGTTGGCACCTACATCATACTTCACGTAACCTGAACCATATACTTCTTGCGTGATATTATTTGTATATACAATTTGAGTACCAGCACCTGTAATAGACCAGTCTGTACATACTTGGTCTTGCACAAGTGTTTTATTAGAACAACAAGACAAACTGGAACTTCTCATTCCCATTTCGATCCTCTCCTATTCTGCTATGAAAGTGGATAACGTGTTGTAATACAAAATTCTCCCTGATACGTTCCAGCAGGTGTTGCAGGTAACACAACTTGTATACTATCAAAGCGGCGATACGTAAAAGCAATACTCGTTCCTGGGTTTAATGTTTGTGTATCAATTGTACCCCCAGCAGAATCAAGTACCTCTACAGTAATTGGGCCTGGTCCAACATCATATTTAACAAAACCAGTACCAATTACGTTTTGGTTAATATTATTTGTATAGAGAACATTATCAATTGCTGTTGCAACTACAGTAGCAGACCACGGACTACACACTTTATCTTGCACATAATTTTTATCTGGACAACAAGTTAATGCTGACCCTGAGCACTCACAAGACATAGTTGTTTCCCCTCTCTCTTTTATATTCCCTATATGTGTATGTCCCCCAGAGTCTTTTGCCTGTACTATTCATCTATTTTCAAAAAATATTCATGTGACTAGATAGATTCTGTTTTGTTTCTTTTTTTCATATATTTATAGACAAAGATACTAGCAACGATAAGAATAACGCCTCCTAATATCGGTAACATATATTGCCCAACAACATCCGCTGCTTTTTCCCAATGTGGACCTAATTTCATTCCAAAATAAACATACAAAGTCGTTAACGGGAACATTGCTACAAATGTATATATGCTAAATTTCCATATGTTCATTTTCGCCATACCACATGGAACAGAAATAAGCGTTCGAACTCCTGGCACAAAGCGTCCAACAAATGCTACAACCGGTCCATATTTCTCAAAGAAATCATCTGCTTTTTGAATTTGTTCTTCTTTAATGAAGAAGTATTTCCCGTATTTTATTAATAGAGGACGACCACCGTAATAACCGAGTGCATATAACGTTAAAGGTCCTGTCGTTCCGCCGAGGGTTCCGGCTAATACAGCAAGCCAAAAATTCATATCTCCCTCGTACACCCAATAACCAACCATGGGCAAAACTACTTCTGCTGGAATAAATTCAAACGTTAATGCTAACACAACTCCAAAATAAGAAAATTGCTTTAAAAACTCGATTATATCTAAAATAATTTGCTCCATATTTTCTACCCCAACTCCTATCCTACGTTTACGTTATGCTTTTCTTGTAATTGAACTGGCGCCATTTTTACAATTCGGTTCAAAATAAATAATACAATTCCAATATCATCTAAAATACCGATAAACGGTAAGAAGTCTGGAATTAAATCGAGCGGCATCGCAACATAACCAACTAAAAACGCAATAGATAAAATTTTCTTCTTTATTGAAACCTCTTTTGAAGTGAAAAAGTCAAATAGGAATGGAACAAATCGGCGAACATGAAATACAACTCTTAATCTACTAATAAGTTTTTTCATTTTTATATCTCCTCTCTTTGTATACAAAAAGGCCCCTACCAAACATGGTAAGGGTCCTAAAAAAGACAATAAGGGGCCTTTACCATTGCTGGTAAAGGTCTCACTAACAACGAAACGTTGCCAATAAAGCCGAGGGTTTCTCCCTGTAATGACGACTTTACTGTAATAAGTTACTCCCCTTTATATACACAATTTTATACAATCACATTAAAATATTTTGGAGGGCTTGTCAATATATTTTATATCCCACATCCTCCTGCTTAACATTCCGTAAAAACAAAAAACGTATAGGAAATTTCTTACTATCTCATAATATACATAATCATTTTTGAATGAAAGGAGAGGCTTCATTTGCATACCGTATGGAAAGGTGCCCTTTCACTTGGACTATTAAATATAGGAATCAAACTATACAGTGCCGTAGAAGAAAACGATATAAAGTTTTTAAGTCTTCATAAAGAATGCTTAACACCTATTAAATATAAAAAATTTGCTCCTGATTGTACGGATGAAGAAATTGATGATAAAGATATTGTAAAAGCCTATGAATACGCACCTCATAAGTACATTATTATGGATGAAAAAGAATTAGCTGAGTTGCAAAAAGCTCACGAACCAAGATCTATTCGTATTATATCTTTTATCCAAAATAACGAAATTGATTCTGTTCTCTACGATCGTTCTTATTTTATAGGCCCTACCTCAGGACATGAAAAATCATATTTATTATTAAAAGAAGCACTTGAACGTACGAATAAACTTGGTCTTATCCATATTTCCATTAGAAAAAAACAACATTTAGCTATTATCCGTAACTTTGAAGATGGGCTTATATTACAAACTATTCACTACCCTAATGAAATTCGCGATATAACAAATACACCTAACTTACCAAGTAACGAAAATTATCCGATTCAAAAACAAGAACTCACAGCAGCAATCAATTTAATCCACCATCTTACAAATCCTTTTGAACAAGAGATGTATACAGATGAGTATAAAGAAGCCCTTACCGAACTAATCGAAAACAAAATTGAACAACAGGAAAAAACCGAAACAATCTCTCCAACTCCAAACATCATCAATATTATGGAGACATTACAGGCAAGTATTGAACAAGCAAAAATAAAAAGAGAAAATAAAGCAGAAAAAGAGGCCAAATAAAATTGACCTCTTTTTTCTTTAAAGCGGATTACATTTTGGCATCTCAAGTCCAGACGATTGTGCTAATTTTAATAAGTAATAACATTCTTCTCTTGCCATATGATCCGCCATTCTAGCAGATAATGCACTTAATATTTCATTCGATAACTCCAGCTCTTCGACCTCATGGAGAAAATGCGAAAATAATTTTAACTCAAGTGAAACATCTTTTGTAAACTTCTTTAATGCAGGAAAATGATGAAGCTCTGTCCGTAAATACCCCGTCATTTCAACTGCCTTTAAATAAAATTGTTCAAAGTGCTTCGTAAATTCTTCGCTTTTCTCTTTTAATCTTTTTTCAACAAGATCTAATCCACCAGAAATAGACCCTGCATGGCCAGCCGCATCCGTTAACCAAACGAGATGATAATGTAATTCATGAAAAACAGGCGGAACTTCTCCTTTATTTAAAAATTCTAACACTGTTATATACTCTTCTACTTCGTTTACCATATGATTGATGAAAGTTGGCGTAAAATGAATAGTGATTTTTCCCTCGAGTTGTTTCTGTATAATACTTAATTTAAACGTTCGTATTTCCTTTGCGGCTCGTTCTGCCTCTTTTGAAAACGCAATGAGATTCACATTACGAACTTTATTTAACAGATTCGTAAATGTTTCAACAAAATAAGTGGCCTTTTTTATATCCTCTTTTTCCTTCGGAGCTAATGCATCAAGTAAAAATTGCGAATGATCAGTAAGCACCTTTAGCCAAAATTGATGCTCAAACAATGCACTTTCTTCATAATTCCTCTCCACTAAATCCCCTCCGTTTATTCGTCCTTCTCTATCACTTGAATTTTATATCCATCTGGGTCTTGTACTACAATACTCTTCTCACTTTTGTTTTCTGTATATGCAATTTTATAAAACACTAACCTCTTCTTTAAGTTCTCTATGTTAGAAATTGAAAACATTAGTACATCAACCGAATCCGTAACACTCTTCTCACGCCCACCCAAACTACGATTCATTACAAAACTAACTCTCATTGAATCAGCATCATACCAAACCCCTGTTACATCTAATTGGGGTCTTTCTAAACTAGGCTTGATTCCTAAAATCCCTTCATAAAAATACAAAGTTTCCTTTAAGTTTTTCACTTCCAATACAATGAATTGTTTCACATTCTCCACATTCATTCCCCCCGTACCTATTACTTTTTTATATGTGTCATAAAGGCCTATTATGTCTGAATACAATACGTAGTGATGAAGAATATAGGGAGGTTTATTAATGGATAAATATATGAAATCATATGTGCCATATCATAGTCCTCAAGATCCTTGTCCTCCTATTGGTAAAAAATATTACTCTACCCCTCCTAATTTATATTTAGGTTTTCAACCGCCAAATTTACCACAATTCTCACCGAAAGAAGCACTACAAAAAGGAACCTTATGGCCTATCTTTTATGATTATTACGAAAATCCTTATAAAAAAGGGCGGTGACTACTGACGTGAACCAGCCACTACCAGAAGAGTATTATCGACTTTTAGAGAATCTCCAAGAATTAGACTTTGTATTAGTTGAACTAACCCTTTACTTAGACACCCACCCAGACGATACAGCAGCTATTAACCAATTTAATGATTTTTCCTATAAACGAAGAGTATTAAAACAACAGATGGAAGAAAAATATGGACCGCTTCAACAGTATGGAAATAGCTATTCTAATGCCCCTTGGGAATGGAGCAAAGGTCCTTGGCCATGGCAAATATAAAGGAGAGAAACTATGTGGATTTATGAAAAAAAATTACAATACCCTGTTAAAGTAGGCACTTGTAATCCAGCACTTGCAAAATTATTAATTGAGCAATACGGTGGTGCAGATGGAGAATTAGCTGCTGCACTACGTTACTTAAATCAGCGTTATACAATCCCGGATAAAGTCATTGGCCTCCTTACCGATATTGGTACAGAAGAATTTGCGCATCTTGAAATGATTGCTACAATGGTTTATAAGCTGACGAAAGATGCGACTCCTGAACAGATGAAGGCAGCTGGTCTCGACCCTCATTACGTCGATCATGACAGCGCACTTCATTACCATAACGCAGCTGGTGTTCCATTTACTGCAACCTATATACAAGCTAAAGGTGATCCAATTGCCGACCTATACGAAGATATTGCGGCTGAAGAAAAAGCGCGTGCCACATATCAATGGCTTATCAACCAATCTGACGATCCCGACATAAATGACAGTTTACGCTTTTTACGCGAACGAGAAATTGTCCATTCACAACGTTTCCGAGAAGCGGTTGAAATTTTAAAAGAAGAACGCGATAGAAAAATATATTTTTAATACACGTATCCTAGCGATATGTGTTTTTTTTACGTTAAAAGTTAAATCCTTCCTATTAAACATACAAATAGTATATTTATTCGATTTAATGCATTATTTTTTAATTTTTTCAAAATTCCCTATTGCTTTCTAGTCATCAGACCTTTAAAATAATAACAGTTACTCGACAAATTATTTGAATTTTCGACAAAAATACTCATTAGGAGGATTTTCTTTATATGCGTACAACTTTGAAACCAGCGCAAATACTTTCGATTAGTTTATTACTCTTCGCAGTTTTCTTCGGTGCTGGTAATATGATTTTCCCGCCCCTTCTTGGCCTTTCTTCCGGAGAAAATATGTGGGTTTCCATTACAGGGTTTATTATTACAGACGTCGGTTTATCTTTACTTGCTATCGTTGCTGTTGCCCTTGCTGGTGGTAGTTTTAACACTTTAGCGAGCCGTGTTCATCCAAAATTTGCAGCAGTATTCGCTATCATTATTTATCTTTCAATCGGCCCACTATTTGTTATTCCACGAACTGGATCTGTATCTTATGAAATTGGGATTGCACCACTTTTCCCAGATCAATGGTATTCTATGTTAGTTTTTAGTGCGATTTTCTTTACAGTCGTTTACTTCTTATCATTAAATCCATCCAAGCTAGTAGATCATATTGGTAAAATATTAACGCCAATTTTACTTGTAATTATTGCAATTATGGCAACAAAAGCGATTCTTTCACCAGGAACGTTTGCAGAGCCTATCGGTGACTATAAAGACATCCCGTTTTTCAAAGGATTTCTTGAAGGATTTTTAACGTTAGATGCAATTGGCGCTCTCGTACTATCAACAATTGTTGTAAATGCAATTCGTCAAAACGGTATACAAGAGAAGAAATCTATCGCGAAATATACAATCATTTGCGGAAGTATCGCTGCTCTATTCTTAACAATTGTTTACTTCTTACTCGGTTATATCGGAGCTTCAAACGGAAACTTGGGACAATTCGAGAACGGTGGTCAACTATTAGCAACTGTTATGTACCAATTCTTTGGGACAAGCGGTAATGTTTTATTAAGTATCGCCATTATCTTCGCTTGTTTAACAACAGCAATTGGTGTTGTAAGTGCATTCGCCAACTATTTCGCAACAGTATTAACAAATGTTTCTTACAAAAAGCTCGTACTATACGTTTGTATCTTTAGTTTCGTTATTTCAAACTTAGGATTAAGCTTATTAATTAAAATCACACTACCTGTATTAATTATTTTGTACCCAATTACAATCATTTTAATTTTCGTATCATTTATCGATAAATATACGAAACGTAAACCTTCTGTCTACATCGGAGCAATGATCGCAGCATTCATTATTAGCTGTATTCATGCACTTGATAATGTGGGAATGATACCAAGTTTTATCGCTAATATCGTACACACGATTCCTTTTTATAACTTAGGAATCGGCTGGATCGTTCCAGCAATAATTGGTGGTATAATCGGATACTTTATTCCGCAAACAGAAGCTGAAGGCGAAGTTTCTACAAAATAAAGAAAAGAAGCAAGCATGAAATCCATGCTTGCTTCTTTTTCTCTTCACATCGTATGTTTAAACGTAAACAACTCTTCCTTTGACTGTACAGCAGATTGTTCCTCTTCTACAACTTCCTTCTTTATCTCTCCCCCTAATCGAACTTTCAACATCGCCTCTTCTAGACTTTTTACAATCATATTTCCTGAAAAAATGGTAAGCCCGAAAAATGTAATTGGGACGAGAGGAATCCATGGATGCACTGTTAAAGATCTAAAATAGACTCCAATTAGCCCTGACCATTCATGTGTGTAAGATTCTATTTCTTCTATCGGTCCTAAAAACTTAACCGTTCCGCCAAAGAATATTTCTAGTAACCCTAAGTGCAGTAAAATAGTAAGAGTCTGCGTAAACTGCTGAAAAAATACAAGTATAAACGTCATATAAAGGTGCGGGAAAAGATGCTTTATAACAATATGTCTTCTTGATCCACCTAATATGCGTGCGGCATCAACAAATTCCTCCGTTCGCAATTTACGAACTTCCTTCGCAACATACAGTGCAATAACTGGCATTACAAGCATTACAAGTAAGACAACTTGAAACGAAGCCCTTTCAAAAAAGGTTGTTGTTTCCTCCCCACTTCCAAATGTACTTGCAAATTGAAGAAAAAAGTACGCAATCATAACTGTCGGAATAACTGTAAAACTATCAAAAAAAGCCTCAATTTTTGAAAAACCTCTTTTTACATATGTTCCAAGTACAACACCAAAGAACACACCTATTACCATTCTAAGTGCCGCAATTAAAATAGATACACCAATCGTCCACTTCGCGCCCTCAATGACTAAATGTAACAGGTCATACCCTTTCCGGTCTGTCCCGAGTAAAAATTGGAATGAAGGTGGAAACGGTGGCACTTGTGGATTTTCATCCGCATCATATTGCAATGTAACTTGTCTAATATGCCCATCATTCCATAACGTATTTCCGATGCTCAAAAGAACTAATAGGAGAAGAAACCCAATGCTTATCCAAAATCTTTTATCACGTTTTATATACGTCCACATATTATAATCTCTCCTTCATCGCAGCCGGAATGAGATAATGAAACAATTTAAATAAAATAAAAATCGGAATATATATAAGAAGCACACTAACGATGAAAACCTCAACTCTAATACCAAAATAAGATTTCAAAAACATAAAAATACCACCCGTATTAAAAATCCATTCTATAATATATAAATTAGATAACATAAAAAAGATATTCGTTTTCGCAAAGAATAATGTACTAAGCAACACATTTCGTAAAATATGACGATTTAAAATATGAAAGCGCCCCAGCCCTTTCGCCTTAGCAAATAGTACATAATCTTTTTCTAGTTCATTTTCAAAACGAAGCACGACCATTTTTACAAACATAATCGTAGTCGGGATGCTCAAACAAAGTATCGGCAATCCTCTAATTGACTCGCCTCCAATTGAAGCAATTTGAAAAGGTAAAAAACCTGTTTGTTTAAAAAACCATATAACTAAAATTTGTGATACTAAAATAAGAAGGATATCTGGAATAGATTCTAGGAAGATAAGAAATGATTTAATTCGATGTTGTATACGCGGTGAACTACTCATAATTACATAAACAATACAAAATGCTACAAATAATGAAATAAAAAAAGCAGCTAAAAAAATAATAATCGTTTCTTTATAATGGACGAACAGCTGCGGAAATAAAAATTTACCTTTCACATATTGCAAATTGGAAATATCCATTAAGTTCACAAACACTTCTTTTAAACTCTGTATGTACTTTGATACATCCAGCTTAAATCCATAAAACAATTTCGGCAGAGCCCCTAACATAATAATCCCCAAAATCGAAATAATAAATTGAATTGTCACTTCCATCCCATTCAGAAAAACTTTTTTGACCACGTTTTCCCTTCTCTCTCTTTATATTTTACTCTCTAATTTTATTCTTAATTTTCTGAATTGTAAATATTCAAACATAAAAAATCACTAGGTTATGATCCTAGTGATTCTTTATGCGCATGCCTTTCTCTTTTTGCAAACGGCATATACAAAATAAAACACCCAATAAGCGCTGCGAGTTCTAATGAAATAATATAGTAAGGATGCGGTCCTAACATATCGAGTAATGAAGCTGTTTCTGGCTTATGAGCTAAAAACATATAATTACCGCCTGTTTTATAATTCACAAACGAAACAAGCGGAATCAATATGTTTAAAAATATCATCGTACGCTTAATAGATTGCAAGGTCGGTCTATAGCCTTCCACCCAAGTCATAAATAGTGGTGCCCAAATGAGCAATATATGCGCGATAAAATATTCAATGAAACGAAAATGCGGAAAAGCATACTGCAAGTTTGGCGTTAAAATAGCTTGTGATGCACCAATAATTCCCGTGAAAAATACAATCTCATATATGCGGTAACTTTTCGTTACGATCATAATCGACGCTAATAATAAACTAATCGTACATAATTCAAACGGTAATGAAGTAGCTAGCTCAAAAATCCCCGCTTTCCACTCCCACATATGAAGCCCAATTTCACTACCTATAAATAAAAATGCAATTGCATATCGAACCGTTATATTCCACTCACTTTGACGTAATACATCTTGGTATTGATACAGAAAAAATATCCCCACCAACATAATAAATAATATAAGGGCATGTTGCCTTGAGTATGGAATAAATGGTTTTAATGGGTGTGCGCTAAAATAAGCTTCCATCTTCCTTCCTCCTTTCCTCCATACAATATTATTGTAAGAAAGAAACGACGAGTCAATTCATTTGCTTACACTAGGACAACCTCTACCTTACATTTACATATTCATACCTTACAAAACTGTAAGGTTATTGTAAGCTAAAACGATTTGTCAGATTCTTTACCTCTTCTATACTTAATGTAGATACTAAAACGAACGAAAAGGTGATAAATAGATGAAGAAGAAAAATAAAGTGTTAATTACTAGTGTAGTAGCAATCGGAATTGCAGCTGGATCATACTTTGCATTTGCTGGTGGCGGTTCAGATGTAGCAATGGCATATAGCGGATATAAAGTAACCGAAAAACAAATCCAAAACGCGCAAAAATTTGGTGGCGAAGTTATTCCAAATGGAATTGAAACTATTTCATTCGATCCAACAAAAGGAACATATGAATTAGCTGTGAAAAAAGGCGATGAAGTGAAAAAAGGTCAGCTTCTATTTAAATACAATGATCCGACTGCGAAACAAGGTGTAACAGAAGCAGAAATGCAAAAGAAAATCGCACAAAAAGAAGTAACGTTGCTCCAAAAACAAATTGATGTAGCGAAACAAAAATTACAAAAAGATAAAAATGCAGGCCTTCCTGCTGAAGCATTAAAAGCATCAGAAGCCGAAGTTGGGCAATTAGAATCACAAATTGAAATGAAAAAGTTTGAAGTTGAAAAAGCTGATGAAATGATTAAAGCAGCAAAAGAGAAAGTAAACAATCTTTCTGTAACAAGTCCTGCTGATGGCGTAATTGATGATATCGTAAAAACTGCTGACGAAAAAACAGGTATGAGCGGAATTACTCTTCGTCACGCTGGTCAATTTAAAGTAAAAGGTCAAATTTCTGAATATGAGCTTGCTAGTATGAAAGTTGGGCAAGAAGTAACTGTTTCATCAAAAACTGTCGCTGGTAAGACTTGGACAGGAAAAGTAACAGAAATCGGTTCTACACCATTAAAGAGCATGGATGAAAATAAAACTGTTTCTAACTATCAATTCACTATCACATTAGATAATAGTGACGAATTACAAAACGGCTTCCACGTTTACGTAACAAGTAAATCTGGCGAAGCAACTGGTACAATTGTTCCGAAAAGCAGTATCGTGAAAAAAGGTGACAAAAATGTTGTCTTCGTTGTAAAAGACGGTAAGGCGAAAGAACAAGCAGTTACTGTTGAATTCGAGACTGATAGCGAAGCAAAAGTTTCTGGAGTGAAAAAAGGAGAGGAAATTATCTCTAAACCTGAAAAAGACTTAAAAGATGGTATGGAGGTTGTCGCCCAGTGATTAACTTAAAAGGCATCACGAAATCCTTCCAAAATGGTGCAGAGTCCGTTCAAATATTACACGGAATTGACGTAACACTGAACCAAGGAGAATTCACTTCAATTATGGGACCTTCTGGTTCTGGTAAATCAACACTAATGAACATTATCGGTTGCTTAGATAAACCGACGACAGGTACGTACGAACTAGCCGGTCAAAATATTTCAAACATGACTGAAACAGAACTTGCACACGTACGTAATAAAGAGATCGGATTCGTATTCCAAAACTTCATGTTATTACCGAGACTTACAGCGCTTCAAAATGTAGAACTACCTCTTATTTACGCTGGAGTCGATAAAAAAGAAAGACGCGAGCGCTCATTAGCCGCTTTAACAAAAGTCGGTTTAGCTGATCGCGCTACTCACTTACCGAACGAATTATCCGGTGGTCAAAAGCAACGTGTCGCCGTTGCCCGCGCAATCGTAAATAACCCGAAATTCATTTTAGCCGATGAACCGACGGGAGCACTTGATACGAAAACAAGTACACAAATTATGGACCTCTTTTACGAATTAAATAAACAAGGCTCAACAATCATTATGATTACCCATGACCGTGAAATCGGGGAAGCTGCAGCACGTCAAATTGTAATTCGTGACGGAAATATCGTCCAAGATTGGAGAGGTTAATTTTGAATACGAGTGAAAATATACGCATGGCCCTTTCCTCTATCTTTGCTCATAAGATGCGTTCTATATTAACGATGCTAGGTATTATTATTGGGGTTAGTGCCATCATTACTATTATCTCGATTGGGGATGGAACAAACGCAAAGTTCCGCGAACAAATCGGGAATGAAAAAAAAGATCAGTTTTCTGTAAATTATAAGACAGAAGATTACTCAGATATGGACGGCAAAATTTCCTCAAGCATGTATGAAAGTATATCCAAAATTTCTGGTGTGCAAGAAGTTTATCCAGATGTAAAAGGAAAAGAAAAAGTATATGCAGGAAAAAAAGAATTAGATCTTGATATTACCGGTGCAAAAGGTGATTATTTTGAAGATACATCTAAATTCAAACTTGAGCACGGCAGATTTTTAACAGCAGCTGATTTAGACAGACCTGAACACACAATTGTATTAAATACAGATGCTTTTGATAAATTATATTCTTCATGGGAACCAAACTTATATGTAGATATAAAAGGTACACCATACAAAGTAGTTGGCGTATATTCAATAAAAGCAATGATGGGTGGCATGACATTTAAAGAAGGTGTCATTTCAGCAGAAAACTGGCCTGTACTATTCGGGAAAAACAACTACGATTCTGTAACGGTAAAAATTGCTCCTGGTCAAGATAAGGAAACTGTTCAAGAAGCAGTTGTAAAATCATTAAATGAAGCAAAAAAACCAGAGCATTCAGGTAAATTTGAAGTACCAGATCCACAAGAATTCTTAAAAGAAATTGATAGCTTCACAGGTATATTAAAAAGTGTATTCGGTGGTATTGCTGCTATTTCCTTACTTGTAGGTGGTATTGGTGTAATGAACATTATGCTAGTATCTGTAACAGAGCGTACACGTGAAATTGGTATCCGTAAAGCATTAGGTGCAACACGTGGTAAAGTATTAATGCAATTCTTAATCGAAGCTTGTATTTTAACAGCACTTGGTGGTTTTGTCGGATTTATGCTTGGAATCTTCTTCGCATGGATTGTCGCAATGTTTGCAGGATGGCCACTTGTCGTTTCACTAAAACTAGGACTTATCTCCGTTGCCCTATCTATGTTAATCGGTATACTATTCGGTTTACTGCCAGCTAACAAAGCTGCCAAACTGGATCCAATTGAATGTTTACGATATGAATAAACAAAAACGTAGGAGTTTACACTCCTGCGTTTTTTATTTATCTACTAAATTGAGTTTCTTCTATTATATATGTTTCACGTTACAACTACCATTCTAATACTCTTCATTATTTATAGGTACTAAGGCTATTATCTAATTCTATTATTGCAAAAACACTATGTAACAGACGAAAATCAAGGCGTAATTTTTTCCATACTTCGACTGATTTTGTAACAATTATATCGATATTTTATTAAATTTCACCTCATTTATATATTTTCACGCCTAAAAAGATTATCGTTTCATAACTAAATTTCCATTCAAACAGTAAAATAAGCTATTTTTGTAACGCTATAGATATCATCAAGAAATATTACCGTAACATTATTAACGTTACAGTAATTGAAATACTACTCATTTTGTGTTTCATATGCCCTAATACGCCAAAAAACAACAAGGAAGCGCTATCAGGATATTTATGGAATTGTTACAGAATATTAATGCCCCGTTACGAAAGCTTTGTAATTTTATGTTTTTCGCAAATAAGAAAATAATGGTTGCTATAATGAGGTCAACGAAAACAAATGCAATGGAGGCTATTATGAAAAAATTTATGGGTATAGCAACAGCAGCGGTTTTTGGTCTTGGGATTTTCACAACATCTGCTAAAGCAGAAACAATCGTAACGACTGACGTACTAAACGTACGAGAAAACCCAACTACTGAATCAAAAGTTGTAGGAAAATTATTAGATGGATATAAAGTAAATGTTTTACATACAGAAAATGGTTGGTCAAAAGTTCAATTGAATAGCGGTAAAGAAGCTTTCATAAGCGCTGACTATACAAAAGACACTTACTACGTAACAGCAAACGTATTAAACGTACGTGCTGGGGCAAACACAGACTCAGAGATTCTTGGTAAGTTGAAAAAAGATGATGTAATTGAAACAACACACCAAGTACAAAATGATTGGATTCAATTTGAATATAACGGAAAAACAGCTTATGTTCATGTTCCTTACTTAACAGGTAAAGCACCAGTTAAAGTTCAACCAGTAGCTAAAGTTGAAAAAACGACTACAGTTCAAGATACAGCTAAAGTTCGTGAAGCAGCTAAAGCTCAGGAAGTAGCTGAAACTCAAGCAAAAGCTAAAGCAGTGGAAGCAACTAAAGCTCGCGAAGCAGCTGAAGCTCAAGCAGAAGTTAAAGCTCAAGAAGCGGCTAAAGCTCGTGAAGCAGCTAAGGCTCAAGAAGCAGCTAAAGCTCAGGCAGATGCTGAAGCTCAAGCAGAAGTTAAAGCTCAAGAGGCAGCTAAAGCTCGTGAAGCAGCTAAAGCTCAAGCAGATGCTGAAGCTCAAGCAGCGGCTAAGGCTCAAGAAGCAGCTGAAGCTCGTGAAGCGGCTAAGGCTCAAGAAGCGGCTAAAGCTCAAAAACCAGCTACACAACAACCTATTGCAAAAGAAACTGAAAC
>NZ_JBQAHM010000013.1:0-118721 GCF_051916885.1 Bacillus cereus group sp. MYBK14-1 | reverse complement strand
GTCATTTTGACCACGAAAGAAATTTTTATAGGCAGTTTGCAAGTTTAGTTGAGCATTTGCCAAAGCTAATGAATCAACTTCTTTTAACCACTCAAATTCTGCTTTGTATTTCGCAGGAGTGGGAAGCTTTTGTTTCTTTAGTTGATCCTTATCATCTTTATGTTTTTCATACGCTTCTTTCCGTTCAGCCAACATTCTATTATACACGAAACGTACACAACCGAAGGTTTTACGCATAAGATGTGCTTGGTCTTCTGTTGGATACAAACGGAATTTATATGCTTTATTCTGCTTTGTCATATCATTTCACCTCACTTTTCACTTTGATTTTCAATATATGTTTTTACTACGTCTATTGGCGAACCACCAGTAGTTAGCAAACAAAAACTTCTTGACCAAAACATCTCTTTCCAAAGTTTCTTTTTCACTTGTGGAAAGTCTCTTTTAATAAGTCGAGAACTTGCACTTTTATAAGCATTGATGAATTTTGTCATTTCTGTATTAGGATGTGCTTTGAACAAAATATGAACATGGTCTACATCATGATTCCATTCAACTAATGTGATGTTATAGTTTTCAGATAGTCGAACAAACATATCTTTTGCATAGTCTGACATATCATCATCAAACACATTTCTTCTGTATTTCACGACCAACACAAGGTGATAATACAAAAAGAATACTGAATGGTTATTACTATCTAACTTCATTTATATACCAGCCTTTATCATTTATAAGACTGATTATATCAGAGGCAAAATAAAAAGGAAAACCTTTTGGATACGCCAAACCGAAATTCATCTCCCACCTACCGGTGGGCTACGCCCTTCACACGCTTGAGGAAGGAGAATTCTTTCGGGAAATTCGTTAAATAATAAATGCATAAAGTTAAAAACATTTTTAATTTTCTGTTTAAAAATATAATAACCATCTATCGTATATCAGATAGATGGTTATTAAAATTGTTTTAAAAGTTCCATCAATAATTACTAAAATATGGTAAAATGGGTAGAGATGGAGAGGCTAGAGATAAGGTTAGTGAAGGGGGATCTGTATTCGATATGTTAAAAGATGAAATTATTTTGGATAAGTTACAGCAATTTGTTTCTAGGGAATCTATACAACGCCAAAGTATGAAGAGTAGCCTTGCTGATTTTATACTGTCATCTGGTGAAACGTCGAAAGCTACAAATTGGATAGTTAGCTATATTGAGAGCTTATGTCATGACAAGCATGATAAGGGTGTTTACACTCAAATGAACAATCCTGAATTAATTGCTGATTTGTTAGAAGTGGCTTATGAAAGTCTGAGTAGGGAAGCTGATCTACAACCATACGTTACGAAAATCGCACGATTATTGTATATTGACAAGAAGGAACGAGATAAGTTAAATTCTGAACGATATGTTCAGTACTGGGAAGCTGTAATGTTGGATGAATTAATTTCGTTAAACGTTTCGTTGCCACCGGAAGTAGTAGAATTGATGTTATCGAATTATTATAGACAAGATATACCGACAAATGAGTTCATTTGTAGTATATGGAGGAGATTGGCTGAAAGAGGCATTAATATATCCAATCATATAAGTTCACTTGTCATAAATGTTAATAACCACGAATCATCTACTCTCACTAATAATAGTATACTAGCTTTATGGGCATGCATTCGCAGGGGATTTTTTGATACACCTATCCCCGATAGTAATCAAACTTACCACGTATGGCTTTGGCATATGACTACAGGCTGTGTAGGTAAACTTAAGAAAACATACGAGGAATCTACCCGCTCAGTGGCAGTTGGCTGTCTTCTTGAAACTGCAAGGATATACCCGGAGACTCAATCTTTGATTCTAGAGTGCATGGATAAATGGGGAATTGCAGAACCAAAGCGTCCACGTAGTGATTTTCAACGAGATTTAAAAGAGCTTTTTTCACGTTGCAAAAATCATCCAG
Source organism: Bacillus cereus group sp. MYBK14-1 (assembly GCF_051916885.1). NCBI lineage: Bacteria > Bacillati > Bacillota > Bacilli > Caryophanales > Bacillaceae > Bacillus > Bacillus cereus group sp. MYBK14-1. The sequence goes on along the minus strand of NZ_JBQAHM010000013.1, from coordinate 116,768 downwards.
GCATAAATTGTTTACCAGAGAATTATGTTATTACTAAAAGAGGAATCATGTCGAGATCTAAATCTAACTCGTAATTCAAATAACGTAAGGATTGTACGAATCAAGTTTGGTTCTTGTATTACTTACACTCATTTAAGAAGCCTAATGTAAGTAAGCGTTTATTTTAAGTTGTAAGCGATAGTAGAGTTTTAGTTTTGCAAAGATGGTGGGGAAATGGAAGAGAAAAACATAAAAAGTAAGAAGTATTATAGAATTGCTTTTCTTGTATCAACAAGTTACATTTGGTTTTTGATTTTAGCAGCATACAGTATAGGTATTCCGCGATATATCGAGTTACTCGGGGGGATTTTTCTAATTACAGCCTTTACATTTTACTTTTCAGTACCTATTTTTTATATCGCATTGCCTTTAGTATATATTTGTGTTGTGCTTGCCTGTTTCCGTATATATACTACAGAGCGAATGTTGGCTTATTATGCACTTTCTTGTATCGTTTTAGGGATTGCTTTATTTGTTCCTTTAGCAATGTATCATTTTTATGAGGAGAACTACATTTTCGCGAAACAGGTCCAGGAACAACGTATTGAAGAAAAAGTAAAACATGAGGTTGAAAAAACTAATGGTCCTATAAAGATTACATATGTGACAAAGGAAAGTAGGATGCAAGCGAATGAAGGTACAGGAAGTCCGGAATATTCCAAAATAAATATTCATTTTGAGTTAGCTAGCTGTGATGCACAAAATGAAGGAAAGAGCAGATTTTCATGCAAATCCTCTGTCGAAGCGTACTACAAAGATAAAAAGTGGCTGGTAGATTATAATTCGGAAGAAAATACAAGAGCTCTAAATCTATCTAAAGATAACCAACATGCCGTAGAATTAGAAAAGCAGTTGGCTCTTACACCAGAGGAAGAAATGAATATCCGTAATATTTCTGAATTGAAAGCGATTCAGTATATGAAAAATGAGTATAACTTCGATTTAACAATTGTTGAAAAAGCCTTTGACAAGCATACGAGTTCCTATAAAAAAGAAAATAGACCATCAAATGCGATTCATGCCCTAACGATTGAAGGATATGTAAATACTGATGCTCAAAAGAATGTCACAGTTAGGGTAGAATACAATCCCATTACAATGAAATATTGGACTCATATCACTGAAATGAGTGATGAAGCTAAAAAGTAGATAAAAAACTTTTTACAAAGTTTGGAAATCTAATTAGGGACATGGCCAGCAATATTACTCCAATTCTTTGGGCGAGTTGGCATATTACAATTCATGTCTCTGGTTGATCATTGGGGTATTGATATAGCAGCCATTAGGGATCACCATACATATCCATCAAGCTAAAACTTTGATGTCCCCCAAAACAAAAAATTTATCTTTTCACATTTAGTTTTCTATGAGAATTGAGTTCGTTTTTTTGTTTTTAGATATTTGCGTTTCTTAGCTTGATGGCAATGTGGTTCTACTCCTTATAAATGTTACAAAAATCTTTCAAATAGCTCTAACTTGCACAATGCTTCCCGTTAATATAATACGCTGATTCTGTGAAAACCGTAAATACAACCTCTACTTCTGGAAGTCCTAAATCCATTATATATGTAGTAATGGCCTTGGCAAATCGATCACGAATTTCCTGTCCACGCTCAAACCATTTCACTTCAATAAGAGGAAACGCTTCTATTGCTTCTCCATTGAATACAAACGTAGAACTTGGTAGTTCCAACGTAAAATTATCCGTACCACACTCACAAATCTCTGCAAGCTCTTCTATTAATGGCTTGCTTATGCTTTTTAATTGTTCAATAGTAATTCCACGAAACACAACATGCGGCATGTGAATCCCTCCGTTAGATAGCTTTATATTTGCTCACATCATAACACAATTTATTTTGCTGCACTAACATCTATTGGTACATATCAATGACATTCTTAAGAATAATCATATGTTATTGAAGTAATACATGTATTGTAACTATTTAAAACATTTGAAAGCTCGGTAATTGGGTAAATATAAAAGGTCTTATTATTCTCCCTGTAAGGAGGCATGAAGGGGAGGCCTCTATTAGGAAAGGGATGGTGCGCTTATATATTTTAAAAAGAAAAGACACCCAAGGGGTGCCTTTCGCCGACTTGGACTATCCTGTATTAATACCGTTCCAATTAATACATTAAATTATAAAAATAATCCGTTATATTTCTATGTACCCTAGTTGATATAATATATAAGGAAATTATTGATTAATTAATAACGCACATATATTAGGGAAATACATAAGTTATGATAGATATAATCCTGTCATTCTTTTTACTAGTTATATATTCTATTCGCTATCTATTTTCAACAGGTGAAAATAGGAAACAGGCAAAAAGCCGATTTAAAAGAATTTTGGACTGATAGTGAGGGGCAAATGCAATTAGGTGCTGCTACGGGGCTTGTAATTTCTGTGATAATTTTTGGTTATTTGCTTATGAATCAATAGATGTTCAATCAAGAAGAAAGTATTAGAGAAAACAAGATACTGAATAATATACATAAGAACCTCAACATTGGATGTTGAGGTTTTTTAATATACAAAAGAAAAGACACCCAAAGGTGCCTTCCTCCGACTTGAACCATTTTAATTTTAATAATATGTATTGGACTCCCATCCGAATATAATTTTACCATATTTATTATCTATTTTGTTAAATTATTACTGGGACTCTTGCTCACCTTTAGCTTTCATTTGTTTTTCATATACATATTTTGCTGTTGAAAAATCAGTAGGAAAATCACGTAGTGCCTTATTTATAATATTTAATTCTTCTTGCGACTTAATTTCAATGTTATTTAAATAGTCAAATGCTTTGGATTGCTTATTTGCAACATAATTTTGAGTAGAATAATCATCTGGAAAGTCTTTCTTAGCTTTTTCTTTAACCTTATTCATAGCTTCTGTTTTGTCGATGTTCTTTACTGGGTTCGCTAATGTGCCAGTAGTTTGTTCCGATTTAGGTACTTCTTTCTTTTCCGGTTGAGACTCCGGCTTTACATCTTCTTTTTTAGGCTGTTCTTGTTCTTGCGGTTTAGGTGTTTCTTGACTCGGCTGTGTAGTTTTTTGAAGTGACCTAGTTGACTCTTTTTCATAGGAGTCTACTTTAGATTTCAACTCTTTGATTTGTGTTTTTAATTCTTGCTGTTCATTAAAGTGTTGATCGATAAGTTTATCCATATCTTTTTGTGAATACTTAGGTTTCATATCTTCTGATTTGGAATCTTTAAAAATAGCTACGGAAGCAATGAAAGCTACTAGTACAGCGATAATTCCAATGATTAGTTTTTTATTCATTTATGTTCCTCCTAAAATACAATAATATTATTATATAACAATTAAACATTTATAGGTAGAAAAAAAGACACCCAAAGGTGCCTTCCCCCGACTTGAACTATCCTGTATTAATGTTGTTCCGATTGATAAATTAAATTATAAAAATAATTTGTTATACTTCCATGTACCCTAGTTGATATAATGAATAAGGCAATTATTGGTTAATTAATAGCGAACATATATTAGGGAGGTACACAAGTCATGGAACTAATAATTTTTTCATTTGTATTAGTGGTAATATTCTTTATTCTTTCGATATCTTTAAGTGAAAGGTCAGCGAATAGCAAAAGAAGTTTTAAAAGAGCTTATTAATGGTCCAGAGGGAAAAATGTTGGTAGGTTTTTTTGGAACTGGAGCAGTTATAGGAGTAATTTTTGTCATTTGGCTTTTATTGAACTGAGCATTCCAGTTACTCAGGCTGATACAAGGTGCAAGAAAATTACTGGATAATTAAAGGTACACATATATTAGGGAGGTACATAAGTAATGATAGAAATAATCGCGGCATTAGTTTCACTAGTCGTACATTTTATTAGTTATCTCTTTTCAACAGGAGAAGACAAGAAAAAGGCAAAAGCAGATTTAAAAGAAGTTGTTAATGGTACTCATGGGAAAATATTGGTAGGATTTTTCGGAGGTGCGGCAGTTACAGGGATATTTGTGGTCATTTGGTTTTTATCAGAGTAAACTTTTCAGATATTTTAGCTTATATAACGTATAGTGCAGTTATTTGTTAATTAAGAAGAAAAGCATTAGAGAAAACAAGATATTAAATAATATATAAGGATCTCGCCATTTCTGTTGGATGGTGAGTTTTTTAATGTAAAAAAGCCTACTGTATTTCTATAAAAGTATGTATCTGAGTTGATAGTTTTCGCAAATTACTTTGACTCATTAATTATTATCATTATAAAATAATATAAGGATATATTTTACTAGCAGTTATATGTTTAGGTATATCCCTTTTGTAATTATAAGGAAGAAATTCAAGTTAAGACTAAAATAATAAGTTAGGAAAACTAAACTGACGCAGCAGACAATGCAAAAACACATGAAGGTCTGTCTATTGTTGAAGAAAAGAATTACTAAAAGAAAAAGGGGATAAGTTTAAAATGAATATTAATAAATCATTTAAGGGTATCGCAATAGCAGGGTTAAGTGTTAGTTTCATGCTAGTAGGTTGCACATTAAATACATATGGACTTACACAGTCAGAGTATAGAAAAGTAGATAAGTATTATGATGCAGATAAAATGGTATCTGACCTAAAGAAATTGCACTATAGTGATGAACAGATTGAAAATCAACTAAGAAACGCATTGTCTAGAATTGATTATGAAAAGGGAAGTAAGGAAGACGAATCAAGTAGTAAAGAAAGTAAATCAAATGTATCAGACACAGAAGGCGAAAACAAGGTAAAGGTATCTGAAGAAGATTACCCTTATCGTTTGACTGAACTACACTTAGAATTCCAGTATCATTTAAAAAAATTAGAAAAGAAAACTGATGAATTATTTACAGAAGAGGGTGTCTACATAGGTGAGGTAGATTCCTTAATTAGTCACATTAGTTTGGACATAAACCGTTTTGAAAAAATCAAACCACCTAAAAAGTATCAAGACTACCAATTTTTAATACAAGAAGGGATAGAAGAGATTAGAAAACACCTAATAAAAGTAGAAGATGCAGTTAGACAGTATGATGCTCGTAAGTATGATGGTGAATATGATAAGGATAAAGCAAAAGAAAACATACAAAACGGTATGTTTGGGATAGATGATGGTGTTTCTAAATGGGAGACAGTATTTAATGGGATAAACGAGAAATACCCTGATGTAGAGCAAAAGGTAAAGGAAGAGAACCAGAAACATGCGAAAGAGGGTCATCGTGAGGAAGATTTAAACGACAAAATTAGTGGTTCAGAAGTTGATAAATACAAAGCAGCCATCGTAGAAAATACAAATAAGATGGATGAAGTTATGAGACTGATACAAGATATAGGGCATTCAGATATAAAGGATTATGAGTCAAAGAAAAGTGAAATCCAATTGAGTTTGGATATGGCAAAAATACACGTAAGAGACATCAAATACCTTGAGGCACCTAAAGGGTTAGAAGTTGAACAAAAAAAGATAAAGCAAGCAATGGATAATTACTGGAATGCTCTGCAATTACTCTCAGAGGCATTAGAAGAACAAAATGATAATAAGTTGGAACAGGCAGAAAACAAAGCAGAACAGGCAATGAAACTATTTAAAAAAGCAACTGAGAGTATTAAAAGTAAAACTAACTAATCATGAAAAGGGACATATGGCAGTAGCCCTATTGTAAATTTACAAATAAAAAAGATAAGATCGGAGATTAGGATCTTATCTTTTTACAAAGAGAAATATATTGCAAGATATCTTATTATTCAATTTCTTGTTTCCTCTAATGCTTTTCTTTTTGGTTAAACATCTATTGCGTCATAAGCAAATATGTACACTTAATTAGCCAATAATTGTCTTATAAATTATATCAGCTAGGGTAAATGTGAATGTAACATATTATTTTTATAACTTATTTTTAAAATATATATATTAAAAAAATATATCTAATAATTCCTTGGCGTACGAAATTCTTGTTATGTTGGCAGTACCCCTTCTCAGGAATTACACTTTGAATCCCAGGAATTCCTGAGAAGGGGTTTATTATAGGTATTTGGAAATCCATATTATGTTTCTTTCTAATATAAATCTATTAATCATTATAATGCATTATAAACTTCATAAAAAAAGACACCCTAAGGTGCCTTCCTGCGACTTGAACCACTGTAATTTTAATAATATTCATTTGGACTTTCATCCAAATAATATTTTACTATATTAAGTTATATTGGTGATTGAGAAATATGAATTGAATCTATTATTTTACTTTTAAGCTCTTTTCGTATTCTTTAGCTTCATCAACATTTTTAAATGTTTTTAAATCGAATATCTTTTCTCCATCAATACATACAACTAATACTCCATCTTGAGCTTGAAGAACACTACCTACATTACCTTTTCCGAGTGAAATACTAAAGGGATTCTCTACATTTAATGATTTCTTTTTAGCAAGATAATCTTTAAATGGCATACCAATGGATAGTTCGTCTTTTAAGCCTTTAATAGTGTTACCAGAAGTAGTTGTTAGTTGTTCCTTTTTTGTAGCCTCTTCTTGCTGTTTGCGTTGCTTTTCAGCCGTCTCTTGTTCGGCCTTCTCTTTTTTCACAGTCCCTTTTTCTTCAGCTTTCTTCGCTTTCTCAGCTTCCTTTTGTGCTTCTTGCTCAGCTTTAGATTCTTTGGAAGTACTTGCTGTCTCGTTAGATGAACATGCTGATAATCCCATAAATAAAGCGAAACAAGTAAGTGTTGTTAATAGTTTTTTGTTCATAGTATGTATCCCCCAGCGTTTAAAATGTAAGATTTACCTGAACTATCATAACAAATATAATCACAACTATTTTGTCATATTATGTCGAAATGAAATAAAAAAAACACCCAAAGGCGCATTCCTCCGACTTGAACTATCCTGTATAAATGCTGTTCCGATTAATAAATTAAATTATAAAAATAATTTGTTATACTTCCATGTACCCTAGTTGGTATAATGTATAAGGCAATTATTGGTTAATTAATAACGAACATATATTAGGGAGGTATACAAGTCATGGAACTAATAATTTTTTCATTTGTATTAGTGGTAATATTCTTTATTCTTTCAATAACTTTAAGTGGTAAAGGTCAGCGAATAGCAAAAGAAGTTTTAAAAGAGCTTATTAATGGTCCTGAGGGAAAAATGTTGGTAGGTTTTTTTGGAACTTTAGCAGTTATAGGAGTAATTTTTATCATTTGGTTTTTATTGAACTAAGTATTCCAGTTACTCAGGCTAATACAAGGTGCAAGAAAATTACTGGATAATTAAAGGTACATATATAATAGGAGGTACATAAGTAATGGTATTTATAATAGTGTTATTTTTCATATTTATAATCTCTATTATTCTTTCATTATTTTCAAAAGGTGAAACTCAGCAAGAAGCAAAAGAAGTTGTAAATGACATTGTTACCGATCCTAATGGGAAAACACTCTTAATCGTTGCTGTGGTATTTGTAATCGGAGGGATATTTATTGTTGGTAGTATTGTAAATAATGGCTATGAGCAACCTTCAAATCCAAGTATGCGAGACGATCGTGATCCTTTAGGATGTGCTCATTATGGTGGCGAATGGGACACTGGCGGTCTTTTTGGAGAAGCTAAATGTGTTTATAATAAAACTGATGAATCGGATAATAGATAATATACATAAAGAAAAGGCTCCCATATAAGGGTGCCTTTTCTAATAGTTTTTTAGCAGAAGCAAGAAGCTCCAACAATAATTAATAATATGAACAATACAACTAATAAAGCAAATCCTCCTGCAAAGCCACAGCCGCCACCGCAGCTACCACCAAAGCCCATAATAATTCCTCCTTTAAAGAGTAGGAGAAAAATAAGGAGTCACTCATGTATTTTAATGGATTCAAATTACTTTATGTTTTTATGGATTAAATGAGCATGGCCTTTTGAAAATAAAAAAAAGACGCCATAAAGCGCCTTCCATTTGGGTAAATAAGAAGTAAGGTTTCCATTTTAATTGAAAAAAATAGAACAGGTGCTTAGATTCTATCACGATTTATTGCTGAATGAACATGCATTATTACATATAACCATAAATACCTCTATTTTCCATTTGGTGAAATTAATTACAAATATTAACAAAATTTAAATAAATATTTCTACAAATTCAAAATATTTACAAAAATTAGATTTGCGTTACATTTGAGTTGTAAGTTGTAAAAATATTAAAGGGGGAATTATAATATGAAAACAATGAAGAAGTTTGCAGGAATCGCTTTAGCAGGTGCAATTGGACTATGTGGATTGGATTTAATGGGCACTAATCAAGTTAGTGCAGCGGAGCCAGTTACAAATGTTAAGACTTTAAACACAGAATCAAAACAAACACAATTATTACAAAGGGAAATTTTTGATGATTCTTTTTATTTATCAGGTACAAGAAATTGGCAAAATTCATTTTGGATAGATTCCGATGATGGAAGATATCTTAATGTTTGGATGAATACTTACGGTAACCAGAACCTAGGATTTAGAGTTGTCGCTCCAAATGGTAGAGTTTTTGAATCATATTCTCAAGGTAGCAATCAACAATTCCAGCAAATTAATATTTGGGAAAACGGTGACGGATATTATCAATTTACTGCACTTTCTAACAACAATTCTTCTGGAAACGTTCAATTTAGAGCCAGAGCTTTTTAAAAACAAAATAACAAATTATTTATCTTAAAATAAAATATAGTATGGAATTAATGTTTTAACATTACCTTTTCCATAATTGACTATAGAGTTTTTATAAGAAAAGACACTCATTTTTTCGAGTGTCTTTTCTCTGACTTGAACCACTTTAATTTTAATAATATGTATTGGACTCTCATTCAAGTATTATTTTTCTCAATGAATAATTGGGGTATTTTAGGAGGTTGGAAGATCTGTTACATGCTTTTCATATGGACTTTATTTTCTATACAGAAAGTATAAAAGTTTTAGAGTTATTAGGGAATCCAAGTCGGTTATCCATTGTTTGTAAATTAATAATCGATGGTTCTTTATCGATATCTGATTTAAGTAGGAAAACAAGAATACCGGAATATATGATTGTACAACACTTACGTAAATTAAACTCTGGAAATATTGTAAGTCGTGAACGTATAGGGAAAAGACTTTATTTTAGAATAAAGGATAATAAAACAATTGAGATTATTAAGGTGTTAGGGTTATTAAATTAATTACAATTACTTTACATATAAATGATATTTAAAAGGTTTCTGTTATAGTCAACCGTGCATAAGTGCAAAATCAGATATAGCGCACCTAGGGAAATAGGTGGGTTATTTTATATTGGTGAGATTGTACTAGTATGATAGAATAAGAACAACTGTATATTGTGAGGGCGGGAGGTTGCAATCCTTTCTCTGATTCTAGAGAGAAAGGAGGTGACCGAATGGATTCTTTATTTAATTTATTGTATGACGCTGCTAAGGTATTCCTTACAGTATTTGCAACAGCTTATGCGAATGAGCTGGCGAAGAAGATTAGCAGTAAACGAAATAAAAGAACCGCCCCAAATGCCGGCAAGCGAAAGGGCGGTTCTAAACGCAAAAAATAAGTTTAAGCAACCGACCACCTTGCGGTAGCAGTTACTTGAAGAGATGTTAGCGCATCTCTTCTTTTATTATATACACAAGGTATTACTGTAATACTATTACAGTAATTATATCAAACGTACATAAAAAATCAATGAGCACGTAATAGATATAATTTACAGAAGAAAAGACACCATAAGGTGCCTTTTCCCATAGTTTTTTAGCAGAAGCAACTGCATCCAATAATGATTAATAGTATAAAGAGTACAACTAGTAAAGCAAATCCTCCAACAAAACCACAGCCTTCGCCGCAACTACCACCATATCCCATAATAATAGTGCCTCCTTTAGATCAGAGGGTAAAACTAGGGTTCATTCCATGGATCTTAATGGGTTCACTTTACCTTATGTTTTTAAGAATTAATTGAGCAGGTCCTTTTGAAAATAGAGAAAAGACACCCTAAGGTGCCTTCCTCCGACTTGAACCACTTTAATTTTAATGATATGTATTGGACTTCCATCCAAATAATATTTTACCACATTAAGAAATATTGGTTGTTGAGAAAACTGCTTCAACTCAACATTTCGTTAGGTTCTAAAGTGTCTTCGAAGGAGAAGTAATTATTAAAGAGTTTGTCGCAATCTTCTTGTAGTGATGAAATATCGTCTTCTTGTTTAGTACCAATAGTAGCTCCTTCTACTATTAATTGGGTAATATATATATGTAGCACGTTAAATCTAGATGCTAATCTGTAACGTTGTTTAATATACCCATGAAGTTTTACAGAATTTTCTTGGCTTAATTTGTAACCCTCTGAGCTATATTGTTCTAGTAATGTTTTTTGTGAACTTTCAATTGTATCTAAAGTAAATTTAGCACGATTTAATCTCATGTCGATTTTTTGCTTAAGATCTATAGAGTCTGCTAAGTTTTGAAGATTTTGCTGTTCAGTATTTAATTCATCAATTCTTTCTTGTGCAATAGTTGCTATAGAATGAGAATCTTGAATAAGTCTTTCGACTTCCTCTCTCTTCCTTTTAGCTTGGTGATGCAGAATTGATACGTAAGCAAACGCCCCTGTAATAACCAAAGCTGCTATCCCAGCCACAATCGCAATAGGTTGCCACATATTAGCAATTGAGTCATTTAAAAATGAAATTTGGTGATCTTGCATTGATATTACTTTATCCTGTAATTCTTTTGTATTTTCTAGTGATTCGATCTTCGTTTGTAACTTGCTCAATTGCTCTTTAATTTGTTCGTTAGATATTGTAAATAAAGTCAGTTTCATTGTTCCTCTCCTCGTTTGTATCATTCCACAAATAAAAGCACTCATTAGAGTGCTAATGCTTATTTCAATTTATTACGAATAGCTTTTAATACTCCATCGACGTTGTAATCAGGAATATTGCTAATCGTCCTCTTTTTTGTACCCAGCATTCTCTTTATTTCTAAGTAAATAACACCTGTATTCACATTGGATAAGCCAAATAAATTTGGAGCAATATCGAAGTCTACGTTTTTAATCTCCTTGTATTTAATTACTTCAGCTTCAGCGCCTCCGAAAAATCCGCCTTTCATCATTACGAGGTAGAGATTATGTTCCCCTACAACCATAAATCCCATTTTTGTTAATTTAGGATTAGCAACTTCAAAGCAGTAGATCGCTTCTTTAGCTTTCATAACCTTCTTTAAAGCATCGAAAGCATATTTATAATATGTGCGTTCTGTTTTCGGCAGTTCTTTTGATATTTCAACCATTTCTGCAAGTGTAACTGGGTATTCAATAATGCCAAAACGTTCATCAATTTTAGTGTATTTTGGAGTAGCCATATAATATCCCCTTTAAAAATGTAAGATTTAACCCAAGCATAACAAATCCAGTTACAACTATTTTGTCATATTTTGTCGAATGAAAATAAAAAAGAGAGCCGAAGCCCTTATTAATGTCATTTTGTCACTACACTGCATTTATTAGGTATGATTAATGTTTTTGGAGGTGACGTATGTCAAAAGAAAAAGATTTACATGGTGCGGCAGTAGACCCAAGTTTAATTGGTCCTACATTACCATCTATTCCACCATTTACATTGCCAACAGGACCGACGGGACAAACGGGACCAACAGGACCAAGTCCTACTATGAGACTTCAATTACTTTATATAGCAAATTCTGGTGTTGGTGATAACACAGTAGAAATTTATGATATTTTTAATCCGATATTTCTAGTACGCGTAGGAGAGTTCAATGGTGGGAATTTAGATATGCCTGCGGGATTAATTATTATAGGTACGACTCTTTATGTATCCAATGCTGGTGATAACACAGTAGAAATTTATAATATTTCAAATCCTACAGTACCAGTACGTGTAGGAGAATTTAATGGTGGGAATTTAAATGGACCGGCGGGTTTAAAATACATAAGAAACGAATACATTTGTGAGTTTAGCTATATCTAAAGAAGTTTTTCTCGATGGACATTTATATATTTCTTCGTGCTCCCACATAGATACAGCAGATTTACTTTTTAGTCCTAGTGCGTTAATGAATTCAGATTGGCTCATGTTAACACAACAGATTGCAGAAAACGCATCAAAGATTACATACCTAGACCAAATTCTTCAATCACAAGATACTGTAACAGTCTCACAAGTTGCAGCGGATTACGGATTATCAGCGATGAAGCTTAATAAAATCCTGAAAGAAGAAAAAGTGCAGTACAAAGTGAATAATCAATGGTTACTGTACTCCCAACACCAAAACAGAGGTTATACAAGATCGAAAACGGTTGATGTAGTGCATATGGATGGTAGAAGATCATTGAAAATGAATTCTCGTTGGAAATAAAATATTCATGAAATACTAACGAAAGGTGGAATTATTTCAGAAATGGATAGGGCGGCGATGTAAATGATGGAGGAAAGCACATTATCACTGGTAATCGTATCGTCATTAATATGTTTATTGGAATACCTGGTACACCGAATAAATAGATGTCTGGGACAAAAAATGGGATGGTAACAAGATGATTAATATGAACAAAAGAAAGTCTTGTGGATCATAAGGGATTTAAGAACTAGAGTTTTGCATAACAGCACTGATAAGGTTGAGGTATATCACTCTAGCTAATGATAAAAGCCCTACAGTGTAGGGCAAGACTAAGGGTATTGAAGAATTGTCGATTCTAAAAGTAAAGGACTTCTTGGAATGTTATAAGTTTAACATAAAATCTATTAAAACATTATATAAAGATGTTACGAAATTGTGAATAAAAAAACAAAGATAAAAATTATGAAAAAAGTTGATAATCCATAGGAGCCAAAAGGGATTATGTTTGTAATAGCGTTTTTACAGAGTGAATAAGACAAGCTCTTGCTTTTCGTAATATTCGGTAATCTAATAGGGGCTCCACCTAATAGACTGGTTCCTGAGTATTACGATGCCTGAAAGCATCAAAAAAGCCCGTACAGAAGCACAGGCCAGTTGTTACACATATCGGTAACTAAATTTTAACAGATTGTTAGGTAGTTATCTATTAAAAATGAAAAAACGCTCGATGGCAACGAGCGTTGTAGAGAAAATATTCCCTAAAATTAGCTACATATATTATAACATACGTTTTCTCTCAGTAAATAAGGAGGAATGAAATATGATTGAAAATCCAATTACTTACGGTAATCATCATGACTCATCAGCAAGAGACTTTATTGAAGAATGTGAAGGTTGCAATGGAGAAATACACTTCGGTGAAAGTTACTTAGATTTTGGTGGTGATTACTTACACGCAGAAACAGAGTGCATTACGCAATATGTAATGTCTCATTCTACAGAGAAAGTGGCAGGTGAATAAGGTGGGACTACAAACCAAAATTGAAGCTGAAATTCAAATTTTAATGAATTTGGTTGAACGATATAAGCAAAGCAAAGAGCCTAACGCTGCATCAATGGTTGTAGCTTACGAATATGGATTACAAGCACTTATGCAAGTGTATGAAGTTAGTAAACAAACGGAAATAGCACCATTTTAAAAAGGGGAAATTCATATGACAACTGAAAATTACTTTTCTAAATTAGCTTAAATAGATTGCACGGAACATGTTGAAAAGAAGGGGCGTTTTAACTACTTATCATGGGCAGTTAAAAAGTAGATCCAACAGCAATATGGGAAGTAAAACGATTTAATGGAGGGCCTTACCCCAAAACAGATTGTGGTTACTTTGTAGGGGGGGAGTTAACTGTACAAGAAAATCACTAAGTCAAAGTCATCCACTATTAAACAATCAAAACAAGCCGATTGCAGAGCGTAACAGCTTTGACATTAACACAAGTATCCAGCGGTGCTTAGTAAAAGCAATTGCAATTCACGGATTAGGTTTATAAATCTATGCGAGTGAAGATTTACTAGAAATCCAAGAGGAAATAATTAATGCTCAACAAGTTAGTGCAATTAAATTAAACATAAAAAAATTAGCTACTCGTCGAAAAGTAGATGAAGACATGATTAAAGGACAATTAAGTATTAAAGAAATTGTCGAATTGACATTAAAACAAGCAGAAGAAGTACTTAAGAAATCAACAAAGTGGGTTAAAGGCAACATAGCGGTATGCGAAAGGGCGAATGCGTGATGTTTAAGATACCTGTAAGGCGTGGGTCTATGAAGGAGATGTTAATAGCAGTTCGTGATTTAGAAAAACGAGGTTATGACTATGTAACGCCAATTAAACGAATATATAGGGCAGAAAGAACCTTTTATCATGAAGGTAAGTTCAGAGGGAGAGAAAAGGTTCGGTTTACTGGCATGGAGGACAATGTGAGTTATGAGTGTTGGATGAAGAAAGTGAACTAAATGAGCAAATTACTTATACATTAACAACCGTTAATCGTTTTATTAGGATTAATAAAACGACTGTATTAAATGAAGCGATATTTTACAACAAGTTCATTATTGGTAAATAAATTAAAGAATTTCAATGAAGGCTATAACAGTTACAATGAATGGCTTAAGCAATTTCCTTTATGGTCTTCTGCTACATTACGAAGGATAATAAACAAACTTGAGAAGCAAGGGTTACTTATAAAAAGGAATTACAACAAGTTAAAAATAGATCAAACAAAATAGTAAGGTTCAATCTACTATATTTACAACAAACCTTACAGGAGTGTGTTTAGAGGGTGCTTATGATGAACGGATTGTATCGCGGATTCTCAATAACTTCAGAACGATTACTTTCAAAGAAACAAAGTATTACAGAAGAAAGACATTATCAGTTTTAAAGGGGGAATTAAAATGTGTGCATGTAACGGAACGGGAATAATTAAGAACGATATGGGTAATGGCTGCTTTCAATTTGTACCTTGTATTTGCGAAGCAGGGAATCGCAGTCCTGAAGAAGTGGATAGAAGACGTCATGCTGTTATGGCGGAGCTAAGGGAAATTCATCAATTACAACTGGAGGGGAAATGGGATGCCACGACTTGGAACGGATTTGGAAAAGGAGAATTACATAATGGCGTTGCAACAGGAAAGGTACATGAAGAAATCGCGTCGTAACTTATATATCGCTTTAGAAGAATTAGACTTAGTGTTTGATGAAAGTGAAGTGATTCAATTAAGAAAAATGTGGGATGAGGATAAAGGTATTCTCGAAATAGCAAAAGAGCTAGGAAGGCATCAACTAGAAATCGCCGCATTAATCATGGATCAGGCAGATAAGAACAAAATCAAATCGCGCCCAATGGGGTTAGGAGCATGAAACAACTAACACTAGAGGATGTAGTCGGAAGTTTTGATTATACTGCAACAAGTAAAGCGGATAAGTTTTTGAAACGTAATAGCATTATGACGTATTCAGTAGAGTTTTACGATAAAGACGAGAAATGGAAGCTCCGTTGGTTTGACGCGAAGTCCGAGGGCGCAGCTATAGAAATGGCTAAAAAGAAATACGGGAACATACAAATCATTACCACCCATATTTCAGATAGAACTTTAGAGGAGATTATGAATTTGGATTAGGAGGCATAGCGCTATGATGATAAATAGATGGCTAGAAAAGGAAGATTATCAAGCAGCCGAGAAGAACGGCATTGGCTATAACATGTTATATCGTAGGGTGTATCAAATGGGATGGGATGTTGGTAAGGCAATTAATACACCGCCTCGGAAATATCAATTTAGGGAACAAAAGTGGTTAAGAATAGCATTAGAAAATGGGGTTAAAAAGAAAACATTTTTAACTCGTGTTTATAAAGGGATGTCACCAGAGGAAGCAGCAAAAAAGCCTGTAAAGAAATTAAGAGCAACAATGGAAGATATGGTCAATTTAGCTGAAGAGAACGGTATTTCATATAGCACATTTAGTAAAAGAGTATTAAAAGGAGGATGGAGTCCACAAAGGGCAGCAACTACACCTATAAGGAGACCTAAGAAGAAAAGTAGCTAGGAGGCAACATGGACAGGAAACAAATCTATATCGATGTTTTACTACAAAAAGGAATTTATAAAGAGGAAAAGACTGGTCGACAACTTTATGAGATGACTGAACAAGAGTTGTGGAATCTAATTAAAGGAGTGTATCAAGAATGATGGAAATACAACATGATGTTTACAAAGTGACTCAATTATTAATCAAAGCAAAGGGAGGTAATTGACACTCCCACGGCTAAAGCCACAAGCTGACTAATGTCAGTGGGATTTTTACTACCAAAGGCGAAGTCTATTTCTAGTATCGCTGACGTGCAAGATTGCGGTGTGCCATCAACACTCCCTATCCAGTGCATATAGCAGATACGGCACTCATTCTCTATTACCAAACGAGTCAGATTGTGAGTTCTCAAATGTATTTTAGCGTCTTGTGCTTGACGACTCAATACATTTTACGGAGTAGAAGAATTTGTTACTTCAACCTCCTATGTATTCTGTTTTCAGAGAACAAGATTGTTTTAGAGACTTTTATTTGCCTATTATGAAAATGATACCAATTCAAATTCTTGATGTAGAGAACGTACCTTCGTTGTTTTATTTGTACATCGCATTTGACCTCACTCTCATCCCATTCCTAAAGTGGGTGCTATCGCACCGTAGTGGGGTTTCCCGTTCGGAAAATCTATAAAAGATGTGGAGTTACCAAGATATGGAAAGTTTGGTGGTGCTGGTTTTGATTTTGTAGCAGCAGAGGACACGATTATATGGCCGGGCCATACAAAGGTTGTACAAATGGGATTAGCTTTGGAGATTCCACCGGGATATGAATTGCAGCTACGCCCGCGTAGTGGTAAGACGCGTAATTCTTGGAACTGAGGATAGTGTACTTGTTGATTACATTGAATTCCCTAAAGAGGCTAGCATGCAAGCTAATGTAATTGAAAGAGGGAATCTGGTCTTCGAATCAACCGATGGTGAAAGAAAAAAGGCTAGGATTTGCTCCTAGCAAAATTAAAGAATCAACTAAAATTAAGAACTGGTTTTTCTGTGGTTTTCGAAATTCCCTTATTAAGCTAAAAACGACACTCATTCCGAAACAAATATATAACAAAATCATTATTGTTCCTGACATACTTAACACTCCTAATATATTGATAATTTAATTATATATCGAAAAGTACGTGTGTGTAAATTTTTAACAAAAAAATTATTGGAATAAAAAAATGGCTCTTACTATTACGTAAGAACCCCATAACCGAAGAAAAAAGTCGTATGTGAAACCATGCGGGAATCACAATAATATTTTAATGTTTAAATATTCAGTTGTCTATACATCGAATTAAAAAAATATTTATTTAAACGAAGGAGCCCTAGATTTAGGGATCTAGAGCTTCTTGTGTAGGTATAATTCACACAATTTATGAAAAGAAAAGAACATAATGAAGATAACATATAAATGTTTCATAAATGTATCAAAAAAGTGAAAAAATAGTTATTTGAATAGAAAATGACAGCTGGAATATTAAGATTGTATCAGCTGTCACTTAAATAAAAATTTATTTTTATTAGTAGGTTTTTAGTTGATATTTTTACTTCTTTTAGAAGAAATTGTACCAAATATTACTCCTGACATTGCTCCGATTAAAGTCATAAAAATTGCACTCCATGCTGCAAATGACATAACTACACCTCCTAAAAATAACATATTGTAACTATTTAAAGCTATTGTTTCTTAGTCTTTTTAATAGAAATGATGATTGCAACAACTGTTAAGAAAATAAGAGGAGACCAAGAAAAGAAAGACATGTAGTATCCTCCTTTAGATATTAATTTTAAATATTGTATAAACCGATTATTACATGTTTATAAATTTAATGTGTAGAATATGTAATATTGCATATTGAATTGTAGGACGTGGGGAGATGAAGACGATAGTTGAACCAAAACACCATTTTAATAGAGAACATTTAACAGGACCCGATTAGGGGGGGACGGGTCCTGTTAATGGAACGATAGATTTTTATGGGATTACCAATATATTACCATAAAAGGTAATTAAATTCCATCAGTTGGGTGTTGAGAAAGCTTTTCATAAATGCTTTATTTTACATAACAAGGCAGCTAGCTAAAGTAGCTAATTGCTCGGTTGTACAATTTTAGATGTTTCACTGGATACAGATATATGTTGTACAAAATTTACAACTATATTATAAACAAATATTAAAATATTATATATGAAAGAAAAATAAATAAAAATTTCATTTTGTTTATTTTAAAACCAAAAAAGAGCACTTTATTAAGTGCTCTCGTGACGAGATCCATTTTGTGAAGACTACTTTATTTTATAAAGAAAGGAACACAGAATATTATATGCTTTTCTTGTTAATTGAGTTTATTTTTACAGACAAAGAGCAGCTAGCAAAAGCTAACTGCTCGGTTCTCCAAGGGGGAATAAGGAGAAAATCTAATGTCATATAAATTATTGTCAGGATATTTAGTTTTATTTACGAGAGATTATATTCCGAAATTTGGATTATGATAGTCGATATTCTCCATATTGAACAGAAAAGAACTAAAAGTTCTAGTGAAATTCCAAGGGTTCTTTTCTTAGTTTTTTGAGATTCTTTTATCAAATAGCCAACAGCACTAATTGCTATAAGAATAAAAAGAATAAGTTCTAGTGTAACTGGCATTTTATCTGCTCCTAAACAAATTATTTCGTATATAACAATTATAAGATATTTATCGATCATTAGTAGTATATATTTGAAAAAAATAATCCTTTTATCATATACAACAAGGCAGTTGTTTCCGCAACCACCTTTCAGTAAAATAAAGCACTTTTTCAGGAATAAAATATGGCTGATTCTTGAAAAGGTTATAGGGTTTAATCCCATTTTTATAATTCAAGTGACGAACTTAATTTTAAGAAAGGCATGACTACATTATATGATAGCTTGTCAATAATGCTCACGAGTAAATGAGCAGTTAGCAAAAGTTAACTGCTCTATACAAGGAGATACAAAGAAAACTATTTCAAATGATTTTTGGCATACAGCCTACATATAGTATTGACGGAAAAATTATTTTAAATCCAATTTACTTAAAGTAAACATCCCTACAGATACAATGGCTGCACCTATTGTAGAACCTATCCAATCTCTCCAACTTAATGAATTTAAAGGTATATCTGTTAGATCCATAATTAAGAAGATAGCAAACATTAATACACCAAATGCTAAGCATCCCCAAAAAGTTTGTAAAGATTTAATTATCCTCTTCCGGAATTTGTTCATATAAATCATCCTTACTAATATCTTGTATTTTTATTAAAAGTGAGGAATAACAATATGATTTAACAGCAGAAGAGATTACTGGAAAATTAAGCGCATAAGTAATCAAAAGCATCCATAACGGGTGCTTTTTTCTTTGTTATATAGAAATTACACATTAAGCATACATGTATACGCATTGTTACGATACGCTAAGGAATAGTAATAAAAATATGAGACCAATAAAACCGTATAAAAACCAAAAGAATCCTAAGACGGGAAATATTTTATGGAAATTAAGCATGGTAAACCTCCTTGGGGATATAAAGGATTATAATATATCGTTGGCCTATATAGAAGGAAAAACATAAATTGGTACATATTAAACAAGGGGTAGAATAAAATGGACATTTGGATTAAAGGATTCTATATAAATAGATAGAATCTAATTATTTAGTTCACATTTTAATCCAAGGGGTACAAATTCGATGCGACGTGAAAAGGATTTGTTGAAACAATGGAAGGCAGATTTGCAAGTTATTCAAAAAGAGAAGAGACTGAAGAAGAAGGCTAAGAAAAAGAATAAGAAATATAGCATTCCGGGTAATACAGCTGACTTCATGGATGGCAAGAATACTTATCGTAAAGAGAATGGGGTATGGAAACAAAGGAATAAATAAAGTGAGGATAAATAAGTTTGATTAAGTTTATAGCAATTATCGTAGGCGCTGCCGTAATCTGGGTGGCGTCTTGTTTGTTGTTAAGGAAAGATAAGGGGTCAGATAGACTTGCAAATTGAAATATTATTAGTCTGAAACATAGACTAGTAAACAAACCATTTCTAACTTTTAATCATAGAATATGATGAATTCAATTTTTAGAGGAGGGAATCATATCTATGGGATGGAATAATAATTTTGGACATTCTCGAGATTGTAATAGATTTTGGGATGATTTAGTATTTTGCGGATGCGGTCGTAGACGCAGAAGAAACGATTTTAACAACTGTCATTGTAGACGTGACTGCGATTGTGATGAGTGTCGTCGTAGACGTGATCATGAACGCGATCGTAATCATGATCACGGTGACCATCGAGAGTGGTAAATTCTTTTGAAGGAGTGCATATCTTAATCGCACTCTTTTTTATTATGTTTTTATCATTTTAGCCAAGAAGACTCCTTCCTCAAGGAGCGTGAAGGGTCACAGCCGAGTGAGTAGGTGGGAGATGAATTGGCTTCGAACAAGGGATGGCAGTAAGCCATCTTAATTGTTCGACTTACAGAAAGCTTTACTCCACTACCTATCGAATGTACGTTTGGTATATAATAGTCATATACTTAAATGGAGGTGAATTAAATGATAATTAATAAAGCCTTTAAGTTTCGTATCTATCCAAATCAAGCACAAGCAATTCTAATTAACAAAACGATAGGTTGTTCTCGCTTTGTATTCAATCATTTCCTATCCCTATGGGATCACGTATACAAAGAGACTGGAAAAGGCTTAACATATGGTACATGCTCTGCCAAACTTCCTGCCATGAAGAAAGAGTTTGTTTGGCTCAAAGAAGTAGATAGTATTGCGATTCAGTCGTCTGTTCGCAACCTTGCGGATGCATATACACGATTTTTCAAAAAACAAAATAGTGCCCCGCGTTTCAAATCCAAGAAGAATAACGTACAATCTTACACCACAAAACAAACAAATGAAAACATAGCCGTTGTAGGGAACAAAATAAAGTTGCCGAAACTAGGCCTTGTTCGATTTGCCAAAAGCTGCAAAGTAAAGGGACGTATTGTAAATGCGACTGTTAGACGAAACCCTTCTGGCAGATATTTTGTGTCACTATTAGTTGAAACAGAAGTACAAGAACTTCCGAAAACACATTCTTACATTGGAATAGATGTAGGACTAAAAGATTTCGCTATTTTGTCAGATGGTAAACCTTATAAAAATCCGAAGTTTTTCCGATTATTAGAAGATAAGTTGGCGAAAGCGCAGCGTGTTCTTTCTAGAAGAATGAAAGGATCTTCTCGCTGTAATAAACAACGAGTAAAAGTAGCTAGAATTCATGAATACATATCAAATGCTAGGAAAGATTACTTGCACAAAATCTCAACTGAAATCATCAAAAACCACGATGTTATCGGTATAGAGGATTTGCAAGTATCGAATATGTTAAAGAATCATAAGTTAGCAAAAGCAATTAGTGAGGTATCATGGTCACAATTTCGAACAATGTTGGAATATAAAGCAAAATGGTATGGCAAACAAGTCATTGTCGTATCGAAAACATTTCCTTCCAGCCAATTATGTTCTTGTTGTGGATATCAAAATAAAGACGTTAAAAATCTAAACCTACGTGAATGGGACTGTCCTTCTTGTCGTACACACCATGATAGGGATATTAACGCAAGTATCAATATAAAGAATGAAGCGATAAGGCTTCTAACCGCAAGGACTGCGGGGTTAGCCTAATCAATTAGAGTTCGATAGAACTCTTTACTTAGGAATCCCTCACTTCTAAACAAAGTGAAAGTGGGGGTAGTTCAATAGTACTTATTAATTCGAAGAATACAGTTTCAATTTGATTTTACATCTAACAAAACAAACGAACATAATGAACGTTATTAACGTCCTGATTAGGTCTAGCTAAATAGGATAAACCTTTTAATGTCTTAATATTTAGAAATTTGATAATAATCCCCCACATAGTAAATGGGTTACTGTGTATTGCGATGCGTGGAAGCATCAAAAAAGCCCGTACAGAAGCACGGGCCAGTTGTTACACATATCGGTAACCAAATTTTAATAAACTTTCAGAAAGTTAGCTATTGAAAAATAAAAACGCTCGATGGCAACGAGCGATGTAGAGAAAACATCCCCTAAAATTAGCTACCTATATTATACCATAGGTTTTCCCTTAGTAAATAAGGAGGAATGTGAAAAAAATCAACATAAAAGACACTCTATCATGTATAAGAGATTATCTTTTATGTTGATTAGCTACCTATTTAATATGTAATTTTTCTTTTACTTTTGAAGGTAAATCGTCTTTTTGAACTTCTTCGTAGGATTTTATCTCTCTATGATTTATCTCAGTATTGTTGTCATATTTTTGATTGACATAAAGGCGGATGAAGGCATTTTCTTTAAGAGGTTTATTTCCAGGTTTTACACTTCCAAATGTAACTGTTTTTTCTATCCCATCCTTATTATAAGTAGATAAAGTATAGAATCGTTGGTTCCCTTTTATCTCACCGTTGTTTGTTATCTGTACATAATATTGTTCGGTTCCCATTCTATTTATAGTAGGTGATCTTTCGCATCCAATAGCAAAACTAGAAAATAGTGCGAGTAATACAGATATAACTAATGATTTTTTCATATAACACTCTCCTTGTTTGTGTATATAGAAAATTATAGTAAAGAGTTTATAGCGAAAAAATTGATTTTAGTGACATTAATATTACAAAACTTTAAGGAGTAGCTCATTAAGGATTTTTAATAAAATAGTTATTGTATTGAACAAAAAAACATGCACAAAAATTGTACATGTACAGTAAAAAACTATGTCTTGTCTAAGTAAATATATGCTTGGCTTATACAAACTGTGAGTATTTTCCAGTAAATTATTTGTTTATAAACAAATATAAAGAGCGTTCTAGAGAACGCTCTTCCACCCAAACTTACAATGAAAAAGAATACATAACATTGTATGCGTTTTTTTCTCTTTGTGTAGTTTTTCAACAAAAAGAGCGCTTTTAAAGGCGCTCAATGAACAAGATTTATATAAAAAAGGTGCACAAGATATGGTATGTATGCTTCTTAATCTTGGTGCAGATTTAATACAAAATCCTTATTGTAAAGAAAAAGAGATAAGTGCAGTTTTGCTTTTTCACAATTTGGATTAATGCAGTAATGAATAAACGAATGTTCATCGTGTTGTATGAGAGGTTGATCACAAGATACACATGTATATAGTGAGAGCATTTTATATACGTCCTTACAAATTATGGATTAATTTTAACGTAGTTTTAGCTGGTTGAGGAGTAAGAAAAAATCGTTATTTAAATAAAAGAAACCCCGTTTGTCTGCGGGGTTTCTAAGGGTAATCGTCAAGTAATGACGTACTCGACTAAATAACCATATCATGAATTTTTTGGTAAAAATACTGGTAAATGTGTCCAAATAGATGAGGGCATCATTTTCAACAAAAATGCTATTTTATTAGAAAAGGGGAATGAGAAATGGGTTGTGACCATCCAAATGATGAAATGTATTACTTGCCATACATAAAACAATATTACTGTAAGGAATGTGAGTCGTTTTTAATTAAGGACGATGTTAGAGAAGATTAGAATAAAAATTTCATTTTGTATTAAGTTGGAATTTAAAAAGAGCACTTAGTAAAGTGCTCTCGTGACGAACCTCATTTTATAACGACTATTTTATAAAGAAAGGAACCCAGAATATTATATGTGCTCCAGTCAATTGAGTACCTTATACAAATAAAGAGCAGCTAGTAAAAGCTAACTGCTCATGTAAGAAAATCGGAGAAAGATAACCATGTGCCCATAGTATTTACGGAATTTTTAGTTTTATTCATGTAATTACGTTACATGTTTGGCGATATAGTCCTTTATTAGTAAAAAAGCTACAAGAAGAAACATTACGTCAATCGAGAACCAAAACATATTTTTTTGAGGTTTTTTAAACTCTGATATTATGGAAAATATTAAAAATAGGGCAACGACTATTATAATACAGAGTTTAATTATATCAGACATTTATAGCACTCCTAACATTTAATCTTTTTTATTATATAGCTATTTCCAATGTTGAGGAGTTTAAAAAGTGTTTTATGAGAATTCAACAAAATAATCCTTAAAGAAATAGTAAAATTTCACGTACCTTATGTGATATAAAAAAAACAAATTCAGAAATAGGGGATTCCTTCATGGAAAGACAATTAACATTATTACCGGCTATCGATAGAGAGACAGAAAAACAGGTTCAGAAAGAAGTAGTGAAAATACTAAAGGAATACCGCGCATTGAAAACTCGCTTTAAAAATGAAGTGAAGTTAAAACACGAAGGAATTAGTTTGTTTCCAGAGATTAGAGATACGAGACATATTACTGGCGCAGGTGCTCTCTTTTTATTGAATAAATTGGACATTTGAATAGAAAACTATCTATTCTTAAAATAACCTTAATTTAACTATGGATTTAATAATACCTGAAAACTAAGTGGTATAATTTTCTAAAGGCAATCAAATAAAGTTTATTTTAGAAAAGGGGTAGAGGGAAAATGTTTCAAAAACTTAAATTTTATTTAATGAGCATATTAATTAGTGCATTTTTAGGTGGGATTATCATAGGTGCTAATTTCTTGGTCCATAACATATATAATTTAGTTGCAGGTAAAGAATATCATTTTAATATGTGGTCTTCAATTATTATATTTAGTGTTGTATTTATTTCGGGTTTCTCGTATATGTTGAAGAAGGGACCAGATATACTTGTTAATGATTAAACCAATAGCAATTTTCGTAGGCGCTGCCGTGATCTGGGTAGCACCTTGTCTATTGTTAAGGAAAAGATAAGGGGAAAACGAAAAAGAGGACAAAAGCCCTCTTTTTAATAAATACGTAAGGTTTAAGCGCAAATTGGAATCCCTAACGCTATTAAAGTCAATGCTACTTGAAGAGAAAGCTCTAATCTAGCAATTTCGATTCCAGCGACTGAGACCACTAAAAAAGGTTGTCCATTAACGAACAAAACACAACTGTCCATGCTTACACCTCCTCTCTAGCAATCTACTATAGTATATGAATCGAATGATAATATGTAATAGTTGAATTGATGGATTTAATAGAATTGATAGATTTGCCCTGTTTTACAAAACAAACGAACACAACGAACGAAAAAATACCTGAGACTATTGCCCCAGGCAAGCCTGTACGATTAGTAAAAGTAATTCTACTAATGTACTGCAATGGATACTGATTTTGAGTTTGAATTGAATTTCTATTTTCATAGTAAAACCTCCCTAAAGTGTTGTTCATATATAAAGTAGCGATAGGGTACTATTCAAATAAAAATACAGATAGTTAACAATGTGATGTTTATGCAGGGAATAAAGGTGATTAGGTGCTGAAAATGGTAGTTTTAAGCAAATATATAAAAATATGTATATTTGATAATTTTTAATAGCCGAGAAACACAGTGTTATCAACGATTTACCGAACATACAACTTCCTATAGGAATAATTATGAATATTATTTTATTTCCCATGCATACATCAAATTTGATGTGGATTTATTAAAATAAGATTCTTCTCATTGAAAAAAGGATGAAACTTTTTAAAAGTAGCTATTTTTATTTTGTATAATAAATTTAAGGCGGATTGAAAGGGGATGTTAAAATGAGAAAGATTGATGAGTCGAAAAGGCCGTTTTTTGAAACGCATGGAGAAAGCGGGACAACTTACTTTGTACATGGTTATGCGGTAGGAATAAAACAAAAAATTTACTTTGGAGAATTTAATTCATTAAAAGAAGCTAGACAATTTATTTACCGTTATGTTTACAGAAATGAGGAATAGTTTAACAAAAATGGCGATGTAAATGAATACAATAACAAAACATCAAGACCAGATGCGGAAGATGATTGGCATGAAGATGTTATTAAGAAAGAGTATAATAAATACTCTGATTTTAAAGATTGGAATAAATAAAAGTAGCAAATCCGCTGCTTTTTATTTTATACAGAATTTACTTTAAACATTTCTTATAACTAAGAATAATTATGTAAATATGAGAAACAGATTTGATTCTTGGAATGAGGGGAACGATGTGGATATAACTCAAAGTATGGCAAGAATAGTTGTTAATGGGATAAATCTTCCGTTTACTTCAGTTAGAACAACTGCATGGATTAATGGGCCTGCAAATGATTTAATTGTTACGACTAGGCAAAGAGTGAATGAGCTTTATCGTTTTATGTGGTCTCAGGTGCCAGTCACGCTAACAATGTATTTCATTCAGGGGGCGGACATAGTGAGATTTGCTAGAGTTGCAGGAGCTGATGAAAGGATAACGGGAGAATATATATATCATTTTATTTGGTGATAAGACAAACTTTAAGTAGCTTAACAGCTGCTTTTTTATTTTATAAAAAAAGAACCTGCAAACCTGCAGATTCTCCTGATAATGATTTATGGAGCAAGACCCGAAAATATAATACAATAATTCGAAAATGAGTTCAAGTAAATTAAAAGAACCCGTTGGAGTTCGGGTCCTTTCAGAAGTGATGATGTTTTCTCGGCTTAGGTACTGAGAAAATACAAAAACATAATACATCGAGATTCATAGAATTCCAAGACTAAATTAGGGATTTTTATAGGGAGGAATTGGACAAATGAAACTAAATAAACAAGAATAAACAGTTGTTGTTGGTCATTTAATCAACAATGTTATCGATTTGGAATTAGTAAAGCAGCACATCGATCCACAGAAATTAGAAAAGGCTGTATTACATAATGAGATGAATGATGATTTGATATCAAAACAGTCTCGAGGGGCTCTTATTAGAGTACTGGATAAAGCAATTGATGAGTTTTTAAAAGTTTAAATAAAATACTAATAGAGATTATCGTGAGGTGGTGGTCGTGGCACGACAACGTAGCCCAGACAGGGATAAAGCATTTGAAATATACAAAGCAAGTAAAGATGAGAAACCACTTATTAATATTGCAGCTGAGTTAAACCTTAAGCCTTCGCAAATCGGAAAGTGGAAATCACAAGATAAATAGCAAATGAATGGTAACATTACTATTGCAAAAAGGAGCATTGTAGGAACCGGTTCAGGGATTACAATGGTTCCTGAGAGTACTAGGCATCATGAAGGTTACAATTCTGTCAAAATTACAGCTACAGGCCAAACTGCTAGTAAGTGGTCTGGTATCATGCAGCGTGTCCCGGCCTGCTTTTTTTATTTTTAAAATATTACATATTATCAGGGTTTTATTTAAATTTATAAATATGTATATATTCATATTTATAGAAGGTAAAATATGGTACCATATGGGTAGTAACTAATATTTGATAGGAGTGGGAAAAATGATTAACATTAAAAAACTAGCTTCTTCTTTACTTGTAAGCGCTTTATTTGTTGTCCCTACAAGTGCAAGTGCAGCGGGCGTGTATGGCGTAGTAACTAATAAGTGGGATGCCAATAGTAGCACTATTCAAAACGCAGTACTGATTAATGACAACAAAATTTATGCTGTAAGTTCCAATGATTATGCTTTTCTTAGTACTGAAAATGGTCAAACAGAACCAAATACAATAGGAAAAGTTAGTCCTAGTTTTCCTACCAAAGGTATGGTGAAAATAGATAATAATAGAATTTTCATTGCTGGTATGCAAGGGAAATGGAAAGTTGTAGGAACAAATGGAAAAGATGTAGAGAAAGGGAAATTATCAGATCCACGTACTCCAAGATTTGTTAAAAAATTATTGAATGGAAAAATTTTGTTAGTGCATAATGATGGATATTATACACTTCTAGATACAACTTCGAAAGTGAAAGTGGCTAGAACAGGCAAGTGGCAAAATAACTGGAATATTAACGATACAGTTGAGTTTACGAATGGAAAACTTTTAATGGTAGGGGATAAAGGGAACTATCAAGTCATGTCAACTAACGATGGTAAAGTTATTGAATCAGGAGATTGGGGATTCCCTAAACATGGTATCCAATCTATTGACCAACTTACTGATGGAAAAATGTTGGCTGTAGGAGAAGGTTCAAATATCATTCTTTTTGATAAAGATGGTAAAAAGATTGATGACTCTGGAACAGTACTATCCGATAAACCAAATAAGAAGTATAAGTGGGATAAAGTAGTAGCTCTTGAAGAACAGCATGCATTAGTAATTAGTTCATCTGGTGACATTTTATTGGTTCATGTGGACGATACAAATAATATTTCAATTAAAGCGCAAACAAAAATAAATAACTATGCTCCTGATAAATCTATATTTAAAGTTAAAAATGATAGAGTGTTTGTTACGCTTACTGGAGGTAGATTTATAATTTTCCAAATAGATTTAGATTCATAAAATCATAAACGTATGTCGTAGAAATGTATAAATTCGGATATAAGTTAGACTAACATTTTAAGAATTCAACAAAAAAGCAAAATATTCTATGTAACTGTAAATGAATTATATGTATATGTAAAGTGAAAACTAAAACCGTCCAGTTTGAAGTGCACCCCAATTATTAGACACAGTCTAACAATTGGAGGTGCATTTTTTATGATTAAATTTTCTTCAACAGAGAAAATCCAAGTAGTGAAACGATATTTAGATGGTACAGAAAGTGGAAAAACAATTGCTAAATCTATAGAAGTTACTCCTAGCTTACTTCGTGAGTGGATTAGACGATATGAATCTTCAGGTGAAAATGCTTTTGAAAAATGCTATACACCCTACTCTACCAAGTATAAACTAGACGTACTTAATTATATGAATGAACACGGAATATCTATCAGAGAAACAGTGGCACTTTTCAATATTCCGTCTTATGAAACACTTCGGAAATGGAAAATAGCTTATGAAACAGGTGGATTGGATGCCCTACATTTAAAGAAAAAGGGGCGTCCTACCATGAAAGATAAAAAATAAAACCAGTAGTAGAGGATTCAATAGAAGCAGTACAAGCGGAAAATGAGCGTTTACGTATGGAAAATGCATATTTAAAAAAGTTGAATGCCTTAGTTCAAAACAAGAAACAATCACAAAACAAGACAAAGCCCAAGTAATCTATGAGTTAGGGCATGAATTTCCTGTCAAAGAGTTACTTCAACTGGCAAACATTCCACGTAGTACGTACTATTACTGAATCAAACGGTTCAATCGTCTTGATTCAAATGCGGAGGTAAAAGAACTGATTCAAGCTATTTATGATGAATATGGTGGGTGTTATGGGTATCAGCGTATTCGTGATGAACTGATGAATCGTGGACACAAAATAAATCATAAAAAAGTGTATCGCCTTATGAAAGAATTAGGGTTAAAATGTCTTGTTCGTATAAAAAAATATCGCTCTTACAAAGGGACAGTTGGGAAATTTGTGCCGAATATTTTAAATCGCAACTTCCAAGCCGATAAACCAAATGAAAAGTGGATTACAGATATTACGGAGTTTAATTTATTTGGGGAGAAGTTATAGCTAGCACCAATGTTAGATTTATTTAAGGGTGAAATTATCACGTATACAATTGGTTCAAGACCGACCTATTCACTTGTTTCAACAATGTTAGACCAAGCCTTTGAACGTATAACAGATCAAGACAAACTCCTCATTCATTCTGATCAAGGGTGGCACTATCAAATGAAACAATACCGTCATTCTCTTAAGCAATGTGGCATAACACAAAGTATGTCTCGCAAAGGAAACTGTTATGACAATGCCGTTATTGAAAATTTTTTCGGTATCATAAAATCGGAATTTCTGTATCGAAAAGAATTTGAAAGTATAACACATTTCAAACAAGAATTAGCAAAGTATATAGACTACTATAATCATAAAAGAATTAAGAGGAAATTAAAGGGTATGAGCCAGGTACAATACCGGGCTCATACCCTAGAGGCTGCCTAATGAAACGACTTGTCTAACTTTCGGGGTTCACTTCAATGTCGAGATAGCCTAATAAATTAGAGTTCAATAGAACTCTTTACTTAGGAATCCCCCTCTTTTAAACGAAGGGAAAGTGAGGGTAGTTCAAAAGAATTAAATATGAAAAAGTTAGAGGATTATCTTAGTTATTAAATAGATTCTGTCTATACTTTAAGTAGAGCCCAATTTATTAAATTTAAATAGTTTATATGTTCATATATAGAATTTTGAAGGGGGTAAATTGTAAATGATTCCAACGTCAACATATGTGGGTAAATGGGTATTAGATGACTTAACACTTGCATCAAGACCAAATCACGGGATCAAACTAAGTACATTTAAAAAGTTAGAAAAACTTTATGTAGAATACAGAGAAATGATTGAGGGAGATACTAGCTTTGAAATTACGCATTATCTGCTAGAGTTTATCAATCCACATAATCTTTTTGTAGTAAGAGATGGTTACTATATATTTGATAATAAAACAATGAAATTTATTAAAGTATCGGACGATATTCATTTTTCAAATCAAAGCTTAGCGTATTGTAATAATGGCGTTGCAGTGGATTTAATAAACGGAAAAATGCATTTTTTAGAAGGACATTATTATAAAGTTAAGACCTCATATGTTGATTTGTTAAAAGGAGAAACTATCCCTGTAATGGTACTAAGTCATTTAGATAATAATGTTGGAGTATCAGTCCCTTTGACAATGTTTAATGAGGAAAGAACTTTTAAAATTTCAGAGAGTTATATAGTGGATCTTACCTCAAAGAATTGTAACAATGAGAGTGAATTTAATGAAAAGGGAAACGTAATAAGATTTCTAAAACCTTCTATTGTGTAGTTAAGTATATATGTTAATTAAATTCATAATGAATTTAAGAGGGTGAAGTAAATTTCTTTTGAAATGTATACAGCCTTTCGAGATAAAGTAATTATAAAAGATGGATATAAAGGATTGGTGGAATTAATAAATACAGGAAGCTGGGAAGAAGCTGCTTTAAAGTTTCCATTTGTTAAAGAATATATAAAAGTTAATCATAGTAAATATATTCCATTTACAAAGAAACAGATAAATGAAGCATTTGCAGAAGATGATTTTTTATATATGAGGTGGCACATAGGAACCTGGGAAGAAGAGAATGATTATTATACAAATTTAAAAGATAATGAATGGTCATTTATAGCCAATCTCAAGAACTACAGAGATCCAGAACATAACGTGGCACCTATCATATTATTTATGAATGTGGTTTTAAAGGAAGTAGCAGCACATATTATAAGGCTGGAAGTTTGATATGGTGAGGCTGATGGACCGGAAGAATACTTTTTTATAAATAATGAATTTAAAAAGAGTAGCAGTAATTAAATATTGCTGCTTTTTATTTATACACTAGAAATTATTGTTGTTAGCGTTATATATATTCATTTATAATAGAATATGGAAAATTTTACACTGCAATAATAAAGATTTTAGTATATAAGAGCTGGGAGCAGCTCTTTTTATTTTGCTCAGAGGGAGTGTGAAAAAAACAAGTTTATGTTAGTAGCGAAGTTAAAGGATTTAATAGAAAATAAAAAATTAGAATTAGTAGAATTGGTAAATAAACATGGCTTTAGTCATACGAAAGTCCTCTATTTAAGTCAGGAAATTGATAACTTAATTAATAAATATATGATTATAAAAAAAGGAACCCTATAATAGTAGGGTTCAAAGGGAACAGATACATAAAATAAATAAAGAGAATAATTTTATTATATAAGAAATCTAATACTGTAATATTGAGAAAGTGTAAAACCTTAATTAAATATTTTGATTTGAAAAGTGATATGATTACGATTTTAAAATTAAGAACAGATTTAATAGAGAAAGCGTTTAAACTAACTCATATAAAAGAAGACAGCAACGCTAGTAAACAGGAAATTAATATTGCATTTAATTTATATGAAGAGTTACAAAAAATAAACGAACCTAAGAAATTTAAATTTTATCTTTATAATGAAAAGCAAGCCAGTGAATTCTCATCATCTGATTTCTCAAAAGACGCTAAAAAAATTACACGTTTATGGATACATCTTTGCTTTAACTTAATGATGATGGGATACGGAAAAGATTCGTATCGATAAATTTTTTAGGGGAAAATAGTTAATCATTGATATAATTAAATTTACAATATATTGAAAGGAGGAGCTCAATTTGAAGAAAACATTAATTGTTGGAGCAATATGCTTATCGCTCGCTTCTTTAACTGCATGTGGTAATGAAGAAGCATCTTCTGAAGCGAGTAAAAATGAGATTGTAATACACATACCTAAAGAAAAATCTAGAAATCTAGAACGATTTGAAACATTTTCTCAAAATGTAAAAGATAAGAAAAATGACGAGATACACATTAAAAATTATTTAATTGACGAGGAGGCCAAAGTACCGAGTGTAGACACTGTAACTTATCAGAATGAGAAATTTACTTTTATTCACAAGTACAAAAACGACAATAGAAAGGATATATGTAATAAGTTCGTTACTCCTCAAGAAACACATGGTCTTGCATATATGCTAAGAGATTGCACCCAGTCAGAAGATGGTATTATACTTCAATATACAGCGAAGGATGGTGAGGGATCACACTCCATAAAAAATAAACCTGTTGAATTTATTGAAGTTGAGGGTGATAAAAAATACATATTTGTTAAGGATTTAGAGATTGGAGACTTCTTGAATGCTATCAAATTCACTCACTTCGATACCCCAACAAATCCATCTAACATAAAAGAACCAAATTTTAAAATCAATGTTCATTATTTAAACGGAACTACCCAGACGTATCATTTGTGGATTGACAAAGATAGATCAAAAGCATTACTTATGGACCCAGAACAAATAAACCATGGACATGAAATCGATAAAATATTTGTAGATAACATAATAAAAGCATTAAAGTGAAAAATACATATCTTAATGCTCCTCGTTAAGGTGCATTTTTTCGATGGAAACATGAACTTAATTACTAAAAAATTGACCGCTCTCACAGGTGGTTTTCTTATGCGTTTATCCCAGTCATCTCGTCTAACACATTATCCTTCGGGTACAGAAAACATATTGTCAGTCTACAACTACTGTTCAATAGTCTAAAACATATTTTTAATCAAACAGATTCTGCTTTTTTCTCCTTGTGTTAAAGATAAGATTGTATTCTTTTAGCTTCTCTTTTTTTATAGATTTTTGATACGGATGTTTTTGCCCACCTCGAAAAGGAGGAATACGGGATTCAGCCCATCAAATTAAGATTTTGAGCTTCTCCTTTAACGAAAATTTTGTGTTTTTTATCGCAAAGAAGTTCATATTTATCGTTTTGGGGGCAACCTGTTTTGTTAAGCTTGATGGGCATATAGTGCTACCCCGCGCAGAGGTTTTATACTTATTTTCAATAGATAAAACTACATAAAAATAAAAAATTAGTAAAAAAGTGAAGAATCATTTGTCTAAATATATAGAATTTTTAACAAAATTTCATAATTATGTTATATAATGATGTTAATAAACCATATTTTAGGCATTACCCCCGATTGTATAGAATAAATAATTTTTCGATGAGCTAAAGTATTTTGCTAAAAGAACTTGTAGCGGGGCCTGCTACAAGTTCTTTTATGTTTTTAGTAAAGCAAAATAAGAAAAAAGGAGGGAATACAAGTATGACAAGAAATTTTAAGAAAGCAGCACTTAATTCGTTAGATGGGAAATGGGGAGTAGGTATAGGAGTATCAGCTTTATTCTATTTTGTACCAACCTTAAGTGCATCAGCAATCGCCACTTTTATGTATTTAATATTTGCACTGTTTATCGGGATAATTGGCCCGGATGTGTTATTTATTTATTCAATTGGTGGGGAACCACAAGTAGATCCAACAGCACTTGCTGTACTTATTCTAAGTTATATTGGTTTAGGTGGGGTTTGTTTCCTAATTTATAGTGTCATACAAGGTATCTTCAATTATGGATATTCTGTTTTTACTTTACACTTAGGGAAAAAAGAAGATGCTAAGGTAGACGATGTATTTTCGGGATTTAAAAAGAAGAATGTATTTAAATCAATGAAATTGGGGCTGCTGCAAGCTATTTTTCTTTTTTTATGGAGTCTCTTATTAATTGTTCCAGGTATTATTAAATTTTTTTCTTATTCCATGTCGTATTACATATTAGTAGAGAATCCTGATTATACAGCAAGTGAAGCATTGAGAGAAAGTAAAAGAATAATGAAAGGACAAAAGCTAAAGTTATTTGTTCTTTGGTTATCATTTATTGGTTGGTTTTTATTATCCGCATTTATCGGAATGTTTACATTTAATCTATCATTTATTTTTATTTCTCCTTATTACAACACAACTGTCTCACATTTTTACTTAGATTTAATTAAAAAACAGGATATTGGAGAAGCGAAGGTAAGTATATAAATAAGAAGAAAGTTTGGAATAGGTGAAATGTATAATATTCTAATAGTGGATATGCAATTAAGCATATCCTTTTTTTAATAATATATTAAAAGACTTAAGCTGCTGGATTTATCATATTTATTATAATTAGGGCAAGAATACCGCAAACGTATTGCAAGTTAGATGATAGGGTAAGGATTATGTAATGAGTCGATTCCTGATTATTTTATGATAAATTTTTATTAAATTAATACAACTTTTAATAAAAGGATGAAAATTATGGTATTTAGAGGGAAAATAATTCTTTTAGTAAAGGATAATTATGGTTGTATACATTTTTATAAAAAACAATCTAGAGAACCTGCAGAATTAACTCAATACAAAGAGTATCTTCAAAAGCTTGAAAATAAAAAAGACATTCAATTAATACAGTCTTATGTAATCAATAAAGAAAATGGGGGTAGTAAATATGTATGGTGTTCAAACATAATAAGAAAAGAGATAGATGAGAATATATCACCTAATCATCAAAAATATATAGACTATTTAGCAAAAAATAGGTCCGATATTACTTTTATTGGCCCCTATAAATCAATGAGGACTAAGGGGGTACATGTATGCTTTCGTGGGCATGAGTGGAAGGTAGCACCCATTAAGATCAAAAAGGATGGTGAAAATTGTCCTAGCTGCAGCAGAAGTTATAAAGAGTCTTATGGAGCGGAATTTATTACACATTTTCTAATTAAAAACGATATAGTTTTTATTAAAGAACTATCTCTAAAAAAACTTGGATTTGAATATGATTATCGAATGGATTTTGTTGTTTGCCAAGGTAAATATCCTCTATTTGTTATAGAATATAATGGTATACAACATTATAAATATATGAAATCTGAGTACTTTGGGGGATTTAAGGGTTCAAGAAAGCGAATGTTACGAGACATAATAAAAAAAAATTTTTGTTGGGGGATTGGACTACCAGTTGTAGATATTCTTTATAGTGAGACAAATAATCAAATAGAAGAAACTATCATATATTTTTTAAAGTTATATGAGTTAATTTAAGGATTAATACTCCTTAAAAATCTAAAAGAATGAATAAAGCCCTTGGGATAGGGCTTTATGATTTTTTTCGTACCACATTGACGGCATTCTCTTAAGAAGATGAAATCTTTAACGGAACTTTTAAATGGGGTGTTGCCGCAATTATCACAGCGACCACTGATTTTATCAGGGAACTCTTTGTATGTGTATCTTTTATTTAAATCGTACTCTTAATTTGGTTGCTTATTTTTCATTTGTTTCACCTACATATCCATCTGAATTAATAGAACTGCATTATAAAACATGAACTGTTCACATAGTTATACACAAATAAAAAATTTATTTAAGATGTTTCGCCAGACCCCTATCACACTTAACTTATCCAACATTCATTATAGTAAAGTTGTTTCTTTTTATACGTAACAAATGGTGCTATTAAAAAATTCTCCTATACTAGTCAAATGCTAATGTTTTCATTTGGTTCAACAAATAGAACTAGAGCATGGATGTTTACCACATAACTAATGATAAACTTCAAAATTTACAAATTACCCATTTATTGATGAGATATTCCTAAAATCCCATAAGATCCTTTACATGTGTAACGTTCTGTTTAGATGTTAGTATTTCAAGTAATAAAAAGGCAACATCAAAAGCTGTACCTGGATTTGAAGATGTAATAATATTTCCATCCTGAACAATTAAATCATTTTGTACGATTGCACCAAAGTTCTTTAATTGCTCTTTTCGTTTACTTGTTGGATGACTGTAAGTGGTGGCTTTTTTATTTGTAAGGATTCCGCTTTTACCGAGTGCTAAAGATGCTACACAGATACTGGCAATGGGCTTCTGTTTGGCATGGAAATGTTGAATAACATGTAAGAATTCATTACTGTATGCATCCTGATAAAAACCAGCTTCTTCAAATCCCCCTGGAATAGCTAATGCATCAAACTCGTCTAATTGAATTTCATCAACCGTTTTTTCTGGTATGACAGTAAAATTCCAGGTGCAGGTTAATTTATTTCGAAGACCAACTGTTACGACCTCGGTGGACTCATCACCCTCCCATTTATTCCAGCCTAGTACGTCAGTAAATACACTCGCTTCCACTGCTTCAAATCCGTCAGCTAATAATAAACAAATCTTTTTCATATTGAAACTCGCCTCCTTCTATCCTAATTTTATATAAAGATAGTAGGCTGATACATAAGTTGAACAAGGAAATTTGATTGTTTAGCTTTATTATATAAAGAATTTCATTTATTCTAGTTTATAAAAAAAGGTTGGATAATTTATGGATCAGATTGATAAAAAAATCGTAGAATTATTACAGTCAAATGCAAAAATTTCAATGAAGGATTTAGCAGAATCCGTTCACTTATCTTCTCCATCAGTAACTGAGCGCGTACGGAAGTTAGAGGAACAGCAAATTATTGAAGGATATCATGCACATGTTTCCCTAAAAAAATTGAATCGTCCAATTTCTGCACTTATTTTGTTTAAGACAAAGGATTGTAAATCATTAGCTAACTTTTGCTATAACCATCCAGATGTACTTGAATGTTACAGAGTAGCAGGGGAAATTAGCTATATTGTCAAAATAGCAACATATTCTGTAGAAAGTTTAGAGCAATTTATTGATGATACAATGCAATATGGTACGCCTTCAACGAATATCGTGCTATCTTCTTGTGAAAAAAAAATAATTGCTCCCTTTATTAGTGAAGAATAAAATACTGGCTTAAACCATTTCTTACTGTTTATTCAATAATCCTAAAGTCTTTAAAAATAGCCTGATGTTTCTAACCTGTGTAAATAAATTAGGGTCTCTAATCATTTTAGTGTAACTATTTTAATTAGTTTGATAGGTACGGTAAACCCTGAAGTGCCCCCCGAAAGTTAGACAAGTCGTTTCATTAGGCAGCCTCTAGGGTATAGGTCCGGTATTGTACCGGGCTCATACCCTTTAATTTTGCCTTTATTCTTTTATGATTATAGTAGTCTATATACTTTGCTAATTCTTGTTTGAAATGTGTTATACTTTCAAATTCTTTTCAATACAGAAATTTCGATTTTATGATACCGAAAAAATTTTCAATAACGGCATTGTCATAACAGTTTCCTTTGCGAGACATACTTTGTGTTATGCCACATTGCTTAAGAGAATGACGGTATTGTTTCATTTAATAGTGCCACCCTTAATCAGAATGAATAGTTGTAGATGTGTCAAAATATTTGAACAATAGCATAGAACAAGAGCATTGCTTCTTAATTAGGCAATGCTCTTGTTCTACTATGTTATTCATGTACTTTTGTTGTTTAAGTCGCATACAATCAGGTTACGGAAGCTCAAATTGTACCATAGGTACCAAACTTACTATTAATTCAGGCCGATAATGCCTCCATTTAAACAAATTTTCCTTTTCCATACTAATCACGCACCTTTTTTAGAGTTATACATATCAGTGTTCAAGATTAGGATATTACTTGAAAGAGTCTTGGAATTTTTGCAACAGAATCTTTTTATACATTAAAAATTATTTATGTTATTTAATTATATTTTTGCAATCGTGCTGTGTTATAATTCTGAAATACTGATATATCTAGTAGGACTTAAAGATTTCGGTTTATCATATGGAGTGGAAAATTAATCCATTATTTTTGAGGGTCAGGCTATGATTATTTAAACTATTATTCACACTATTATTTAGACTAAAAGAAGTACAAGGAGGAAGGTATATCTATTAAGATAGTAAGATATGCCAAATTCAAAATGAATATTAAATTTAATAAAAAAGTAGTAGCATTCACGGCAGGATTAACGGTATTATCTTCACCATTGGTATCGTTTGCAGAGGAACAACAATCAGTAAACAATAAGCAATCTACAAGCCTTCAAGTGCAAGGTAACACAGACCAACTTCAAACAACAGATGAACAGGCTTTAAAAAGTATTGAAGCTAGTTTTGAAGAGGTAGACGGACGTGGTGGAGGTACTGTCGACAATAAGAAAGTAGATAGTCTTCAACGTTCAGAAGGTATTCATGAAGAAACAGGTACATTAACTGTTCCTAACAATTCAAACAGAACAAAACGTAGTCTGTCTCCCATATTACCTAGCACTTCTAGTACAATAAACGGTGTTCCATTCACTGAATGGATTGTTCCAGCAGGTAACGATAATATTCGTCCTCAAAACTACATGAGTCCAAAGTATATTACAATTCATGAGACTGATAATACAAGTGTAGGAGCAGGTGCTAGAAACCACGCTCAATACCTATATAACCAAGCAGTAGGGAACACAGACCGAGCTGCATCGTGGCATT
The DNA here is from genome assembly GCF_051916885.1 of Bacillus cereus group sp. MYBK14-1. Lineage (NCBI taxonomy): Bacteria > Bacillati > Bacillota > Bacilli > Caryophanales > Bacillaceae > Bacillus > Bacillus cereus group sp. MYBK14-1. The sequence continues at coordinate 77,969 of NZ_JBQAHM010000013.1, read as the reverse complement.
TTACAGTAGACGATAAAGAGATCTATCAACATCTACCATTAAACGAGAACGGATGGCACGCCGGAGACGGTGATGGTCCAGGTAATAGAGAATCTATTGCAATTGAAATCGCAGTTAACAGTGACGGAAACTACAGTAAAGCGGTAGATAACGCTAAGAAACTTGTAGCTTATTTAATGAAAGAAACTGGTGTACCGTTAAATAACATTGTAAAACACCAAAAATGGAGCGGTAAAATCTGCCCTGCTAACATGATTAATAATGGGCAATGGGATGTATTCGTAAGTAGCGTTGAGGGATATTATAATAATCTTTATCAACCAAAAGATGACATTACAGGAGGTTGGTATGAAGAAGCTATTCGAGAGTTAAATAGAAGGGGTATTATGATAGGGGAAGGAAACGGAGTTTTCGCACCCAATAGAGCGATAACAAGAGCCGAATTTGCTCAATTAATCTCTAAATCTCTAAACCTGCCAGCTGGAGATGCTTCATTTAAAGATCTAAACGATGCAAACTCAACTTTACGAGATGGTATTAAACGTGCTGCGAGTGCAGGTATCATTCAAGGTAGAGGAGATGGTTATTTTGACCCAAACACATCTATTACAAGAGAAGAATCAGCAATTATTGTAAACAAGGCTTTACAGTATAAAGGTATATGGGGACCAGTTGTAAACCTACCATTCTCAGACAAAGACCAAATTATTTATAAAGAAGACGTACAAAGACTGTATGGCCTAGGTATTGTAAGAGGTAAGGGTGACAATCAATACGACCCTAAAGGAACAACAACTCGTGGTGAAACAGCAACATTTATTCTAAATATGCTACAAGTAATTGAAAATGGTAGTGTTGAAAAGGTAATTGGAACGGCTCAAATTAATGGTATTGGGGTAAATGTTCGAAGCGGATCAGGTACAAACTATTCTATTGTTAGAAAGACAAGTAAAGGCGAAAAAGTTACAGTATATGAAGAAAAGAACGGCTGGATAAGAATTGGAACAGGTCAGTGGATTTATTATGACGCTAGTTATATTGACTATAACAGATTATAAAAGACTTAATAGTTAAAAGAATAAATCATATTTGGATATATAATTTATTCTCAGGTTGTGAAGAAGACTTTCTCCACAACCTGTTTTTTATGCCTGGCCCCCCTTTACTTACCAATACTGATAAAAAGAGGAGAAGGAAGGTTTCATTATAACGCTGGCATCGGTAAATCAATGAGATTCTTTTCTTTAATTTTCCTTTTGGAACACAGTTTTTTATTAGCTTGATGGATATGAGGTCCCGCCAGCTTTTTGGAAAAAAACACACTAAGAAAATTTTGATATTAAAAAGACTGATTTATCCATGCTTAGATTAATCAGTCTTTTAATATCAATGAATTTAATTAATCCATTCTTCAAGAATTGTTAATGTTTTATTTGTTGTATCCATCTCTATTTTGAAATCCATTGGGACAGTTAACATCGGGTGAGTATGGCAGCAATCAAATTCTGCAATAAAGGGTATGTAACTCCCCTTTAGAACCTCTAATAGAATCTCAGATGGTTTTTTATTTGTACCCAGTTATGTATGAGGATTTGGCGTGTTTTAATTTCGTTTGGGAACAATTAATTTCTTAAGTCAGTACGTATATGAGGTGCCCCCTATAAGAAAAATATCTGTCTAAATTGAAAAGTTTTTTAGTTGTAACGGTTAATTTTTTGAATTGCTTCCGTAACATTAAATGGTCAATTTTTTGTAACATACCTAAAAAATCCGTCACAGTAATGTGACGGCAACATGGAAAAGTATTAATGTACTACTATTATTATTTATTTGTAGCTTTTAAAATATTTAAAACGGTTTTGGTTGCATCTGCAATAAGTTTATCATCGTATTCAGTATCTTCTTTATCATGATTAGAGAGGATGGCAAGAACAATTGGTTTTTTATTTGGTGGCCAAATAACTGCAATATCATTCCTTGTTCCATAAGAACCTGCACCTGTTTTATCAGCTACTTCCCATCCTTTTGGTACGCCCGCACGAATTAATTTATCCCCAGTCGTATTTCTCTTCATCCAATCTACTAATAGTTCACGTTTCTCAGATGGTAGTACAGTTCCTAATGTAAAAGACTGAAGTGTCTCAGCGATTGCTTTTGGGGTACTCGTATCATGTGTTTCTCCTGGATTTACTTCATTTAATTCAGGTTCAAATCGCTCGGAATTAGTAACAGTATCACCAATTTCTCTCAAGATTTTTTCAAATGCGGATGGACCACCTAACTTTTTAAGAATTAAATTATGTGCTGTACTGTCACTATATCGAACAGAAGCATCTGCAAGTTCTTTTAATGTCATTCCTGTATCCACATGCTTTTCGGTAATTGGATTATAATTAGAAAGGTCTTCACGCGTATACGTAATCCTTTCATCAAGAGCTTCTATTGAGTTCTGACGTAAAAGAACTCCCACTGCTAATGATTTAGATGTAGAGGCAAATGCAAAACGATCATCTGATCGATAAGAAACAGTTTGATTCGTACCAGTATCCAGTGCATAAATACCAAGCTTGGCATCATATTCTTTTTCAAGTTTAGCAAAAGAATTATCACCAGTATTTTCTTGTTTAATTGGCTTTGTTTGTTTCGTTTGTTTAGGTGATTCAGATGGAGTATTACTATTGGAACAGCCTATTAGTGTTACACATGAAAGTAATACGACAGATACAATCGTAATGTTAAAGAACTTGCTTAATATGAACATAAATTTTCAACCTCTTTCAAGAATATATGGTTTTTTCCTAGGTTTTTGATACGGATGTAAGTAAAGATAGTATGGGGTAACAATACTTCTACAGCTAAAATTTTATAGCTTAAAGCACATGCAAGATGTTTATATGCTTCATACGCTATTGTTTCAGTTATTCCTTCTTCAATCTCACTTGCAATGCTTTACCTGTAAAAGGATTAAGCTTGTATCTCTTAAATACTCATCCTTCTTTTGCATCCTTTTCCTTTTCAAAATAAAAAGTCCTTTCATATTTTTGTAATACTTAAAAATAGATTTCAAACGGGATTTATTATATCTAAATTGAACATCTAATTTTAGGAACACATTTAATAGACAATCTAAGTAATAAAATTGTTCCACTTTAATTTGAGGAAGAACTTGATATTTAAATAAAATGGAAGTAAATTTTTAGCCAAAAGTTTACTTCCAAATTAGAAAAGATTAGGTCCTCAATAGGCTTACCCCAGCCATAAACCTTACGATCAAAAACAAAGGGTAATTCAACGATCAAACTCATATAAAATTTTAATCTTGTCTAAGCATCCATTAGGATATACAATTGATCATCTATTTTTCTTTACATAATCTCCAGATACAGTCCATATCAACTATAGATTCTTGCCCTATGCTAAATGTAATCAAAAAGCAAGTAGATAAAGATAATGACTAAAACATTAACTCTAGATACTTTTTTGATGAATATTACAAATAAACAGGAGGTAATGAAAAATGATTAAAACATTATTAGCAGGTGCATTTTTAAGTACAGGATTATTAGCGGGTGGTGCAATTGGTGTAGATGATGCGAAAACGGACAATTTAAAGTCAAATGAAAATTCAAATCAAGTAATTACACAGAGTGCAGATGGAACAACGTCTTCCTCACAAAACTTTGATTTACCTAAAGATGCAGTGCCAGCATCTAAAGGAGATGTAAAAACTGTTGAAAAAGCAGAAGGTACAGGTACGGATTCTCAAGAAGGAAAAATGGTAGAAACAAAAGGAGATAATTAAATAATATATAGTTATAACGAAGAGCATCCAAAAAGGGATGCTCTTTTTATATTATAGGGATTAACTAGTTTTACTCAACAAAAGCAGTAGGAGGAATTGAGGATTAGAACATAGGGTACTGTTTCTTCAAATTATGGTGTTTAGAGCAATAGTTTTGGTGGTAACGTTACAATACAAACAGTTTGTTAGAAATTTTTTGATTTACATAGACTCTAGATAGACTACATATAAACTTCAGATACTTGTTTTATGATACGAGTAATCAAACAAAAGGGGGGGTACAACAGTATTAACAGGGCACGCTTTTAAGTACAGGAGATCATTAGTAGATGGAGAAAATGTTGAAGTTGTACAGACAGATAAAAACATATTCCATATAAATAAAATGAATTGCAACAAGCTAAAAGTACGATTCTAAGAAGTTTGAGTTATAAAAAGAAAATAGATAAATTGACAAGGGAAAAGCACTTTGTGTATATCACAGGTGTTTTTTATTTTTATTTTGATTTAGGACTTGAATTAAATTTTTATACTAAAATATATGTAGGAGAAGGTGGAAGTTCATTGTACAAAATTATTTATGGAATATTAATTTTAATTTATACTTTGTATTCATTTTTTGTAAGTGATGGAAGTGAAGTAAGGTTTATTATGGTGTTAACAATAGTACTTATATTTTCTGTGGTTTTAGAAAAAGGGAATGTAAAAAACAGGATTGATTAAAGGTCGTTTTTTTTAACACTTTTTAAAGATATCTAATGTAAATTAATACAAAAGTTTACATTCATTTCATTGCAAATAGTGAGTTTCTTCTATTTCTCCATATTTCTATGAGAACACCAACAAAAGTATACATCAAAAAATAGACTTTATTAGATTTATAAAGTTGTACAGAGATAATAAAGTTATGAAAAAATGTAAGTAATTTTATTCAATAATTGGTCTATTTTGTTGAATAACAAAAAAATGAAGAAGATAATTTGCTTAATAAAAACAGATTATTTTCTTCATAGTACAATTTAAAAAATCATTTATGAAACGAGTTTTAGACCTATTGCAGCACCTAAAACCATGCCTATAAAGATAAGTCTTCTCCAGTCTTTTGATTCGCCATAAAAAACCATACCTAAAATTGCACCTCCAGAGGCACCAATTCCAGTCCAAATTGCATAAGCTGTTCCCATAGGTAGTGTTTCCATTGCGTAAGCAAGAAATATAAAACTTAATCCAAATCCCAGAATTAACAAAACTAATGATTGACAATTTCGATCTTTATGTAATTTATTTATCATAGCAACACCAAACATTTCAAAAAGACCTGCTAAGATTAAAGAAATCCATGCCATTAGGGTTCATCACCTTTCTGAACTTTGTCATCTGTAACTAATTTCAAGCCAATTACTCCAGCTAATAAAAATAAGATCAAGAGTATTTTTCCCACTTTAAATGGTTCACCAAAGAATAGGATTTCAGAAAAGACAGTTCCAGCTGTACCTAACCCAACAAAAACAGCATAAACAGTTCCCACTGGAAGCTTTCTTCCTGCCACGATCATTAAATAAAAGCTGAAAAATATAGCAATGATAGTCCCCGTCCAAGTCCAAAAGTCATCAGCATTTTTTAATCCAATAACCCAAAAAATTTCAAAGAAAGCAGCAATAAATACTTTAATCCAGTCTTTACTCATCTAAAAGACACCTCCAAATTTATTCTTACCAAAAAAAACAAAAAAAGCCTAAGAGAAAACTGTTAAACAGTTTCTCCCAGGCTTTTATCCTTTCATGACACAGTAAAGCTGTGAGTTTTCTTTCGGACAAGAACAAAATTAAATATATACACACGGGCACACATCCATCAACTTAAGGGATATTTTTAAACAAAATGTGTTTTTTTATATAATTTTTTATTATCTTTTGTATGTTTTATAAAAGTAGGCATATTAAATAAACACATTTACAGGTAACTGAAACCCTGAGCAAAACTACTAGGGTACGCCAGCATTTCGGTAAAAACCCACGCTAAGAGTATACAAAGTTTTATAAAAGAAATAGGGTGACATAGGGAACTATAGGGAAGCCAAAAGTGGCTCTAAAATAGGAATCTATAAAAAGATGCATAGGGTCATAGAAAAAGAAAAAGGCGAATCTTTTCTGAGAGTAAGGGGACACCTTTTTCTTCGCTACCGATAATGAGACGTTATGTTAACCAAATGTATATAGAATATACATGGTTCTTTGTTCAAAAGTCAGGTTGAACAAAGAACTCTAATTTAAATAATGCTTCTTATTCTTCCGTAAAGAATGCTTTTCGCTCTGTAGCAATCCAATTCTCCAAATTGTCTTGGCTACGTCGAACAAGTCGATTCACTAACACATCATGCCATACATAATCCTCTAATAAGTATATATGAACGGGGTCATCTGTATAAAAAGCAATATTACGCTTTTCAAGTGATGGTCCATAAATCATCTCTTTAGAATCTATCGATACAATAAACCAATGTTCTGTAGACAGGGTTTCTGTATAAGGTGTTATGCGATGGGCTTCTAGATTTTTAATGGGATTTTCAACATGCAGGGTAATACCTTGTATTGTAACTTTATCAGCTACTTCACATAGATCTTCTTTTAACGCTTCATACATCTCATCCCACATTGAAATGACAATACGTCGTTCTGCTTTTTTTATTAATGCCTGACAATAGCTAATGATTGTTTTATTGTCTTTTAAAGTAATGACTCGATTATCCGTTTTTTCCTCGGAAGTTTCTAGTGTTTTTAATGAATCACTGATTCCTTCATAAGTAGACTGCCATTCTGATTGCGCCTTTTGTAAAAAGATTTCAACAGGCAGAGGTGAATAGCGAGTGGTGTCATTTATTTCTTCCTTCATGACAATTCCTTTTTCTACAAGGTTACCTAAAATCTCATAAATTCGCGCTCTTGGGACACCTGAATCTTTACTTACTTGGTAGGCTGTGACAGGCCCTTGTTTAACAAGAGATACATAAGATTTAGCTTCATATTCATTGAAACCAATTTTTTTTAGCTGTTGCACTATGTAGTCCACTTTTTTCGTCCTCCGATGTTTACTTTTATATTTTAACGTTACAATAACTGTTTACATTTAGCAAATTATTAGTTACTATTCTGATAGTGACTAAAGAAAGGTTGATAATATGGATTTTTACTTAGACCCATCAGTATTAATGATTTTGATTGTTTTTGGATTTTTAGCTTCATTTATTGATTCAGTTGTAGGTGGTGGTGGACTTATTGCTTTACCAGCTTTATTATTTACAGGGCTGAATCCAGCAAGTGCAGTAGCCACGAATAAATTAGCATCGACAATGGGGTGTGTAACTAGTAATATTGTGTTTTATCGTTCTGGTAACCTGGATTTGAAATCAGGGTTTAGATTATTCCCACTCACTTTTATAGGTTCCATAATAGGTGCATGGACCGTTCATTTAATGAACCCAGAGGTACTGAAGCCATTGATGCTGATCATGCTTGGTGCTGTTGCTATTTATACGATATTCAAAAAGGATTGGGGGAGTATTTCCACTCATAAGAAATTGTCCGGTCGACACTTCATTATTTTTACTGTTTTTGTTTTTGTTATTGGTTTTTATGATGGATTTCTAGGTCCTGGCACGGGTTCATTCTTAATGTTTTCGCTTTTATTTATTGGGTATGATTTTTTAAAAGCAGCAGGTAATGCGAAGTTGCTTAATTTAGGAAGCGATATTGGTGCATTGTTAATGTTTATGTATGTAGGACAAGTAAACTATGCGTATGGTTTCATAATGGGAATTGCACAAATTGCTGGAGGGATTATCGGATCTAAATTTGCTATAAAAAAGGGAAGTGGGTATGTTCGTGCCCTTTTCATAACAGTAACTTGTTTATTATTAGCAAAAAATATTTATGATTATATTCAATAACTTCTAAAATTAACTTCCTATATCGAATTTTACGTCAACTAGCCTCTTTTGTAGAGGCTAGTTCTTTGCATAGCGTGGTTTTTATCCGTTTTGTGGCCTGTATCCATGCCATTCTAATTCTTTATTCTCTAATCTTTAAAAGGAGCATTCATCACCCAATCTGAAAACCCCATACGAAGCATAGAAGAACTCAAATTATTTGGCTGTTGCTGTGTATTTTTTAGATTGGAATCATATTTAATAAGTTCAATCATAGCTTTTTTGAAACCTAATCGAGGATAAACCTCAATTATAAAATTAAATGTTTCCTCCGGAATATCTTCTATACGTAAACCAACTACATCCATTCCCGCCCCGAAATGAACTAACGCAATCTCTGGTTGTTTTTCTTTAGCAATTTCTGAGGTGTGTAGAATAATAGCTTCACGTACCACATCAATTTTATCTTGTGAAAAACCATGGGAATGAAGGAATTTTTCTGCATGATCAGCACCTTCATATTCAAATGAATGTTTACAACATACATGCTCTGTAAGGCCAACATCATGTAAAATAGAAGCAAGATAAAATAACTCCTGATCATATTTAAATCCATATTTTTTTCCCAATGCATCACCAAAAGCATATGTTCGTAAACAATGATTATAAAGAAATTCTGGAGAAATCTCGTAAACCAATTGAGTAGCTTCTATTGCTACTTTACTATCTGGAATAATAATGTTATGCATAATTTCCTCCTTAGTTTTAATTATCTTCAATAAATTCATGTCAGATACCATTAGCATGATACGAATGTTACATGCTAACCAAATGCTAACTCTCTCACCATCTCCTTTTAGAAATTCTAATCTTATATCAAAAAAGACCGAACGGTCTCTTTTAAGGTAACTTATTATATGTTAATGTACAACTAAAACATATTACAATTTTTCAACAATAATAATGGAGGATATTATGCAAAAAGGTGAACAAACACGAAGAAACATTGTTTTAAAATCGGCAGAACTGTTTAATCAAAAAGGCTATGCTGGCTGTTCGATGAATGACATTATGGAGGCTACAGGGCTACAAAAAGGGGGGATTTATCGTAATTTTAAAAGTAAAGATGAGATTGCTTTAGAGGCATTTGAATATGCGATTGAGACTGTCTCTCAACATTTTTCTGAGGCGATATGCAATGCTAATACGACATTAGAAAAGGTTGGTGCTTTTTTTAATGTATATGAAGATGTAATAAATAACCCACCAATAAAAGGGGGGTGTCCTTTACTGAATACTGCTGTAGACAGTGATGATACGAATCTACTGTTAAGGGAAAAGGCACTTGAAGTTTTCTATACATTTCTCAATATGATTGAAGGGATTATAGTAGAAGGGATTCAGAACAAGGAGTTAAAACCGGATATCGATACAAAGGCGGTAGCTTCCTTTATTATCGCAACCCTAGAGGGAAGTATTATGGCCAGCAAGTTAGAAAGGGATAATAAACATGTTACTTATAGTAAGCAACACGTGCTGCGTTATTTGTTTATGCTAAAAATTTAGCCCGCTTTATGTTTTGAGAAACAACGGGGCTTTTGGCTTAATGGCGATGAGACTGTATTCGAAATAGAAGGATAATCTAATAAGAATAAAATCTATGCTAAATTCCATTTTTTATATGTATTTCACCTAAATTCCTTAAAAAGCTGATTAGCCCTTAGCGTTTAGGAAATCGGCTTTTTCTATGTGAAAAATTGCTTAGCATACAGGGAATCGGTTATTTATGTCCAAAATGTGTCTAAACGTAAAATTTTCTTTTTGGATATGGTGAGGCCAATTAGTTCTGAAGATGGACATGCTACAATATCTGATTACGTTAATATTTAAATCCGAAAAGGAGAAAGACCACTATTTTAGTGGTCTTTCTCCTTTTCGGATTTCCTTTGATGTAAATATTATCCATATTATTTGCGCAATCATTAAGCTGACTGCAGTTATTATGTCCGTCTTATTAATTTAATTTTTCTACAATATATCCAGAAAATGGTGAATGTTCAGGGTTTTATTTCTAAATACTCTAAATATTTACATAAATTAAAAGGTAGAATATGCTTAATTTGTACCAAAAATTTTATTGAAAAAAGGAGATGGTTATATGTTAAAAAAACTAGTTGTAGGAGCTTTAGCAGGAGCAATCGGTATTGGTGGGTTAGGAACTGTAGTTACAACGAAGGCAAGTGCAGCAGAACAAGAAGCTGTTACATTACCATCAAGTTATTTGAATAAAAATGTGGGTTTATTTATTGCACAATTTGGTAATCAAGCAAAAACTTCTGTGAGAATTTATGGCGATGAGGTAACATTTAGAGTTTGGAAATTACAAAATCCATTTAATATGGAATATTACGAAAGAATTGTATGGTCAGTAGAAAAGCCAAGTACTGTATCAGAGAAATATGGACCTAATAGATATATTACAACTGCATGGGCTCCTCCAACTGATTTGAGCGATGGAACGAATACAGTGGAAATAACTGAACGGTTAGAAGATGTACCAGAGATATACGAAGGCTTAACAGTGTATGCATATGCACAAGCTAAAAACGGGAAATTTTATTATTCTGGTGAGACCGTAGTAGAAGGTCGATAGATTGAATAATAGTTTTATGGAATCAAGCTAATTAGTATGATTTTCTCTTTATAAATTATGAGATAGTTTGTCTTAAATTTTTACATTATTTAAAAAAGAACTTGTAGAATTCCTACAAGTTCTTTTTGTTTTTCTTATTGTAATTAGGGTAGAAACTGTAGCTTTAAAATAAAGTTTGATTAAAAATATCGTGTTAATCCATATTCTACGGTAAATAAAAAGAATCCATTTTGAAAAAGATTGATCAAAATGGATTCTTATTCAGCAAATTTATGTTTCGGTTTTATAAAAAAGTCTGATTATTTTCTACCTGTGTTGCCCCATAATTGCGCCTGATTTTTGAAAAATCTATCGCCCTTTATGCTTTTGTTTAGCTTTTTGTTTTTTTATTTCCCGCTGTTTTTCTTTGAAAGCATCATCAAGCCCTTTTTAGACAGCCTCTTGTTACATTAATCAAGAATTTTCGTTTAGGCTTAGAATTTTTTTTGTAATTTCATTTCTTTCAGTACTTGTAAAAATCATTAGTTTTGGAGCTGAAGGGAGGTTGAAATTTACATGAGAATGAGATAATTCAAAAAGAAAAGTACCAATTAATTGTTTATTTTGGTTTTCAATGACAATCCAAAAGATACGTTTTTCATGATCAGGCGTTCCCCATTTTGCTTTTTCAATAGAATTTCTAAAATTTAAGCACCCAGCAATAATAAAGTCATCTTCCTTTGTTTTTTCAGCAGACTGAAAACCTGCTTTCTCAAGCTCTTTCCATGCTGGAGGAAGTAGGTTATCTAAGTACATACCATAGGTGGCATCTTCATACTTCGGAAATAATTTTTGGAGTTCCTCAATAGTATTTGCAAGAACTTCTTCCCAATGGTCCTTTAAATAGCCAGATACTTTTTGTCCTAACTCTTCAATTGACATTTCGGGTTGAATGTTTAATTTTGACACTTAGATCCCTCCATCATTTTTTATTACGTACTCCTTAATCTTATAACATTAAAGCCAATTATAAAGTTTTCAATTGTATATACTTATTTTAGAGGGGATTAAATGATAAACTTTGTAATAAATTTAATGTTGATAGGGATGAAAAAGAATGAAAAGTAATATAAGGCCTATTGATATTGCGAAAAGGTTAAATTTAAGTACTAGCACCTTAAGAAGTTACGAAACAAGGGGGATTATCCCACCCACAGAAAGGGTGGGTACAGGATATCGAATCTATACGGAGGAACATTTAGCATATTTTGAATGTATAGTAGCCATGTCACCCGGGTTTGGAATGGAGATAACAACAGCTGTATTAAAAAAACTGCAACAAAAAAATTTAAATTCTGCCCTCTGGATAATCAACGAGATACAAGCAGTCACCTATCAAGAAAAAGAGTTAGCTACTAGAATAATAAAAGACCTAAACAATATCATTGATTCTCAATCGATAGCAAATAACTTAATGACGATTGGAGAAGTAGCAAATAAAACAAAAATTTCTACCTCTACTATACGATATTGGGAAAAAGAGAGATATGTTAATTCAAAGAGAGGTGAAAATAATTATCGCTATTTTAATTCATATCAGATTATTAAAATTTTGTTAATGAAGCTTACACATAACGCTGTGTATTCACACGAAATTGTTCAATTAAAAAAATCTATTAGAGATTTGGAGGAATGCAACATTGAAGGGGCAAAAAGCATTGTCGAGGAGTGCCAACAGCATTTAAATAAACGTAATCAAGAACAGTTACATGGACTATACTTTTTGTATCGATTATGTGCAAAGTTAGGATTAAAATAACTAAGAAAATATTTAACATAGGGTAATTTTGCTCAAATCCCCGAAAAGGGGGAATAAGATTGATTCATTATAAATTTATATGTTATTTCAAAAATACAATTTAGCTATATTTGAAATATATCGATATAATTGTATACCTTTTGAAACACACTCCTTCCTACCCACATCAAAACCAATTCTCCCTATAGATTTGATAAAAACCATTATTCAATATTAGTAAAAAACAGAGTCTATTTCTCTAATATCCATCGATAAATTCTTATCATTTTCCCATTGAGAGTTATGACTCTCTCTTTTTTATTTTCGTTCGACACAATATGAAGATATACAGATGTTTATTTTGATAAGATTGTCCAGAAATATTACATTTTATATATCTTGGAGGAATTAAATTATGAGCAAAAAATTATTAATGGCTTTAGCATGCAGCGTGTTAGTTATGGGACTGGCTGCTTGTGGTTCAAATGATAAAGCAAGTACATCAGAAGAACCAAAACAAGAAACTAAAAAAGAAGATGAACAAAAGAAGTTAGATGAGCAAAAGCAGGAAGAGGAACAAAAGAAAATAGAAGAACAGAAAAAGTCTGAAGAACAAAAACAAGCTGAAGAGCAAAAACGATTAGATGAACAACGCAAACAAGAAGAGGCTCAAAGACAACAGGGAGAACAAAAGAAACAACAAGAAGCAGCTCGAGCAAAAGAACAGGAGCAACAAAAAGCTACAGCTAATACAGCACCTCAGCAAGAGAAAGTTCACTTTGCAAACTGTACAGATGCAAATAATGCTGGTTACTATGATATAACTCCAGATAGCCCAGCTTATGCTTCGCATTTAGATCGTGATGGCGATGGTGTAGCTTGTGAACGAAATAAAGGACATAAAAAATCTAGTAAAAAACATTAGATTGAAGGATAAGCACTCTTATGAGTACTTTTATTTTTTCTCAATGACCAATAATACTTCATATGGTAAAATAATATTCGGATGGAAGTCCAATACATATTATTAAAATTAAAGTGGTTAAAGTCGGAGGAAGGCACCTTAGGGTGTCTTTTCTTTATAGGGGGGCCCGCAAAATCACCATCAACTAAAAAATAAACGCCCCCAAAACGAAAAAGATGAGCTACCTTCTCAAAGTAACTACTTGTAGAGAAAGAAAAATTTCGTTTAGGGGGGACTTTAAAATCTTAGCTTGATAGCAATGGGGTCCCAACAACCAAATGACATAAAACCCACGTTAATAAATTTTATGAAAAATAAAAATCCGGTCTTCCTATATTAAAAAATATTTTACAAAGAAAAAGCTGATTTCCTTATCATAAAAAAATCAGCTTTGGAAGTAGTTATTATTTAGAGGTTAATTACTTTAAAAGTTTATCAAATGTTTTTTCAACTTTATCAGCATCCTTTGATATTGCAAACAGGATATAGTTATCTTTTGTTTTTAAGACATGTTTTTCTATTAAAAAATATTCGTCTGGAAGATAGTCTTTAAAGCTTTTTGATTGCTTTTCGATCCTATTTGAAATTTTCTTTTTAATGCCTTCTACATTTTTCACATCTTTTACTTTTATTACAGCGATTTCATCAGCTTTGATATTTGTAGGAGCGGTATATAACACAAAGCTTTCGACTTCATCCGTATTTATGTTATATAGCTTTTGAAGCTTTTTACTATCTCCTTCCTTCATTTTTTCTAGGTTAGTAACATGTTTAATTTTCTCACCTATTTCTGTAGCTGAAAGGCTATTAACGTTATCTTTTTTTCCAAAACAACCACTTAAAGATCCTAAAGTAATCGTACAAACTATAATAATAATAACGAATTTTATATTAAAAAATTTCAACAAATGTGTCATTAGTTTAAATTCTCCTTTTATTTAGTTGTTTTAAATATTTAATTTGAACAAGTATTCTAACGCTTTATATTTAATGAATACAGCCATGAACATAAATTTATTAAAGGGGTGGATAAATCTATTTATTCGGATAGATTATTAATAGATGCATCTTCAAAGAAGGTATTTCCATTATAAAGCACTAACATATCATTGATTTTATTTTTCTGTACCAACATATTTAGACTATCTGTATAGTATCTAAGATCGACTATATGGATTTCACTAAAATGTGGTATTAAAAAAGGGAGTAAAGAATTTGCATAAGAATCTTTGACAACTAATAATTTTTTTCCATTTGTATTATCAGTTGATATTTTCACTAATGGATGATTTCCATTGAAAAATACCGTGTATTTATCTTTTTTCTTGATGTTCTCCATTTCATAAAGAGAGGTAGATGTTTTATTCTCATCAATATATTCCACTTTATATTTTTTTGCTTTCTTAGGCTCATATAATTCAATACTATCAGGATCTATATTTCTAAAACCTGCTTTTGAATATAGGGATCCATAAAAACTATGTGTAATTTGTTTAATGTTGAATGCCATATTTTCATTAGGAGTAAATTTCATATTTTTACCCAGCTCTTGATAGGCATAATATGCTCCTTTGGTGGTCCAATGATGATCGGTTTTATAATATATATATTCATCCTTTTTTGAGCTCAATACAGGATATACATCTATAAAATTTATATCCTTATCTAAGGATTTTTTTACTTTATTAATATACGTAAGCTCGTCACCATGAGAAACATAATTTGGGAGTTTATTTTCCAAAATACTAATTGCTGTAGGTACTAACATGACTTGCATTTTCACATTAGGATTCGCAATATGAAGACCATTGATTGCTTCAATTTTTCCTTTTACATCTTGTTCTTCAGGCTTACTAAACTTTTGAAGTAAAAAACCATCTTTACCGATATACACACCATTATTTTCTTTCTTTCCTAGTGTGTAATCTATATCAGATTTCACATTTATCCAAAAATCCCTGAATGCAAACTGATCAGAAATATATTTTTCGTAGTTAGAAGTAAACTTTTTTTCTATTAGATTTTGAAAAGAGAAAGTTGGGAACTGTTCTAGCTTTCTATTCTCTGCATCTGAAAATGTTTTATTGGGAGTTAGTAAATTTATACTAAACATTCCCCCTATAAATAGTGACAATAACCCTGCCATTGTGTATTTGTATATTTTTTCATACTGATTCAAGTAACTCACCTCTTTCAAACTAAATACAAACTCATTGTTCTAAAGGTTTTCATTAAAACCTAAAATATAAGAATGGATTATATGTGTCATTCAATAAATAAGCAGTTGAAAGAACTACTAGTACTACATAGAAAACGGGAATGCCAATTGCACCTGGAAGCTTCAACTTTTCTTTAATATATCCAAACGCTTTTTGGGGAAATGGTGTTGAACAAATTGCTAGGACAATAAATAACATAAAATTAGTTGTTAGATAATATAGCGTTTCATTATCCAAGAAAACAGATTGATTAAACCCAAACATTGTTCCCAAGAAATTCATTGCTACTGCTAAGTTTTCAAATTCAAAAAATACCCATCCAATTAAAACAATGATAAGTGTATACACATGTCCAATAAAGCTCATTCTATTTTTAAGCCATTTTAAAAGAAATAGTTTTTCTAGTGTTACAAATAATCCAAAATATAATCCCCAAACAATAAAATTCCAATTTGCTCCATGCCACAATCCTGTTAAGAACCAAACTATCAATAAATTTCTAAGTTGTTTGATTAATCCGGTCCGATTTCCACCGAGAGGAATATACACATACTCTCTAAACCATGAACCTAATGATATGTGCCATCTACGCCAAAATTCAGTTACACTTTTTGAGATATAGGGATAGTTAAAGTTTTCTGGAAAATCAAATCCAAACATTTTACCTAACCCTTGAGCCATAGCTGAATATCCTCTAAAGTCAAAATAAATTTGGAAAGCAAAAGCAATAATCCCGATCCATGCTGTCAGGATGGTAAGTTCTGATATAGAAGTTGTTTTTACACTTGTCCAAAGAAGTCCTATATTGTTAGCTAAAAGTACCTTTAACGCAAGCCCTTTAATAAATAATTCCATCCCTTGACCAAAACGATCGAATGTTACTTTTCTTTCCTGTAATTGCTTATCGATATCACTGTACTTTACAATAGGGCCTGCAACAAGTTGAGGGAACATCGTAACATAAGTTCCAAAAGAAATAATGTTTTTTTGTGCTTGTACTTTCCCTAAATAAACATCAATTACATAAGACATTGTTTGGAAAGTATAAAAAGAAATTCCTACTGGAAGTGGTAGGGTATCAACCTCAATATTTAAGTTGAAAATCGTATTGATATTATCCACCATGAAACCGTAATATTTGAAGAAACCGAGTATCCCTAAATTTATTATTATGGAGTTAATAAATATTGCTTTTTTAATACCCTTGCGATCTCTATATTTATCTATAAGTACACCATTAGCATAGTCAAATATGGTGGAGAATATCATAATGACTATATACACAGGCTCACCCCATGCATAAAAAATGAGACTGACGATAAATAATATAAAATTTCTAAGAACTTTAGGTGATACGTAATAAATAACAAGTGCTAATGGTAAAAATAAGAAAAGAAAAATTAAACTACTAAACACCATTGTTCTTTCACCTCCTACAATAGTTTTGTCTGTGTTTTTTATTTAAAATTTACAGTTCTCACAGAAGAACTGTAAATTTTAGGTGTAAGCATTACTTAACGGAACTTTTCAATTGTTCAAGTAGTAGCTTGTAATAATCTGCTTTAAAATGTACACCATCTTGATCATGTAAATCTTTGTTTTTTTCAAAGATTGGAGATAAATCAATGTACTCTGCTTTCTCAGCTTTTGCTAATTCTTTAAGTTTCACGTTATATTCATCAATATGTTTATATTGTGGGTATTCCTGTAATACCTTATCTATAACTGGTGTAACAGATAAAAGGTGTATGCTTACATTTGGAAGTTTGTCTTTTATTTTTTGTATTAATTTTGAATAGTTTTCTATGGAAAACTTGACTGGATTTTCGATAGGTTTTCCTTCAAGATCCATAGGCATCAGTAAATCATTTGTTCCAAAGCTCATAAAAATATGTTCAGGTTTTTTTTCTACTACTTTTTTAACATCTTCCTCTATAGCCATTGCTGTAACTTTACCTTTGTCAGCAATAATGTTTTGATCATCGATTAATTCTTGATCAATCATTCCTTCGGTAATTGAATCTCCAAAGAATAGACTATTTTTAAAAATAGGTTTATACGCACTATCTTTCAATGGTTTTTCATGTGTAGCATTTTGAGCAACCTCATTTGATTTTTTTTCAGTCCCATTATTTACACAGGCTGCGGAGGACAAGGAAATGGCCCCCGTAAGTAGACAAACACATACTTTCTTTAACATTTATATTTTCCTCTCAAGTCATTATTTCGTAAGCGATGGTGTATATAACGATGCTATTTTGTTTTCAATATGAACCTTTCGTTTACGAAATATAGATTAATCATTACAGGTAAAGATAAGATGCAGATTATATTGATATAATTTAAAGAATTAACAGTTTGAAAGTTAGTTATTAAATAATTGAACAGCAGATTAATTTGTTATATTTCTGAGATTGAATATGAAATTTTATTGAGAAAATGAGTTTAATAATCAATGAAATGGTTTGGTAATGATCGATTTTAAGATAGAAAATATGAGTTGGTTTAAATAAAAAAGGAAGCGAATTCTTGCTAGTTGCAATAGTTCGCTTCCTTTTTATATTAGCTTTGTATAAACAATACACACATTAAAAGTAGTAATTTAATAATACAAAAATATTTTTGTTTATTTTAATTGATTTTTTAAATATTCCAACCAAATTGGGTAAAATTCCGTCTTAAAATGTATGCCATCCTCAACATAGAGATCTGGATTATCTTTAAATATCGGGGACAAGTCGATAAAATTCACTTGTTCTTTTTTGGCTATCATTTTAAATTCTTCGTTAAAATCATTAATATTTTTATAACGCTCTTCTTTTTGTACACGTTCTGGTGAAACTGGTGTAATCGACAGGATATTTATTTTTGTATCAGGTAATTTTCCTTTTATTTTTTGAATCAATTGAGAATATTGGATTACTGTAGACTCTTTTGTTTCAGTAAGATTACATAGCCCAAGTAGAATAAATATATTTTCTGGTTTTTGATTGGCTACTTGCTCTACATTTTTTTGAGCATCTCCAATTGATTTCCCAATACCACTTACAATATTTGTTTCGTCTAATATATCAAGATCATGAAGTCCATCTGTAATAGAATCTCCTAAAAATACACTTGTTTTAAAAATAGTTTTAAATGTAGAAGTATCTATATTAGACGAAGATGGGGACTCTTTTTCAAGGGTGATAGAAGAAGAGTCTATTTTAGGGACTGAACTAGCAATGTCTTTTCTACTATCTGGATTTCCACAAGCTGATAGGGCAATGATACCTATCAACGGGATTGTAATTTTTTTTAAAATCATATACAAATTCCTTTCTTAAAGTGCTTTTATTAGTAAAATTAGGTAACATTTTTACTGATAAAAACCAATTTTCAAAGATAATTATTTACATATTATAAACGTTGATCTTTCTGGAAATTCAGGTGGAAATGATCTGCATCATTGTATACACCAAATTCATATCCTTTCTCTTTATAAAATTTAATAATTTCAGGAAGAGTTTGTAATGTCTGTGGTTTTTCATGCATCAAAACAACTTCTATATCTTCTGTCGTTTGTTTTTTTACATTTTCTGCAATCTGAGTTGGATTATCTTTTAATTCCCAGTCATGAGAATCAATCGTCCAATCCCAGACTTTTATTCCAGATTCTACAATTTGGTTACGAATTTCTTCGCTTTTTAGACCTGGTGCGGAACCATATGGCGGGCGAACTAATCTAGGGTTTGTAGCTGTAATTTCATGTATAAGAGCTAGAGTTTCTTTCATCTCTGGTACAAATTGCCCATTTTTATATAACTTATTGCTATTATGTGTCATACTATGTGCACCAATATAATGCCCCTCTTTTATTGCTCGTTTTACATTTTCCTGAAGACTGGTATTTTGCAAATTACTTCCTTGCATGAAAAATGTTGATTTAACATTGTTCTCTTTTAATACATCCAAAAATTGCCCAGTTAATGTGCTCGGACCGTCATCAAATGTTAAGTAGACCACTTTTCCTACAGGTTTTCCATCCGGCCTTTTTTGTTTTGTCGGTGGTGTTTCACTTTTCTTTTCTTGCTGCTGCGTGTTAACTTGCTTAATCTTTTCTTGAGCTACTCCTTTGACAGGAGTGGAATTAAATTTTCCAATTAAAAAGAACATGAAACAAGCCGTTGCTAGAACAGCTCCTAGCGATATAATTGCCTTAGTTATTACACCTGTTTTGTTCTTATTTTTTGTTTTTTTCATTATTTATCTATCCTTTCTCTATTGATTTGTATATTCATTATTTATAAATTCGAACCTTTAGTTGGTTGACTCAGTATTTTCAACTGGTTCTTACAATAAATAGATTAATAGAGAGGGATAAAGATAAAATGCAGATAATGTCGAAATTAGTTAAAGAATACTCCATTGTCCTCACTTTTTAATTAAAATTTAATTCAAAGCTACAATTGTTTATATTTTTTAATTCCCTGTTGATGAATCATTATTATAAGGATTCTTTTTTTTGTATCAAAAATCTACAAAGAAAAAAGATAAGATCGGCGAACACGATCTTATCTTTAGCACAAGGAGTAAACAAAAGGATAACTATCATATTTTTATTATAGTTATCCTTTTGTTTATTTTGGATATTATAACCAAAATAAATAAGTATATCTATATCGAGAAATTTATTGCAAAATTAGTGATAAATGATTCAAAACTACAAAGTAAACTTTTACCCAAGAGTTTACTTTGTAGTTTTAAGTCTACGGCAAAGGCATAATCCCTTTGTTAGACCTTAATTCAGCTATTAGCTTATACTTAAAAGTAGGTGAATACCTTTGTTTTTATTGAATCTATATTACATTTTTAATAGAAATAAACAAAAACTTTTTCTTATAAAAATTTTGTTTTATTAAGGAAATAAAATATACTAGACTATAAATCAATTTATAGAATGAGGTATAATACATTGAATAAACGAGATATTTTTATAGGTGCTGCAATGAGCGGTATTTTATTATTATCTGCATGTGGTAATTCTGATAATCTTGTTACATCGAAATCAGGAAATTTGACACAAGAAGAATTTAATAAAAAGTTAAAAGAAACAGCAGGAAAACCTGTTTTACAACAAGTAATGTTAGACATGATATTATTAGATAAATATAAAGTTTCAGATGATGAAGCAAAGAAAAAAGTTGAAGAATTAAAAAAACAAATGGGCGATAATTTTAAATCCTATTTAACACAAGCTGGTGCTAAAGATGAAGATGATCTTAAAACAAAAATAAAAACGCAAATAGCCTTTGAAAAAGCTGTTAAAGCTTCAGTTACGGAAAAGGAAATGAAAGATTACTATAAACCAAAATTAAAGGCAAGTCATATTTTAGTAAAAGATGAAAAAACAGCGAAAGAAATAAAAGAAAAATTAAATAATGGAGAAGATTTTGCAGCATTAGCAAAACAATATTCAGAAGATCCTGGTTCAAAAGAAAAAGGTGGAGAATTACCTGAGTTTGGTCCAGGTGAAATGGATTCTAAATTTGAAGAAGCTGCTTATAAATTAGAAGCTGGACAAGTAAGTGATCCAATAAAATCTTCTTATGGTTACCATATTATTAAATTAACAGAGAAAAAAGAGTTAAAACCTTTTGATCAAGAAAAAGATAATATTCGTAAGGAACTAGAACAGAAGCGTTCACAAGATCAACAATGGCAACAACAATTCTTTAAAGAATTATTCAAGAAAGCAGATATAAAAATAACAGATAAGGATTTAAAAGATACTTTTAAAGAATTTGAAAAATAAAGCTATGTACAAAAAAATAACCCCTAAGGGTTATTTTTTTGTACATAGCTTTAAACTAATGAAATAAAATCTACTTACTTGCCTTAAAAATAAGTAGGGGTGTTCATTTCATTTTTATTATATCATCTTATATCTTAATTATTTCTTTTTATAAAAACTAACTATGTTATTGTCATATTTATGTTAAATAGAGATTCTTGCCAGATTACTATCAATCTAAAATTATGAAGTCCCCCCATTATGGGAATTTTATATTTTCGCCGCTAAAGGACAAATAAAAAAGGTCCTTAACAATTTATTAAGGACTGCGAAATAACACCGCAATTTGGGTGGGAACCCAATCAGTTTGTAGAAAATAAATCGCGATTATGATAGCAATTGTATTCCTAAAAGCAATGTTTTAAATGAATTTTAGCATATCTGTAACTATATTAGTATCAACAAAATGTGGATTGGATTACAAAAGAGCGGTTTTGAATATCGTTAGAATTTATAAATGTTAATATGAAAAATTTGTAATAATGCACCATTATTCTCTATTTACCTATACTTATATTTTTTATAATTTATTACAATATAGATATTGATTAAAAGTATTTTACACGAAATATATGATTGAGATTTTTAGAGGAAGAGTGGATCTTTATTTATTAATTCACATAATTTTCAAACATTAAAACCCTGGATATTAATATTTGTTATATAATAGAATCAAGCCGTAATCAATATGGTTTCCCCGTTATAAATAATGAGATAATTTGTGTGTTCCGTGTATTCGCTTTAAAGCAAAAAGAACTTGTAGTGATTTCTACCAGTTCTTTTTGCTTTTCTTATTGTATTAGAAAAAAGCCCTTTAAATATAGCAGAAACATTAATAAAGTATATATCTCTAATTTACTAACTAAAATTTTGTGATGCAATTAATGGAGTAGAAGCTATGAAGAAACATGATATTGAGTATCTTTCATTTTATAAACTTGCCAAACAGTATGAAGAAGTAAAAAAAGGGAAACCTAACATATAATTTATGATGATTCAGGGGGTACCAAATGGAGCATAGAACAAAAGTAACAATTGGGGATTATGTTCAATTTTTATATCGTAAAAATCCTAATTTACAATTAACCGGATATGTAGTGAGTGTTCTACAGAATACAATTGTTGTTGATATTACAGAGATAATGGGAAGTGAAATAGATGATTTTAGGCAAGTAGTAAAACATGGTTGCTATAATAAAGTGGTTCATAAGCAAATCAAAAATAATGTTTCATAAAAATTGCGCCTAGATATATCTAGGCGCAATTTTTATGGTGAGTAGTTCAATTATCTATATTGCTTTATATAAATGAATTTTCCAAGCGGATGTGTTTGATGTAAATATTTTTTCAAGAGATAAATTGTTTTCTGCTGCATTTTCAATTGGAACAGCAGAAAATATGTAACGACCATCCATTTTTTTGAAGTGTCCTATATTTAGTTCTGCATTTCTTAAGCGTTTGTTTGATTTTTTTGTAAACATATAGTGTTTTCCAAGTTCATCGGTGAAAATATAACAGCGGCCACCCCATTCGTCAAAATACGTACGAATCGTTTTATTCTTCGCTAGTTCCTTCTCGATTATTTTTCGAAATTCATATTTATATGATAGAGGATAAAAATTATTATATGTATCAAGTGTGTAGAATCCATTGTACTGAGCAATAGCAGGATGTAAACCAATACTAGCGACACGGTACTGTTCCAAAGGTAAATCGATATACTCTTTTATCTCCTGGAATTGTTCTTCTGCAAAAAATTCCTTTACTGAAGGTTTATTTTGAAAAATAAGTTCTTCATTAAAAAAGCTTAACAAAATAATTTGAGCTACCACAAAGCCTGTTACAGCGTGTCTCCATATTTTCCCTTGTAACCATAAAACTTTTAATCCAAGAGCGAATAAAACATAGATAACTAACGGGCGTAAAAAATGATAACGTGCAAAATTAAATGTATCTAAAATGTGAAAACGTTTTGTTAATGGAAGCCAACCTTTATAAAACCAAAAAGCATACCAAATTGACAACGCTATGTTAAACCAAAATAAAAAAACAAAGACTTTTTCTTGCTTCCATTGTTTCTTAGTAATGATAAAATACAACGCAATAAGTATGACAGGTAAAATAACAAATGTATGGACTGTCATGACATGGGTATGTCCGAAAAGGAAATTTTTCAATGTGAGGCGGAGAGACCGCCATAACGATAATCTTGCATGAAAATATTCATCTCTACTGTTAGGTGCAGTAGATAAAAAGAAGGAAGATACTAAGCGATATTCTACAATCATGTAAATGAGCGTCATATAAATAATTGAAAAAAGAAAACGAAAGTTCCATTCTTTTTTTATTACTAAGTCCACTAACCAAAGGACTCCCATTCCGCTTAAAAAAAAGAAAAAACCTAAAACAATACTCGAATATAGAGGAATAAGAGTGAGTACGAAATAGTTCTTCCACGACCTTTCTCCTTTTCGAATATTTAAAAATGCCCAAAGTGCAAGAGGCATTCCGAGAGTACTAAGCATTCCTGAAGGCCAGAAAGGAGTAAGAGCAAAAGCTAATGAAACTCCTACTGCAATGACCCTCCATTCCTCTCTAGGTAAAAAATGTTGTTTTAAAAGAACATACATCCCTATAAATGCAACCACTCTTGTAATCGTTTGACTCAATGCATACGCAACCATATTTGGAAAAAAAGCATACAACCAAACGATACCACTAAATTCCGTACTAAATGCGTTTCTTGACAATTGATTGTTTATCACCTGTGGAATTGTAGCATCAATCGGACCTATTATCTCTCCGCTCCTTGCCAAAACCTTATACCAGGACAAATTGGAATCAAGATTATCATGAACGCGAATATGCGCATTTTCTCCAAGAATAAATAAAGGAGACAAATAAAGAATGAGTATGATTGCTGCAAAAACAAGTAACTTTAGTTCTTTGTTATTCTGGTTTAAAAACATTGAATGCACCTCAAGAAATTTTAAAAAAGCTTATTTATAAAATTTCCCAAACGACAGAAATTATCCCAGGGTTAATAAGGGGTTGTGATTTTTTGTAACTAAGAAACTTTTTGTATAAACTTAAGTGTGAAAGAGGGGGGATAACGGATGTAAATGCTTTTATTTTTTAATTTTGATTAGTTTTATAAAAAAGAAAAGCTTTAACAGTTAAGTGGTTCAAAGACTAGATTACAGTCATTATTTAATCTAAATAAAGAAAAGAATTATGGCGGTGAAATGCACATGCTACAATTCTTTTTAGTATATCTAAGATCTATTTATTTTCTCCTTATTGTATAAAGCTATATCCTCTTCTATATTCACAGTCTCTTTTACAACATAAATTGGTCGATTTTTACTTTCGTCATAAATACGAGCGATATATTGACCGACAATACCAAGACCAAGCAGTTGCACACCACTGAAGAATGTGATAGCAACCATAAGAGAAGCCCATCCAGTTTGGATGTCTTGTCCAATAATTTTAACAATAACTGAGTATATTAAAACTACAATAGAAATTAATACAGAGATTAAACCTAAAGTCATAACCATTCTTAGTGGCTTTGTAGAAAATGCAATAATACCATCTGAGGCAAATTTCATCATTTTCTTTAATGGATACTTTGTTTCACCCGCAAAACGTTCATTTCTTGCATATTCAATATATGTTTGGCGGAATCCAATCCAAGACATCATTCCACGTACGAAACGATTTCGTTCAGTCATTTGTTTGAATACATTTGCTACTTTACAATCAATAAGACGGAAGTCACCTGTGTCTTTAGGAATATTAATATCAGACATGAAATTTAAGAAGCGGTAGAAATATTTAGCTGTTACAAGTTTAAACCAAGTTTCACCATCACGCCGTTTTCTTTTCGCGTAAACAACCTCATAACCTTCTTCCCATTTTGCGATAAGTTCTGGAATGACTTCAGGTGGATCCTGTAAATCAGCATCAATGATGACGATAGCATCACCTTTAGCAACATCAATTCCTGCTGTTACAGCTATTTGATGTCCAAAATTCCGAGCAAAGTTTATTATTTTAGCACGAGAATCTTCGGCTGAAATACCTTTTAAAATTTCCATCGTCCGATCGGTACTACCATCATTTACAAAGATAAATTCATAATTAATATTATTTTGTAGCATAACAGATTTTAAACAATTATAGCATTCTTGTGCTACTTCTTCTTCAAAATACATAGGAACGATAATTGAAATAAGTTTCTCCAAGCTTTTATCCTCCTTGTAGTAGGGATTGGTTGAATTATTGCAAATGATTTTGTTTGTTGAATGTCCAAAGTTTATGAAGAGAAAAATTCATTATCATGCCAACACTGATAGAAAAAAGTTGTGAGATAAACTTATTGATAAAAAGTTTATCAACTAATATGAATAAGATAATTGTGTTAAAAATTAATACAATTAAATTTACAGTTAGGAATTTCAAAAATAATGATATATCTTTATTTTTGAATTCAAAAACCCAATTTTTATTCCAATAATAACTGTTAATAACACCAATTAAATAAGCAAAGCAGTTAGCGGTAAGGTAATTTATACCAAATTTAGCCAAAGCTATGTAGCTAATAATTGTGATAAGTGTATTTAATATTCCTATCAAGATAAACTTTAAAAAATTCTTCATAATGTAGTATCCTCATTTTTATAAAAGATATAAAAATATAAAATGATAATTTGCAGTTTTTTGTATAAATCAATGATTACTTTAAGGATGTATTAGGGATTACCATTTCAAAAAAGAAGATTGTACGTTTAGACATAAATGAACCGGTTCCCTGTAAGATAAAGAACCGGCTATCTATTTACTGTTGTTTTGATGGGATTTTTGTCTTGTAATGGTGATGATTATTAGTTTGGTTACCATGTCTCTTTTGGTTGTTAGGTGTAATTTCATCAGCAAATTCCATATTTGCTAAGTTTACTTTGGATGGAATAAATGATCTGGTTTTATTTTGCAAACCTTGGAACATATGTTTTGCAGGTTTAATCATATTTGAATTACGTGTTGCTAATACCCCTAAAACTGTTCCTAATCCTAGTAAAGAAGCCCAAATCCATCCTTTATTGTTCTTCTTTTTATTTCCGAATAACTCAAGCATTTGTTGAATTATTTTTCCAGAATTCAATGATGACATCAAGAAGTTAAGAATATTCATTTTTGTCCCCCCTGTAAAAAATCGTAAAAAGAAACACTAGGTTCAATTCCACATAATTTATGATGCGATATTTTATAGAAATTTATGATGCCAACTTATACTAATAATTCTTTATTTTTAAACCGGCCCCACTAATGTTACCTAATTGTTTTTTATCAAAATATGCACAATGGTTCTATGAAAAATTCAAAAATGAAATGAAAAGCTATGTATTATTGGGTTGGGATTTTATACATTCTTTTTAATATCCGGTTATGTAATGTTGAAAGGGTGAGTAACGTAAGGATCGAACCTACTAAGGTAAGTGACATATCCCATTGTGCATCCCATATATCACCTTGCATACCTAAAAAGTCTTTTGCCCCTTTTCCTCCCTTTGCTATTTTAAAAGCTAACCATTCGATGATTTCGTATAATGCAGCAATAGCAAGTGAAATACTTATACTAATCGTAACTAACCAAGGGCCTTCAGTTAGTTGGGTTTTCCGTAATAAGATTTCTCTTATCACAATGGTAAACAAGCCTTTTATCAAATGTCCAAATCGATCGTAGTGATTTCGTTTTAAATCAAAAACATCTTGTATCCAATTAAAAAGAGGCACCTCTGAGTATGTGTAATGTCCACCGATAAACATTATAATGGATAATATTGTAATGATCATATAAGAGAGTGTGGTGAGACGAAACTTATTATACATTGCAATTATAATGAATAGACCGAAAATGGCAGGAATAGCCTCTGCTGCCCATGTTGAGTATTTTGCAGGATTAATAACAGACCATATACAAACGGCCATAACAACCAATAATAAGAATAAGTGAATCAATGGAAGTTTGTTTCTTATCACTTTTTTCACTCCTATTGAAAGTTTTTTACTTAAAGTATTTGAAAAAACACAATTCGTATACAGAGTACTTAGAATTGTTCACCTTAGTTTATACTTATAAACGGCTTTTTTAATGAGCAGAATAATAAGAAAGGACCTGCATACTACATATTTCTCTTTCGGGAGGGAATAACATGTATATAACATTTCAAAAATAAAGGAGAACATCTGCATGAATTACAAAATATTTAGGGCTATCAATCGTCTAGCGGGTCGTAATTCAACTTTGGATACATGTATGATATTTATTTCACAAAAGACTCGATTCTTGTACATTTTTTTATTAGCCTTAATGTGGTTTAGAGACAATTCCTACAAAAAAATTATTTTATTTGCTGGTGTATCAGTTGGGTTCTCATTATGTATAAACCGTTTCATCCAGCTGTTTTATTTTAAGCCTCGTCTGTTTGTTATACATCGTGTGCGTTTACTTATCCCATCAAAAAATAATTCTTCATTTCCTAGTAAACATACAGCCTTAGCATTTGCCTTATCGACCTCTGTCTTACTTCGCGAACGCTTATTTGGCTCAATTATGTGGTTTTTAGCAATTTTGACAGGTTTCTCACGTATTTGGCTAGGACATCATTATCCATTTGATATAATAGGAAGTGCTTTTATAGGAATCTTAATCAGTATGGCTATTGATAATACTACATATGTATTTAATTCATTTGTTACCTGGATTATAAGTGTATATAGAAAAACAATTTTTGTGAACTAGAGACACTCTGCTTACGACACCTTTGATAAATCATAGTACATAATCTTGCATATTTTTTACTAAAGCAACTTTTACTCGAGGTATGTTTTGCGGTAAACTACAGGCATTTAGTTAATCACTTGAAGAAAATATTTATTTGCTTTTATGTCTAATGTTTTATCTGTAGGTTTGTTATGTGGTTACAATGGAGTTGATGAAGATGAGCCAAATCCGACGGAAGAACCTTTCGAAGAAATTCGCGAAAACAATAATCACTAATAGCCTAATATAGGAGTTATCAGTAACATACTGTTATCAAACAGCTTAATTGGAGTAGAGCAATATGAAGAGTGATTAAATGGAATAGAACAAGCAAAAGACACCTCTTACTATCATATTTAATTAAATATGATAGTAAGAGGTGTTTTAGTTATAAATAGTAGTATTTCAAAACTCGTGTACTTTTTGTTCTTTCTAACGATCATCATTCTATCATGCTATTTGATAATAAGTGTCTTGATTGTACAACAAAAATTTTAATATAGAACGCTACATGTCTTTCATTGTTTAAAGATGCTTGTTCATAAGTAATTTCCTTAATTTTTATAATATTACTTGGACATTTCGATAATAGACGTGGAATGAAAGGATGATAAGCATGAAGTGGCTTATGATGGGGATCGAGATTCTGTTATTGATTATTTTATTTATATTGTTTTTGAAAATATCTTTAAAAGTATGGGAGAGATAGTAAAAAAGTTGTAAGAGACTCATTCTGTACTTAAAAAAATCTAAAAAAAGTGAAAATCAATCAATGGAGATGGCATTCACAAATTGGCACAGGGGACGCAGCTAGTACTGGAATTGTAACTGGTTTTGTGTAGTCAATAAAAGGAATGATTGTCGGCGTTGCTGGAGAATATATGCATATTATTGATATACCAGAGCTTGAAATTACACCTGTATTTCAAGGAAAGGTTTTACATCTAGGTGTGAATTAACAGCGTCATTTCATATTTATCGTTCAATAATAACTGTATTTATGTTACTTATATTCATGAAAAAACAACAATCTGTTAGAACAGAAGAATCAGTTCAAACATAATGAGTGACAATAAAAAAGTAAAAGTTACTTATTTCTTTCATCCTCAGCAACTTTTTAAATGTCTTTTACATTTAGTAATTATGAAAAGACTACATTTGAAAATGAAAGAGCGTTTTTCAAGGTGTTCTCTGCAAAAAATGAATATTGAAAAAGAATATCACATGAATATTTCGTATCTGCAATAAAAAGTGAACAAAAACGTTAGTTTGTACTTATTAAATGGTGGTGTTTATTTAAATAATAAAGCGGCTAGTTCAATGAACTAGCTGCTTTATTGTTCAACAAGAATGATACCCACAACACGTTGTAACTTAAAGTTACAGCTATAGTATGAGCAGAAACAAAAATGTTATACAAGAAAGTTAAATAAAAACTTTATTAAGCACAACAAAGCAGCTAGTTAATAAAACTAACTGCTCGTTGCACAAAAGAAACGCTGCGCTTACAGAAATAATTTGTAACTGATTGTTACAAAAATAGTGTATACGAGATTAAAAATGTTATGCAAGGTTATAACAAAAGCACATCTTACAAAATATTAAGTAAAGTATTAATTCGTGTACAAAAAGGAAATGAAAAATGAAGATTCTTTATTAGAGGGGGATTATATGAATTTTATATGGGAATCATTTATTTTAATTTTGAGTGGCATTCTTTTATTACGAGTAGCAGGTAGAAAGTCTATTTCTCAGATGACATTAGCACAAACTGTAGTGATGATTTCTATTGGTACAATTATTGTACAACCTATTGTAGAAAAAAGTGTATTAAAGGCTATTGTAAGTGCACTTATATTTGTCATTTCAGTAGTTATTATAGAATATCTCCAATTAAAATCTAATGCATTTGAGAAGTTTATTACTGGCAAATCTAAAATAGTGATTGAAAACGGTATTTTAAATGTTTCTAACTTGAAGAAAATACGTTTAACAGTAGATCAATTAGAAATGAGACTACGTAATCAAGGGATTTCAAGAATTGGAGATGTAAAAACAGCAACGTTAGAACCCAATGGTCAATTAGGATATGAATTAAAAGAAGATTCTAAGCCATTAACAGTAGGAGACTTAAAAAGATTAATTCAACCTCAATTTTTAAATCAAAATATACTATCGAATAATCCAACAGATTTACAAGCTAAAAATAATAATTCAAGTATATTTCAAGAAATTGATGTTCAACCTGATTTGAAACATCATGATTTGAAGTGAGAAATAAAAAAGAGCAGCTAGCGAAAGCTAACTGCTCTCAAAAACACTGTAACAAAGGACTACTTTTGGGAAAGAATACTGAACTTTATTCAAAGAAATGAAAAGTTGAACTACTTAATAAAGTTCATGTAAATACTAGTTCCAACTATTCCAATTAAAAAGGTAATCCCAATTATAAAGAAAAGAGTTTTAAGTATCGTAAAAGTTAATTTTATCTTATTCACTCCTGTTAAGAAATTTCTAAAATAGAGCAGTCAGCAAAAACGAATTAGGCTCACCATACATGCTCATCAAGCTAAGTTTGGCTTTTCTATGAAATTTTGTTTATATTCCCTATATGCTTGTAATTTTATTTATTTAAAAAATGATATCTACCTATAATATACCCATTTTAAAGGTAAATAGTGTATCAAGATTTTTTTAGTATGTGTGAACGAAAATTCAATTTGTTAAATATTTTATGTTTTATTATAAAAAACTCTTTGTCGAGGTGACACTTCATATGGATCATATTGGGCAAATTACCATAGAACTTGTGGTTGGCTTTTTTGTACTATTAATTGCTGCTAAATTATTAGGAAAAACACAAATTTCTCAACTTACCCGCTTTGATTTTATTTCTGCGATTGTTCTCGGTAGTCTTGTAGGAAATACTGTATACGATTCAAAAGTGAAGGTAGGTTCCATTCTATATGCAGTATTTGTGTGGGTCGTACTCATCTATACGATAGAAATGGTAACGCAAAAAAGGAGAAGAACGCGAAATGTTTTTGAAGGGAGACCTCCCATTATCATACGAAATGGATATATCGACAGAGAACAATTAAGAGCGAATCATTTGGATATAAACCAGCTACAACAAATGTTGCGACAGCAAAAAGATATTTTTTCTATTCGAGAAGTTGAGTATATGATATTAGAACCGAATGGAAAAATAGGTGTCCTAAAAAAACTAAGTTTACATCTCCTACAATAAAAGATTTAAGTTTAAAACCAAAAACTGTATACCTACCAATTTCATTAATCAGTGACGGGAAAGTTGTTAAGGATAATTTAAAACAAGCAGGATTTGATGAAAATTGGCCTCATCTATACCGATTTTTTCTTCATATACTTCTGTTTTCAAGCGTATTCGTATTTTAGATTCAACTGCATTTCAATTCCCTGATCCCTTTTCATTCGTTTATCCAGGTGCAGGAGGATGCAGCCATACAGAGGGGGTGAAGATTCAGCTTGAGTATGATCTATTAAGTGGAAAGTTCCTACATATTCATACAGGTCCAGGTAAACAACATGATCGAACCTACGGTTCTCTGTGTGTCCCAACTGTAACGGCAAATGATTTATGTATCCGAGATTTAGGGTATTTTCATTTGAAAGATTTTCAGCATATACAAGATAACAAGGCTTACTATATCTCTCATATCAAGTCGAATACACGTATTTATCAAAAAAATCCCACCCCTGATTATTTTCAAGATGGAAGAATCAAGAAAGGTACAGAATATATACAAGATAGATATGGAAGTCTTAATGAACTCTCTTCAGCCAGGACAAACATGTGAAATACCCGATGCTTATGTAGGAATGACTGATAAAGTGCCAACTCGTGTAATTGTTCATCGACTAACAAAAGCACAACAACAAAAACGATTACAAGATAAAACTGTAAGAGAAAAAAAGAAAGGAATGAAGTATTCTTCGTGTAGTAAACGACTCAGTGGTATCAATGTATATATGAAAAACACCTCTACAGATATTGTCCCGATGGGGCAAGTACATGATTGGTATTCTTTACGTTGGCAAATCGAAATTTTATTTAAAACGTGGAAATCATTCTTTCACATTCATCATTGTAAAAAGATAAAACGAGAACGATTGGAATGCCATTTGTATGGGCAACTGATTGCCATTCTACTCTGCTCTTCTACCATGTTTCAAATGCGGCAATTACTGCTTATGAAAAAGAAACGAGAACTGAGTGAATATAAGGCCATATATATGATTAAAGATTACTTTCTTCTTCTATTCCAAGCTATACAGAAAGACGCCCAAGAGCTATCAAAGATTCTAATCCGCCTGTTCAACCTTCTACAGCAAAACGGGCGGAAATCTCATCGATATGAGAAAAAAACAGTCTTTGATATATTAGGTGTCGTTTACAATTGTACCATGTCTGATAATCAAGCCGCTTAATTCAAAAAAGTGAAACCCGTCAGGGTTTATTTCGTATGCAAATCTTTAAGTTACCTACACTTACCCTTTAGAAAAAAGAAAAAATTTCGCCTAAAATTGACTTTGCATAAGCTTAGCTTGATAGCGATGGGTTCCTGCCAGCATTTCGGGAAAAATATGTCAAGAAAATAAGTAATAAAAAGCTAATTCTATTTTACTCATAAGACAGAATTAGCTTTTATATATAGTGCTTTACTATACTACGTTTAAAAAATGTATGTTTGATTACTAATCACACATTAATCTTAAATAGATCTATGTTCGCTCGCTAATTAAAAAACATAGAATTGAATCACTTTGTTAAATAAAGTTAATATCTTTTTTAGAAGAGTTTTCAATATTTCCGTAAGCAATTTATACTCTTTTACTTTCTGCCACTCAAAATCATTGCATTTCCTAATACTTTTTTATTCAATAAGAGCTTTGGTAATTCCATTTCTTTAGCAAGCTTGCAGCTATTCAATTTACAGATATCGAGATTCTCTAGGTCATTTAACAACTCTTCTGTATCCCCAAATATTTTTTCATCCATAAATAAATCTAAGAAGATAAATTCGCCACCAGGTTTTAATACCCTTAAAGCCTCTTTAGAGTATCTAATACAAGAGAAACATCCTGTGTCTTACCTATTTTATAACTTATAACTTCTAATTTCATTGTTAAACCATCTATAATATATATAAAATAAAGAGTCTTATTGCCGAACATCACATACGTGATATCCGTGAACCATTTTTCATTAGGCTTGGTAGCGATGTGTTGCTATCCCAATCTCTCATTTTTTCATAACCTATTCGTATATAGGAGAATTGGTAACACACTTCTACATAGACTAATATAGAGGTAAAAACTTTTTTCATCCAAGGAATGAGTGTATTTTGTTTGGAGGTAATAATATGTTCGATAAACCAAATGAGAAAAAGAAATGGCAGGGAATTCAGGCTGCCGCCTTTGAACCTAATCTCGTGGGGCCAACACTTGCATCTATTCCTCCCATTACTTTTCCAACAGGAGCAACTGGACCTAGGGGAACAACTGGACCAACAGGAGCAACTGGACCTAGGGGAACAACTGGACCTGCAGGAACAACTGGACCTACGGGAGCAACTGGACCTAGGGGAACAACTGGATCTACGGGAACAACTGGACCTACAGGAACAACTGGATCTACGGGAATGACTGGATCTACGGGAACGACTGGACTTACAGGAGCAACTGGACCTACAGGAACAACTGGATCTACGGGAACGACTGGACTTACAGGAGCAACTGGACCTAGGGGAACAACTGGACCTACGGGAGCAACTGGACCTAGGGGAACAACTGGATCTACGGGAACAACTGGACCTACAGGAACAACTGGATCTACGGGAACAACTGGATCTACGGGAACGACTGGATCTACGGGAACAACTGGACCTACGGGAGCAACTGGACTTACAGGAGCAACTGGACCTACGGGAGCAACTGGTATTACAGTTTTAACAGGAGTTGGAGTTCCAACATGCGACATTGGAGATTTGGGTGATATTTACATTGACCTATCCACGGGGAGCACGTATTATAAGCTCTCTCAGCCAGTTCCTCCGATGGTCAGAGCTATTCCAGCTCCTACCGGAAACACAATACTTGTTGGGGCAACGCAGATCTATACTACGATTGATGCAGCTTTAGCTGTGGCTAATAATGGTGATAGATTATTACTTGATGCCGAAACCTTTTTAATTACATCCACTATTGCTGTCAATAAATCAGTAACAATTGAGGGGCAAGGAATAGGGGCGACTACTGTTGTCACTGCCTTGAATACTGTAATCTCTATGTTTAATGTTACAGTATCTAATGTTGTTTTCCGAAATATGTCTATCGTCCAAGATTTCCCATCTGTTTTAGGAGTTGAGTCTGTTATTTCAATTAATAATTTGTCAGCAACAGGAATATATATTGATAGTTGTGAAATTTCAGTATGTGAACTTGGTATCGCTATTGTAGCAACTGAGTTTCAAATAACAAATTGCAACTTTACCTATGCGCCCGCTGCATCACCTAACAATGGATACTTCTATATCATTATTTCCTCTACTTCAGGACAAAGTATTATTGACAGTAATACTTTTGTGTCTGATTCAGGTGACACACGATGCAGATTTATTATTATCACTAATATAACTGTTAATTTTGGAACATTACAAGGGAACTTAATAGTAAGCAATAATAATCAAGATAATTCTTCTCCTTTTACATTGAGACATCTATTAGTAATTGAAGAATTTGTTGGTACAAATTTTGGGTTGTTTCTTCTAAGCAATACAACAGTTAATGAGGGAAATGTACCTGTCTTACTGTTTAATGCTAATTTTAATATTTTTAAGTTTATTGAAGTTATTGGAAATAGTGTTCAAAATACCGCTGGAAAAGGAATTGTCGGTATTGACTCGAGTTCTACGGGTCAAACACCTATTTTCAGTTCGAGTAATACAATTGCAAACCAATTTTTCACTGCAGGATGGGCCTCTGCAACCGTACCATTTAGCTTTATTGTGGGATATAATACAACAGTAATCTCAGAGGCACCTAATCTTCCGTTAACTAATTGTTATTGGCTTATGTTGATTTAATAACGTATAGATGTAATTTAGAAGTGTAATATGTTACTATGCCCCAAAACAAGAACACTCAAATATTTGAATAACATTGTAGAGCAAGACCATCACTTTATTAAGAAACGTGTACATTCTATATTAAGAATCAAGTTTTTTCACACAGCTATATCTTTGCAGAAGTAGGTGACATGTTTGGGTTTTTATAAAGTATAAGAAACCGTTAGAAGAAGTAGAGATTGAATAGGGATGTAATTTCTAAAAAATAATATCACTACCTCTGGGAACACAACTTTATTGGATTTTCTTGCAAAGTCTTTATGTATATATTAATAAAAAAAGAATGCACACAAATTAAAATGTGCATTCTTTTTTTTATAATAAAGCTTAGTTAATAACTAACTGTATTCTTATTGCTATAACTATAACTTTCTTCCATAGCTAATGCCTCTGCTTTAGTAACATGAACGGTACCAAATGGGTGATTTGGAGGAGCATATAACGAGTAAAGTTTTAACGGAATATTACCTGTATTAGTTACATTATGCCATGTTCCTGCAGGTATCATTATTGCAAAATCATCATAGGCATTTCTCTTAAAGTTTAAATTATCTTTACTCTTGCCTATTTGAACAATCCTCTGACCTTGTTCAATACGTAAAAATTGATCAACATTAGGATGTATTTCCAAACCGATCTCTTCGCCAACATTGATACTCATTAAGGTAACTTGTAAATGTTTACCTGTCCATAAAGCAGTACGATACTTATTGTTTTGTTGCTTCATTATCCATTAATTTTTTTAATAGTATTAAGTAATACTTAAATTAAAAAATTCATCTTATCGAAAAGGCGGTTATGAATTCAATATGTCTTCAAGAGGGGGATTAGTGTGTAAGTTAAAAGAATGGGTTCATTCTTATCAAAAGTTACCGACTGACAAAGAAATATTAAAAGATCCCAATATACCAGCGTTATCAACTTATATAAGACATTTATTTTGGAAGTTGAAATAAATCTTTAAAACAAGCAGGATTTCAACCAAGAAAAAAGGATAAGTGAAGAAATGAAAGCAAGCAGTTTCAATAAACTGCCTGCTTTGCCCACTTGTTATGAAAAGTTATCCATTTATATGAGCTTTTTAAAGGCTCAGGTGTAGTATAAACATACTAATGTATATTATGTGAAATAAAAGAAGCAATTTATTTGAGAAAAGGTTAGTTTTTGTAACATTATCAAGCTTTTTTAGAAACAAAATAAATTTAGGATGTATTAGATATTTTGCGTATGAAATCATTGTTAATTTCTAATAATAAGATTGAATCATGGCAACTAACAGTATAGCTAATGTGATGGAGAAAATAATTAGGGTTAATTACGGAATTAATTCCCACAACTACATTACCATCTGAATGAATTGGAATATTAAATAAAAAAAATTTAAGCTAATGATTCAAGTAAGAAGCATACAGAGTATTTCTGTACATAGTTTTACAAAAAGTTAAGATTGAAGGAGGCGTTATATCAATGAGAACTTTACAGCGAATTGCCTTAGCTTTAGTTATTATTGGCGCTATTAATTGGGGACTAATTGGTTTCTTTAAGTTTGATTTAGTAGGAGCCATATTTGGTGGACAAAATGCCTTTTTGGCAAGAGTAATCTTTGCTCTTGTTGGAATAAGTGGGCTAATGTGCTTAACGCAGTTGTTTCAACCAATGAAGAGTACTAATCAAGAGACGAATCGTAAAGAATATGGAAAACCTAATTATAGTACTGAATTTGGTGAGGAAACACATACAACAAATATAAATAAATCTTCTACGGACATTTATAAGAATAACCGCAATACATTAGATGAAGATTAATACAATTTTTTCAAAGTCATGTATCCTACATGGCTTTGAATTTTTTTATTTTGAATACTTACTTGGAATACCAGCTTTCGTATAACTAGGGAAAAGTAGTTTTTCTTATAGGATGATCCTAATTTTCTTCGTTATATTCTTTCATAATATTTTAAAACTTATTTTTCTTAATTCTAACATTTCTATAAACGTACCAGCATTTATTTCTTCGCCCACTCATTCTGGAATTCCCTCATCATATTCCAACATCTTGTGTAACTGGCGTTATTCATTTATTTATATTTTTACTAATTTATTATAATATCAGCATAGATTTAACATGGTTTATATAACATTGATAAGTTTGATTTTTAGGGATAAGTTTAATTTTGTGAATTCATAAAATTTTTAAAAATAGACTTCTGCATGTTAATATTTTTTTATATAATGGAATCAAGCCATATGTAAGATGGGTTACCTGTAAGAAGTAATGAGATAGTTTGGTTCACCTTTTATACATTATCTGAAAAGGAACTTGTATTGATTTCTACAAGTTCCTTTTGTTTTTCTTATTGTATTTAGAATGAAAATTTTAAAGATATAGAGGCGATGAAAAAATATGATATTAAGTGTTTTTCATTTCATAGACTTGCTAAATAGTATGAAGAGGTAAAAAAAGGGCAATCTAAAGGATAATTAATTATGATTTAGGGGGTACCAAATGGAGTATAAAACAAAGGTAACAATCGGGGATTACGTTCAATTTTAATATCGTAAAATTATAATTTTAGATTGAATGGATATGAGGTAAGTGTTCTACAGAATACAATTGTTGTAGATATTACAGATATGATGGGCATTGAAGTAGATGATGCTAGGCAAGTTATAAAACACGTTTAGTATAATAAAGTGGATTAAAGGCAAATGAAAAATAATGTTTCATAAAAAATGCTCCTAGATTAATCTAGGAGCATTTTTTATGATGAGTTTACTGGATTCCTTAAGATGAAAAATACTAGTTGTTAGGTACAACATAATCATTTAGAAAAAGCACCATCAAGATTCACCATATGATCCTTAGTTGCGTTTAATCCTGTTTAAACGTTCGATGTGGATCCTAATCACTACAACAGCCCTAATATAATTTCTTTATTGATTCGCTCAAAAATTTGAGTTGCTTTTTCATATTCTTTTTCTTCAAGATACATGACAAACTCTTTCATTAAACTAAGCATTTCCTCTTCGTATGGCTTACGCTTCATATATTTAAGTTCTACAGAACCTAAGAGTTTCTTTTCTTGTATATCCTGTATCACTTGCATAATTGTTTTGTTTTCAGCCGGAGATAATAATAATTCATGTACTTTCCATAAAACTTTATGAAATTCTTTTACATCCCCATTCTCTAAAGCCGTTGGTAGACTTATGAGACATTGTTTTAAATTAGCTATATCAAATCTTGTATCATTTTTAATCACTTTTTCAATGGATAGTTTAAAAAACAGTAAACGGATTTCCAAAAACTCAATAATGTTCTCGAATGAAGATATTGTTTTTGCTACAGTTATCCCACAATGACTTTGGTGGTTTAGAAATCCTTCTGATGTTAAACGAGAGAGGGCATTGCGAATTGGCGTTCTACTCATATTTAACTCTTTTTCTAATCTAGATTCTGTTAAGCGTAGTCCTTCTTCATATGTGCCATCTATAATTTTACTTTTGATTTTCATATATGCTATTTGTTCTCTTGTTTTTTTCATATATTTTTCCTTTCTTTTACTTACAATCGCTCTTATTACATGAAAAATACATAATGTATACAATAATTTAGTTTATCATATAATATATCTATTTATAAATGATTAACTATAAAAAGGATATAATGTAGTGTATTGGTTTCTAATCCATAATATTCTTTTTATATAATGTCACAAAGATGCTGAAATAAAAGTACAAATTGTATACAATTTTGATATAATGTTTTTTATCAAAAGGTTTTACCTATCGTTTTATTCTATATATTTTGAAAGATAATATAGGGTATACGTAACATAGGTACTGTGAAAATAAATAATCTTTTGTATACAATTACAAATATGCAGCAGGAGGTGAGAATACATCTGATTTTAAAATAGGAATCCTCATTTTTTTCATGACTATCATACTAAAAAGGATGGAAATCATATAATGATGAAAATAAAACAACCAAGGCCTAAAGGGGTATGGAAAAAAAGAATGTTTATATCTCTGCTTATTGTAGTTGGATTAATTGTTACAGGAGTTAGTTATTGGAACCTTTCCCCTACTCCAAAAGCATTTCTTATAAAAAAAGCGTTTGAAGGTGGAATGTTTGTTGAATCTGATAATTATAAAAATGCTCTGAAAGAAACAAATATATTAAAAGATATTAATTATAATTCTAAATTTCCTGATGGTACATTAGACATTGTTTATCCAAAAAATCATACTGAAAAATCACCTGTTATTTTTTGGGTGCATGGAGGTGGTTTTGTAGGTGGGGATAAATCCGATATCACTGGTTATGCAGTCGAATTAGCTGCTCGTGGTTATACAGTAATAAATATTAATTATGCTCTCGCACCTAAAAGGCAATACCCTACACCAGTTATTCAACTTGGAGAGGCTTACGAATATATAAAAGAAAATACAAAGAAGTATAATATAAAACTAGATCATATTTATTTTGCAGGTGATTCCGCCGGAGCACAAATATCTGGACAATTTGTTAATATCCAAACATCTCCCGATTATTCGAAATTAAGTGAAATTCCCTCCCTTGTTGATCCTTCAACAATTAAAGGAGTATTGTTATTTTGCGGTCCATATAATATGCCCGCATTAGCTAAAATGGAAACGACTAAAGAAGTGCAAGATTTTATGCGTACTACTGGTTGGGCTTACTTTGGGAAAAAGGATTTCGAAACATTACCGGAAATAGAAATTGCTTCAATCTTTAAACATGTTACAAAAAATTATCCACCAACCTTTATTACAGATGGAAATACTGCATCATTCGAAGATCAAGGTAAAGCATTAGCGTCTGCGTTACAGAGTAAAGGAGTATATGTAGATAAACTCTTTTTTGATAAAAATATTTCCGGTGAGTTAGCACATGAATTCCAATTTAAAATGAACACACCAGCAGGTCAAGAAGTTTTTAGCGAAGCACTTGAGTTTTTAAATACAACCAAATGATATCTCTTACAATGGTTTTACTGTCATTTAGTAAGCGATTATTAAAGTCAATATATTTGCATTTCATGATGATATATAATTTTCCATTGAATAGTTTTCTACACTACTAAACAAAGGCCGATTCCCTTGAAGTGCCCCCGAAAGTTAGACAGGTCGTTTCATTAGGCAGCCTCTAGGGTATAAGCCCGGTATTGTACCGGGCTCATACCTTTTAATTTTGCCTTAATTCTTTTATAATTATAGTATTCTATATACTTTGCTAATTCTTGTTTGAAATGTGTTATACTTTCAAATTCTTTTCGATACGTAAATTCCGATTTCATGTTACCGAAGAAATTTTCAATAACGGCATTGTCATAACAGTTTCCTTTGCGAGACATACTTTGAGTTATGCCACAATTCTTAAGAGAATGCCGGTATTGTTTCATTTGATAGTGCCAACCTTGATCAGAGTGAATGAGGAGTTTATCCGGATTGTTTGCACATACGTTCTAACTTATATAACATTTGTTACTTATATAGCAGTACTAGCATTTTTATAATTGCTTATCTCACTACTTTTTTACGTTTTATCTGTATAGGGGAATTGCCCAAACTTAGCAACTTAAGAATTTTATAACACCTCAAGCTGAAAAGTTTATGTATTTTTGACAGAAGACAGCTTATTTTTTCGTTTTGGGGTGGATTTTTATTTTTTAGGGTGCTACCTCTTAGAGGATACTTCATAACCTTAGCTTAATAGCGATGGGTACTGCTCCTTTATGAAGATTTTTGCAGTTATACATTAAATCATAACAATGGCCATTATACATTCGCTGAAAGATTATCAGTACATTTACTATTTTAGGTTAGTTGCATTCGAATGAATGTTCCAATCCTGTGAACTTTCAAGCTTGAATTAGTTAGATAATAGCTATTATCTAATTAATTCATTATTCCAAATGGAAATAAATCAACAATTATTATCTGAATTAGTTTCCCTCAAAGATTCAAACAAGATTGTGATTGCTGTCTGTTACAATTTTAACTTAGTTATCACGTATAATAACCAAGAATATTTTGATGGTAGTATGAATGCTGTTTGAGGAATAAACAGAAAAAACAATTATGAAGTGAAAGTAATTTGAGCATGTATATCATATGCATTTAGATCTGGGGTGTTGTTTAATAAAAGTATTTACGTCATCTTACGCATAAATATTAGAATATTTGTAAAGTTGAAAAAATGACGAATCCATATACACCATAATAATAAAACCCTAGGAGTTGGAGGATTTCGAAAAATTCCTAATATCATCATTAAAACTAAGAAACCTGAATTCTATATTTTTATAGATTCAGGTTATTTTATTTCTTTAGAAACCTTTGGTAGTTACATATTTGCGTATACATCGATAGTTATTAAGTCAGTGAAAGACACCCATTAGAGTGCATATGTTACAAAAAAATCTCCTTTATTTTACTGAGGACTCAATGTTTTTTTGAAATTAAGTTTCTGAATAAAATTAAAAATATTGAAATTAAGTTTCAATAATGCTATTCTATATTTGTAATTAAGAAAACGTTTTCTTGAAATGATATAAATAAAAAAGGGTGGTATATATGTTAGAAAATTTAACAACAGAAGCTCGTAATGATAAAACCATGAACTTAGATGAGATGTCGATAATAGAATTTCTTACAATCATGAATGAAGAGGATGCAAAAGTAGCTGACAGAGTGAAGTTGGAACTCCCACAAATTGCAACAGCAGTCAAAGCGATTGTAGAAGCAAAAAGAAAAGGGGGCCGCTTAATCTATCTTGGTGCTGGAACAAGTGGTCGCATTGGTTTGCTAGATGCAGTTGAATGTCCGCCAACTTTTGGAACAGGCCCTGAAGAAGTAGTTGGATTAATTGCTGGTGGTGAGAAAGCTTTTATCAAAGCGGTAGAAGGTGCAGA
Source organism: Bacillus cereus group sp. MYBK14-1 (assembly GCF_051916885.1). Classification (NCBI taxonomy): domain Bacteria; kingdom Bacillati; phylum Bacillota; class Bacilli; order Caryophanales; family Bacillaceae; genus Bacillus; species Bacillus cereus group sp. MYBK14-1. The sequence continues at coordinate 35,857 of NZ_JBQAHM010000013.1, read as the reverse complement.
AGACAGCAAAGAATTAGGAATTCAGGATTTAAAGAACATTCATCTAAAAAATACAGATGTTGTAGTTGGAATTGCTGCTAGTGGACGTACTCCCTATGTAATTGGCGGTTTAGAATACGCGAACTCTATTGGGGCGCAAACAGTAGCTGTAAGTTGTAATAAAGATTCCTCAATTGGAAAAGAGGCAAAAATTAAGATTGAGGTTAATAATGGACCAGAGGTATTAACTGGGTCTACTCGATTGAAATCTGGTACTTCTCAAAAATTAATTTGTAACATGCTGTCAACAGCATCCATGGTTGGATTAGGGAAAGTATATGGGAATTTAATGGTGGATGTACAATTAACAAACGAAAAGCTCGTAGAACGTGCAAAACGTATTGTAATGGAAGCTACATCCTGTGACTATGAAACAGCGGAGTTGTATTTATCCAAGGCTGATAATAAGCCAAAGGTTGCAATTGTAATGATTTTAGCAGGTTTTACAAAAGAAGAGGCTATACAGCGATTAGAAGACACTCAGGGTTTTATTCGTCAAGCAGTTAAATAGTCGAAACAAGCGAGGTGTTTATCATGAGTAAATATAGTAATATAGCACTAGAAATATTAGAAGCCATTGGTGGAAGTAATAATGTATTATCTTATACAAATTGTATGACACGTCTTCGAATCACACCGGTAAATCGGGATCAAATTAATGAAGAAGCTGTAAAAAAAGTTAACGGAGTTCTTGGAGTTGTTGATGATGAGACCTATCAAATTATTCTTGGGCCAGGTGTTGTTACAAAAGTAGCAGAGCAATTCAGCGTTGTTGTAGCGCAAGGGAAGGAAAAGTCAATTAGTTCGACAACATCTTCTGCTGAAGATTTACAAGCAAAAGGTGCCAAAATGAAGGCTGAACAAAAGAAAAAGAATAATACACCTTTCAAATCTTTTCTAAGAAAAATCGGAAATATCTTTATTCCTTTAATTCCAGCTTTTGTTGGAGCAGGCTTAATTGCTGGTATTGCATCCATTTTATCAAATAATATTACGGCGGGCAATTTGGATAGTACCACATGGCAGCAGTATGTAACCATTTTTAATGTCATTAAAAATGCGATATTTAGTTACTTAGTTATTTATGTAGGAATTAATGCTGCAAAAGAATTTGGAGCAACTCCAGCTCTAGGTGGAGTCATTGGTGGGGTGACTCTTTTAACAGGAGTGACATCAAACCTTCCAATAAACAACATATTCAACGGTGAACCATTATCACCAGGGCAAGGTGGGGTACTTGGTGTTCTATTAGCTGTTTGGATATTATCAATTGTCGAAAAACAATTACGTAAATTTGTTCCAGATGCAGTAGACATTATTGTTACACCAACAATTGTATTGTTAATCGTGGGATTGATTACAATTTTCTTGATTATGCCACTTGCTGGTTTTATATCAAATAATTTAATTGGTGCAATTAATTGGGTATTGGTACATGGTAGTGTATTCTCAGGGTTTGTGCTTGGAGCGGCATTTTTACCACTTGTTATGTTAGGTCTACATCAAGTATTAATACCAATTCATATTGAAATGATTAATTCAACAGGTGCAACACAATTACTTCCCATTCTTTCAATGGCAGGTGCTGGACAAGTTGGGGCAGCGATTGCATTATGGGTTCGATGTAAAAAGAATACTGTATTAACAAATATGATAAAAGGTGCACTTCCAGTTGGCGTCCTTGGGATTGGTGAACCACTTATTTACGGTGTAACATTACCACTAGGACGTCCGTTTATTACCGCTTGTATTGGTGGAGGTATCGGAGGGGCAGTTATAGGTTTATTAGGGCAAGTTGGAGCAATTGCAATTGGACCATCTGGTATGGCCTTAGTTCCATTAATTGCAAACGGAGCATGGTTGAACTATGTTATTGGTCTATTCGCTGGGTATGCTGCTGGATTTATTCTCACATATTTCTTTGGTGTACCAAAAGAAGCAATGGTAGAACAAGAATAATAGTATGAGATTTATTGGAAGTACGACTACCCTTTTGGATAGTCGTACTTTTTTCTTTCTAAAACAGTAGACGCCTTCCTCATAAACGAGAAGGTGTGACATACCAACTTTAGATAGGTGATGAATGTCAATAGGCGTAAATGTAAGTTTTTTGTATACTATAGATATCTGATAAGATTTAAGTATAAAAATTTGTTCTCGTTACATTTACAAAAAATCATAAAATAGTAAGTAAATCAAGTGAGTGTAATAAGTGAATTTTTTATAGAAGAAATAAAATGATAGAATTAAATAAAAAATGGAAAGAAGTTGGAATGATTGACGGTAAATAGTATTCGAACACAAATAGAATTGGTTTTAGATGAACTCCCTGTCTCTGAGAAAAAGATAGCACAGTATATTCTTTCTCACACAAAAGAGGTAACTCAAATGACAATACATCAATTAGCAAAAGATGCAGAAGCAAGTAGTGCAGCTGTTGTTCGTTTTTGTCGGTCATTAGGGGTAACGGGTTTTCCAGACTTGAAAGCACGTTTATATGCTGAAGTAAAGCATATACATCATGTCGGATATTTTGATATTGAACCTAATGAAAAAGTACAATCGGTAATTGATAAAACATTATCTAACACAGTACAAACACTTCATGATACAGTGGGGCAATTAGAAACGAAATCTATTGAAAAAGCAGTCGCATTACTAAAGGATGCAGAAGTTATTTATATTTATGGAGTAGGTGCATCTTTTCTTATTGCAGAGGATGTAGCACAAAAATGGATTCGTTTAGGTAAAAAAGCTTATGCAATTTCCGATCGACATTTGTTAGCAGTCGCAATGGCTACTCAATCAGAAAATGCATTATTTTGGGGGATTTCTTATAGTGGGGAAACAAGTGATGTAATGGAACTAATGAAAGTAGCCAAAGGATTAGAATTAAAAACAATTAGTCTTTCTCGTTTAGGAACCAGTCCAATTTCTGAGTTAGCAGACGTATCTTTATTTACAGCTCGCGCACCTGAGGCGAAAATTCGCAGTGCAGCAACTAGTTCTCGATTTGCTCAACTATTAGTAATTGATGTTATTTTCTTTGCTTACTCATCATCTCAATATGAATTGACAGTAAAACAATTAGAAAAGACAAAACACACGATACAGCAACTAAATGAATAAAAGTATTTTTTGTAGGAAAGCCTGAAGTTAGACACGTAAGGAACGGAGAAAATTTTAAAATACAAATAAAGCAAAGGGAATCTAAAAGTTTATGGAAAAAATGTTTGTATTTCTTTTAATAGTTTTCGTATTAGTTCTCGCTGGAATTATCTATTGGAATATTTCTCCAATTCCAAAGGCGTTTTTAATCAAAAAAGCTTTTGAAGGTGGAATGTTTGAACCATCTACTAATTATGAAAATTCCCTAAAAGAAACAATAATTGTTAAGGATATAAATTATAATTCTAAATTTCCAGATGGAAATTTAGATCTTATCTATCCAAAAAATCATACAGAAGCAACTCCTGTGATTTTTTGGGTACATGGAGGTGGATTTGTCGGGGGGGATAAATCAGATATTACAGGCTATGCGGTAGAACTGGCAGCTCATGGTTATACAGTAGTAAATATAAATTATGCTCTTGCTCCTAAAAAACAATATCCTACACCAGTACTACAATTAGGTGAAGCTTATGAATATATAAAAGCAAATACCCAAAAATATGACTTGAAATTAAATCGTGTATATTTTGCAGGAGATTCTGCTGGAGCACAAATATCTGGTCAGTTTGTAAATGTTCAAACATCTATAGAATATGCGAAGTTAACTAAAATTACCCCTGTTGTTGAACTTACAACAATAAAGGGTGTATTGTTATTTTGTGGTCCATACAGTATGTCTGAATTAGCTAAAATAGAATCAACTAAAGAAATACAAGAATTTATGCGTACTGCTGGTTGGGCGTATTTAGGTGAAAAAAATTGGGAAGGTTTAAACGAAACGAAAATAGCCTCAATTTTAGATAATGTTACCAAAAATTATCCACCAACTTTTATAACAGATGGTAATACTGCATCATTTGAAAATCAAGGGAAAGCATTAGTTTCTGCTTTACAAAGTGAAGGCGTAGTAGTAGTAGAAAGTCTTTTCTTTGATAAAAATGTTTCTGGTGAGTTAGGACATGAATTTCAATTTAAAATGAATACTTCAGCAGGTGAAGATACTTTTAACAAGGTTCTTGGATTTTTAAGTAAAACTAACTAGTACATATATGATTAATATAAAGATAAAGCCCACTCTATTTTTAAAATAGAGTGGGCTTTTATTATAAATCATTCTTTGAGACTAATTGCATAGTCTTTCATTTTTGCTGTGCTACAAGTGAAAGTGCTACTTAAATACTTTAACTTGTAATTGTGCCTGTATCTATTATTTTAACATTTGTTCTAACATTTATTTCTGCCTTTGATAAAACATGTAACCAGTCTTTTTTTACCTTTTTCCATTCTTGATATTGGAAAGCTTTAGCATATAAAGCAAGACCTAACGGATCAATTTGGTTTTTTTGTATGTCCTTTAGCATGCTTTGTAATTTATTATCTAGCTCTTGTTTAATTTCTTGCTCTAGTTTAATTATGTTTTTCTTATCATCCAAGCGATTCGTAATTAGATTTTCATTGGTTTTTTCGATTAATGCTACATTCATGTTAACATGTATATTAAAGATAAACTTCCCTTTTTTAAAATTAACATTTATCTTTCTTTTTGCATCTTGTATAAGAATAGAGGCGTTAGGTTTTTGATTTGATTTTTTAGGAGAAAGAGTTAAGTGTAATATCATCCTACCAGTTTTTTTTGATTTATTTATAAGATTGAAGAACTTCACATCCTTTTTAGAAATTTTAGTTAAGTATCTTCCATACTGATCTAAAAATGCAATTCCTACAGTATCAATTTCATCATTCTTTTTCTTAATTATAGGCATTGATTGTGTTAGCCCCTCTTCATTTTTTTCTCGCATTAGTTGTTCAATTGTAGGAGAAACAGCTTGATTGTTTTGAACAGAAGAGTTTATTATTTTATGGATATAAGAGGGAAGAGCAGGTTTATCAATTCTTTTAACTTTAAAGAAATCTTCTGCTAATCCATCAATGAGTATTACCTTAGCATTAATGTTCGAATAAGGATCTCGATAAGAAGAATCGAGTTGCCTTATCCAATTTGCTTCTTGTGCCATATTTTTTCCAATTAAAATGATTTCAGCTTTAGATGACGTGACAAATCCTGTTAACTTTGTATCAATTTTACTTATTCCGTTATATACAGTTGATGCTTGAACCCAATGTTCTACAGTATCCTTTTGTTTATTAGGATGAAAGATAGGGATACTTGTACCTATCCGTATTTTCCCATTAGAGGTTTTATCTAAGGCAATTAAGAGAATTAAGGAGGCTTTTTCTAAGGGGACCCTCTCATTACAACCGATTAGATACACACAACAAATTGCAATAAATATGCTTTTCCGAATCATAACTCTTCCCTCCTATGAAACCAACTAAAAAGAATGCTGTAAAAGTAAAAGAAGATTGGTAACAGAACAAAGAAAATAAAATTAAAAATATCCATACAAAAATATATGGATTTTAGCTCAATTACACCAGGGTTAATAAGTATAAAAACAATAACTATTAGTAAGACACAACTAACAGGAAGCAATTTACTAGTTATTTTATGTGTTAAATTTTTTAAGGAGTGTAAGCTGAAAAATAAATACGGATAGATTGTGGTAGAAAACACTATTAAATAGTAGGCAATATATATAATCTCTAACCTTTCTAAGAAAGAAAACTGAATCCCTTTTAATAGATGAAATACAGGCCAAATGACTGTTTTTATACCTTCAGGACTAAAGTATATATAGGAAAGAATGGTAACATATAAATAAAAGAACATCGTTCCCGTATTAGCTATGATGATTCCTTTTATTGCCTTATGTTTTTGTTTTAAAAATGGATATATAAAGTAGGCAATTTCTAATCCAGCATAAGGAGTAATGGTTTCTTTTACGGCTTGTACAACTGGATATAGGCCGTCTTTTAAGATTGGTAAAAGGTGTAGCGGGTAAAAATTTTGTTTTAATGAAAAAATGAGAAATATTGGCATCCAAGCTGTAAAGAAATAAACCACCATAGAATAATTAACGACAGCTCTAATGCCACTTGTTACTAAAATAATAAAAGGAATCAGTAATAATATGACAATTTGATAAGATGGGGTAGAAGGAAAAATCCATACTTTTACAATTTCAGTTGCTTTTAATATAGTGTTAAATCCAGCAAAAAATAAATAAAAAATATATAGAAGAAAAAATATACTTCCGAACCATTTTCCAAAATACATTGTAAGAATCTGTAGAAAGTTCTTATCAGGGTTTTTTTGTAATACTAAAATAATGATTATCCCAATGATAGAAGTAATTATCCACCCTAAGATAATAGAAATCCACCCATCAGTGCCAGCGGTATTGGCAAGTGGACTGGGCATAATTAGCATACCTGATGCAAGTTGCAGTGAATGGATGAAAACAATATACTCAAATAGATTTAAGTTACGAAATTTTACATTTTCCATATGAACCACCTTCTTTTAATGTTATCTTTGCCGCTTTTTTTGTTTGGGTTGCCCTGTACTAGAGCGGTTAGTAAGCATAGAGTTGGGAAAGCGCACAAAAGAGTCTTTTAAATTTTGTAAACCAAAAGGTGCAATAGGCAGACCATATGGTGTACCATATGAAGTTATTGTAGAAAAATGAGCTAATAAAATCATTAACCCACTTACTATACCTACAATCCCATAACAGTAAGCAATTAACATCATGGGAAAACGAATAAGACGAATACAGCTTGATAATTCATAGTTAGAAACGATAAAAGATGCAATGGCAGTGATAGATACAATAATAACCATAACATTGCTGACAAGTCCTGCTTGAACAGCTGCCTGTCCAATTACAATCCCACCAACAATCCCAATAGTTTGTCCAATAGGTTGTGGAAGACGTATTCCAGCTTCTCGAAGCATTTCTAATGTGATCTCCATAATGAAAGCTTCTAATAAGGGCGGAAAAGGAACTTTAATTCTTGAAGATGCAATAGAAGTGTATAAATCTAAAGGAATAGTTTCAAAGTGAAATGAAACCATTGCTATATATAATGCCGGTAAAAATACAGCTATAATAAACCCTAAAAATCTTAATAAGCGAAAAAAAGATGCAATGAGCCAGTGCATATTATAATCATCAGGTGTTTGAAAGAAACCAATCAAATTCATTGGAACAATCATTACACTAGGAGATCTATCAATCAACACTGCTATTTTTCCATCAAGAATATGCTGAGAAATGGAATCAGGACGTTCACTTAAATATGATTGAGGAAAGGGAGTCCAATTTTGATCTTTTGTAAAGTTAGATAATTCTCCAATACTTATAATTGTATCAGTTTTAATTTTCGTAATCCGGTTTTCAACCTCTTGTACTACTTCTTCGTTGGCTACATCCTCTAAGTAAATTATGTATACAGAAGTAGTAGCACGCTCTCCAATTGTTAATTTATTAATTTTTAACTCAGTCGAAGGAATATATCTGCGAATTAAGCCTATATTTTTAGAGGCATTTTCAATAAATCCATCATGAGAGCCCTTAATTGTAACTTCTGAGACAGGTTCTTGAATTGATCTTTCTGCCCAGCCTTTTGTATTTATAAGGAGAGCTTTTTTTTCTCCCTCCATGAATAGTACACATTGTCCTTCAAGTATCCCCTTTTTAATTTCATTCCATGTATATACTGTTTTAGAATAGGTAGCAATTACATTAAAATTAAATACTTGTTTGTCATCAGTTATTTCTTGTAATAGTGGTGTAATAACATGTTCTTTCAATGCAATCCCGTCTGTAAGACCTTCAAAATAATAAAGTGAAACGCTGGTTTTAGTTTTTAAATGTAAAGGATGTTCAATTAAATCCGCACAAATATCAAAAATTTCTTCCATTGTATTCTTAACTTCTTGTAAGGTGTTTATTTTTATGGTTTCAACAATTTCATTTTTTTCATTTAAGGACATAATTCAAACCTTCTTTATTTATAGAAATAGGGTATCTTTATTATTCTTATATAATCACATTTTATTCATAACATTAGTTTATTTTCAGAAAGAGAAATAATTGATAATAAAACTAGTTTTTATAAACTTTATGAGCGTAACTGTAGTAAATATTAATATAGGATAATGGTTTTGGGAAATGAAGTAATTTGTATATTAATAATAGAGGTTAAGTGGTAAATATTTGAGAGGTGTCAATTTAAGTCCTTAATACATTTATTGATTATGATAAGAACATTTTGGGGATGTATTATGTTTAATGGAAAATCTTCAAAGGATTTCATAATGGATGAATATTTAAGTGGTGCTGGAGTAAATCCAAGTGTAATTGGCCCCACTTTACCACCAATTCCATCATTTACTTTACCAACAGGACCAACAGGACCAACAGGACCAACAGGGCCAACAGGACCAACAGGGTCAACAGGACCAACAGGACCAACAGGACCAACAGGACCAACAGGGCCAACAGGGCCAACAGGACCAACAGGACCAACAGGACCAACAGGACCAACAGGGCCAACAGGACCAACAGGGCCAACAGGACCAACAGGGTCAACAGGACCAACAGGGCCAACAGGACCAACAGGGTCAACAGGACCAACAGGACCAACAGGACCAACAGGGCCAACAGGGCCAACAGGACCAACAGGGCCAACAGGGCCAACAGGGCCAACAGGGCCAACAGGACCAACAGGGCCAACAGGGCCATTGGCCACTAATATTAATGCTTTTATAGTGAATTTTACTACTACAGCTCTTATCCCCCAAGGTACCGGAATACCATTAGATGCTAATTTAATATTGACATCAGGGATAACACATATACCAGGTTCTAGTGTTATAAATTTAGATGCTGGTACGTATTTGGTTGAATATAATACTGTGTCACAAGCTCCAACAGCTAATTTTGTATCTACTAGAGCTCTTCTTAATGGTTCTACTATTGCTGGGGCTAGTGTTGTTAGTCCACAAGTAGCTCCTGGGACATTTCAATCTTTAAGTACAGGATTTATTGTTATAGCACCTGATCCAGTTAATACTTTAGAAATTGCTGCTGATTCGCAAGGAGGAAATATCTATAATTCTCAGTTTGCAAGTATTCCAAATGTATCTGTAAGAATTGTAAAAATAAGTTAAGGATATTTAGGGTAAATCAAATTGAAGAAACGAAAGGCAAAATTCTATGTATTGAAAGAGAGTTTGGAATAGGTAATACATGGTTGGTAATGGCAGTACTGTCTATTGTGATTTTATTGCCGTTGCTTATTTTAGTTAATAAAGTTTTATTGAAAATAAAAAATGAACAGAGGATATAAAAATAGATTATTCATTCAAAAAAGAAGAGATGATCCCCCCTTGAATATGAATTTCTTTACACTTTTGAGTGAAATTTTACTTTGATTTAAAAAACATTTGTAATAAATTTCTCAATATAGATATACTTTTTAATTATGGTTTTAATATTAATAATTAAGGAAAAATAAATTATAATATAAATATGATGGTTATCCTTTTGTTTACTCCTTGTGCTAAAGATAAGATCTTGTTCCCTGATCTTATCTTTTTATTTTTTGATTTTAGATACAAAAAAGGAATCTTTAAGAGCTTAAAACTCCCCTGTCACTAGGAAAGAAAGAGGAAAAACTTCAAAATCCGGTCTCTACGCAGCAGATTAAAGTAGTAAAAATTGCTTGGAGTAAAACGTTTGGACCGGGATTAGAAGTACTAGAACATATAAAACAAAGAGAACTAAATGCGTTATTTATTAAGATACATGTGAAGCAATGTAAGATACAAAGAGGACGTAAGGAATTTTTTCGGGAATAATATAGTTATGAAAATATAAGCACTTGAAGGGAGCCCTTGTGTATCTAAAACATTGGCGAAACAAATAGGTGATGTTAGGATGTAGAAAACGCTCACTAAAAAAGGAGAAGTGATTATGCCAGAAGCTTTTTATATGAATATTGATGATTACGAGAGACCTGCAGATATATTGCGGATGCTTGGACATCCTCTGCGTTTGATGATAGTTCGAGAATTAATTTCGAAAGGTCCATTAAATGTATCCGAGTTACAGAAGTTACTACGTGTTCCACAATCTACAATGTCACAGCAATTAATAAAGTTAAAACAGTTTAATATGGTTTCCTATGAGCGAAAAGGAAATGAGATTTATTATATAGTAAGTGACGAAAAAGTGATTGAGAGTATGAAGGAATTAGAATGTTTGCAACAGTGGACGTAAGAAGACGTGAAAAATCTCTTTATTTCTATAGGTTGAGATTAAATTTTTATAGTATATATAGTTTTAAAATAACGAAAAGTAGATAATTTGGGACGAATTGTAATACCAAAAGAAACAAGAAAAAAATTCACAGGTGGATACAGTGGATGCGCTAGAAATTATTGTAGAAAAAGATTCGTTTATTCTACAAAAAGATACAGCTCATGGTACTTGTCCTATCACAGAAGAAATACTTCAAAGAATGTAAAACTAGTAGGTGGAAAGCTACCGCTAATTCAAAACGGCGCAAAATAACTGTTAGCTGAACTAGAACAATACAAAGTGACTGTATGAGAAGAATAGGGGGAGAACACAATGGAAAAGAAATTACAATCATTTCAAAAGGATAGAGGTAAGAACATACTATTTTCACAGGAACACTTATTACAAGAAGCGTTTCAAAAGAGTAAGGATATCACTTTAATTCTGATAAAAGGACTACATATAAAAGGAATAATAAGAGGATATGATACTTTTTCTATTTTAATAGAATATGAGGGGAAGCAACAGCTTGTATATAAACATGCAATCTCCACGATTCGATTCTAAAGCCCACGGACAGGGCGTTCACACATTTACAGGTACCTGACACCTTTAGAAAAATAACTAGGAATATAACTTTTATGTTATAATTTAATACTCATCCAATATTTATACTATGCAACGACGTCTAAAACAGTAACTGAAAACCCCATCCCTATTCTATATAGATATGGGTTTTTCTACTTCTGATTTATCAAATAAAACAAAACATGAAGCGGAGAGAATGGTACTATGTATCCTAAGTTTTTTGATAAAATGGCCTTTTCAAAAGAGCATAAAGATTTATTAATTCAGTTGTATAATAAAGAAATTACAAGAAATGAGTATAATCGTGTATTAAACAATTTATATGAGACAAAGCATAAGATAAATGAAAATAAGAACCGAGATAAAGTGCTGGGTTCTGTTACAAAGTGTTTTTAACAAATAAAAGGTTGATATAATTTAATCTGTACCTTTTGTAAAGGACATTTTAAAAAAGGTTAGGCCACATCAAGAAGATGATTTCTGTATCCTGGTCTTACCCCTGTCAAGTAGACAGTAATAGATTAGGTGTCTTTTCATTAAGCAGCCTTAGTTCCAAATTCAATAGGACTAAGGTTGTTTAATCTTTTTTGAAATCTTTTGTTATTGTAATAGCCCATATATCTTTTAGTAGCCTTAAAAACTTCTGCTTTTTCATGAAACGTATGTCTATAAAAGCATTCTGCCTTAAAATGACTAAAAAAACTCTCTATACATGCATTATCGTAACAATTTCCCTTCCTAGACATACTCACAGTTATTTTGTGCTTTTTAAGTAATTGGTTATATTTTTTTGACGTATACTGATAACCTCGGTCGCTATGTAATACTGTTTCGTGGACTTTTCTTTTTCTTAAGGCTTTATTGACTGTGTCTGTAACTAATTTTAAATTGTTGTATTCGCTCATTTGGTAGGCCACAACTTCGTTATTGTAAAGGTCTAGTATCACGGAAAGATATATGCGCTTATTGTTAAAGGTAAGATAGGTTATATCTGTAACCCATTTTTCATTTGGTCTTGTAGTTGAAAACTCTCTGTTTAACAGATTTTCCGACACGACGCATTGTTCTTTTAAACCAAAATGCCTCCACTTTTTCTTTCGAATCTTAGCTTGTATCCCCATTTTCCTCATTAAACGATATACTCTTTTGTGATTTACCTGTAAACCATAATACTTTTTGAGCCATATACAAATTCTTCGGTAACCATAGCTTCCATTTATATCTGGATCTCGTTCGCATTCTACTATTTTAGACATGATAAATTGATCCTCTTTCATCTTTTCAGAGGGATCGTTGATTCTTTTTTCCACTTATAATATCCACTTCTTGAAACACCTGCAATTTCACAAAGCAATACAATTGAAAAGTTCTGTTTTAAGGTATGAATGACTTCGTATTCTACTGATTTACTTTTGTTGACCTCATCTCCTTTTTCGTAGCTAATAGCTTTTTTAAGTATGCGTTTTCCGCTTCTAATCGTTGTATTCTAGCGTCTTGACTGACTTCATTTGTTTGTTTAGATCTTCCACGTTTTTCTTGTAGGCCCAGAATCCCCTCATTTTCATATTTTTTAATCCATCTATCTATAACTGAATATGTAACTCCCAATTCCTTTCCAATTAATTTGCTTCCAATTCCTCTATGTGAGTACAATTCAATAGCTTTCATTTTAAAATCAATTGAAAAAGTTCTTCTAATTTTCCCCATAAAAAATCCCCTCCATAATAAACAGTAAAGTAACTTTCTTTCAACTGTCTACTATAAGGGGATCATATCATCCAACAGGAGTCATCTTTTTTAAATTCCATTGATATCTATAGTGATTATAGTACATCAAATATTTCTTAATCTCTTGTTTTTATTCATTAAAGGACGCGCAAGGTTTTATATGAGCTTTATCTTTCAGATGACCAAAAAAACGATTCTTGTGGGGCGTTATCCCAACAGTTTCCTCTTCTTGACATGGATTGTCCAAGGTTTAGCTTTTTGATTAGCTTTTGATAGGTAGGGCTTGTGTCGTGGGTTCCTTGATCTGAATGAATATAAGCACCTTCAGTCAATCGAATCCGCGGATTCCTTTTTCATTTTCCTCAATAAAAATATGCTTAAATTTTTCTGTATAAGTGATACCTTTCTGACTTATAAATTTTACGTATAGGTTATTTGACAGAATCTGAATTTCTCTTTCGGTAAATAGCTTTTTTGTCATTTTCAACATTCTCCGATCCAAATTTTCCTTTAATTATACAAGAAATACCCAATAGAATAGACTTTTTTCAAGAGTATATTCTTATAATTTTTATAAATTATTATAGTGTAAATATTGATTTGAAGTTGATTAATTAAAATGGTGTGTCCACTGCTTTTTTATTTAACAAAAAAAGAATCTGTAAACCTGCAGATTCTCCTGATAAATATTTATATAATAAAATATTTTAATTTAAAAATGGGTTCAAGTAAATAAAAAGGACCCATTGGAGTTTGGGTCCTTTTAGAAGTGATGATGTTTTCTCGGCTTAGGAACTGAGAAAATACAAAAATATAATACATCGAGATTTAGAGAATTTCAATACCTAAATTAAAAATTACCGTGGGTGGATGAACATGGATAATGGCTATCGTGGAGAGGTTGGAATTTTGGTAGGTAACATTGAAAGACCAATAAGTTTAAATATGAAAGCTCATGTAATTGAAAAAGGTACATGCATCACTCAAGGCGTCATAGCGTCAGTCGTAACAGCACATTTTGTTGAGGTGAACGAGCTATTGGCTATTGAAGGAATTGTTGGTGGATTTGGATCTAGGGGGAACAAAGTAAGACAAAATTTGAATTTTATTAAAAAAAGACACTGCTTCCAGTGTCCCGACTTACTATGAGGAAACTTAAATAGGTGAATTTAAGTTTCTCTATAATATATGAAACTGCAATTAGAAAATCACTTATTTTTTAAAGGAGTTAATGGGTATTTGTACGTACTGAAGTCTTTATTAAAAATATCTTGTGCTAATTGGATAGTTTCATGATTATAAAAACTATCGTATGTTGGGAGGCGTGGGAATAAAGGGTCGGTAATACCGGCATCTGCAAAAGTACCTTTAAAAACCGCATTGTCCTTCTGATGATGCCATGATTTGGTTAGTATGTGTATGGGAGAAGTTTTTAGTTGATATATTTGTTCTAGGCGTACAATTTCGTTAGAGAAATTTTCAAGGTAGATATACTCTGTAACAAACTCCTCTTCACCTGGTACATATTGCTGTATTAAATGTGGATCTACTTGTTCTAAATCTGTCATTTGCTCTTTTAAATAATAGAGAAAGATTTTAAATGAAATAGGCTTATTACAATTATTAGTACCATAATAAAAGCTTTGAATAGGCTTCCATGCAGGGTTTTCTATGTAAGGAGGAGCGATGAGTGAAAAGAATGAACTTACAGCTCTTGTATATGGATTTCTAACTAGTTTATAAGTATCTTTTTTCTTTGTATATAAAGCCGCAGCAAGTTCAATAAAGTAGTCCGAGGAGTTTATATATATATCATTTTCGTAATGATGGATGAAAGAATTATATTTTATGGCCGGTTTAAATAAATTAATTTAATAAAAAAACCAATGTGCAAGGGAGGTGCAACCACTTTTTTGACTCCAAAATAAAATTAAAGGGCAGTTAGGATTATAGTGGGGAACGCGTCCATAATTAATAATATTTGAAATAGACATAGTTAGCCTCCATTTAGTTATGTCAATTATTTTAGTTTATGAATAAAGAGCTTGGCATATGAACAAGAGAAGTAGAATAGCTAGTTTAAAATAATAAAATTTTGAAATAAAAAGGTTATTTTATTATATTAATGCAAAAAGAGTACATATCGGATATGTACTCTTGAAAAGAGGAAGTGTTTATAAGTGGTGAAACACTATACTACAACATATGCTTGTCTCATTTAAAAGTGCAAGGAATATAACAAAATAGTTTATTAGATTAGTAAATAAAAAAAGCACCTGATTAGGGTGCTCCGCCAAAAATTATGAATAACAATCCATAAATAATATATGTGACTTTTGCCTAATGGTGATAATTTTTAAAGAAAAACTAAAAGTACTGCAAAGATATAATTATAAAAAGAATATAGCATACCAAAGAGGTATTAATATAATCCATCCAATAGTAAGAGCGGTGTATTTTAAGGTTTTTATGATTAGTCCTTTTAGATATAGAATGCACAAGGATGGGAATTTAATTGATTTTCCAACAAAAATCTTATTGTATGAGAAAAAATAAAAGAACCCATTTTTAATAAATGGATTCTTCCCTCAAGGTGTGCAAGAAATTCAAGGTAACTTGACCAGAGTAACCAGTGGAATTCCTTGTGGTAATACTGTATGCAAAGGAACCAATAATGTTAATGAATTTCAAACAAGATCATTATTTAATTAAAAAATCGTGTGCAAAAAATGTACACGATTATATAAAAACTATGTCTTGTATGCTCTTTGCATTTTATGTTTATTGTATGTAAAGAGTGATACATCTAAATAAATTAAAAGTGCTCTTTGACAAGAACTAATGTTGAAAAAGAATACCCAAGGTATTGTATGTATGTTTCTAGGTGGGTGTAATTAAAAATAAAATCTTTATTTTAAATAAAAAGAGCGCTAATCGTAAGCGCTCCTTATAACTTATTATAACGACAGTGACGAACTCACATTATATAGAAAGGCACTATTATTGTATGTCATAGTATGAGGTTAGTGAATGGATTTAGATAAAATCTTTATTTAAAAATTAAAGAGTGGTTTTTAAGGGGCTCTCTGGCTAAGAGTCATTTTAAGTTTTTATGGTGAAGTATTTACGCAATAATTTTGTTTAAGACCAAGATAATTTCTCATTAATAATACCGATTTGTTTCAGTAGACATGGCAATCGCTTTGGTTTCATGAACTGTACCATAGGGATGCTCTGGAGGTGCATAAATAGCGTAAATTTTAAGTGGTGTATTCCCCGTATTGATTACATTATGCCATTTTCCAGCAGGTATCATAATTGCATAATCATCATAGACCATTTCTTGAAAATCTAATTTATCTTTGTTATCCCCCATTTGAACGAGTCCTTGGCCCTCTTCAATACGTATGAATTGATCAGTTGTAGGGTGTACTTCTAAACCTATGTCATCTCCAACATTAATACTCATTAGAGTTACTTGTAAGTTTTTCCCTGTCCAGATAGCGGTGCGGTAAGTATTGTTTTGTTTAGTGGCTTGGTTAATATTCAATACAAATGGTCTAGCTCCATAATCGGTTAATCTAATATTTTCACAATAAGGATTCCGGTTGTAGTCCCAAGCAATATTGTTGTAACTGTAGTAATAAGGATTCCAAGCGTAAATCCAATTATTGTTATTCCAGATGCAATCCATTGGGCTTTGACTTTGATAATAACGTGGATTATATTGCATATTCAAGCTCCTCTCATAATTTTATCATTTTCTGTTTATCCTATGCTGTTGTCTATTTATAGGAATGCAGAATAAGAGGAAATAGGCAGTGATAAAGGATGTACTATTTGTATAAAATACTTAATGAAATTGTTAATTTAAATAAAAAAGAGCCGCGCGCGAAGAGTTGTAGGTTTTCGTAAGGTTGAGTTATGTCGTATTCAAAAGGGATTTTAAAATGAATATTTTTTAAACGTACTGGTAAATTTATCTGATTCATTTAGAACTGTTATTTTAAACAAAAACGTCATTTGGTATGTAAATAGAAGAGCACTTAGAAAAGCGCCTCTCTGTAACGACTATCCACTCTAAAAAGAAATGATGCAATATATCATATGAAATTATGTGGATGTAGTTGTGTGTATTTTGTATAAAAATTTCATTTTGTAGAAAAGGGGAATGAATATGAAACAAGAGGTACAGCGATTAGTAGATAAGGCATTAATGTACTTTCCTAAGTCATTTGTAGAGAGTTATAACGAGCTAATATTTGAACCTAAAAACAAAATGTATTTTCATTTAGAAGATGTCGAAAGCGAATTAGATTTTAAATGTAAATTGTTCACATGGTTATCAAGACCTATAAGTATGGGACTAAGTGCTATTGGTCAACGAAGATTTTAAAAAGCTTAGGGACAAGCTTCACTAAAGAAGAAATGAGATTGATTGATACGTATTTAGGAAATGGAACAAATAAATTGCTGTGTGTAGAATTCGTAAAATCAGATTACGACTTATTGTTGGTGATTCCAGAAAATAAAAGAGCAGATAGCAAAAGCTAACTGCTCATCCAAGGAAAACAGAGAAAGATAACCATGTCTCTACAGTATTGACGGAATTTTGAGTTTATCCAGGGATAGAGGGAAATGGATAGAGTATTTGTTCTTGAGTTACTTGAACAGGAAAATGAGAGTGGTATATACGGTGTATTCGTAAACGAAGAGGAAGCAATTGAGAAAGGCAAAGAGTTAATTGCATTAACAGAAAATGATTACTGGAGGTATACAGTGGAAAGTTATCCGTATTTCAAATAGGAAGGATGAACATAAATGGAGTTTTGGGTATTAGCGTATTTATACTAGAAGATGTTTAGAATAATTTTGCAGAAGAAGATACAACAATAGGATATACAGCTACTTGTTTTTTACCAACTGAAGAGATGACTCAAAGTATATCGATGAAAATAATGCATCTGATGAGTTGATTCCAGTAAAAGTAACCATTCATACATTAGAGGCTAGTTCTTGGATGTCATCAAGTGAAACAGTTGACCATTGGGGACTTTAAAACTCAACGAAATAATTATTTTAGTAGAAAGAGGTGAATACATATGGGACAAGGAAACCACGGAATGCCGTTTGAAAAACTTATTAATCTATCGAATGAAATGTATTAAAGAGGTAGAGTTGCACTTATAAACAATCGTCCGACTCCTGTTAAAGGCTAAAGAGTAAGGGGGGAGGTATTAACAGGATATTATGATCTAAAAACACTGTAGACTACGATGGTATATAAAGGACGAGCTATAGCATTTGATGCGAAATCTACAGAGAAAGATACGTGTTTTGATTTAAATTACATAAAGCAGCACCAGTTGGATTACCTGGAGAAATCGGAGAAGATGGGAGCAATATGCTTCTTTACAATACATTTAACTTATTAAGACTTAAAAATTATACAACAAAAGAGTGAAACGGTTTAGGATACTATTTTCACTTACCTCTTAATTTGATAATTGAGTTCTTCACCAAAATCATTTGTGATAATCCTTTTAACCGATGAATGTTGCAAGTAAGAACGGCCCATTCAATATTTTCTATTCAAATATGATAGAATGAAGATATATCCAAAACGGAGGGAAAACAAATGAACTCAAACACAAAACAGTTTATTTATGATATCGAGCAAAGAAAGAACAATTATATAGAGAATGTATTAATAGCAATACAACATCCTAAAAAAGAGCAATCTGAACAAGTCATTCAAAATATAGTAGAGAAGATGGATATGATGATTAGTTTAGTTACTACTTACATGGCTATTGAATCCGAATCTACAAAAGAATTAAAAGAGCTTCAGGAAGAACTCATTCATGCTCAAGCATATATTCAAAAACGGAAATTTGAAGAAACACAGAGATAAAATCCTGTGTTTTTACTTGGTGGACTATGACATTAATTTTTTATAAATTTGATTATTGCTTTGGCATAATCCATACAATTTGTTGAATGCGTACAATATATGGCGCCGTATCTTCAATGAGCAAATGATCTGGTTTCACATCTTTTAACTGTCCTCTTATATTACCTCTTACAGTTTCAATAACCACATATTTACCAATTACTGATTGTAATGTCTGATATACGTAGGGATTAGGCGTACTTACCATATGTTGTTCACTCAAGTCATTTCCTTCCGAATAACTCATTCTATAAGACTCCTTTCTAATTTGCATTCTTTCTCCAAATATATGATATAAATCTTATAAATATGCTAGAAGGATAACTCATTATAGGAACGGAAATAACATGTTAATAGGGTACGGTTTCTATTTCTACATTGCTAAAAATGATTTATATAAAATTCCTTTTACCAGTTAACAGGAGAGGATAAAGGGATATTTTGAATGTACATCTAGGTTGTTCCTTTTAGGATATGTATGATTTTTAAATACGCCCTTTATTAGAATAGTGCTCATACTTTTTTTGAGATTCTTTCGTAATACGTGCATTAAGTAAAATTGCTAACAATAAAAACACTCCATATTTTCCTCCTGTAGCTCCTATGATAATCACACTACTACAAACAAGTATAATTAATAGGATAAACGAAACTGAATAAATACGGTCATAATTCTTTGACATCTTTTCGTATTTTATGCGTTCTTTCCTTGCATTCATCTAAATTCCTCCTTTAAATTATCCATTTCACTATCAAAAAAATCTCACCCTTAAAAAGAAAACAATATATCGATATATAGATTAGTTTGTTTTTTTATCAATTAATTTATATATCGTAAAAAGAAATCCTACCAATATTAAGCTTTCCACCATGATGATCCCGTCCCTCTCCTTCCTTTTAACCCCAACACATCAAATAAAAGTTGCAGCAAACAAAAAGGATCCTCCTTTCTCTTAAAGGCAGATCCTTTTCCTCTTGCATGTAACTGTTTTTAGCTATTCTTGATTAATTAGAATAACAGCTGGTCCATCTATACGAATTCCACCAACTTCGATTTTTTCGTAAGGCTCTACAGTAATGGAAATGATTCCATCCCGCTTCATTAATTCATTACTTAATTCTTTTGTTAACATTTTTTTCATGTGTACGCTCCTTCTTATTGCTTAATTTATTATTGTTATGTAAATGAAATTTAAAATGGTTCCCTGGCCAGGAAACCATTTTTTTGTAGTTGACCATATGGTGTTCCAGTTTGTTTATCCATTTTACGTAAAGAAGAGAAACAATTCTTATTCACTGTCTCAGTAGATGTAAGAAACACTTAAAGATCGTGGTGAGATTGTTTTTTATTCTAGAAATAATGACTTAGATAGTATATTACCTAAAACAATGAAAGCCCTACCTCTCTTTTATCCTTACGGCTCCTTGTCCGTGCCAGTGTGAATCAGGATTGTAAAAATCAAGTGACTATTTAATCGAGTTATTTAATGAAACTTCGAACGTTTGTAAAAGAAATTTAAAAATAAAAATGGATTAGATTGAAGTAATAACAAAAGAGGTTCCTACTCTAAAAGTGAGTTGAAGAAATTGAATATCTTTGAAATAATTTGCTTTTAATACTCATCATATTCCCGAAAGGTTTAGAATGTTTTCAGAGGATATAATACAATTATTTATAATGAACCTTAACAGAAACTTTTTATTTGATTTTCAGTGATTCCTTTAATTAATTCTAGTTCACTGACCAAAAATCTATATGCATCATCCAACAATTTTTTTTCGCTTGTATTCAGTGCTTTTTCTTTCTTCATACGCATTAAATCCCGTACAACTTCAGCACCTTCTTGTATTTCACCCGTTTTTATTTTGTCCGTGTTCACTTTATGCCTTTGTTTCCACGGCAGTAATTTACAGGATTCTTCATGGTGAAAAATGTGTATAATGTGCTTTAATGCAAGTATATCAGTAACTGGCCGTATATTCGAATTCAATATTTTACCCGTAGGAATCATGACTTGCATATTACTGATCGACATTTTTATGACAAAATACTGTTGTTTTTTTCCTGAGAATTCTTTTTCTTCTATGGCTTCAATTATACCTGCTCCGTGCATTGGATAAACAATGTTATCGCCAATTTGAAACATATAATCCACCTCCATATATGGTAACTTTCTTAACCTTAACACATATGTGATTTTTTAACAAATATTTTATAATATCATAAAATCATTTTTATCGTCAACCATTTTTTAATAAAAATTAAATTAAGTAAAAAACACACCCAAAACAATAGGGAGTGTGTCAGATTCCCCATAAAGGGAAAGGGAATTTTCTCGCTTATAATCTGAAATCTCTACTCATTAACGTAGATCAGTTTTCCCTTGAAAACGACCAAATCGATCACGTATTTTTTTCAATCTTGTGTGGTATTCCAAAATCTCAATTCTTGCTTTTTCAGCTAAAGGTGCAATTGGTCGTAAGTCTTTTAACCCCCAATAATCAACCACTACATCAAGTACTTGATCAAAATATTGTAGTGGCCCATAATTCGCTTCTTTTGCAATCACAGCCATTCTATTTTCAAAATCAGGCATGACGGTACCTGGCATTTTAAAATTCTTAATCACATTGGCAATATGATAGCAATAATTAGGTTCTAATTCCAAATGTGTTCGAATGACGTCTCGATAAAAAGCATAATGAAGAGTCTCATCTTTGGCAAGACGACGTAATAATGTGGCAAGATCTGGATCATGCTTACTTGCAACCTTAGCTACATTATTGTAAAACACCATCGTTGCAAGTTCTTGTAGCGTCGTATACGTCATGGCTTCGATTGGTGTATGAAAATCAGGCTCAAATCCACCCTCAACGACTAACTTTCTTAATTCATGTATACGTTTAGGGTTCACACTTCGAGTGAGTAGTAAATATGTTTCCAATAAATTCGAATGTTGATCCTCTTCTGAGGTCCAAGTATGAATAAAGTCTGTAATAACAGAAAGGGACCCTTTAAAAGTCGCAGATAAATACGTTGTAAACCAAGGTAAATTTACTTCTGTTAATAAAGCTGTTTCAATGGCTGTAATTACACCAGAAGGAAGAGTAACTTGACCTTCATCCCAAGGAACTCTTTTAAAGTCCATTCCCTTATCCCATGGTAAAAATTCATGATAGCCCCAGTCTATCTTCTGCGCTCTTATTTTATGTTGTTCATACAGTTCTTTTAAACGTGGTTCTAATCGGAAATCTAAATCATTTGTTAGCATAAAAGTCCCCCCATTTCTTATCACAGATAGTCATTCTATCTTTACTCTTAAAATTTTCTACAAATAAATATTACGTTCCTTTTTTTAAGTCAAACATAATAAATTTGTAACAAAACCTTTTAAGAGCGCTATATTTTTATAGGATTTTTTTAGTAAAATGAGTACCGTTACATCTATTTTCTTTTTTATAAAATAGATACTGAGTCATACAATATGTTAGTTAGCCTAAATAAAGAAACTAACCTCAGTAAATACAGAATAACATTCATGGATGAAGATACTCGTCATGTTATAAATCTTCGTGAGTGTAAAAAGGTGCATGCTTATAAAGAATCGTTTTATAATAAAGATAGATAGTGCTTTATACACATTAACAACTTATTTAGATGTAAATCCAATATATTAGATTAAGCACTTGAAAACCAAATACAGTGGATGAGATCGTCTTAAACGACAAATCCCAACTAGAACAATGTACATTGACTATGTATGGTAAGTTAGACCAAATTTTGTTATAAAACAAAAAAGGGAAGAGGCGATAAACATGCAGTCAACGGAAACTCATATGAAGGAAAAACAACGTAGAGAAAAAATAGAAATTATATTTAGTCACAGGGTAAAAGGAGAGAGTTATTTTCACGGCTCTTCCTATCAATGGAAAAACATTGTATATCAAAATTATAATAGAATACAACAAAAAGAGTTGGAAGTTGAACAACTCATTTCAAAAATGGAAAAAGCAGGGGTTCGTTTTATGCAGCACCGTTCACTCATACACTATCCCGTCATTGATTTTGTAAAATATATAGCTAAGATTTATAAGGAACCCCTCGAAATACAATAATCATATTTAAAATAAACCTTTATAAAAGGTTTATTTTCGAGACTTTTTTAACTAAAACCTTAAAAAATCACTACAAAATTCTTTTTATTTTCAATACTCTTCGATTTTGTTATAATATCAACCATAACGTATTATATTCGTTTGTATATTTTCATATTTTGGGGATTTTATTACACAAAAAGACAACTCTTAATTGGAGTTGTCTTTTATTTTTTTGGATATACATAATACTACTCTGATACAAAAAATATCAAGATTCTTACAACCAAAGAAAAAGTAGGATTTCTAATAAGAGAGATCCTACTTTATTCCCTCAATTTTCCATTTATAATAAGTTTCTTCTATCATATGCAATTGTTGTTTGCTTAGGGTTGAAAGGTTCACCTGAGGACGTCCTAAATTAGCTACAGCAATCCCTTCTGCTCGTCGCTGATGGATTTTTTTACGCTCTTGATCTGCAACTTAGGAAAGCAAAAGTAAAAATTGATCTTCAATCAACTGACCCATGTCACACATTTCACGAAACTTACGGCTATCGAATAAAGTTTCATTTTCTAACAGGGGTATGTATAACAATGGAACAGGATAAAGCAACAAGCATTAGTGGACATCAAGTCATTCAAAATAGCTATTTTATGTCCACTAATATACGAAATAATCCTTAAAATGAATGTCCACTAGTGTTTGTTGTGTGATTTTGTTCCATTGCTACACACACAGACCATATACGTCAATGATTATCATAAAGAAATAGTGAGCTTAATGTCTTTTCTTCACCTTGACATTTATTACAAAAAATGTTATTATTAAAATGAATTATTTTTGTTCGGTGTAAAGGATTTGTAACTTTTCACCTTTATAATCACTGAGAGCAAGGATAGTATTACATTGTGTGTGTTTACACACTAGGAGGCAATACAAATGGAAAAAGGTAATGTAAAATGGTTTAATGGCGAAAAAGGCTTCGGATTCATCGAACGTGAAGGTGGAGACGATGTATTCGTTCATTTCTCAGCGATTCAAGGTGAAGGTTACAAAACTTTAGAAGAAGGTCAAGCAGTGACTTTTGATGTGGAGCAAGGTCAACGTGGACCTCAAGCTTCAAACGTACGTAAAGCTTCTTAATTTTACAAAGAAGGGAAGGCAGGCTCTTTTATGGGAGTCTGCTTTTCTTTTTTCTGTGAAACAAAGAACCCCCACTCGTAAAGGACATGAAAATAGTAAATCAAATGGTAAACCAAGTCTAGCATATACTTACGGATTATCCTAATTTAATTTTCGAGCTACTCAACTTGATAAGCCTTTTTTCTAGCATAAAAGTACCCCCTAAATGAAAATTCTCTTTCTCTACAGTTAGTTATTTTGAGAAGTCTTATATCGTTGGTTGGGCTTCCATTAATCCATACAGTAATCGATGCGCCTACCATGGAGAAATTATTAGTTTAATAGGGGCTGTTAAAAATACAATTGGAGCCGTTAAAGAAGCGGAACAAAAAGCAAAAAAATGCGTTCAAGCATTAATACCAAACTAGAAATGAAACAAGTATTGAAACGTTTATATGTATAATCCATCTAATCTCCAAAATAAGATTTATTAGGGATTTTTCTTTACAGGCGTTGTGTTTTTCCGGATTCATTTGATTTGACAGACAATTAACTGGCATAAATCTATAAAGTTTTGGCTTAGACTATACTGAATTTAATAATTTTGAAAAACGTTATCCTTTCTAATTTACATGTTTAGAAAGGATAACGTTTTTGTATTTAAGGATATTAATATTTCTTAAATTGAGAGGGGATAGGTAGTACTTTATATCTTAGTTATAAATAAAATAGTATTTGGAGTATATATCAAAAAAGTTATATTTATTATTTATTACCGTTATTTTCTATGAACTCATAGAAATTATGAAGAAACTTTAGGGTGAATTTCAATTCACCAGCATTTTATAGAACTTATAAGTATTGATTGTTATTTTTTAGTTTTTTGTTTTTTAACAATTTAAAATATATTTATTTAGATTAATTTTGAAAAAATGCGATTAGTACTATGATAATTGAATTAATAATTAGTCTTTTGATCAGGACAATCATATATTGTAATAGGACGAGCCCTTGAGTCCTTTGTAATACCTAGAAGAAATATCTAAATCAGATTGAGGGCATCCAGAAGCGTGGATGCTCTCTTTTTAATTGGTAAAGTGAAAATTTGAATAGGCTATCTAGTACTTGATTTGAAAAAATAGTATAGGAACCAAACGGCATGGTTTTGTTCATCCGCTGCTGCTCTACGGAATGTTTCTTTAATGGATGTATCGGTTGTATCATCTGAGATTTCTAGATAAAAATCAAATGTACGTTGCTCATCTTGTAATGCGAACTCTAATCCATTCAAATAAGTATCGGGACAAACTTCAGTTGTTTTTGGTAGAGGTTGTTGAACAGTTAAGCTGACATAAATTTGAACAAATTGTTGGAAATGCTTTATTTCATCTTGCCGGATTTCGAGAATTTGATTTCGTTCCCTTATGGGGCTAGATTAGCCAGTTTAGCATAACAATTAATGGCACTATATTCCCCATTAATAGATTTTTCAATGTTGCTAATTAATTTTGGATTTTGCCTATAGAATGTATTGTAGTTATTAAAATAGATATTCATGTTCAAACCTCCAATTCCATTCTTAAATACCTTATGTTGTAAATAAGGGGATAGTTCGAATCCTACAAGAGTGAATGAGGCTCTGATATGGGTGGTGTCTTGTTTGTTGTTAGGAAAGGGTAAACTACTCTAAAAGAACAAGCAAAGCCAATTGTTGAAAAAGTATCAGTTAATTAACTGATGCTTGTAATAGTTTAATAATGATATATAAGAAGTGGAATAATTAAGGATATATTTTCTAAACAGGTAGGATGTCGCTAGTTCTTGCCGATGTTAAAATTTCAGCATTTTCTGGAAGAAGAGTCCTTCTTCGAAAATGAGAAAGTTTGAAACATGAATTTTAGGTGGGAGATGGATGCGAATTGGCTTAAGAAATAGTTTTGTTGCAATTTTTTAAAATAAATGAGGAGGAATGTTAAGGGGATTTATGGTAATTATTGAAGCTCATTGTACGTCGGAAATATGAGGGATTTTAATATTGATTCATATATTTCAGGGAAATGCAATAAAGATAAAAATTATATAAAAAAGAAAGAGTTGATTACAATTGTATATCTGTCCAAAATGCTTAGAATGTTTCGCAGATCAATATGCACTTTTGGAACATTAATTAACACTTTAGGTGAATGGATACTCTGTTTATTTGGATATTTTAATATGTTTTATTTAAGGGGCATAGATATAAGTTATGCAAAGCAATGGAACTTAATCAAGTACTAAGAGTTATCTTATGGCAGACGTTCAAATAAACCTAATATTTTTATATTTAGAATGCCGTTGATGATTATTTTCTTGAAAATCACTTATATATGACAGTAACATACACTAGTTATAAAAATGATAGGTTCTATCTTGAAATGGAAGGTGCTTATAATAATGTATAAATTGAATCTCAACGGACTAACAGGGAAAGTTGTTACAAAATCACATTGTGAGTATGGAAAGGCGAGGCAAGAATGGAATCGCTCTGTACAAAAGTTTCCACTCATTATTGTTTATTGCTATACAAAGTATGATGTAAGCAATGCAATTATTTGGGCAAGGAAAAAACAAGTGGATATTCGCATACGTTCAGGTGGCCATCATTATGAGGGATATTCTGTGGGCAATAACGTTATTGTTATTGATATTAGTAAAATGGACCGTCTAGAATTTACTCCAAAAAAACAGACATTAAAAATACAGGGGGGGACCAGAAATGAACAAGTTTATGATTTTATCTCCTCTAAAGGGTATCCCTTTCCAGGAGGTACGTGCCCTACTGTGGGAGTATCAGGATACACATTAGGAGGCGGTTGGGGATATTCTTGTAGAAATTTTGGACTTGGATGTGACAGTTTAATAGAAATTGAGTTAGTAGACTATAAAGGCAGGTTAATTGTAGCGAATAAAAAATGTCATAGCAATCTATTTTGGGCTTGTAGAGGAGGTGGTGGTGGGAACTTTGGTGTTATTGTTTCAATGACATTTAAAATACCTCCAAAAGTCGATAAAATTACATTAATTGAAGTATATTGGCCCAAAGCATCACCAGAAATACAGCGAGCGTTCTTACAGAAATGGCAAAAATGGTTAGTGGACCTGGATTATAGGATTACACTTGGGGTTAGTTTATATAACTCTGCTAACGAAGGATTAGCCATATATGGACGAGGGATATTTTACGGAACTCCAGAAGAAGCAAGGGATATTTTGCAATCATTAGTTTGTATAGAGGGAGGAACAACTAACTTGGAGTATATTGGCTTTTTAGATGCAATGAAAAAAATTGAAGCATCTTATCCTAAATCAGAACAATTTAAATCTACAGGAAGATTTGTCCATAGATATTATAATGATCAGGAAATTGAAAATATAATCCATCTTATTCAGGAGAGACCAAGGGGCAGTATCTTTGCAGCAATAAGCCTCTATGCTCTTGGGGGCAAAGTAAATGATATAAATAAGAACGATACAGCATTTTTTTACCGGGATGCTCACTATATTTTGGGGATTCAATCTATATGGGAAGAGCCTATGTTTAAAAAAGATAATGTTAAATGGGTTGAACAGCGATTTAGCTATATAAAAACTATTACAAATGGTTCCTTTATAAATTTTCCCTATAGCGAATTAAAAGATTATATGTACGCTTACTATGGAGAAAACTCCGAACGTTTAAAGGAAATAAATAAAGAGTATGATCCGTGTAATATATTTACATTTCCTCAAGGGATCCAAAATTAAATAAATATGTAGATTCTTATAAAAATCAAGGTTTTAAAAAAATATAAAAACTAAAATTTCGTATTTTTTGTACAGAGTTAGAATATGGACAAACTTTATGAAAAACTACAATATTCTTAAAGTAATAAATGTATTTATTATGTGGTTAAATAAAAAAGTACGGAATATATTTTCGTTATACAGAGAATCGCTTAGTTCGGAAAACGGAGAAAGCAATTAACTTTGTATTTATATACTGCTCAGTTTTAATCTAGGTACAATTAAAAATATAGAAAAATAATAAATTATTTTTGTGAAATTATCTAATCTATCCAAACTGCAATGCATGTATAATGTTTAAACATTTGTATTATTTTTATTATAATTTTTTAAATGTTCACAAAAATGTGTATAAAAATATAAGTTTTTTGTTTTAGTTATTTTTCAGAATAATCTATATTGACAAATAAACATTTGCGATATAGAATTATTTTTGTTCACCGGTGAACATTATAAGTAGCTTTTTATTTAGTATTCATATTTAGTAACTTTTTCTATCTCTTAATATATGTAGTGCGATGTATTCTCAATCACTAATAATTAATAAAATAGTTTATATTGATAAAAAAATAAAGGGATGATTATATGACGAATGCTATAGCGTTAAGAAATGTACGAAAGTTTAGTTCTCAACCCTTATCTACTAATTGTGCTGAAATATTAAAACGTAGTAAGCATGCAATAATAGGTATTAGTCCGTTTAATAGTAGATTTTCTGATGAATATATTAATAGACTCATTGAATGGGCATTACATACTTTTGATGATGTTAGTGTTTTATTAGCTGGAAAAGAAGCTGCAAATTTACTTGAGGCTCTAGGAACACCAAAAGGTAAAGCGGAAAGAAAAGTTAGGAAAGAAGTATCTCGAAATAGAAGATCAGCTGAAAAGGCACTTAAAGAGCATGGTGGTAATGTAAACGCTATCCATACTTTTTCTGATTTTAATGACAACAATGCATATAGCTGCATGAGAGCAGAAGCAGAACATATTTTTTTAAGCGAAACTGATTTTCGAAATGCTTGCTTAGAAATGTCACATGCAGCCATCTTAGGTAGGGCAAGGGGTACCAATATAGATATTGATCAAATATCAAATGACATGCTAAATATTGCAGTAGAATATGTAA
This sequence comes from Bacillus cereus group sp. MYBK14-1, assembly GCF_051916885.1. NCBI lineage: Bacteria > Bacillati > Bacillota > Bacilli > Caryophanales > Bacillaceae > Bacillus > Bacillus cereus group sp. MYBK14-1. Next base: position 6,996 of record NZ_JBQAHM010000013.1, on the reverse strand, counting down.
TTGCAGAACTCCCATTTTTCATTGGCGGAGCTGAAATTTTAGGAGCTCAAGAAGCTGTACTTATTTATCATAAACCATGGGAGCTTGGTCAACAGATAGTTCGAAATGATTTTTCTATTAAGATGAAACCAAATCAAGGATATTTAATGGTTCAAGAATTGGAAGATTTATCTTAGCAAATAGTAAGTATCTAATACAAGGGGGAAGTAATATGTCAAATACTATGCAAACGGTAAATATATTAACAGAGGAATTTCAAGAAAATCCATATAAGTATTTTTCATACCTACGTCAGAATGACCCAGTACATTATGAACCTGAGATTGATAGTTATTTTATTAGTAGATATCAAGATGTCCGTAATATATTGAACGATACTGAAACATTTACAACAAAATCATTAGCTGAACGTGCTGAACCAGTAATGCGTGGACCAGTATTAGCACAAATGCGTGGAAAAGAGCATGTTGCGAAAAGAAAAATTGTTTTAAGAAGTTTTATGGGAGATGCTTTACAAAAATTAATGCCTTTAATTAAAAAGAATGCAGAAGATTTACTATTTCCACACCTTCCAAATGGAAAGATAGATTTAATTAATGATTTTGGCAGAACATTTGCTGTTTATGTAACAATGGATATGATTGGATTAGATAAGAAAGATCATAAGAAGATAGGAGAATGGCATAGCGGTGTAGCTGACTTTATTACCAGTATAAATCAACCACCAGAGGCAAAAAAACATTCTCTTTGGTGCAGTGAACAGTTAGCTAATTATTTAGAACCAATTATTAAAGAGCGAAGATTAAACCCACAGGAAGACTTAATTTCTAAATTATGCAGTGCAAAATATGAAGGAATAGCTATGACTGATACTGATATTCTAGCATTGATTTTAAATATATTATTAGCTGCAACAGAACCTGGTGATAAGACTCTTGCTTTATTAATTTATAATTTAATTAACCAACCGAAACAACTGGAAGATGTATTAAGTGATCGTTCATTAGTACCATTAGCTATTGCAGAAACTTTACGTTACAATCCACCAGTGCAATTGATCCCACGTCAATTGTCAAAAGATACGGAAATAAGTGGTATCCAACTATCCAAAGGAACTACAGTATTTTGTATGATTGGTGCAGCGAACCGTGACCCTAATGCATTTGAAAGACCTGATGAATTCAACATTTATCGTCCGGATCTTGATATTAAAAAGGCATTTAGTGGTGCTGCAAGACATCTTGCATTCGGATCAGGTATTCATAATTGCGTAGGGGCAGCGTTTGCGAAATCAGAAATTGAAATAGTTGTAAATGTAGTCTTAGATAATATGAGAAATATTAAATTAGAAGAAGATTTTCAATATGTTGAAAAAGGACTTTATACACGTGGACCTATTTCCATGCCTATTCTTTTTGATAAGTTAGTTTAAAAAAACATGGCTATTTTAGTTATTAATATAATTCAATTTTTACTAAGGGGCTAAAACCCCTTAGTTTTTCTATTTTTATGAGAAGATCAACATATATGCCTTCTAAGCTGATATAACAAAAAATTAAATACATTGTTTCCATGCTTCTAAAAATTTTGTTACAACTTGTAACTCGGAATCATTAAATTGTTGGAATAACTCACTGTAACGCTCATGTGCAATTTTGTGTAACTTTTTATGAACAATGGCTAACTGTATTCCCTTATCAGTTAAAGTATAAAAGATTTCCTTCTTATTATCTGTATTTTGATGCGTCAATAAAATTTTATTATCAATAAGAACGCGAATAGCTTTAGAGATGGTTGCTTTAGAAATATTAAGTTCCATAGATAATAGAGTGTTATTCATTTGTTGTTTACTCTCATGTATAACCGAAACAATATGTAGTTGCGTTAGAGTCCAATTTTTATTTATATTTTCATATTCACTAACTAATTCTTTTATCATCTCTTGAGATGCATATTTTTTCTTTTCTCTTGTTATGACAAAGTCTTCAATAGCTTTTAAGGTTTGTTCATGGACAAAATTTGTCATAATAATTTCCCCTATCTAGAATTATTGTTTACCGGTTAACAATATAAAGTTTACCAGTAAACAATAATTAGGTCAACAATTTAAAAAAAGACTTTTATGTATTGAAACTAACTCTTTAATATAATAGGGCTTTATTAGGGTAAATTATGAAAAACAGATACATTAAAGGTTCTTACATAATTAGTTAAATTCGAACTTGGCAATTGACAATTGCTAAATGAGGATATAAAATCAAAATAGTTTACCGGTAAACAAAAAACAAAATAGACAAAGAGGGGTAGAAACATTTAAATGAATAAGGGCATAAAACAGAAAATTTACGATAATTATCTACATTTGTTACATCTCAATGAACAAAAGGCAGATAAGGATATTGAGACTTTTTTTAAGCAAGCAAAAATGGAAGAAATAGAACATGTACCGACAAATATGACAAGTATACACGTAATTGCCTGTATTGGTGAGAATCAACCAATAAATAACATTACAATTGCAAGGAAAATGAATTTATCTAAAGCGAATATCACAAAAATTAACACCAAATTAATAAAAGAAAATTTAATCACTCGTTTTCAGTCAGTTGATAACAAAAAGGAGGTATATTATCAACTTACTCCGGCAGGACAATCACTTTGTGAATTACATCAGAAAATTCATGACCAGAAAGAAAATGAATTTTATCAGTTCGTTGATTCATTTTCTGAAATTGAACAAAACGCAATATTGAAGTTTTTACAAAATATAAACGATAAAATGTTGGGGAAATAAATTTATTATAACTTAAATAAATTAGCTAATTATTAATAATCTTTTAGGAGGGATAGCATGAACCGTGTTAAATCAAGTGCTTCTTTTCTTTTATATTTGTTGTGTATTAGTGCTTTTTTCGCTTCTTTAAATCAAAATATATATTCTCCAATAATCCCCATAATTCGGGATTCATTCCAAGTATCTATAACAATGGTTAACCTTTCCGTTTCCATATTTATTTTTATTACGGCAATTATGCAAATTGTTTTTGGTTCTATAATTGATTTTAAAGGTGCTAGGACTATTCTTATTCCGAGTATTATTTTAACAATTATAGCGAGTATTGGTTGTGCAATTACAAGTAACTTTACAGTATTTTTAATATGTAGAATTTTACAGGCTGTAGGGACAGCTGCAATACCACTTATTGCTGCGACTACAATTGGTACTGTATTTCAAGGAGAACAACGAGGAAGTGCAATGGGTACATATCAAACCATGTTATCCATTGCTCCTGCTGTTGCACCTGTGCTAGGAGGTTTTATTGGGGAAAAATATAATTACCCAGGTGTTTTCTGGCTACTTGTAGCAGTATCTGTAATTCTATTTATAACTAATTGGATATATTTCCCTAAGGATCGTGTAGGAAGTAAAAAAGAATTGAGTGGGAAAACACTTATATCTCACTATGCTTCTATATTTAAAAGCAAAGTGGGCAGTTCCATATTAATATTAAGTTTCTTTGCATTTTTTCTTTATTTCTCCTTCATTGTTTACTTACCAATTTTATTAACTGATCATTATCAATTAAGTTTACAGGTAGTGGGTTTACTTTACTTACCAATGGCTATTAGTTTAATAACTGGCAGCATGACTTTTAAAACAATTCAATCAAAAATTTCACAAAAAAAGCTTTTTATAACTGGAAATGTAGTCTTAGCTTTGAGCGTTATATTATTTGCTGTGACACACTCGAATACTTTAATTGGTGTAACAGTTGCTTTAATTCTCCACGGAATATCAATTGGTATCCTCACTCCTTTATTTGCTACTATGATTGCAAATGAATTTGAACATAATAGGGGAAGTGCAATGGGAATGTTTAACTTTATTAGATATATGGGAATGGCTGTCGGACCAATTGTTTCGGGATTATTATTAGCACATTTTAAGCCTACCGTTGTATTTGCTCTATTTGGCTGTTTTTTTATCTTTCTCTCTTTTGGCATGCTTATACGGATTAGTAAGAAATCTATTAAAATCGTGCCAAAACAAGAAAATCTAAAATAAGAAATGATTTATTAAAAAGAATTAATTGTATATAGACTGTATAGTTAAAATATTATGGTAAATTAAATGATAATCTTGTTCATAATAAAATGTGTAATATATTGTTTCTTTTTAATTTTGAATAAGGTAATTAGAAATTTAAATAAGAGAAATTAGATTTAGTTAAGTAATAAAAAAGTGTAGAAAGATTTTATTGTAAAAAGACAATCAAGTTATTTAATTTTAAAACCTAAAACAAGCATAACCCCGTTCTAAATTTAGAACGGGGTTAAAATATAGTTATTTAATTTTCGATATAAGATACTTCACTGTACTTAAAGATATAACAATAGAGTCGTTTAAAAATCAAGTTGTTTCATATTTTGAGCGAATCCGTATCCTAGATGCCACCGTATTTCAAGTGCCAAATGCTTTAGAGAATATATATCCAGGCTCTGGAAGATGGGCTTAAACAGCGGGTATCAATATGATTTACATAGTGGAAAATTTCTTGATTTTCAAGTGGGACCTGGCAAAAATAATGACAAAACATTTGGTACGGAGTGCTTAGATACCTTACGACCAGGAGAGTTATGTATTCGCGATTTGGGTTGCTTTTTATTGGAGAACTTAGATCAAATGGATCAACGAGGTACATACTATATTTCTCGCTTGAAATTAAACACGAATGTATATGTGAAAAATCCAAACCCAGAATACTTTAAAAACGGTACAATTAAGAAACAATCGGAACATATACAAATTGATGTGAAACAGATTTTGAAGCAACTACAGCCTGGAGAAACATTTGAATTTATTCAACATCGTTTTACAAAATCAGCTAAGAGAGTGATAAAAAAAACTATCCGATGACAAAATTTGAATTAGATTAAGAGAAAAGAAGATATAAATGGGGGGGGAATTGGAAAATACATTTATCAAAAGGAAGAAGAGGATATAAAAAAATATCTGTATTCATATATGAAACAGTTCTTTCCTAATGCAAAGCTAGAGTATTTTACATAAAAAGAAAAGAACAAAGTTTATTTCTTTTTCAATCTAAAAAATTACTCATTCAAAAAGTGAAATAATATGTTTAAATTGTTATGGTGTTTTCAATATAGTATCTTGATGGGCATATACAGGCGCTAGAAAAAATGAAAATTGATATTCATTGAAAGCAATAAATGATATTGGTTAACAATTCGCTACTAACTCATTTCAGAAACTTATACATGAAAGTTTTTTATGCTACTTAATTCCTGACATTTTTTATTAAATAAGGCTTAAAGCAATTTTTTATCAATTTTTAATTCAAAGCTAAACGGACCTCTATGTTTATAATTCAAAGGAGTGAACAACCAATTCACTCCTTACTCTTTTTTTCTTTAATCCACGTTTACTTGTTTATGTAATTTTGAAATAAGGTTTGATTAAAACTCATTTAGAAGTCTTGAATTGCAAATGACAGAGTATCGCACCTTTTATATAAATTTTGAAACCTTTATAGATTCAATAGGATATAGTACAATCTATTTTTTTTTGCATGAATAAATTATATAGAATTATATATTCTAATTTAGAAAGGGTGATTACAATAGGAAGCTATTATGATAGAAAATACAAATATTATAAAAGTTCATCTTGTGGTGAAGGCGATTACAAGTACTATAAAGGTTCATCTTGTCATAGCCATAATAAAGAATCTATTGAATTTGAATATGACGAAAGATTAATTACCACTCCTATACTTGTTCCTCCTGCTCCAGCGGCACCACTTACAATATTAACAGTAAATTTTGATAAAATAAATACAGGGGACCGTGTATGGCTGAGTGGTATCGTCAGTCTAAATAACAATAACAATGTATTTTCAACAGTTACATTAACTATTACAAGAACATCTCCATTATCAGGAACACCTCAGGTCATTTATACACAAGTATTTGAAATTGATAATGAGGGTGATGATGATCAAATCCAAACTCCTTTTTCACATGTAGATGTTCCAACAACTCAACTTTTTGATGTTAGATACCAAGTTCGAGTAACTGTAGGAAATCCTAATTTATTTGTACAAGGAGTAAATACTCTAACAGCTCTTAGATTTAGTCGATAATAATGAAATGTAGAGAAGCTATGTTGAAGAATCTTCAACATAGCTTCTTTTTTATAATCAATCATTGTGTTATATGGACGGTGGGTGCACTGATCCTAGTTGTGGCGAAACCTTCCGTTTTTATCGTTCCTATTGCATCATTAGCATTTGTAGAGATGGCGATAAAATGCTTATGTATTTCATATTTTATTTTTGGACTAGAATATAAGAAGTTAATAAGATGTAGCAAGCAAACTTATTAGAAACGGAAAAGAAACTAGGCGTATTGAATTTTCCTTATAGGAGGTGGGGTAGTGCTATGGCAGGAATGGAGATAGTGTACACCGCAAATGAGATAGATGGTTGGTTAGGACGTTAAGTGGCGGGTAGTTCACAGTCAGTGATTAGTATGAGGGAAGAGGAAAAGAAGATAGTAAAGAAGAGGAAGAGGTCTAAATTTGTAGTTGTAAATAAAGAGGTTGGATAAAAAAATCCTGTTTTTTGTGATGCTTTTAATAGTCGTAATAGGCGGATCTATATTAACTAAATCCTAACTTCTATGATTGATTTCCTTATTCTGTTACATGTTTAAAGGGTGAAGTGACTCAAGTTCAACCTAAATGTATGATTATGTAAAATTTTCACAAAGGATATTATAAAGAGCTGTTTGTGAACTACCCGCCACTTAACGTCCTAACGGACTGTTTGAAGTGGGGGCTTCTCGGTTAGTCGTTACTTTTGGTAGCTAACGAATTCGTCCTAAGACAGCCGAGCTAACTCCCTTGTTCCAAGGGTTATTTTATTGCTATCTATGCTAACGCCAATAGGCGTATTGCTTCATTTTTGATATTGA
>NZ_JBQAHM010000012.1:0-172698 GCF_051916885.1 Bacillus cereus group sp. MYBK14-1 | reverse complement strand
CTCCCACTCATCGCTGGGTCATCTATTCAATCTAAAAAAGAAGGTTTTTTCTAACAACATTACCTTCTTCAAAAACAAAAACAGCCTTCCTCTCTTTTCCTATCTAGGGTCTTAATACACCATTCGAGCACCAATTAGGCACTGACCGCTCCCACTCATGGATGGGTCATCTATTCAAGCTAAAAAAAGAAAGGCTCTTCAGCCCTTCTTCCTCTCTACGCGTTATTCTTAATTGTCTCTAACGTCGTTTTATCTGTTGTTCTTACAAGCTTCGTAATTAATTCTTTCGCCGCTGCATAATCATCAACATGTAAAATTGAAGCATGTGTATGAATGTAGCGTGCACAAACACCAATTACTGCTGATGGGATACCAGAGTTACTTGTATGTACACGACCAGCATCTGTACCACCTTGTGAAATAAAGTATTGGTACGGAATGTTGTTTGTTTCTGCTGTATCTAAAATGAATTCGCGCATTCCTCTATGTGTTACCATCGTGCGATCGTAAATACGAAGAAGGGCACCTTTTCCTAATTGACCGAACTGCGTTTTGTCACCAGATGCATCGTTTGCTGGACTTGCATCAAGCGCATAGAAAATGTCTGGTTGAATCATATTTGCAGCGGTTTGCGCTCCGCGAAGACCTACTTCTTCTTGTACAGTAGCACCAGAATATAATGTATTTGGTAATGTTTCGTCTTTTAATTCTTTTAACAATTCGATTGCAAGACCACATCCATAACGGTTGTCCCAAGCTTTCGCCATAATTTTCTTCTCATTTGCCATCGGTGTGAATGGGCAAATCGGCACGATTTGTTGTCCTGGTTTTACACCAATTTCAATCGCATCTTCATAACTATCTGCACCTATATCAATTAACATATTTTTTATATCCATCGGTTTTGCACGTTGCGCGTCACTTAATAAATGAGGAGGAATAGAACCAACAACCCCAATAACAGGACCATTCTTCGTCATAACTTGTACACGCTGTGCTAATAAAACTTGGCTCCACCAGCCGCCTAACGTTTGAAAACGAAGCATTCCGTTTTTCGTAATTTGCGTAACCATGAAACCTACTTCATCCATATGACCTGCTACAAGAACACGCGGGCCAGTTTCGTCCCCTTTTTTCAGACCAAATACGCTACCTAAACCGTCTTGTACAATTTCATCCGCATATTTGCTTAATTCTTGTTTCATAAAACGGCGTACATCATGTTCGAAACCTGATGCACCTTGTAATTCTGTTAACGTACGAAATAATTGCAATGTCTCTTTATTCACGAAGTCCCCTTCTTTCAAACCTTAGTAGAATACCTCTTTTATTGTAACGAAATTTTCGAAATGTTTCTAGTTTCTTCTTTTTTAGCTGTATTTGCTTTATAATTATTATTGGTACACTATTTTTATTTTATAGAATTGAGGTGAATATATGAGCTGGAAAGGTTTAGTAGCAGGTCTTGGCGTTGGGTTCGCAGCTGGTTATCTCGTTGCAAACAAAGTACAAGAACAATCCCATATTTCTTCAGAAAAAGCATTGAAAATGGTGAAACAAGCATTAAGTCATAAAGGTGAAATTACTGGCTCTTGGGTACATATGGTTCCAGAGACATTTGAAAAATATGATGTCGCATATGAAGTTTATCGCGGCGGTCTTACAACAATGTTAGATGATATACAAGAACGATTTGAATTTTTAGTTGATGCTAAAACAGGTACTGTTTTAGAGGTTATAGCAGCATAAAACGGAGGGTTCCCATTAGGTGAACCTCTTATTTTTTTGAAATTGCGGGTATTGATTAAAATTATATCAGCGATTTTTTAAATATATCGACTTACCGACAAAACCCGACAATAAAAAAGAAGCTGCTCCAATAAATATGATGGAACAACCTCCTATTTTTATGCTTCTATACTCGTTTTCCGTTCTATTTTTTCTACGATATGACCTTCCTCATTCCACTTCACAGCTCGATAATATGCGTCATGGTAAAACGTAAACCATGCCTCTTTTTCAGCACCATACTTCATCCACTTTTGCTTATTTTCAATCGAGGTCATCGGATAATCATCGTATGACATTACCCATAATACATTTTGATGCGCGTGCGTCGGCAATAGGTCAGCTAAATGAAGCATCGTTTCTCCTTGGCTTTCTAAAGCAATAACTGCATGTCCATCACTATGCCCACCCGTATGTGCCATCTTGATTTCATCTGTAATTTCTATTTCTTGCTGGAACGTAACAACTTGATCTACAATTGGCTCCCAATTTTCCTTCCAATATGTATTACGTGATCTAATGTTTGGATTCCTCATTTCATTCCATTCTGTTTCACTTACGTAAACTTTCGCATTTGGAAATGCCGGTACAAGGTGATCATCTTCCCATTTTGTTAGACCAGATGCATGATCAAAATGAAGATGTGTCATCAAGACGTAGTCGATATCTTCAGGCTTTAATCCTAATTTTTCTAATGATTCATAAACCGATGATTCTTCTGTTACACCTTGATTGCGTTTCATCTTCTCATTCAACTTACCGTTTCCTATCCCGGAATCAATGAGCATATTTCCATCTTTTGTTTGCAAAAGTAACGGATCTGTTCGTAAATAAATATGATTTGTATCATTATGTTTATATTTACGTGACCAAAGTACTTTCGGCACGACTCCAAACATTGCTCCTCCATCTAAATGTGTATTCCCGCCTTTTAACCACGTTACTTTTATATCTCCAATTTGTAACTGTTCCATTACACATCCCCCTTTTTAATTAATCTTAACATAAAATTCTGATTATTTTAGGTGTAAAAAAACCTACGCATTACTGCATAGGCTCTGTACGATATTTTGCTTCAACTCGGTAAATACGATGACCTTTACTAGAGAATTTCTCTTCGTATTCAGTCATGATGTTACCTTCAAAGTCGCTGTTATGAAGATCTAAGCTTAAGTACGTTAGTAACATACCATACTCAGCCATACTCATAAGAGAATATTCAAATAAACCTTGGTTATCTGTTTTGAAATGAATTTCTCCGCCTTCTACTAACACTTCTTCGTAATTACGTAAAAATGTTTTATACGTTAAACGACGCTTCGTATGACGTTTCTTTGGCCATGGATCTGAGAAGTTTAAATAAACGCGATCAATTTCACCTTTCGCAAAGAAAACTGTTAAATCTTCAGCATCTTTATTAATTAACTTTAAGTTTGGTAATTCTTCTTCAATTAATTTATCAAGTGCATCTACAACAACACTTGTGAATTTTTCAATTCCAATATAATTAATATGTGGATTCGCTTTCGCCATATCATACATGAAGCGGCCACGACCTGTACCTACTTCAATGTGAATTGGTTGTTCGTTTCCAAATACTTCTTTCCAGCTACCAGCGCGCTCCTCTGGGTTTCCGATTACGATATGTGAATATTCATTAATTCGATCCATTGCATACGGTTTATGTCTTAAACGCATAGATGTTTCCCTCTCTTTACATAGCTATTTTAAAGGAATAATTCCTTCTTTCTTTTTTAATCAATCTACCAAACAAAAAACCAAGTACGTACGAGCACTCGGTCCGTTTCTTTCAAGTATAAGATGTACCATTTTGATAAAAACTACATACAGCATTAAACATTCCATGACGAAACAGCTTTTTCTCTTACATTTGAAGAGAAAAACAATCGAAAGGATGATCCGTTCATGCCAATTAATCAACAACATCAATTAGAAGTGCTGAAAGATATTTTAGTCAACCACCAAAGTGATTGCTGCGGGACAGTTTCAGAATGCGAGCAATTAGAGCGCCTCATTCAATCGTTACTCGCAAACGATAATATAAGTAGTGACGCTAAAACAATGCTAAACGATGTATATTCTTATAGTCAATCGGGTAAATCTTCCTCTAATTTGGACAACCATATTTCCAATAATCAAGAACAACTTACTCAGTGGATTGCTGGAATGGACAATTTTTCTTAAGTATCATTCTGAAGCAAGTAGTTGCTGTAAATATTGATGCCAATATTCAGCTTCTGCTTGCTGTTTTTTTGTTGTATGCCATTGAATAGACAAAATCGTTTGTGCTATCACATACCATCTCATACGCCTAAGCAGCGATTCATCCATTTCAATATCATAGTAACCGAGCCACTCACTCCATTCCTGGCGCGGAATGTACCAATATAATAACATACCGAGGTCTAGAGCTGGGTCAGCAATTACAGCTCCATCCCAATCAATTAAAAACAATTCATCTTCATCCGACAATAGCCAGTTGTTATGATTTACATCACAATGGCATACAACGAATTCATTGTATTCAATAGCTTTTAATGAATCCATTAAATATTGAAGGCCTTGCTGAATTGTTTCATCATCCCTTATATCTCCTCTTAAAACGAGTTGCAGTTGTTGTAATAACTCTTGTGCGTGAAGCGGCTGCTTCCCAAGTCTTTGAATCATCTGTACAAGCGCTTTAGAGGAGTGTATTTTCTTCAAAAGTTTCGCAACACGTTCTAGTTTCATATCCTCTGGCTCTAGCTTCTGTCCCGGAAGCCATTTTTGAGCAGAAATTACATCACCATTCGTTACCCTTCTTGTCCAAAGTAATTTTGGAACAATTCCTTCTGCTGACAATACCGCTAAAAAGGGCGATGTATTCCGCTTTAAAAATAACTTCTGTTGTCCGTTTTGCGCAATATATGCATCGCCCGTTACTCCACCAGCCGGTACAAGACTCCACTCTTTTCCTAATAATTGTTCCAACCATTCCATATTCATTACCCGTTAACAAATCCTTATCTTTTATAGTTATGAAAAGAAAAACCGCAACATTTCTACACATGTTGTGGATTCATATATTTTACTGTAAATGAAAAGAAAAATTAGCCTAAGCCAAAAATCCTCTATTTTATTTTACAAAACCTGTCATAGAATGACAACTTATCAAAATCGTCACCTTTGTCAATTCTACATTTATTACATTCTCATCGTCAAGTAGCGATTTGTCACATTATCGTCAATATATACGTGCTAATTGGAGCGAGCTTAAGTTCCTTTCCTCTAAATGAAGAAATTGGCTCTATTTTCGCTTCGTTTTCGTTTACTAACACATGCCACGTTGCTTCATTCGGAAGTTGCACAGTTTTAGCTTCTAAACCGCTATTAAATAAGACGATAATCTCTTTCCATGGCCCAAACGTTTCTGCATGCTCTAGGTGATATGCAAGTACTTCTGTAGATGTTTGTAAAAAAGTCATATGTTTTTTTATAAGATCTGCGCTTTGTAATCGGAATGCCCCATGCTCTTTACGAATCGCAATTAAACCTTTTATATAGTTAACGGTCTCTATCTCTTTCTCTTTTTGATCCCAATCTAATTGATTGATCTCATCATTTGCATTATAACTATTTTCATTTCCTTTCTTCGTACGATAAAACTCTTGCCCTGCGTGTAAGAAAGGGATGCCTTGTGAAAGAATAACCATTGCGCTCGCTAACAGGTGACGTTTTTTCAAAATCGTTTCTGATTCTTCATTACTGCGCACTAGTTTATCCCACATCGTCATATTATCATGACATTCTACATAGTTAATGCTTTGCGCTGGCTCTAGAAACAGCCCTGTTTCTTTCATACTTAAAAGACTTCCTGCTGCAATATACTGCAAATGATTACAGTCTACATGCCCACCAAATGCAAAACCACGCTTATTTATATGAAATGTACTCCCTTTTATCCCATCACGAAATTGATCATTAAACTGCGCGATATGTGGCATTTTCTTCGCATTATTTAACGTTGCTTTTTCCTCACGAGGAAGCGGTGTTTGCAAATCCCATCCTTCTCCTAATAACAAAGCATCTCGTTTTATGTTTCGCACTTCTTTTTCTATCATATTCATCGTATCAACATCTAAAATTCCCATTAAGTCGAATCGGAATCCATCGACATTGTATTCAGTAAGCCAATATAAAATAGACTCTACAATGAATTTCCTCATCATTTTCCGTTCAGACGCTATATCATTTCCGACTCCCGTCCCATTAGAAGGCATACCATCTTCACCATGACGAAAATAGTATCCTGGAACAAGCTTTTCAAATGATGATAGCTCTCTTTCATAAACATGATTATAGACAACATCTATAATCACCCTAATACCTTGTTCATGAAATGTTTCAATTAGTTGTTTGCACTCAACTATCCTGTTATACGGATCAGAGGGGTTTGTAGCATAATATCCTGTTGGTGCATTGTAATATAATGGATTATATCCCCAATTATAGGCGGACGAAGGATTCGCCTCATCTACACCACCGAAACAATATAAAGGTAATAGTTCAACATGTGTAACACCTAAATCTTTTATATGAGACAACCCTGTTAATGTCCCATTCCGTCCTGTTGTTCCCTCTTCCATCAATCCTTTATATGTTCCCTTTTGAATTACTCCACTATTTGGATGTATAGTCGCATCACGAATATGCAGTTCATACAATATGGCATCTGTCATTGATTGTAATGTTGGTAATCCCTCTCGTCTTGTTACATTCGTTTTTTCTAAATTGATAACAACACCATGTTTTCCATTTACCGTCACCGACTTTGCATAAGGATCCACAGCTTCGTTCCATATTAAATTAATACAAACAAGAAATGTATAGCGTGCTCCGTCTAAATCACCTTGTAATGTTTGAATCCAAACTCCGTTTTCTCCCCTGTACATTTCATGATCGGTATATTCTTTATCGCTCTTATAAATTCTTACTTTCGCAAGCCTTGCAGTTGGGGCCCATACTTTAAATGTCGTTTCTTCTTTTTGATAAACAGCACCTAAATCTGTACCTTCGTAATAATACTTTTCATCGAAACTTTTTGTTCGAATAACAGCACCTATTTGTAAATCAGTTTCTTCATTCCGTTCATCTCGTACTGTATAATACTTCCCCACATCTAGCGGCTCTTCTATAAAGCACTCATACTTCGTTGCATCTGGAAGCGCAATAGTATGAGCAATCGGTAAATCTTTCACATTACTTCCTTCTTGCAAACGAAATGTCCGACTTGTTCCATACGCATGTGGGAGCAAAATTGTAATTTTATTCATTTCATCTAAATAGGCATCAAATGGACGTTTTACTTTCAACATAAAAAAATCACCATCATTCTCAAAGTTAAAATAAAGTGAAACTTTAATGAGCGAGAAAATTTCTCCATCCTCACTTATTATTAGCCTTCACCAATTAGGCGAGATAAAATGAGCTGCAAATGATAAGGCTTTTCTTATCAACAAGACTCTATACAGTAACTCCATTCTTCTCTATAGTATATTCACCTGCATAAAAAACGTTTTCAACATTCTATTTTTGTAATTTTATTTCAGCAATCGATTTATACTTCGGGGTTTCTTTCACGTGGGATTCGTATAAAGTAATTGTATCTGCTTGAAATGATATTTCAGGCACTTCTTTTATACTTTCTAAACGAAACTTTTCTTCTCCTATCCATTTACGAGCAACGGTAATATGCGGGTGATATGGGCGTGTTTCTAGAGAAAATCCATTTTCTTCACAAATGGCATGTATTTGCTTTTGCAACTGAAACAAATCGTGATTCTCACTTACCTTCGCCCAAAAAATACGAGGCTGATCTTCCCTACCAAACGTTGAAAAACCTTGTAATGTGAACGATAGTTCTTTTGTTTCTGCAATTGTTTTTAATCCATTCTTTATTCCCTCTAATTGTTCCCCCGTTGCACTCCCTAAAAATGAAAGGGTAATATGATAGTCTTCTTTATGTACCCATGAACGAAATTGTAATTCCTCTTGCATATCCTCTTTATAGTTAGACAGCATTTCTTTTATATGATTCGGTAACGTAATTGCGACAAAATAATGCAGTTCCATGTACATCTTCTCCTTCTTTTCTATTGTTGCTTTTCTTTCTTATCTCATTCAGGTAAAAAGAAGCCGCTCTCCAAAATAGAGAGCGGACATTATTTATATATCCATTACTTCGCTAATTCATGAATTGCTTGCGCGTAAATTGCTGTTGCTTTCAATAAGTCTTCAATTTCGATATACTCATCTTTTTGATGCGCAAGTTCTTCTTTTCCAGGGAATAGCGGGCCAAATGCCACACCAGCTTTTAATGAACGAGCATAAGTACCGCCGCCGATTGCTAATAGTTCTGCTTTTTCACCTGTTTGTTCTTCATACACACGTTGTAACGTACGGATTAATACGTGATCTTTATCGACGTGATGTGGGCGAGAATTAGAATAGTCAGCCACTTCAAAACCATGCGTACCAACATATTCTTTCAACTTCACAATTGTTTCTTCAAAGTTAGTTGTAACTGGGTAACGTACGTTTAGCCCTAAGTTACCACCGTTTTCTTTCGTATAAGAAATGCGACCGACATTCACTGTTAACGGACCGCTAATTTCATCTTTGTAAGCAATAGTAGCTTTTTCACCAAAAATATCACCAGTAAATGTTTCTGTTGCAAATGTCGCAAATGCAGTTGCTTTTCCATCAAGTGAAACTGTAGTTAAGAAGTTTGCTAATAATAAACCTGCATTTTCTCCTTTTTCAGGAGTAGATCCGTGCGCTGAAATTCCTTCTATTTGCAACGTCACTGTATTTCCTTCTATAGTCGATTTCCCTATTTTTTTAGCAGTTTGTAAATACTCTTCATATGCTACTGTAAGTGCATTTACATCTTCTCCTGTGATAACTGCTTCTGCAAAATCAGGAACCATATTTAAACGGCGCCCTGAATCAAATGAAACAAGTTCATATGTACCTTTTTTCTCTTCACTACCATTTTGCACAACTTGTATATCAGAAATTCCTTTTTCTGCATTAATAATTGGAAAGTCTGCATCCGGTGCAAAACCAATTGTTGGCATTTCTTCATTTTTAAAGTAGTGATCTACACATTTCCAATTGCTTTCCTCATCTGTTCCTATAATCATACGAACACGTTTTGAAAGAGGTAAGCCTAATTCTTTCACAATTTTCATTGCATAATATGCTGCCATCGTTGGGCCTTTATCGTCAATTGCACCACGTGCAAAAATCTTTCCATCGCGAATATTCGCACTATATGCGGGAGTCGTCCAGCCATCTCCTTCTGGTACAACGTCAACGTGACAAAGAATACCTACTAATTCTTCTCCTTGTCCCATTTCAAGATGACCTGCATATCCTTCTAAATTTTTAGAAGCAAAACCTTCAGCTTCTCCTTTATGTAACATGAAAGATAGAGCTTTTTCTACACCTTCACCGAATGGTGCGCCCTCTTTCGCAGATTCTTCTTCCCATACACTTTTAATTTGTAAAAATTGTTGTGTATCACGAATTAAATCATCTTTTCGTTTTGCAACTTCTTCTGTCCAATTAATCGCTGACATCACGCATCCATCCTTCACTATATTGTTTCTTTCATCATAACAAACAGAAATCTCTTATGCCATACACGAAAACTAAATACCGAACAATTGTAATATTTCAGATATTTCTTATTAGTTTTTCTTTTGTTTTTCCAAAAAAATTTGCAGGAATTTGGCGTTTTACGTAGAATTTTATGTGTTAGTTGACTGACCATATATACAATGTCAACTACCAATATTTTTCTATATGAATATTTGTTAAATTTCTGTAAAATTTAAGTAGATTAAAGCATGAATTTTATCATGTAGAGTACAATGGTAGTAACGACCTTCTTTCCTGAATGGGGTCAAAAAAACTAGTAGAGGAGTGGTTTTCTCTTGAAACCTACAACTACTCGTATGCTAACACGCATTAAATCAATTTATATGTACATCAATGAAAACGGAACGGTAACGACGAAAGACCTTGTAGATGAGTTCGGGATCACACCGCGAACGATACAACGTGATCTAAATGTGTTGCAGTTTAATGAACTCGTGTATAGCCCTTGCCGCGGTAAGTGGACAACAACAGGAAAGAAAGTGAGAATGACCTCATAACGAAAAATAATTGTATGGTAAATAAATACATACCCCTTTCTAATAATTAGAAAGGGGTCTTTTCTGCGCCTATAAAGGTACTACTTTTCAGTATCTACTTGATATGTTTTTAACATTTCTACTTCTTCATCTGTTAGCTCTCGGTATTGTCCAAGTTCTAGTTCTTCATCTAATACTAACGGACCCATCTCTGTTCTCTTTAGGTAGACTACTTTTTTTCCTACCGCTTCAAACATACGCTTCACTTGATGGAATTTCCCTTCCGTAATCACAAGCTCAATTTCAGAAATATCATCGCTTTTCAATATTGTAAGTGCACCTGGCTTTGTTTCATAGCCATCGTCTAAAATAACACCTTTAGCAAATTCTTTTACATCCTCTTCTGTTACTACTCCTGCAACGTGTGCATAATATTTTTTCGGCACATGCTTTTTCGGAGATAATAATTGATGTGATAACTTCCCATCATTTGTTATCAATAAGAAGCCTTCCGTATCGATATCAAGTCGTCCAACTGGGAACGGATCAAAGATTGCATCTTCTAATTCTAATAAATCTATTACTGTTTCATGATTATCATCTTCCGTCGCTGAAATAACACCTTGTGGTTTATGCATCATTAAGTAAACAAATTCTTTGTATTCCACAACTTCACCGTGAATCATAACTTCTTGCTCTTCTACATTTACATGAACTTTCGCATCTTTTACTGGCGTTCCATCAATTTTCACAACGCCATCTTTCAATAATTTCTTTACTTCTTTTCTACTTCCATATCCCATATTTGCTAATAATTTATCTAATCTCACGTTTTTCACCTTCTTTATTTATCATAGAAAAGGGGACGTAATTACGCCCCTCTTGATTTCAACTTTATTTTAAATCTACTACCAAGTTTACGTTGAATTTTATCTAATGCTTCTCCACCAAATACTCTTTCAAGTACTCCTGTGCGAATTGCTAACAATCCGTAAACAAGACCGCCAATACCTGCACAAATCGCAACTGTTATAAGAGCACCAATACGGCCATCAGGCGAAATCATGAAGGATAGAATCCATTGTGATAGTTTTACAGCAACGACCATTATAAGTGTCAGTACTGCAATTTGGAATGTTCTTTTATATACAACACCGAATGAATAGTGTGCGTATTTTTTAATTTGTTGATTTGTGTACCAAACAGAAGCTAAGAAACCAACTGCTGTCGCTAGAATTGCTCCTACTGTACCGAAATAACGAATAAAGATTACGTTACATACAAATTTCAAAATAACGCCCATTATAAGCGCAATAATCGCATGCTTCTGCTGGTTAATACCTTGCAGGATTGCTGCTGTTACTGTAAATAAAGCGAATAACAACGCAACTGGTGCATACCACATTAATACTTGTCCACCTAGTGGATCTGAATCGTAAAACGCAGTATAAATTGGATATGCAAGTGAAGAAATACCGACAACTGCTGGCAATGTTAAAAACATATTTGCCTGGAATGTTTGTGTAATTTGTAATTTCAAATAGCGGTATTGTTTTTCAGTAAATGATTTTGTGATTGCTGGTACAAGCGTTAAACTAAACGCTGTTGCAAGTGATACAGGAATCATAATTAACTTATGCGTCCACATTGTGAAAATACCGAGAGCTCGCTCTGCGATATCACCTTGACCAATCGCCTGCATAATTGAGTTAAATGTCAATGTATCAATTTGTTGATATAAAGGAATTGTTAACCCAATTACAACGTAAGGAATCGCATATGCAAATAACTCTTTAAACAATTGAACGGTGCTTACTGTTGATTCTGGTACAGTTTGTTCAATTAAATATTGATCCAAATATTTTTTACGTTTTAGCCAGTACCAAATTAACACACCGAGTGCTCCAACCGCTGAAACGAACGCAGCAAATGTCGCTACTCCAACTGCTGTTGCAACTGTACCGCCAAGTACTTTAATAACGATAAAACTACCTGCTAATAAAAAGACGATACGAATAATTTGTTCAATAATTTGTGAAACGGTAGTTGGTCCCATAGACTGGTGACCTTGGAAATAACCACGAATTAAACTCGCTGCTGGTACAACAATAAGCGCGAAGCTTACAAGACGAATGATCGTCGTAACTTCTCCTACATTATTGTGTATACTTTGTTTACCAAGCATCGCTTCTGCAAACAATGGCGCCGTCATGTACAGTACTAGGAACGAAAGAACTCCTGTTACTATCATCATAACCATTCCCGAGCGGAACATTCTCCGGCTCGTTTTATAATCGCCAAGCGCATTATATTTGGAAACAAATTTTGAAACAGCAAGTGGCACACCTGCCGTTGCGATACTTAAAAAGATCGTATATGGAATGTATCCATATGTATAGAGCGTTCCGCCTTCTGTTCCTACTAATGCATGAAACGGAAAGACGTAAATCATGCCTAAGAACTTTACTAAAAATGTCCCTAGCGTAACAATAAGCGTTCCGCGCAGAAATTTCGAATCGGACATACAAAAATCCTCCTACATCTACATAAAGTGAAACTATAATTAGTTGGAGACTTCTCTCCTACTCCTTATTAGTTGAACCATTCGAGCATTTACAGGCTAACAGACTCCCTATTTACTTCTCCTAAATCTTGAGGTTTTAGTCTTATCGCCTACAAATGGCAGGATAGTGCTGAACTCTAACTTTTGTATTGTACCACAATTCTCTCATTAAGCAGTACTTCACTCTATTTTTCTTTTAAGGGAAAACATGCTATTCTTTTAGGCAGGAAATGTAGAAAATGAGGTCGATATATTATGCATTATGATGTTATTGTCATCGGCGGCGGTCCTTCTGGGCTAATGGCTGCAATTGGTGCTGCAGAAGAAGGCGCAAATGTCTTACTTCTTGATAAAGGAAATAAACTTGGGCGTAAACTTGCAATTTCTGGTGGCGGACGCTGTAACGTAACGAACCGTCTACCACTTGATGAAATTGTTAAACATATACCAGGAAACGGTCGCTTCTTATACAGCGCTTTTTCTATTTTTAATAATGAAGATATTATTACATTCTTCGAAAATCTCGGTGTTAAATTGAAAGAAGAAGACCACGGTCGCATGTTCCCTGTGTCAAACAAAGCACAATCTGTTGTAGACGCACTTTTAACACGATTAAAAGACTTAGGTGTAAAAATTCGTACAAATACGCCTGTTGAAACGATTGAATATGAAAATGGTCAAACAAAAGCAGTTATACTGCAAACAGGCGAAGTGTTAGAAACAAATCACGTCGTTATCGCTGTTGGCGGAAAATCAGTTCCTCAAACTGGATCTACTGGAGACGGATATGCTTGGGCTGAAAAAGCGGGTCATACAATCACAGAATTATTCCCAACAGAAGTACCTATCCTTTCAAACGAGCCGTTTATACGTGACCGCTCATTACAAGGTCTTGCTTTACGTGATATAAACTTAAGTGTATTAAATCCGAAAGGGAAAGCTATCATTTCTCACAAAATGGACATGCTCTTCACTCATTTCGGCCTATCTGGACCTGCTGCTCTTCGCTGTAGCCAATTCGTCGTGAAAGCACTGAAAAAGTTTAAAACGAATACAATACAAATGAGTATTGATGCATTGCCAGAGGAAAATAGTGAACAACTATTTCAGCGCATGCTGAAACAAATGAAAGAAGATCCGAAAAAAGGAATTAAAAACGTTTTAAAAGGTTATGTTCCTGAACGTTACTTCCTATTCTTATTAGAAAAAAATGAAATTGACGGCAGCGAACAAGCTGGACAAGTTTCTCACGAAAAGATTCGTGCACTTGTGAAAGACTTTAAAGAGTTTACTGTGAATGTAAATGGTACGCAGTCAATTGAAAAAGCATTCGTTACTGGCGGAGGTGTATCCGTGAAAGAAATTAATCCGAAAGAAATGTCTTCTAAATTTACGAACGGCTTATATTTCTGCGGAGAAGTTCTTGATATTCATGGTTATACTGGTGGCTATAATATTACATCAGCCCTTGTTACTGGTAGAATTGCTGGAACGACTGCTGGAGAAAACGCGAAAATGCAATATTAAAAAAAGAAACAGGGATTCCTGTTTCTTTTTTAATATTGCCATGAAATCATTATCGGCGATTTCTCAAATATATCGACTTACCGACAAGAAGCGACAAACATCTGCTCCATGTAACTTTCCATTGCTTTTTTGTTGCTTTATATACCTTAGTACCTTTATATTTTATATTGTTGAATATTTAAAAAGGGTAAGGGGAAAACAAATGAGAAAAAAAGTCATGATGTCTTTAATGTTAATGACGTTTCTTTCTGCGGTAGAAGGAACGATTGTTAGTACAGCAATCCCTCGTATAACGAGTGATTTGTCAGGCGTCGAACTTGTTAGTTGGGTATATGCAATTTATATGCTTGCAACAGCTGTTTCGACTCCAATATACGGAAAGCTCGCTGATTTATTTGGCCGTAAAAAAGTTTTACTGATCGGAGCTACAATCTTTTTAGTCGGTTCTGCACTTTGCGGAGTCGTTACATCGATGGAACAATTAATCTTCTTCCGCGCGCTTCAAGGTATCGGTGCTGGTGCTGTTATGCCAATCACAATGACGATTATTGGAGACTTATATAGCGAAGCGAAAGACCGCGCGAAAGCACAAGGTTGGATGAGTGCCGTTTGGGGTGTATCCGGTGTTATCGGACCGTTAGTAGGTGGATTTTTAGTTGATTCCCTTTCTTGGCGTTATATTTTCTTCCTAAACGTTCCATTCGGAATTATCGCTTGCTTAATGATTGCAATTTACTACAAAGAATCTATTAAACCTGCTAAGCATCATATCGATTATCTTGGTGCAACAGTCTTCTCATTAAGTACAATCGCTCTACTATATGCATTATTAACAGGTAGCAGTAAGCAAAACTGGGGAGACATGACAATTATCGGCCTATTAATCTTTGCCGCTATTTCATTTATTATTTTCTTATTCATCGAGAAGAAATCTCCGGAACCATTAATTCCGCTAGCACTTTTCTCTAACCGTACATTATCTACGATAAATATATTAACTCTTATTGCTGGCGCAATGATTATTAGTATTACAATGTACCTTCCAATTTGGAGCCAAGGTGTATTAGGGAAAAACGCTACAGAAGCTGGACTTATTTTAATGCCAATTCCTGTTATGTGGACATTTGGCGCTATTTTCTCTGGTAACTTAGTAGGCAAATTAAAAACGAAACAAATCATTTTACTTGGAGCTAGCATTTTATCAGTCGCTACGTTCTTATTATTTACACTATCAACAAATTCACCATCGTTCCTTATTTATGTAGCAGTCGGATTATTCGGCTTAGGAATGGGGCTTGTGACACCGATTTACATGGTAACAATTCAAGCAGCCGTACCAGCTCATACACGCGGAACAGCTGTTGGTTTAAACACATTTATTAATACATTTAGTCAAACGTTAGGTGCTGCAATATTCGGTACAATCTTCAATACGATGATTCACGCACGTGGTATTAAAAATCTTGATCTTGTATCTGGTGGACATGGCGGTACTACAGCAAACGTAGTAACCGAATCGCAATCTGCATTAGCATCAAGCGTACACGTCATTTATATGAGCACTTTCGTATTAGCAGTATTTACATTAATTATCGCTTGGCTCTTATTAAAGCCAGCTACACAAACAAGTGAGCAACAATAAAAAGGATGACCATTTTGGTCATCCTTTTTATTCTTCATTCTCCACAATATGTTTCAGCATGGATAATTTATTATCCCAAAAACGTTCATAATACGAGAGCCATTGTTGTAATTCTTCTAATGGTTCTGGATGCAAACGATATATCTTCTCTCTTCCGCTTTTTCTTCCACTTACTAAATTCGCTTCCGAAAGAATATGAAGGTGCTTTACAACCGCAGTACGACTCATCGGAAAATGATCCGTTATTTTGGAAATCGGTAACTCTTTGTCACTTAATAACCGTATTACTTCTCGGCGGGTTGGATCAGCAATTGCTTGAAATACATCATATTTCGCTGCTGACGAGGACACTTAGCCTTCGACAACCTTTTTCAGTTTTTCATTTACAATCGCTACCCAACCACCGCTCATTCTATCGCGAATAATAGAGCTCTTCGCATTTGCTTTCGGAAGAATTTCATCAGGATGTTTCCAGCCGCCGTGAATTAACGTAAATTCTGTTTTGTTATCTCCTAAGTCTTTCAAATCAAATGAAACAACCCAGCCATCTGTATCCCATGAGAAAGATAAATGGTTTGGTTCATCAATTTCTAATACTTTACATGGTGATGGCCCAAATGGTGATTGCACATGAAATTCATGTCCTACCTCTAATACAAAATCATTTGGCATAAACCATGACGCAATCCCTTCTGCAGTTGATACTACACTCCATACCTTTTGAATAGACGCGTTAAAAACGATTGTTTGTTTAATATCATTTAATGTATTTTGTTGTTCCATTTTCATTCTCCTTTACTCGGCGTTACAACATAACACCTTTTGGTTATACTTCGATAATATAACACCTTTTAGTTTCATGTCAACGCTAATTCTTTTACTGTTGAGAAATTCTCAACATTTTTTCAACAGGACAAACACCCTCTTAGCATTTCCTCATAATATACTCACAAAGGCAATACAAAATAAAAACTTCTTTCAACATGAAACTCCATCATTCATCTTGAAAGAAGCGCCTTACTTATATCATGCGTACTTCGTCTCTCCTCCTTCCCTCAAGGGACAATACGCGAGATATGACAAAGTCAGAAGGAATATGCCCACCATTTGAGTAGGTAGTTATTTCTCTTCTCCTCAACATTTCCTCAGGAGCGAAATGACTACCGACTCACTTTTTTCAAACAAAAATAAAAAGGGGATGAAAGCTATGTTCTATTGTATTAACTGCTCTGATATTCACCATGAAAAACATCCAAATGATAAAGTATTCAAAAACGGTTTTTATATTGATCCATTTTTAGGTGATCGTTATCACCTTGGTATGTGTAAAGATGCCCAAAACCATGAAACAGGGGAGCCTCTTTTAACGACAAAGAAATTAGG
This sequence comes from Bacillus cereus group sp. MYBK14-1, assembly GCF_051916885.1. NCBI lineage: Bacteria > Bacillati > Bacillota > Bacilli > Caryophanales > Bacillaceae > Bacillus > Bacillus cereus group sp. MYBK14-1. Next base: position 155,594 of record NZ_JBQAHM010000012.1, on the reverse strand, counting down.
CACAACCCAATCTATTATGAACGTATTACCGACACATGTTGTCCCAACATAAAACATAAAAAAGAGCTGGGTGAGCCAGCTCTTTTTTATGCTTTATAAACGATCATTGCTGAAAAACAATAAATTTGGTTTTCATCGTCGTTAATAGAAACACCAACTTGATACTTAATATCTACAAAGTTGCTATCATCAATCTTTTTCAAAAACACATTCACAGCGTCTTCTAAGTCTTTTTCGTGACTTTCATCAAATACTTTCACACGAATCATGTTAACACCGTCCTAGATCGCAGCCCTCGGCCGCTTGATTATTGCCACGGTGCGTATCTATGATGCGATAAAACTTTCCATTCTCATATATATATCCGTCTTCTAACACATATTCTTTATCTTCAGTATAGACATAAAACTTACCTATCATAAATTTACTCGTATATAATTCCAAATAATTTTGTCTAAATTTAGCTACAACTTTATTTGTAATATCAATTTTTATTGTGCGCCCCACCTTCTCTCCCTCCTTTGCAAAGAACGGATTTAGGTATATTGTATTAGCGCTTTTACATTTTATGCTTAAAAATAAGTGGATATGCCTTCTTTCTTCACCTGTACTATTTTTCTAAAAAAATCACGATAAATAAGGTCCCCAAAAAAAAACATAAAAAAGCACTTTATCTTATTGACTCGAATATAAATATTATGTTATTATATAAAATTTGACATTTTTACATACGTATGCTATCATTAAAAGTGGTTACCACATATGGAGGTGGATGATTTGTTTCAAATTGGTGATAAAATCGTTTATCCAATGCACGGTGCAGGAATCATCGAAGCAATTGAAGAGAAAGAAATATTAGGTACTTCACGTCAATATTGTGTGATACGCATCATTAGTAAAGATATGCAAGTAATGCTTCCGATGGATCAATTAAAAAAATCAGGTATTCGTTATATCGTTGATCGAGGTACGTTAGATGATATACTTCTTGAATTTCAAAACGGGGAGTCAGACCCATCACTCTCATGGAAACAAAGATATACAATGAATATGGAAAAAATGAAAAACGGCAATTTACAAGATAGCGCAGAAGTTGTTCGGGATTTACTTCGCCGCAATAAAGAGAGAACTTTAAATGCGAGTGAAAAACAAATGCTAGATAACGCCCGAAAAATGATGATCAGTGAAGTTGCACTCGTACAAAATGTTTCTGAACATCAAGCAACAGAATTTCTTCAAGATACAATTAATCACTAAATTTAAAATAGCTGGCCGCTATTTTTTTTTGTAAAAAAAGGACGAAGAGTTTTATCTCTTCGTCCTTTTTTATTACCCACGCCCAGCTTGAAACGATGGATATAACGTCATTCCACCATCTGCAAATAGCGTAATGCCCGTTACATAACTCGCCTCTGAAGAAGCGAGCCAAGTTGCTACTGCTGCAATTTCTTCAGGGTTTCCAATATAGCCCATCGGTATCATACTTTCTACGTCAGCACGTTTTTTAGGATCAGCAAACTTTTCTGCATTAATCGGCGTATTAATTGCACCTGGTCCAATATTATTTACTCGAATACCTTTTGGCGCATATTCTAGCGCTAACGTTTCTGTCATCAGTTTAATACCACCCTTACTCGCTGCATAGTGCACAAATAGTGGCCACGGAATTTTCTCATGAACACTAGACATATTAATGACAGAACCTTTAATATCATGTTCTACAAAATATTTAATCGCTTCACGACTTCCTAAAAAAGCACCTGTTAAATTTGTATTAATTACCCTATTCCAATCTTCAAGCGGCATTTCATGCGACGGTACCGCGTTTTCTATCCCTGCATTATTAATCATAACGTCAAGCGTACCAAACTCTTTCACAGCAGATTGAATGAGATTCACAACATCTGATTCGACGGTTACATCACCTTTTACAGCAATCGCTTCGCCGCCTACCTTTTTAATTTCTTCTAACACATCATTCGCTTCTGATTCTCGTGAGCGATAATTAATAACCACTTTCGCTTTTTCCTTAGCAAACCTCACTCCCATCGCTCTTCCAAGACCAGTTGCTGATCCTGTAATAACGACAACTTTCCCTGCTAAATCACTATACATTTCCATACCTCCTTTAACTTTTGGCTATACCTAACATAATTCCGGCTGCGATAATAAAAACGATACCGACAACGATACCCGTTAATTGACGTTTCGTTTTCTTTTCCCCTAATATAAGGATCCCACCAAGCGTGGAAATAATAATTCCCATTTGCGATAGCGAGAAACTTGTTGCGACTCCAACACGCGGCTGCGAAATGAATAAAAACATATTTCCAGCTGCCCAAATTAATCCTGGAATAATATTTCGGATTGCATATTTATTAAATGGATGATGTTTAAAGGTAAGCAAAATCCCACCTAACACCATACCAACTGCTTGTGGCAACAAAGCTGACCAACCATCTACGTTAAATAGTCTAATCACTACTACGTAAACTAAATAGCCGACTGTTGAAATTAATAAAATTACGATACCTCTTTTAAAGTTTGCTGCTTGCTCTGCATTCTTTTCTTCTTCACTTTGAAGCGATGTTAAAATAACACCGATAATAATACAAACGAGCGCTAAAATCCCAAGGACGACCGATATTGTCGTGGACCATTCATGAAATACGATAACGCCAAATAAAGTCGTCGCGACTAATTGAAGTCCTGTTGAAATTGGCATCGTCCTCGAAACACCCATTAAATCAATACTTTTCAATTGATTTGCCTGACCAAGCGCCCAAAATAAACCTGACACAACTCCAACTCCGATAACGGTAGGTGTTAATACTGGCTTCATAAAAATATAAACAACAATTGAGAAAATAAGTGCTCCAAACGTTGTTCCGAGCGTTTGACTATACGGTCCCCCGCCCAGTTTTACGTTAAATAGCACAATACTTCCCCAAAATATAGCTGGTAAAATCGCTAAAAATATATCCATCACTCATTACCTTTCTTTACTAAATGCATAGGTTATCACTCTAAGTCATTAGAGTGAGCTTTTATTTTTTCTTTTTCCCGTTCACAAACTTTTTCTGCAATAGCGTCAGAAACATTCTTTTCTCGCTCCACTTTCTTTATCTTTACGTGATCTAAATGGTCTTCCAAAGTAAGCGTAACTTTATCGTTCGGGGGATTATGCGCTCCTTGAAATGTAAGAAATTGTAGCTTCACTTCATACCTAGGAACAAATTCATCTTTCTTGCCGAGACGCTTTATATTTATAACTGAAGCACATTCATATTGATCTTCTGTCACTTGTCTAATAACTGAATAGTACCTATTTGATAATGCACTCTCTAAAAGCTGTTCTCTTGATTCTTTCGCGAAAGAATCACTTGGAGAAGAGAAAAAAGACGCACATAGCATTGTCATAACTACACATATTTTTTTCATAATTCCCTCCTTGTTCTATAGATTAGTGTTCTCAAAACTGCCATAAAAAAACGACTTTCCCTATATAGGAAAGTCGTTTTAATGAATCCAATATTAACCACCGCTCACTGGTGGGATTAGTGCAACAACATCACCAGATTGGACCCTGTCATCTTCATTTGCATATTCTTCATTAATCGCAACCATAATTGGCTCTGAAACTGGTACATTATATTCGTTCGCAACAACATCTTTTAACTGTGCAACCGTAATATTTTCTTTCTCTATTTGTAATTCACTTGTCCCTGCTTCTTCTTGCAAGTGCGCAAATAACAATACTCGAATCATACTTATAGCTCCTTCCCAGGCTCTCCCGCCGGATATGGTGTTTTTTCTAATTGATCACCAATCCATGAGTCACCATCTTCCCAAAACTCCTTTTTCCAAATCGGAACAATTTGTTTTATGCGTTCCATAATATATTCGTTCGCTTCATAAGCCGCTTTACGGTGTGGTGTTGAAACAGCAACAACAACCGCTATATCAGAAATTTGCAACGTACCGATGCGATGTGTAATCGCAACGTGTGTACCTGGCCATTTCTCTTTCACTTCTAATCCGATTTTCTCTAGCATCTTTTCTGCCATCGTTTTATAAGCGACATATTCTAAGTATAATGTACGACGCCCTTTCGTAAACTCTCTAACCGTTCCAATAAATGTTGTAACAGCACCGCATTCACGTCGAATTACTTTCTTCGTTACCTCTTCAATCGAGATTTCTGTATCAATTACTTCATAATATGTATTTGTCATTTCGCACTCCTAACCGTTTGTAAAAACCAGTCTATGTACAACTCTTCTTCTGTTATATGAAATACTTTATATTCTTCTCGTATATTTACTGGGACATCATACCACGTAATAACCGCCACTATATTTTCTACTTTATGTAAAAGCTCAGCATCTTCCGCAGAACGAAGTAACACTACTTTCGGGTAGTTCTCTTTTTTATAGCCCTCTATTAAAATTGTATCCACTTTAAAAAACTCATATAAGCGAATAATTTCTTGCAAGGACCATTTCTTTCTTAGTGAAGAAAGTGAAAGTAATCCAGCACCTTCTACACTACTTACGACAGCACCAGCTTTACGGTGTCTTTCGCTATCTTTTTGCGCTACTTCTGGAAAACCTCCGTGCCCGTGATGTTTAATTGTAGCAACTTTCATTTCGCTTTCGGCTAATGCATGCACAATTTTCTCTACAAGTGTCGTTTTTCCGCTATTTTGATACCCTACTATTTGTAAGATTGAAGGGGCTTCGCCCATGGCCACTCACATCCCTCAGAGTGCTCTAACAATAATACGGATACTTTCATTCCGGTCTCAAATCCTCTCGTTCCTCCGGGTAACACGATAAAAGCATTCGCATCTGCAAGTGAAGATACCGCACTCGATTTATCTAAACCAACCGGCATCGCTTGTAACGCCCCATCCACAATTGTTACGTTCGCTCTTACGAAACGAGTAAATGGATTTGGCTTCGGAAAATCTTTTTGTAAAATAGCATCCGCTCTATATACGTGAGGTTCCTTCGCATACAAATACGTTTTTATAATTGGATGCACAAATAATTCAAAGCCTACATAACAAGCAGACGGATTTCCTGATAAACCAAAGAGTAACTTTCCATCAACTTCAGCTACTGTCGTTACACTTCCGGGCCTCATGGCTATCTTATTAAAGAGTACATTTGCCTGTAATCTTTCATAAATAGCTGGTAAGTAGTCATAATCTCCTACTGATACACCGCCTGTTGTAATTAAAATGTCGACCTCATCCATCGCTGATTGAACAGCTGTAAAACATGCATCTAACTCATCCGCGAGTTGACCATAATAACGAACTTTCCCGCCAGCTTTCATAATTTGAGCTGCGATCATATACGAGTTACTATTTCTAATTTTCCCCGGTTCTAACGGCTCATGTACTTCTAATAATTCACTTCCTGTCGTTACAATACCGACAACAGGCTGTTTTACAACTTTCACCGTGCTATATCCAAACGTTGCTAGTAAGGCCGCAACACCTGGATTAATTGCAACACCTTTCTTAACGAGAACTTGATTTTGTTTTATATCTTCTCCTTTAAACGACACATTGTCACCGTTATTAAAAGGGCGTTTTAACTTCATATATGTTTTCCCGTTCTTCTCAAACCCTTCTGTCAGCTCTAGCATTACGACTGCATTGCAATCTTCTGGAATAGCTGCTCCTGTCATAATGCGAATTGCTTCAAAAGCTCCTACTTCCTCTAAAAAAACGGAACCCGCCCCGATTTCTCCTATTACTTCAAATTCAACTGGATTCTCTTGAGTTGCTTCTTTCGTATCTTCTGCTCGAATGGCGAAACCATCGTAAGGGGAACGATCAAAATGAGGAACGTCATGATCTGAGACAACATCTTCCCCGAGAATTCTCCCGTAACTTTCCGTAATAGAAATTTCTTCTACTTCACCATGCTTCGCATATTTCATTACCCGTTCTACTGCCTCAGCAACTTGAATTGGAATTCGTTTTTCTACCATCGTTTCTCACCTCATATTTGCAATTTTTTTTATCTCGATTAAACTTTATATATTCAATAGAAATTACTTCAAGGAGGAATTCCATGTCTTCATTTACACATTTCAATGACCAAGGACGCGCAAAAATGGTTGATATAAGCGACAAAAAAGCAACCGTTCGAACAGCAATTGCGTGCTCTAGTATTGTCGTTACGAAAGAAATTTACGATAAAATCTCTCACAATGAAATTGGGAAAGGTGACGTATTAGCAGTTGCGCAAATCGCAGGCATTATGGCTGCGAAACGTACTTCTGATATTATCCCAATGTGCCACCCTTTATTATTAAAAGGTGTTGACGTTTCTTTCGATTGGAAACAATCAGAAGAACAATATCGTTTACTCATTGAAGTAAAAGTTAAAACAGAAGGTAGCACCGGTGTTGAAATGGAAGCTTTAACAGCTGCTTCCGCTACCGCTCTTACTGTGTATGATATGTGTAAAGCTGTCGATAAAGGTATGATTATCGGTGAAACGTACTTACTTGAAAAAACAGGTGGAAAAAGTGGAGATTATACGAGAAATTCATAATCCTCTCTCCGTTGAGCCTAAAGGGTTTCCTTTAGGTTCAACCTATATATCTTGCATATAAACTTTTCGCTACATTCATATCATTCGTCCCATGAATGAACGCCCTGCCATCTGTAAATAAAACAAAACGATATTCTTCTACCGGAAATGATAATAAATAAGGTGTCGCCTTTATCTCTACGCTTCTTTGTAAGCGTTTTTTAATTTCTTCTAAATTAAAATTCTTCCGCACACCCGGGCGAATTTGTACTGTATTCCGCCCACATAACACTTCTGTTTTCGTTTGTCCTTCAAATGTTAAACTCGGATATGTACGTAACCTTCCGCAAGATAAACAAGTATCTTTTTTCTGCCTATTCACTTTAAATGCCATCTGTTGATTATTCCAAAGATCAAACGATAACATCGTTTCACGAAGCGCACCAAAGTCTTCTACTAATATTTTCAGCGCTTCCGTAATTTGATACGCAACTACTAATTGTACTGCCGGTTGTATAATACCAGCTGTGTCACATGTTGCACCGCTCGCTGGATGCTCCATTAAACAGCGAAAACACGGTGTTTTCCCTGGTAAAATTGTATACGTTACTCCGTAGCTTCCGACACACCCACCATATATCCACGGAATATTATACTTTTGTGAAATATCATTAATAAGAAGACGCGTTTCAAAATTATCTGTCGCATCTAATATTAAATCTACATCATTCACTAATTCTTCCATTTCTTGCACCGTTACATCCGTCACAACCGGATTTATTTCCACCTCAGAATTAATCGCTTTTAAATGTTCTGCAGCCGCTATCGCCTTCGGTTTATACTGCTTTGCATCTTCTTCTGTATATAGTTGTTGTCTTTGTAAATTACTCCATTCTACATAATCACGGTCAGCAATCGTTACTTTTCCAACACCTGCTCTAACAATCGCTTCTGCATTTGCCGCACCGAGAGCACCAGCACCAATAATAAGCACATGCTTCTCTCTTATTTTTCTCTGTCCTTCTTCTCCAACACCAGAAAATAATATTTGTCTTGAATATCGCTCCTGCATGCGATAGCCCCCTTTCTTATCCTCCTATATAAGACATTTCGATTTTCGGACGATTTTTTGCACTTTCTTCTGTTCGTTCATCCGAATACCTATCTTTTCTATTCATCCATACATCTTGTATAACACTTAATAACTCCTCATCCGAAAGATTTCCTCTAAGAAGTTCTCTTACATCCAAACCCTCTGTCGCAAATAAGCACGTATAAAACTTTCCATCTGCCGAAATTCTCGCCCTCGTACAAGAGACACAAAATGACTCAGAAACAGATGTAATAAAACCAACTTCAACATTTGTTCCAACGTACCGATATCGCTTCGCAACTTCACCAAAGTAATGCGCTTCAGCTGGCTCAAGTGGATCCATCTTATGAATCATCTCAATCAATTCTCGTTTTGTAACGACTTGATCAAAATTCCACCCATTTGTACTACCAACATCCATAAACTCAATAAACCGAAGCGTGATTCCTTGCTCTTTAAAATACGCAGCCATCGGAAGTACTTGATGATCGTTCATCCCTTTTTTCACAACCATATTTACCTTTACTTCCAGCCCCGCCTCTTTAGCTGCTATAATTCCCTTAATTACCGGTTTCGTATTAATATTTCGACCATTAATATTCTTAAATATGTCGTCATCTATTGCATCTAAACTAACATTCACTCTATGTAATCCAGCTTCTTTTAATGCCTTCGCTTGTTTCGTTAAATGTACGGCATTTGTCGTTAACCCTATATCTATTAGCCCATCAATTTTCACAAGACGTGCAATAAGTTTTGTTAAATCTTTACGAAGTAGTGGCTCACCGCCAGTAATTCTAATTTTTCGTACACCAATGTTAACAAATAATTTTGCCAAACGCTCAATTTCATCAAAAGTTAGTAAAAACTCATCTTTCAAAAAAGCATAATCTGACCCAAATATTTCCGCTGGCATACAATATGTACATCTAAAATTGCAACGATCAATGACAGATATACGTAAATCTTGAAGTGGGCGTCCAAAAAAATCTTTAACCATCTCCTGCATCGCCACCCTCCCTTTCTGCCAAATTTCTTTCTTTTCATTCTATTATAATATATTTTCGAACTGCGATGTTTTTGCTCAAGAGAATAATGTGAAACTTTAAATAATTAGAGGGGATCCACTCCCCTGGTTAACGAGGTTTACTTACAAATACAAAGATAAAAAAACCTTGAAACATAAAAGTTTCAAGGTTTTCTGCTTATTAACTTAATCTAATAATAGTTAGGGTAGCCCCTGGCGTTGCTGTAGATAATGTAGCTACTGCAACTACTCCAAATAACTGTAAGCTAACAGCGGCTCCAGCAGGCAAGTTAGCGATTATTGTTGCACTAAATGAACCAGTAGCCACTGTCGGGGCATTTATCGTTCCCGCAAGCGGACTGCCATTTACAGTTATACGAGAACTTACAAGTAAACCTGCCGTTAAATTAATTGTATAGGCTATATAATAGTTTCCTGCATTCGCAACTGTAAATACAGTATTTCCACCACTAACGGTTATTCCTGGGCCAATATTTTGATTGTTCGGTAACGGTACGTTCGTACCCCCTAATAAAACGGAAATAGCGGTTCCTGATGTATTATTCGCAAACGCATACGTTGCAGTTGTACTAACTCCAGTCGCCCCGGTCGCCCCGGTCGCTCCAGTGGCTCCAGCTCCGGTTGGACCTGTATCTCCAGTTGGACCTTGTGAACCGGTTGCTCCTGTAGCCCCCGTTGGACCTTGGATTCCTTGCGGGCCTTGAATTCCTTGGGGACCTTGAATCCCTTGTGGACCTGTCGCTCCGGTTGCTCCTGTAGCTCCCGTTGGACCTTGAATTCCTTGCGGGCCTTGAATTCCTTGTGGGCCTTGAATTCCTTGGGGACCTGTCGCTCCGGTTGCTCCTGTAACTCCCGTTGGACCTTGTATTCCTTGCGGGCCTTGAATTCCTTGGGGACCTTGAATCCCTTGTGGACCTGTCGCTCCAGTTGCTCCTGTAGCTCCCGTTGGACCTTGAATTCCTTGCGGGCCTTGAATTCCTTGTGGGCCTTGTGGGCCGGTCGGACCTATCTCTCCTTGCGGACCTTGGATTCCCTGTGGGCCTTGTGCCCCGGTTGCCCCTGTCGCTCCTTGGATTCCTTGAGGACCTTGTGGACCTTGAATTCCTTGGGAGCCGGTTGGACCTATGTCGCCTTGTGGGCCTTGAATTCCTTGGGGACCTTGTGCTCCGGTTGCCCCCGTTACTCCTTGGATTCCTTGGGGACCTTGAATACCCTGTGGACCGGTTGGACCTATCTCTCCTTGAACACCTTGGATTCCTTGCGGGCCCTGTAAACCCGTCACTCCGGTTGCTCCCGTTGCTCCTGTTGCTCCTGTCACTCCAGTTGAGCCTGTCGCCCCGGTATCTCCTGTTACTCCTGTCGCACCTGTTGCTCCTGTCGGGCCAGGTGGTCCACCTGATGGACCTGTCACTCCTGCCGGACCTGATGGCCCCGTTGGGCCGGTCGGTCCTGCTGGTCCTCCTGACGGGCCAGTCACCCCTGTTGGACCGGTTACTCCTGTTGGACCGGTAGTTCCTTCTCCCGTCGCTCCGGTTGCCCCCGTATCTCCTGTTGCTCCCGTCGGACCTTGCACTCCTTGAATTCCTTGTGGTCCTTGCACTCCTTGTGCACCTGTTGCTCCTTGAATCCCTTGTATTCCCTGCACTCCTTGTGCGCCCATCGGACCTGTTGGACCAATCGCCCCTTGTATTCCTTGCACTCCTTGGGGCCCCTCTGGACCGGTTGCTCCTATTTCCCCTTGTATCCCTTGAATTCCAGTTGCTCCTTGTGCTCCAGTTGCTCCCGTTATCCCTTGCACACCTTGTATTCCCTGTATTCCTTGTGGACCTTGTGGGCCGGTTGCTCCTTGCACTCCTTGAATGCCTTGTATTCCCTGAGGACCCTCTGGACCCGTTGCTCCAACTGGCCCTTGAACACCTTGTATTCCTTGCGGGCCCTGCAGTCCCTCTGGGCCTTCTGGGCCGGTTGGACCTATCTCTCCTTGTATCCCTTGGATTCCAGTTGGACCTTGTGACCCAGTCGGACCTATGTCACCTTGCGGACCTTGGATTCCCTGTGGGCCTTGTGCTCCTGTTCCCCCTGTCGCTCCTTGGATTCCTTGAGAACCTTGTGGGCCTTGAATTCCTTGTGGGCCAGTTGGACCTATGTCGCCTTGTGGGCCTTGAATCCCTTGCGGACCTTGATCTCCTGTGGCCCCCGTTACTCCTTGAATTCCTTGGGGACCTTGAACACCTTGTGGCCCTGTTGGACCTATCTCTCCCTGCACACCTTGGATTCCTTGCGGACCCTGTAAACCCGTCACTCCGGTTGCTCCCGTTTCTCCTGTCGCTCCTGTCACTCCAGTTGAGCCTGTCGCCCCAGTATCTCCTGTTACTCCTGTCGCCCCGGTTGCTCCTGTCGGGCCAGGTGGTCCACCAGATGGACCAGTTACTCCCGCCGGACCTGATGGCCCCGTTGGGCCGGTCGGTCCTGCTGGTCCTCCAGACGGGCCTGTTACCCCTGTTGGACCAGTTACTCCTGTTGGGCCTGTAGTGCCTTCCCCTGTCGCCCCAGTTGCTCCCATATCTCCTGTTGCCCCCGTCGGACCTTGGATTCCTTGAATTCCTTGTGGACCTTGCACTCCTTGTGCACCCGTCGCTCCTTGAATTCCTTGTACTCCTTGCACTCCTTGTGGCCCCATCGGACCGGTTGGACCAATCGCCCCTTGAGCACCTTGCACTCCTTGTGGCCCCTCTGGACCCGTTGCTCCTATTTCCCCTTGTATCCCTTGAATTCCAGTTGCTCCTTGTACTCCTGTTGCTCCCGTTATCCCTTGCACACCTTGTATTCCCTGAATTCCTTGTGGGCCTTGTGGGCCTGTTGCTCCTACCGGTCCTTGAATGCCTTGTATCCCCTGTGGACCCTCTGGACCCGTCGCTCCAACTGGCCCTGGCACACCTTGTATTCCTTGCGGGCCCTGCAGTCCCTCTGGGCCTTCTGGACCTGTTGGTCCTATATCACCCATCGGACCTTGTATCCCTTGAACTCCCTGTGGCCCTGTTTCTCCTGATGGCCCTGGTACTCCTTGTATACCTTGTGGACCTTGATCTCCTGTGGCCCCTGTTACCCCTTGTGGCCCTATAACCCCCTGTATACCTTGTGGACCTTGATCTCCTGTTGCTCCCGTTGCCCCTTGAATACCTTGAACTCCTTGTATTCCTTGTTCACCAGTTACTCCCGTCGGACCAGGAATACCTTGAATACCCTGCGAACCTTCTGGACCTGTTGGCCCAATTGGTCCTTGAATCCCTTGGATTCCTTGCAAGCCCTGTGCTCCCGTACTTCCAGTCGGACCTGTACTTCCCGTTGCTCCTGTTACCCCTGTACTTCCTGTAGCCCCAGTATTCCCCGTTGCTCCAGTCGCACCTGTACTTCCACTCGGTCCACCACCTGGACCTGTCGCACCAGTCGGCCCCGTCGGACCAGGAGGTCCTCCAGATGGTCCAGTTATTCCAGTTGGACCTGTTATTCCAGTCGGGCCTGTTATCCCCTGACCAGTTGCTCCAGTCGCTCCGGTTGCACCTGTATTTCCACTCGGTCCTGGTGTTCCTTGTATCCCTTGTGCTCCTTGTATTCCTTGTGGACCAGTTGCACCCGGTAACCCTTGGACGCCTTGAATTCCTTGAGATCCCTCAGGTCCCGTCGCTCCAATTGGCCCCTGTAATCCCTGTATCCCTTGTATACCTTGTGCCCCAGTCGCTCCCGTTGGACCAATCGGACCTTGTAGCCCTTGCACACCCCCCGGTCCTGTCGCTCCAGTTTCTCCTTGTGGTCCTCTCAATCCTTGTGGCCCCTGCTGTCCTTCTGGTCCAGTTGCACCTATTGGACCAACTGATCCTTGTATCCCTTGCACACCTTGAGGTCCTGTCGGGCCCATCTCCCCCATCGGACCTTGTAATCCTCTTGGTCCTTGAGGTCCTGTTGGGCCTTGTGGACCGGTTGGACCAGTAATCCCTATACCTGTAAATCCAGTTGGAACAGGGGGGAAAGTAGGCCCAATAAGTTCTGGTGGAATTCTAAAATTAGAGCTTAACGAATTTTGCTTCCGATTATTATCACGATTCTTCACACTTTCACCACCTACAAACCGTCTTTTTCATAATAAATAAGCCTCTTCTTAATCTATTTACAAAAATAATTTCCAAGACTATTTTTATTTTAAATAATAAAAACTCCCTTAATTCCTTAAGGGAGTCCTGCAATTGAATCCATATTATCTGTATTAGGGACAGCTTGTGCTATACCCGATGTATTTACACTTTGCCCCATATTTGTTCCTGTTACAGTACCAGCAGGAGTGCCTCTTGTATATGTTGTCGTCACCGAATCACCTGGCTGTAAACAAAGCTTCGTCTCCGTCCCTATTACTGTAACAACATCAACCCAAGTGCACCCCATTGAACCACTATATGATTTCGAAGCAGTAAATGAAGTATCACTCAAATTATCACCGGTAAATATATTCCCAGTGTTATTCACAATAACAAATTCTTTTATATGAGCAGGCATAATTACACTCTACCTTTCCTCTATGAACCTAATGTACGTGTACTTGTTGCTAACGGCGGAAGAAACACTGATGTTCTAATGACTGCTTCTGGCTGTCTTTTCCCATTTAAAAAAACAGCCGCACTCGACCCTCCAGCACCTGCATATACTTTTGCTACAGCTAAAGGCGAGATATCATAACAGTCGCCGACATTAACAGCTCCTGTATTATTCATAATTTTTACTTTACGCAAATTAATCCCCATTTACCCCTCCTCCTTTTTATACTGTATGCAAAAGAAAAAAACTTGAAACAGACTCGTTTCAAGTTTTTAACTATTAACTATTTCGTTTCACCTTCATATTGAAGCATACCGCCAACCATATTCACTGTTTTAAATCCTTGCTCATTTAAATAATGACATACATTTTCACTGCGCATTCCTGAACGACAAATAAAGATATATTCATTCTCTTTATTAAAGAAATCTACTTTATGTGGGATATCGCCCATTTTAATATGTACAGCTTCTGGAATCTTTCCTGCCGCTACTTCTTCATCTTCTCTTACGTCTACTAAAAATAACGTTTCTCCATTTTCTAAACGCTCTTGTACCTCTTCTGTAGTAATTGTTTTAACTTCTGTCATATGTAGTTCCTCCTTATATACAATAAAACCTTTAGTTTCTTTTTCACAAACATTCTCTACCAATTTTAGCACGCAAAAGAAAGAACGCAAAGAATCGAAAAACTATTTCTCAATTTTCTCGCAAAACTTATTCTTTACAAACATAACTCTTGCATTGTATCCTCAATATACTTGTCTTATGAAAGGAGCCAATGAAAATGACACTTTCCCTTTTCATAATGGGCATCATTTTCTTAATCGCTGCAATTATTACTCTTAGTATGAAAAATACTAAAAAAATAAAATCCCCCCAAGAAATGTCATTCTTATTTCTATTGCTTAGTATCGCATTCTTCGGTATAGCAATTGCCACATATATTTTCCGTCTACAAATCATGTAAAAAAAGGTGCTTACTACAAACATTGCACCTTTTCCCCATCATTTGTCTTCTAAACAAAACTAGATACTTTCCGATTTAAAAATTCATAAACTTTCTTTTCAAATAAATGAATATCAAATGCTCCCGCCATATGCCCATTTATACTTTCTATCTCATACACTTCCGCATACTTCCCTTGTTTTTGCAAAACATCTACCATTTTATAGTTGTAACGAGACGGCTGAAGCAAATCTTGTTTACATGGAATCATAAGTACATTCGCTTCTATGTTAGAAAGAGATTCTTCTAATGAAGAAAAACCATGTGCAATATCATGCAATAAAACTGCCTTTGCAGTATACATCCATGAATTTGCATCTACTAACTCTATACTTCTATATGTCGCTTTATTTATCTCTTTTTCAAATGATGTTAGTGTAGAAAACTTTTCATAAGGTTCTATCTCTATACTATTACGAGGAAATGCCATTTCATAAAAATGCTCATCAAACGCGTTCATAAACATCATTCTATTTGCTAAATGAAGCCCCTTTATCGGCTGCTCTTCTCCATATTTTCCACCTTTCCAACTTGGATCCAGTTGAATTGCTTCAATCGCATTTTGCGCTACGTTTACTGACGTAATAATTGGATTTTGTGGGTTCGTAATAACGCCAATCATCCGCTCTACCATATGTGGATAGTGAACCGCCCATTGTTGTGCAATCATTCCCCCTGCCGACGGTCCAATTACAGCGTGTAACCTTGAAATTCCCATACCTTTTATTAACTCATATTGCATACGAGCTACATCAAGAAATGTAAAAACCGGAAAATCCATAGCATATTCTTCTCCAGTTTCTGGATTAATCGATTTCGGTCCTGTTGTAATCACATATGGATTTCTCACCTGCACATTACAAAGATTATCTGTACATATAACAAAATACTTATTTGTATCAATTGCTTTTCCAGGTCCAATGAGCCCATCCCACCAACCAGACTCCTCATCATGCACTGTATATTTTCCTGCCGCATGACTTGTTGCACTAAAATAATGACAAACCAAAATCACATTTGACCTTTCTCTATTTACCGTACCATATGTCTCGTATCCCATTTGAACAGGAATTTCCCTGCCATTTTCAAACGTAAACCCTTTTAAAACAAACTTCTCCTTTTTTACAATTTGCACAGATTCTCCCTCTTCCCGTTATAGTATGAACTGCTTACTAAAGATTTTTTTCCATGCAAACTAATCTCCTTCTTCTTTTCATAAATAAATGAATAATATACAAAATTAGCCACAAAATAGCACTATATTACAAGATTAAAGAGGGTATACACATGATTTGGAATTGGTTACGTAAGAAAAAAAAATCAAATAAACCAGAAGCAAACGAAACAGATAATCAGGAGCAGCATTCTAACAATGAAGAGGATGATAACAAAGAACAGACTAGAAGTATGAAACATAATAAAGGTAAAAATCACGAACAAAAAGATTCTTCTCAGGATAAGCAACAAAGTCCTAAACAAAAAAATTCTTCTCAGGATAAGCAACAAAGTCCTAAACAAGAGGATTCCTCTCAGGATAAGCAACAAAGTCCTAAACAAGAGGATTCCTCTCAGGATAAGCAACAAAGCGCTAAACAAGATGAACCTTCTCAGGATAAGCAACAAAACTCTAAACAGGAGGATTCCTCTCAAGATAAGCAGCAAAGTGCTAAACAAGATGACTCTTCTCAGGATAAGCAGCAAAATGCTAAACAAGATGACTCTTCTCAGGATAAGCAGCAAAGTGCTAAACAAGATGACTCTTCTCAGGATAAGCAACAAAACTCTAAACAGGAGGATTCCTCTCAGGATAAGCAACAAAGCTCTAAACAAGATGACTCTTCTCAGGATAAGCAACAAAACTCTAAACAAGATGACTCTTCTCAGGATAAGCAACAAAACTCTAAACAGGAGGATTCCTCTCAAGATAAGCAACAAAGTACTAAACAAGAGGATTCCTCTCAAGATAAACAACAAGGTGCTAAACAAGGTGATTCGTCTCAAGATAAACAACAAAACGCTAAGCAAGATGAACCTTCTCAAAGTAAGCAACAACACTCTAAAGGTAATAGTATTTATGATTTTACGAAACCAGAAAAAGACCGTATCCATTCTTTACAAAATTTAATAGAGAAGCTGAAAAAATCTAGTGATTTTGTGAATTATCATACATCCGACGATGAAACGATGCCTTATTGGATTTCTTACTATCGTCCTTCGCTTGATGGAGAGAAATTACAAAAATATTTAATGCCTACTCTTTTGGAACGACCTAATGCTTCACTAGAAGAGCTGAAAGAACATATTCCAATGAGCGGCATTACAATTACGAACGACTTACAAAAAATTGAGGATATGGTTTTAAAGGGGCATGCGATTATTCAATTGAATCAGCAAGCTCAAAAATGTATGCTTGCAAACATTGCAATTGATAATTATCGTGCACCAACCCCTCCTTTAAACGAATCAACTGTTATTGGTCCGCAAGAAGGTTTCGTAGAAGATATTGATACAAACATTAATTTAGTTCGAAAACGTCTTCCTGTTTTAGATTTACAAACAAAAGAAATGATTATCGGCGAGTTTTCCAAAACAAAAGTTGTCATGATGTATTTAGACAATCTCGCTGAAAAAGATAATGTAGATTTTCTCGAGGAATCATTACGCGCTCTTGAATATGATCAAATTAATGATAGTGCTTATATACAAGAATTGATGGGTGAAAAATCGATTTTCCCTCTCTATATCAATACAGAACGCACTGATAGAGTTACAAAAGCACTAATTGATGGAAAAATCGCTATTTTCGTTGATGGTTCTCCAAGTGTTTTACTAACACCTGTATCCTATTTCGATTTTTTCATTTCACCAGAAGACTATAACGTCTCCTGGATGTACGCTACATTTTCAAGGATTTTAAGATTAATTGCCGTTCTATTTTCAATTTGCGCTACACCGTTATACGTTGCAGTTTTAAATTATCATTATGAACTTATTCCAAGTGATTTACTTGAAACTTTAATTTTATCAAGGGCACAAGTACCATTCCCACCTTTAATTGAAGCGCTCTTTTTAGAACTTGCAATTGATTTATTAAGAGAAGCCGGCGCAAGGTTACCGATGAAAGTCGGGCAAACACTCGGTATTGTAGGCGGTATCGTAATCGGGCAAGCATCTGTACAAGCTGGGTTAACGAGTAACATTTTATTAATTATCGTTGCACTATCAGCACTCGCTTCCTTTATTACACCTATTTATAAAATGGGTAATGCCGTTCGATTACTACGCTTCCCGTTTCTCATATTTGCAGAAATAGGTGGATTGTTCGGTATTTCTCTTGGATTTATCTTTTTATTTACTCATCTATTTAGACTTACTTCCTTACGTAAGCCGTACGCTTTGTTTTACCCGACAAGGCAACAATCAGTTAAAGATTCTTGGATCCGTTTTCCATTAACAATGATTGATACAAGAGATGTGCAAGCAAGACCACAACATGTAAAAAAAGCTGCGAAAGGAATTTCAACAAAACATAGATCGGATTTTGATGATTAAGAAACGAGGTGCATTGATGAGTAAAGTTCAAGAAAAATATCAAATATCTCCTATCTTTGTTTTCTTCTTAATTCACGGTGCACAGTTTGGTGCTGGAGTTCTTGGATTCGCTCGAATTATCGCAAAAGCTGCTGGATACGACGGCTGGATGGGGGTTATAATCACAGGAATTTTCATCCATATTCTTATATGGATGATGTATGTCTTATTAAAAGAAACAAATGGGAATTTAGTTGATTTACATCGGCAAACATTTGGAAAATGGCTAGGAAATGGCATTAGCATCATCTTTATGGCTTATTTTTTAATCGTCAGTATTTCGGTCATTCGAACATACGTTGAAATTATTCAAGTATGGATGTTTCCTACCGCTTCCACCTTTATGTTAACACTCTTTTTATGCTTAGTTAGTTATTACATTATTTCTTCTGGATTTCGTGTAATTACCGGTATTTGCGTCATCTCTGTTGGTGGTACATTAGGATATTTATTTCTAAGCTTATTCGTTTTGAAATATTCACATTGGGATAATTTACTACCTATATTCACACATTCTTTTTCAGACATTTTAAAATCCGCTCAACTGTCAATCTACAGTATGACCGGTTTTGAGATTTACCTCATGGTGTATCCATTTGTGAAAAAACCTATGCAATCTCATAAATTTGCTCAATACGGGGCACTATTTTCAAATCTTCTATATTTATTTAGCACCCTTTTAGCCTTTGCATTTTTTAGTGAAAAACAATTGTTAAAAACGATATGGGCCCAACTTTCTATGACCCAAGTCATTCAATTACCATTTATAGAAAGACTCGAATATATTGCAATTTCAGGCTATGCACTCGTTATTATTTCAAGTTTCATCCTCCCTTTATGGGCGTCAATGAGAGGAACACATGAAATATTCCGTGTAAAACAAAGGGGTATTTTAATTGCTTTTATCTTTATCACTCTCATTGTTTCGCAACTTTTAACCAACAGACACGATATTAATAACTTTATTAGTAATGTATCAAAAGTTAGTTTTTGGCTCATTTATGTATACATCCCAATCCTATTTATTATTGTGTGGGTGAAAAGAAAATGGAAAAAATCAAAAGCACAAGCAAATTAATACTTATTTCTTGTATAACATTCTTCAGTCTAATTGGATGTTTACAAAAAAATATTATCGATGATGTACAACTTATTCAAGGAAGCGTTTTTGATGTCGCAAAAGATAATAAAGTAAAAGTGACATTCGTTTGTCCCATTCAGAAAAAAGGAAATAAAGTTCAAGTTTTTGAAGGCAGTGCAAATGCAGTAAAACAAGTAAAAGCAGACACATCTTTAGAGTCTTCTCAACCATTTGCTAGCGGACAAATGCGTGTCGCTCTATATACAATAAGACTTGCCAAAACAGGAATGTCTACTTCATTCGATACATTACTTCGAGATGTGAATATAGGGAACGCTTTATATGCTGCTTTATTAGATGGGAATGGTACTGAACTTTTAAAAGGCAAATATTCGACTTCATACAACGTTGCAATTTATATAAAAAAATTGCTAGAACATAACATGGAGACCGGACCTTTACCAGCGGATAATCTACATATAGGAGCATTTCGCTATTATCAAGAAGGAAAAGACTACTATATTCCCATTCTAAAGAAGCATGGTGATAAAATAAAAATTACCGGAATTGGCCTTTTTAAAAAAGATAAATATATCGGTAAAATTGCGGAAAAAGATATGTTCATATTTAAAGGACTATTAGAGAAACATAAATTAGATTCACATGAATTTAAAACAGATTCTGCGTACGTAATGATTAATAATATCCGTTCTGTTCCAACTTACGATATAAAAATTAAAAACGGAAAGCCTTCTTTTTTCATTAACATTCGTCTTGATGCACGTATTCAAGAACTATCAAAACAAATTAACTTAGAAAATAACAAGAACACAAAAAACATTGAAAAAGATGTCCAAAAACAATTAGATAAACAAGCTGCTAAGTTAATTAAGCAACTTAAATCTTTAGGCGTCGACCCTCTCGGGCTAGGTGCAAAGTATAAGCAACATTATCGCCCATTCAAATTAGAAGAATGGAGACAAATGTATAAAGATGTTCCGGTTCATATAAAATACACCGTAAATATTACAAATTCTGGTGTCATTGAATGAGAAATGATTGAACTCCTCTCTCCAGCATGATACAACGGAGAGAGGAGTGTTTTTATTATCAAATAGAGAGAGAAGATATTTATGGGGGAGCTTATGTCTAAAAAATTAGTAAAGCCTATTTTAAATGGTATTTTATTTCTCGGCGTCTTTTTATTTGCTCATACATACTTAAAAAATGTTTCCTTCACACGTTACTTGCTTGTCGTTATACCAATGTTACTGGTCGGTATTTTTGGCATCGATCTTATTTCATCCCTTTTAATAAAAAAAGAAGAATAACGAGCGAACATCTTATTTCGATAAGATGTTCTTTTCATTTCATAATCACCTTATGTTACAATAAACTTCGGCATAACGTAAGAAAGGATGAAACAACATGACAAACGAAAAAGGTTTAGATAAAGGGTACGAACTTGTCGCGAAAATGCATGAAGTATTCGGACATCCTGTGACAAATACTCCAACAAAATTAACAGAAGAACGTGCAAAAATCCGTGCGAGTTTTATGCAAGAAGAGCTAGAAGAATTTCTAGAAGCAACGACTGTTGAAGATCAATATGATGCACTGATTGAC
This sequence comes from Bacillus cereus group sp. MYBK14-1, assembly GCF_051916885.1. Taxonomy (NCBI): domain Bacteria; kingdom Bacillati; phylum Bacillota; class Bacilli; order Caryophanales; family Bacillaceae; genus Bacillus; species Bacillus cereus group sp. MYBK14-1. The sequence goes on along the minus strand of NZ_JBQAHM010000012.1, from coordinate 135,006 downwards.
CTTATTTACTTTGCATTCGGCACGTTTGCCGAAATGGGCGTACGTCCTGATAAAGGATTCGAAATTGTAAATAACGCAAACATGGCAAAACTATTCCCTGACGGGAAACCTCGATTCCGCGAAGGTGACGGTAAAATTCTAAAACCTGAAGGCTGGCAAGCACCGGAACCACAACTTCGTGCTGAAATTGAACGTCAGCGTCAAGAAGCTGAAAAAAACTGCTAGGATTTCCTAGCAGTTTTTTATTATGTCTTTTTTTCTGGCAATCATTAATGACCCACGTGTCCCGCATGTCCTGCAGCTCCACTAATGCTAGCCGCTCCTGCTGCTGCCCCCGCTCCTCCTGCTCCAATTCCACCTGTCCAAGGAGAAGATTGTTGTTGTTGATACTGTTGGTATTGTTGGTGTTGTTGGTGTTGTTGGCCTTGGTAACCTTGATGACCATGTTGACCTTGGTGACCGTGGTGGCCTTGATGGCCGTGGTGATGTACTTGTTGTTGATGATGTCCATGATGACCGTGGTGACCTTGGTGGTGATGGTGGCCATGATGACCATGTTGACCTTGGTGGCCGTGGTGGCCATGGTGACCATGGTGATCTTGATGAATTTGATAAAGAACAGCCTGCGGATGTATATGATGGTGGCCGTGGTGATGTACTTGTTGTTGATGATGTCCATGATGACCGTGGTGACCTTGGTGGTGATGGTGGCCATGATGGCCATGGTGACCTTGGTGGTGATGATGTCCATGATGGCCATGGTGACCTTGATGATGGTGTCCATGATGACCGTCGTGGTGGCCATGTTGACCGTAAAAACCTTGTGGATAACCACCTACTCCTCCAACGAAAGATGGGAATGTAGTTGGTACGCCTACTGGTACTCCTCCCGCTGCTCCGCCTACAAATGTTGGGATTCCTGTTTGCACTCCAGCTACTGATGATGGAAATCCTCCTGTTAATGTTGGAATTCCAGTTTGCGCTCCAGCTACTGATGTGGAAAATCCTCCAGGTGTTCCACCCATCCAGCTCGGAATTCCGCCATATCCTTGTTGTCCGCCTCCCATTAACATCATTTGTTCATAACTATCCGATCCACCTCCGAAAAAGCCATGTGGTGCATTATTGTCCATCCCTTTCATTCCTTTCACCTCTTCTACTCAATTTAGCCTACCTTTTTTATCATATTTCCTATAGAAAAATAGGTGTTTGTCTGTATTGGAATTCCGCTCTTTTATTTGTACGTATTGGAATAATTGAAAACTTAGACTAGGGTGATCCAGAGATTATTTTCTACACAAAAAAGCTCAGAGTATACATACTCTGAGCTTTTATTTAGAATAAATTAATTTGCAACAACATTAACAAGTTTTCCAGGAACAACAATTACTTTACGAACTGTTTTCCCTTCAATTTGGTCTTGAATTGCTTCAAGTGCAAGTTGTTCCATTTCTTCTTTTGATGCGTCTTTACTCATTGTTAGTTTTGCACGAACTTTACCCATAACTTGAACAACAATTTCAACTTCATCTTCTACAAGTTTAGACTCATCAAATGTTGGCCAGCTTGCATATGTGATTGTTTCATTGTATCCAAGTTTGCTCCATAGCTCTTCCCCGATATGAGGTGCAACTGGTGCAATCATTTTTACGAAACCTTCTACATATTCTCTCGGAAGTGTTTCAGCTTTGTATGCATCGTTGATGAATACCATCATTTGAGAAATCGCTGTGTTGAAGCGAAGCTCTGCATAGTCTTCTGTTACTTTCTTCACTGTTTGATGGTAAGCTTTTTCAAGCTCTTTATTTGGTGCGTCAGTAATTTTCTCACTTAATTCACCGTTATCTTGAACGAATAGACGCCATACGCGGTCTAGGAAACGACGAGCTCCGTCAAGACCATTTTCAGACCAAGCAATTGAAGCATCTAATGGTCCCATGAACATTTCGTATAGACGAAGTGTATCTGCACCGTGGCTTGCTACGATATCATCAGGATTTACAACGTTACCTTTTGATTTACTCATTTTCTCGTTGTTTTCACCTAGAATCATACCTTGGTTGAATAATTGTTGGAATGGCTCTTTCGTTGGAACTACACCGATATCGTATAATACTTTATGCCAGAAACGAGCATATAGTAAGTGAAGTACGGCATGTTCTGCACCACCGATATAAATATCAACTGGAAGCCATTGTTTTACTTTTTCAGGATCTACAAGTGCTTCGCTATTGCTTGGATCGATGTAACGTAGGTAGTACCAGCAGCTACCAGCCCATTGCGGCATTGTGTTCGTTTCACGACGACCTTTTTTACCAGTCTCAGGATCAACAACATTTACCCACTCGTCAATGTTAGCAAGTGGTGATTCACCTGTACCTGAAGGACGGATGTTTTCTGTTTTCGGAAGAACTAATGGTAATTCCTCTTCTTTCACAGCTGTCATTGTACCATCTTCCCAGTGAATTACTGGAATTGGTTCACCCCAGTAACGTTGACGGCTGAATAACCAGTCACGTAGACGGTACGTTACTTTTTGATTTCCTGCGCTCGTTGCTTCAAGCCATTCAATCATTTTTGCGATTGCTTCTTCTTTATTTAATCCATCAAGGAATGCTGAGTTTACGTGTGCACCATCACCTGTGTACACTTCTTTCGTAATATCTCCGCCTTTTACAACTTCCTTCATTGGAAGATTAAATACTGATGCGAATTCATAGTCACGCTCATCGTGAGCTGGAACTGCCATTACAGCACCTGTTCCGTAAGTTGCAAGAACATAGTCAGCGATCCAGATTGGTAATTTCTCACCGTTTACTGGGTTAACTGCGTAAGCACCAGTGAATACACCAGTTTTCTCTTTCGCAAGTTCTGTACGCTCTAGGTCACTCTTCATTTTTACAGCGTTAATGTAAGCTTCTACCGCTTCTTTTTGTTCTGCTGTTGTAATTTCTGCAACAAGTGCATGTTCTGGAGCTAGTACACAGTATGTTGCACCAAATAATGTATCAGGGCGCGTTGTGAAAACTGTGAATTTCTCGTCTGTACCATCGATGTTGAAGTGTACTTCTGCACCTTCAGAACGACCGATCCAGTTACGTTGCATATCTTTTAAGCTTTCAGGCCAATCAAGCTCATCTAGATCTTCTAATAGACGATCTCCGTAAGCTGTAATTTTTAACATCCACTGTCTCATCGGACGACGCTCAACTGGATGTCCACCACGCTCACTCTTACCGTCAATGATTTCTTCGTTTGCAAGTACTGTACCAAGTGCTGGGCACCAGTTTACAGGTACTTCATCAACGTAAGCTAAGCCTTTTTCAAATAGTTTTAGGAAGATCCATTGCGTCCACTTATAGTAGTTTGGATCTGTTGTATTTACTTCACGGTCCCAATCGTAAGAGAAACCTAATGATTTAATTTGGTTACGGAACGTATTAATATTATGCTCTGTAAATTCAGCTGGGCTGTTTCCAGTATCAAGTGCATATTGCTCTGCTGGAAGACCAAATGCATCCCATCCCATTGGATGCAGAACGTTATATCCTTGCATACGCTTCATACGAGATAAAATATCTGTCGCTGTATAACCTTCTGGATGTCCTACGTGTAAGCCTGCACCTGATGGATATGGGAACATATCTAGTGCATAAAATTTTGGTTTTTCTGTCTCATCTGGCGTACGGAATGTTTTATTCTCTTCCCAGTACCCTTGCCACTTCTTCTCAATTTCTTGATGATTAAAGCTCATGAGATACCCTCCTTGAAATTCTATTTATTTTCACCGCCCAAAATACAAAAAACCTCTCATCCCTAGAAAGGGACGAGAGGTTATAGATTCCCGCGGTACCACCCTAAATTAATGTACAAATATACATTCGCTTAGATCCGTAACGTGGATTAACGGCAATTGCTACTATTAGTTTCACAACTGCAACTCAAAGGCGAGTTCATAACGAAACGTGGATTGACTTGCACCGACCGTCAACTCTCTAAACCAGCTTCTATTACTACTACTCCTTCTCACTGTTATTACACATATAAGTTAAGTGAACTATCCTTCACCTAGTATCTCTTAAGAGCTTACTTAAAGCGAGGACTTCTCGGTTAATCGTTACTCTTAATAACTAACGAATTCATCTTAAGACAGCCGAGCTATCTCCCTTGTTCTAAAGGTTGTTTTATTTAAATATATTCTAAAACATGTTACATGTTCCGTCAAACTAAACTGCAATTTTTTCTTCAACTGTTTCTTCTACTTTTACTCGTTTATCATAAATGCTCGTTGCTATAAGTGCTACTACAAGCATTACCATGATTGCTATAAACAATACTTCCATATTGTATAAATCCACAATTGCTCCGCCAACGACCGGTCCGAACATTTTCCCTACAGTCGCCGCACTATTTACGACACCTTGATAAAATCCTAATTTATCTTTTGGTGCAAGTATATTTGCAATCGTTGGAACCGCAGGCCATACAAATAACTCACCAATTGTTAATGTTACCATCGCAACGAGGAACATCGTAAATTGCTGCGCTTGACTTAACACAATGAATGACGCCGCAAAAATGAAGATTCCAATCATAATTTGCTGTTTTAAAGAACGCTTCATCCAACGAATTAGCATACTAACAAGTGGTTGCGCACAAACAATCATCGCTCCGTTTATCGTCCATAGTAAACTATAGTGACGAAGGCTAATATTCAATTCTTGCATATGTGTTGCAATCGCTCCTTGCCACTGTACGTATGTAACCCAGCATAAAGCATATGCTACACACACGATAAGAAGTGCTTTAAATCCAGGTGTAAGTGACCACCCTTTTTTCGTTTCGACTTCTTTTTGCACTCCTGGCTCTTTCTTGTCTTCCATACCGCGGAATCCAATAAAAGCAATTAAAAAGAAAACAAAGTATAAAATAAAATTCGCTAAGAAAATATAATCAAAACGATACGATGCAACTAATCCACCACATGCTGTTCCGATCGCAATACCAACATTTTGTCCAACGTACATCGCATTAAATGCCCGTCTTCCGCCTTCTGGCCAAACCGTACCAACCATCGCATACATCGATGGGAAGACCATTCCAGAACCGAAGCCGATTAACGCTAGCCATACAACATATAACGGCCAACCGTGGAAGAACACAAGACCTAAAATCGATACAAGTGTAATCACAATCCCTACTAAAGTTGATTTATAACCGCCCCATTTATCAAATAAAACACCGCCGAGCAAGTTTCCGATTACACCAGTAAGCGAATTGATCATTAATACCATTCCGGCCACAGATAAAGATTTTCCTAGGTGATCATGCAAATAAATTGTATTAAAAGGCCATAAAAAAGAAGCACCCGTGACATTAATAATCATCCCAGCTACTAATAGCCATACTTTCCTTGGCATAGTTTCCCCTCCTATTCTATTTTTTTCGTTCATATATATAACAGTAAAATTGTAGTCGTTTTTAAATAGGAAGGCAACTGATTAATAGTTGATGAAATTCAGATAATGGTTCGACGGTAAATGAAATTATACTGATTGCTTCTTGGATTATATCAGCGATTATTAAAATATATCGACTTACCGACAAAAAATGACAACAGTAACAATGTATAAAGAGGCTGCATGAACTTCATGCAGCCTCTTTATACTATCCAACTTCCTTTTCTCGCTTCGCACTTTCTTTAGCGCTCCATTTAAATATTTTATCTAATAAGGAATATATTCTCCCAGATTCTTTCGTTAACAAAGGTCCTAACGATGCTAATATTAAAACATACAAAGCTGAGAATGGTTTAATAGTTGCCATTAAGCCGCCCGCAATTCCAATATTCGCGACGATAATGGAAAATTCTCCGCGTGATACAAGTGTTAAACCGATATTCGTAGAAGCCTTATGCGATAACCCAGCTTTACGCCCCGCAACCATTCCAGCAGTAAAATTACCGATAAGAGTAATGAAAACTGCTCCTAATGCCAACCACACTGCTCCTCCAAGTGAAAATGGGTCTATACTTAAACCGAAGCTGAAAAAGAATATAGCTCCAAAGAAATCACGAAACGGAACAACGAGCTGTTCAATTCGATCACTATGCTCTGTTTCAGAAAAGACGAGCCCCAATAATAATGCTCCAATCGCCTCCGCGACATGAATCGTTTCTGAAAATCCTGCTACAAAGAACAAAATAGCGAATATTACGATAATAAAAATTTCATTGGACGAAATATCTAACATTTTATTTAAAAATCGTGTAGCTTTTCTAGCAACTACAAAGAATAGTAGCATATACCCTACTGCGATTAAAATAGATGTAAGAGCCCCTACAAGTGACGTTGCCCCTCCGAGTACTAATCCTGAAACGACTGATAAATATACGGCTAAAAAGATATCATCAAACATAATGATTCCTAAAATTAGCTCCGTCTCTTTATTACCAGATCTTCTTAAATCAACAATTACTTTCGCAACAATTGCACTCGATGAAATTGTTATGATCCCAGCAATAATTAATGTTTCTAATAAGGGGAAACCCATTATATATCCGTAAAGTAAACCTAATATAAAATTAAGCGATATATGAACAGTTCCCCCAAAAGCAATTGACTTTCCTGATTTAATTAATTTTTTAATTGAGAATTCTAAGCCTAAATAGAATAAGAGGAATATAACGCCAACACGGCCGAGGAAGGAAATAACTTCTCCGCTTTCAATAAATCTTAAATCGATAAGCCCTAAATCTGGGGCATGGGGCCCCACTAGCATACCGAGTATAATGAGAAACGGAATAATCGAGAACTTTAACTTTGCAGCGAGAATAGCTGCAAAAGCGACTAATACTAACGCAGTCCCAACTTCAAAGATTAAAGTATCCATCGATTATGAATCCCCTCCTACTGAAAGCAACTCATTAATAATTCTTTTTACTTCATGTCTTTCACCTGATAGTACGAGCATATCGCCAGCTTCAATGATAGAATCTGGGCCTGGATTAAAGAACTTCTTCATATTCTTTTTCAAAATGGCAATAATCGTTACGTTATATGTGTTTCGGACATGTAAACTACCAATTGTTTTTTGTACGACTGGTGCATTATTTTCCACCTTAAACCACTCAATTGATAATCCTTCAAAGGCCATTTCAATCGTATCTAAAGCTTGTGGTCTATATACCATTCCGCCCAATATAGCTGCAATTTGTCTCGCTTCGGAATCACGAAGAGAGACGCTTGAAATACTCTCCTCATGATCAGCATCAAAATGGTACATTTCTCTTCGGCCATCATCATGAATAACGATAACCATCTTTTCATTACCTTTTGTAATCACTTCAAACTTACATCCAATACCCGGCAGTTCACTCTCTCTAATATTCATATTTTCCGCCTCCTAATTCTTTTAGTTACGGCTTTTATAAATCGACATCAATCTCCGTTTTAAAGGTCTCATCCTTTGAAATACCTAAATACTTTAGCGTCTCTGATGGAGTCGCGTGATGAAAATGTTTTTGCAACAGCGCAATCGCTATCCCTCTTTTGTACGCATGAAATCCGAATGTTTTTCGCATTGAATTCGTTCCGATCTTACCAACAACTCCAACTGCTTCTGCAGCATTATGAATTACACGATACGCTTGTTGGCGCGTAATTGAATTTGGCGTTTTATTAGATTGAAATACGTAATTTTCTCTTTTAACGCCAATAGATTGTACGTAATCTAAAAGCGCTTCTTTTACTTTTGTATTTAAATAAATATCTTGTTTGAATTTTTCATCTTTCACAGGAAGAGTATAAAACTCTTTAACAGTCCCATCTTCATTTAATACATCTTCAAATTTCATGCTAAGTAATTCTGTAATTTTTAATCCTGTGTTAATTCCAATAACAAATAAAAGATAATCTCGCTGGGAGTGCTCTTTTAAATATTTTTTCATAGCCTCAATTTGGCTTATATCTTTTAATGCCTCTACAACTTCCATACATGTATTCTCCTCATCTTATGAACGGTAATTTTCTCATTATGTTGTCCATTTTACCTTATCATGCTATGAGATTTCCATGTGTTATCCATTATTTTCACAATATACTCAGGTGGTTCTGAAAACTTTCAATGTGGAAACTTACGATTGTATAAATACGTTGCGGTAAAAAATGTGGGGATAAAAGTTCAGCTTCTTTCTACAGATTGGATTCCTCCTTTCCTTATACAGCTACTTCTACTTTTATATTACGTTACTTACTTGCATTATATTATATATATCAGTAACATTAAAGTGTTTTTTCTGAAAATAATAAAAACCGAGCGTTTTTGCTCGGTTTTTATTATTAATCTTCTTTCGGAAGAACAATTCCTTTATACAATTGAACTGTAATGAAGTAATAAATCGCATAAATAACTACGAAAATTACGATTGGTACCCAAATACGGAAGTACGGATCGATTAAAATAAATCCGAAAATATTCATACCAACTAATACGTGAGCGATACCCACAATTGCTGGGAATAAGAATACTAAGAATAACTCTTTATAAATCGATTTCGTTAATAACTCACGGCGCACACCGATTTTACGGAGCATTTGATAACGCGTAATATCTTTTGATGCACCAGAAAGAATTTTAAACATAAGACAGCTTGCCATCATTGCTAAGAACGCAATTCCAAGGAAGAATCCCATAAACACTGTTCCGCTCGCAAAGCCGTAGAACATGTCATACATTTGATGTTTACTATTCATTTGTTCAGCTTTTACATTTTTATATTTATCTAGTTGCAACTCGTCAATTTTTTTCCATTCTTTTTCATATGTTAAGAAATCATCTACTTTTCCGATAAATGCTATACCTTCTTTACCATTTATCTCATCGTACATTTTTTGATTTACAATTTTAATTGCATGATCCTGATGTACATAGAATGGTTGGATTGTTCTGAAAGCCTCGTCCCATTCTTGTGGAAGTTCTTTCGCATTCGCATCTTTTTCATTCATTTCTCTAGCAACTGCACCTACTGGTAGTTCCTCTGAGACTTTTTTCGTTTTCACGCCATCCTTCATCGACTTCATATTTTCCATATCTCTTATTACAGGACGATTTTTCTCTAAATCCTCTTTTACATAGTAAACGTATTTATCATCGATTTTGTAACGATATTCATTTTTCTCTTTAAATGTAATACCATTTAAAATTTTCTTTTCTTCAGCCGTTGGATTATGAACTACTGAATCATAAATTTCAAATCCATCAACCATTTTTATAACGTTATTTTTAAACGCCATACCGCCTGAAATTGCACCAGCTCCGAGCGCAACTAACATTGCTACCGTCGCAAGCACCTTCGTTAAACTATTAATACGGAAATTTAATTGTGCAAATGTAAAAGCGTTAAGTCCTTTTTCACTACGCTTTTTATTACTCTTTAACTTTTTAATAAAGACCGGGAGAAGTGATCCAAACAGCATGTAAGTACCAGCTGTCGTTGTAATTAATGCAATAATGATTCCCATTTCTCTTAGTTTTTCCATGTAAATCATTGATGCATAGCCCATTCCTAATAAAATAACCGCAAGGAATGCAACTACACCTGTCATTTTTCCTTTTACTGCAACACGTTCTGTTTGTGCGTCTGCATGTACAAGTTGCAGGACAGAAATACGTGATAATTTAATACTGTTCATAATTGCCGATAATACAAATAGTGCAAAGAAGAAGATGCACGTAACAGTCATAGATGGCAGATAAAATGCTTTATAGCCTTCACCAGCAAATTCTAATTGTTTCATTAATAATTGACCGATACCTTCTGCAAGTCCTACACCAACTGCAATTCCAATTGCAAGAGACGCGGCGCCTAATACAATTGTCTCAATAAACATAAGTAATGTAACTTTATGCTTTTTTGCTCCTAACATCATATACATACCAAACTCTTTTTGACGAAGAGATAGTAAGAAAGAGTTCGCATACAAAATATAGAAGAACGTTATAATAGCTAGTAAAAATGAACCTGCTTGGAATACAAATCCAATTTGACCAATAGTAGAATTTTCCTTAAGGAAGGCCTCGTTTAACGCTAATGTTTGAAACATATAAAAAATTGAAATGGACATGACAAGACCAACAAGTAAGACGATATAATCTTTCAGCTTACTTTTTAGCCCTGACATGGAAAGTTTAAATAACATGCTCTAGAACCTCCCTTCTTACGCTTTTTGTGTGCCTAAGTCCGCAAGCACATCTAAAATTTCTTTATAAAACTCTTCACGTGTACCGCCGCGGTGAATTTCTTTATATAGCTCACCATCTTGAATGAATAAAATACGCTGACAGTAACTTGCACTGTACGGATCATGTGTAACCATCATAATAGATACGCCTTGATCTTTATTTAAGTTTGTCATCGCATCAAGTAAACTCGTTGCATTTTTAGAATCAAGCGCTCCTGTTGGCTCGTCCCCTAAAATAATTGCCGGCTCATGCACTAAAGCACGCGCTGCTGCCGAACGTTGCTTTTGCCCACCAGATACTTCAGATGGGTACTTTTGAAGTATTTCTGTAATCCCTAACATATCCGCTACTTTCTCGACTTTTGGTCCAATGTTACGTGATGGAACACCTTGCAAGGAAAGTGGAAGTGCAATGTTTTCATAAATAGATAAGTTTTCTAACAAATTAAAATCTTGGAAGATGAATCCTAATTTTTGTGAACGGAAATCAGAAAGCTCACCTTGCTTCATTTTTGTAATATCCGTACCCGCAATTTCAACAACGCCGCCCGTTGCTTTATCTAATGTTGAAATTACATTTAATAATGTCGTTTTACCAGAACCAGATGGTCCCATAATTCCAACAAACTCACCCTCTTGAATTGAGAATGACACACCTTTTAACGCGTGTGATTGGTTCTCACCTTTTTTACCGTACACTTTTTGAACGTTTTTCACGTCTACAACTGGTTTCGTCATATATATCCTCCTACGCTTGTTTTTCCATTACCTATTTTGCGCCTTTTGGAGGTGAACTGCTATTTGTTAACATTACATTTACCTTACACTTTTGTAATATAAAGAAGGTGGGCGTGTAAGTTTGGCTTTTACTACTTTGAATATTAGTGACATATCGAATCGGTAAATGAAATTATATCGGCGATTTTTCAAATATATCGGCGCAACTACAAAAGCTGAAAATAAAAATAGGCTGCTCCACAAAAGGAACAGCCCACTTCTCTCTCTATTTCTTTAAAGGTGTTACCGTCCAGTACGTAATAACACGCCAAATCCATTCTAATGGACCCATTTTAAAGATTTTCATCCAAATTACGCTAAATACAATTTGAATTGCATAAATTGCAATACATACATATAAAGTCTGCATGTAAGTTAAGTTACCTGCAAAGTTAAATACACTACCGGCAATTAAAATCATTGCCGTTTGTCCGATATAATTTGTTAAAGCCATACGACCATAGTATTTCAATGGTGCTAATAATGTTTGAACTGGTTTTAACTGAAGTAATAAAATTAATGCTCCTACATAGAAAGCTGAAATAATTGGTCCAACAGTAATACCAATTTTTAGAAACTGGCTTGCAGCATCCATTGTTCCGTCTTCATTCATCAATATCATATTTACAAATGGGCCAGCAGGCACGTGTCCATATTGATACCATACAGCTATGACACTTAAAACAAACATAATGCCTGTAAAAATAGCGACTTTCTTTATATTTTGCGAAAGATTTTCAAATACACGATATTGTCCTGCAGCAAGACCTAATAAAATTAAACCAAGTGGTAATAGTTCTTTAACACCCATTACACTAAAGGCTATTGTCAAAATAAGACCAATTACTAAGTTCACTTGTTTTTTCGCTTTATAAAACGGTAAAACGATTAATCCGCAAATTGCATATAACGTTAACGCTTCTCCAGGCTGAAACATGTAATGAATCAAACCAAAAATAAATAATGCAACTACGCGGCGGAAAAATAAAACATATCCATTTTTCCCTTTCGCAATCGCTCTTGTAATGAAGATATAGAATCCCACTCCAAATAAGAATGAGAAAATCGAGAAGAAACGACCTTCTACAAATAAGTATAGAAACCTTTGATAGCTAGCATCTACTGTATTAGGATCTGGGGTTTTAATATTAAGTAGTGCTAAAATATTTACTAAAATAATCCCTAGTAGTGCAAAGCCACGAATGTAATCTAACTCATCAATTCGCTTGTTTATAATATTGTTCCCCATAAAGCAACTCCTTGTATAAAACTTAATCCTTTCTTACTCTACTGGAGAAAGCTGCTCACAACTATCGACAAACCTTACAGGAATCTTACATTATTGTCATATAGCAAAATAAAACCAGGTCATATTGCGACCTGGTCTACTCTGATTGTTTCGATTTTTGAGGTTGTCCTTTTTTACTATTACGCTGTTTTACTTGAACAATCGGATCAAGTTCATTCGAAAACTCAGCGTTATGTCCATTTTGCGTTTTTTGTTCTGGGTTATTTTGATCTGAACGTTTCGCCATTACATTCACTCCTTATTAGTGCGGTGTAATAATCATTTGATGTTGCAATTGGCGAATTGCCATACGTGCTCTATTTAATTGCTCACGTTGCTCATCATTTGCATGTTGTTGCATCGTTTGTAAATCGTTATACGCTTGTTCTAATTGTAACTGCGCATCTGAATACTCCATCGTATTATAATGCTCTTGTCTCATACCAAGATCTAATTGTTCTTTCGCATATTCCACCGCTTGTTCCGCTTGTGTAATATAAGATTCAAGTGATTGACGCTCTGCCATAATTGTCCCTCCTTGCTTCAATTCCCCTTTAGTGTGTCCCTTCCATCTGAACCTTATGAGTATGTTATAATGGATTTTGTTTCATTTTGACTCGGCTTAGGAGGGAAAGTAATGAAGGTTCAAAACCCTTTTCCATATACAAACGACAATAAACGTTATCATACATGGAATTATCATTTACGAAATGAATTTGGTGAAAAAATCTTTAAAGTTTCATTAGATGCTGGCTTCGATTGCCCGAACCGTGACGGTACAGTTGCTTATGGCGGTTGTACATTTTGCAGTGCTGCTGGATCTGGTGACTTCGCTGGCGATCGCCGCGATGATGTTATAACGCAATATCATGAAATGAAAGAAAAAATGCGCTCAAAGTGGAAAGATGGAAAATGTATCGCTTATTTCCAGGCGTACACAAATACACATGCACCACTTGAAGTGTTAAAAGAAAAATTCGAACCGCTTCTAGCAGAAAAAGACGTTGTCGGTCTTTCTATTGCGACTCGTCCAGATTGTTTACCGGACGATGTCGTTGAATATTTAGCGGACTTAAATAAACGCACTTACCTTTGGGTTGAACTCGGACTACAAACCGTCCATGAACGTACTGCAAATCTTATTAATCGTGCTCACGATTATCCTTCTTACGTTGAAGGTGTAAATAAATTACGTAAGCACGGCATTAAAGTTTGTTCTCATATTATTAACGGCCTTCCACTTGAAGATTACGACATGATGATGGAAACAGCTCGTGAAGTAGCGAAGCTTGATGTACAAGGAATTAAAATCCACTTACTTCACTTATTAAAAGGAACGCCAATGGTGAAGCAATATGAAAAAGGACAACTCGAGTTCCTTTCTCTTGAGGATTACGTAAGTCTCGTTGTTGACCAACTTGAAATTATTCCAGAAGACGTAATTGTGCACCGCATCACAGGTGACGGTCCGCCTGATTTAATGATTGGTCCAATGTGGAGCTTAAATAAATGGGAAGTATTAAATTCCATTGATGCAGAATTTGTACGCCGCGGAAGCTGGCAAGGAAAATATGCAAATGAGGAGAAACAAAAATGAAATTAGAACGTGTATTACCGTTTGCTCGCACTCTCTTGCAAACAGCAGTAAAAGAAGGCGATTACGCTGTAGATGCAACTTTAGGAAACGGCCATGACACTTGCTTCCTAGCTGAAATCGTTGGAGATAACGGAAAAGTATTTGGATTTGATATTCAAAAAGAGGCAATCGAAAGCTCAACAACTCGTCTAAAAGAAAAAGAACTTTTCGAACGTACTGTTTTAGTTCACGATAGTCACGATACACTTCTATCCATATTACCAGAAGATGCAAAAGGAAAAGTAACAGGCGCGATTTTCAACTTAGGTTACCTTCCAGGCGGAGACAAGCATATCGTCACAAAACCGAACTCAACAATCTCGGCGATTGAGCAATTATTAGACGTAATGGCGCCTGAAGGTATCATCGTCCTTGTTATTTACCACGGACACCCAGAAGGACAAGTAGAACGCGACGCTGTACTTACATTTGCCGAAGAACTAGACCAAAAACAAGCACACGTACTGCGATATGGCTTCATTAATCAACAAAATAACCCGCCATTTATTGTGGCGATTGAGAAGCGATAAAGTGAAACTTTAATCAGTGGGGGCATCCCCACTGATTATTAGTTGAACCAATCGGGCATTTATGGGCAGTTTATCTCCCACCTAACCTCTTTGCTCCAGGCGAATTTTAAGGTGGGAGTTTTACTGCCCGTTAATGCGGGGTAATATATCAACGATTTTTCAATTATATCTATCGTAACTCGGGATATATCAACGATTTTTTCGATATATCTATCATAACTTACAATATATCAACGATTTCTCGGCTATATTGATTGTTCGACAAAACATAACAAAAAAAGACGTGCATTCATTGCACGTCTTTTTGTTATTCTCCTATATAATGGATGTAAACATTCTTAAAGGAGACGAAACAATGATCGGAATACTAGCAGGAATGGGACCAAAATCAACTGGGCCATTCGTCGATACAGTTGTAGCAAGGTGCCAAACAATATACGGAGCAAAGTATGATATGGACTTTCCTCATATGATGATCTATTCGTGCCCAACACCGTTTTACATGGATCGCCCTATTGATCACGAAGCGATGAAAAAAGCAATTATTGAAGGAGCACAAAAACTTGAAAGTACTGGCGCAAGCTTTATCGCTATGCCGTGCAATACGGCGCATCTTTATTTTGAAGAATTACAGCGTTCGCTTTCTATCCCGATGTTAAATATAGTCGATGAAACGTTACAAGCAATTCCTGAAAATACAAAAAGAGTCGCTCTTCTCGCAACGGAAGCAACTGTTCAAGCTGGGATTTACCAAGATGGGATTGCAAAACGGAATATAGAATACATTCATTATGAAAAATGGCAAACGATGATTAATCAAATTATTACGTATATTAAAAGCGGGGAAGTTGAAAAAGCTCGCAAATTATGGAGCGCGCTCGTTGTGCAGTTGAAGGATGAAGTAGATACCGTAATTATCGCATGCACCGATTTGAATGTGGTGGCGAGTGAGGATTTTGTTGATTCCTCTCAATGTCTTGCTAATGCGGTTGTTAGGATGTATCTATCAAATACAAAGAAATCTTCATAAACATAGAAAACATCCCTTTTGAAATGTGTTTTATGTTTTATGAAAATCATCCTAAAAACTTTTAACTTTCTTCACAATTCTTTCAAAGTAATCACACTTAATCTCGCTATATTAAATAAGTAGTTATTCATATAGGGAAGGTTAGGGGAACTGAAAGTATGAAAGTAAATCGTTCGCTTCATTACATTTTTTGGCGTTGGCATTTTTATGCTGGGCTTTTTATTACGCCGCTTCTTATTACTTTGTCACTGAGCGGAATTGGGTATTTATTTCGGGAGGAAGTTGAAGATTTCATCTATAAAGATTTATATTTTGGGAAGAGTGCTCAAACAGAATCTATTTCGATGTCTGATTCTATTTCCTTAACAGAGAAAAAATATCCACATTATAGCGTGGCGAAAATTAGTGAGTTTAATGGGGATTATAATACGAGACTTACAATTGCAAATGAGTATACTGGGCAACAAAAATATGTGTATTTAGATAGCAATAATCAAATTGTTGGGGATCAAAACGCAAGTGAAACATTTGCCAATATAATGAGGGAATTACATAGTTCTCTTTTAGTTGGTGGCACTGTCGTAAACTATACTGTAGAACTCGCGGCATGCTGGACAATCTTTTTAATCGTAACCGGATTGTACATGAGTATACGACAATTCAAAAACACACTATCATCCAATAAGCGAGAAAAAGCAAAAAGACGTCATTCTATTATCGGTATTATATTTACAATTCCTCTCTTTCTGCTAGTCGCATCTGGATTGCCATGGTCAGGATTTATGGGGAACCAAATTTATAAAATTGCATCGTCAAATGAATCACTCGGATATCCAAAATTGTACATGGCTCCGCCTGAATCAAAGGTAAAAGAATTGCCGTGGGCAACAAGAAAAGAAGCTCCGCCTGAATCAAATTCAAATGAACCGAAAGCAATTTCTGTCGATGAATTACAAAAAGGAATTGAAATAAAGAAGCCATATGTTATTTCACTACCAGCTGATCCGAAAGGTGTATTCACTGTTTCGAAATCGAGCGGTTCTGGTATTACAGGTATGCATGTTGCACCAAATGAAGAGATAACAGCTTACTTTGACCAATATAGCGGGGAGCTCATTTCAAAAACGGACTATCGTGATTATGGATTACTTGCACAATGGTTCACCTACGGTATCCCGCTTCATGAAGGACATTTATTCGGATGGCCAAATAAAATATTATGCTTACTAACGACATTATCTCTACTACTTCTCATTTATTACGGAATAAAAATGTGGTTAGCAAGAAAGCCGAAAGGAAAATTAGCAGCACCTCCAAAACAAAGAGATAAGAAAAGTATATTCGTTTTCTTTATCATGATGGTAATACTAGGCGCTGTCATGCCTTTATTTGGACTATCTGTTTTAGTTATTTTAGCGATTGAACTTCTTATATATGTATTTTCAAAAATACGATCATAATGAAAAAGCATTTGTACCATCGTGTACAAATGCTTTTTATTTACTGTTCTCTTTTTTTCTACCACTTATTAAAAAAACAATATCTACTATAATAATCAATGCAATGATAATTTGAGCTACATAATCCATCGTTGTAGGACCGCCGGTTTTATTCATCATCATATAACAAATGAAATGGAAAGTAGCACAAGTAATGTTACTTCAATATTGTCATATAGCTTTTGAAACAATCGCTTCATTTCCACCACCATCTTTACCATATTATAACAAAAAAACCACTCTATATGAGTGGTTTTCTTCATCACTGCGCTGTTTTCTTTCGGTACATCTTCCCGTTCCAATAGAAGAATCGTGAAGTGAGGCCTCCGTACTTTACAATGCGCCGTGCCATTTTGTGCATATTCTTTTGTGCTGATACTTTTTGATCTGATAAATAAATACCAAGTAATCCTCGGCTTATAAGGCGATGAAACTTCGCATGAGGCAAATCACCAATGCTCTTCTCTGCTTCTTCTACAAAGTGTTTCATCCGATCTAATATTGCTTGCTCGTTTTCATAATAACTACAGAAATTCAAATCTCCGCCTATACGGTCTTCTTCTTGATCAATGAAATAATCAAGTAAGATATGAAGTCCTTGTACGTAAGGGAAGTACCCTTGTCTAATTTTCGCAATATCTTCATCATGTAATTCATCATGAAATGCATATGCTACAAGACAGAAAATTCCAAGTGTAGAACCGGCACATGCTGAAAATTCAAACCAACTCATCTCAGGTAAGTTTTCTTTATGTGCTTCAAACCAAGTTTTCAGGCGCGGCTCTCTTTCTTCTAACTTCACGTGTTTATGAATTTGCAAATCACAATAATAACAAGCCAGTTCATGAAGAACAGGAGCAATTTTGTCATAGTGCTTCGTTTTCTTTAAAACATCTTGGCATGTTTCAACAAGTTCATCTAAATAACCACCATCATCTTGATCATCACGATAACGATAATAATTACCGCCGCCTTCTACTTCAGGTGATAATGCCATTAACATCGATTCATGCAGTGCGGCAAAATCATTTGGATCAAGTGATGTACTGCGATCACATAAATTATCTAAATAGTCGCTGATCGTTTGATACGCTACGATAAAACGAATACATTCTTCTCGGTGTTCATTTGCTAATAGCGCTAAAATGCCACCGCCCTCACAATGAAACGTTTTATGCTCAATACTTGCGATTGCCTGACTATGAAGCTCATCATTCGGAATATGGTAGGCACGCTCTTTCCACATCGCTAGCTCATGGTGTACAACCGGAAACACATCACGGTATACTTTCGCCATGAGCGTTATGGGATTACTCGGTACGTTCACTTCTTCCTTCATCTCCTCTATTAAATGTACAAATAATGATTTATTTGTTTGTTTTTACTATATTATTGACATGCATTTCAGTAAATGACTGAATATAACTCAAAATTTCATCACGCTCATACTCATTTAATAACTCGTGATAACAATTCGGCCATTCTTTAAAAGCCTTATCACTTATTTTAACATTATCAAACCAAGTGCGGACACGTGTTTTATCTACAAGTTTATCCTCACAAGCTTGCATTAGCAAGAGCGGAACATCTGGAAAATCATCTATTTTTTTATGAGCAATTTCGATAGACTTAATCAACTCACTATACCAACGTACTGATACTTTGCGCAAGAACAAAGAATCATTCTCCATTGCATCTCTCACCTCGTGGTTACGTGTTGACATTTCCACCGTAAGATTCGTTGCAAATTGCAATTTTGGAGCCACAACATTTAATATTTTTGAAGCAAATTGAAGCGGAGCAGAGGGTCCAGTCACTACCCCTAAACAAGGCGAACTCAAAATAATACCCTCTACATCTTCTCTCTTCGTTTCTTGCATCATACGAATGACAATAAGACCACCCATACTATGACCGAATAGAAAAATAGGTAACCTATACTTTCTTGCTTCTTTCACCCATAGTTTAACTTCCTCTATGTATTCATCAAATGAATCAATATGTCCTCTATTTCTTGAAGTCGTTCCATGTGACGGAAGATCCCCCATCACGACGTGGTAGCCGATATGATTCCACATTTCCGCAACGGCTTCGTAACGTCCGTGATATTCCATTGCGCCGTGCACAATAACAATGACAGCCTTTGCTTCCTCCGCTTCCTCCGCTTCATAATTCCACATACGGCTCTCCTCCATTTCACTCTTTCTCATAATTTGATACACTAAAACTAGTCTCTAGGAAAGGAAGACTTTACATGATATATCCTTACAAAGAAAAAAAACCGAAAATTGCGAGTAGTGCTTTTATCGCTGACTATGTTACGATTACAGGCGATGTTTACGTTGGCGAGGAATCAAGTATTTGGTTTAATACAGTCATCCGTGGTGATGTGTCACCAACGATCATTGGAGACCGAGTAAATGTACAAGACCAATGTACACTCCACCAAAGCCCTCAGTATCCTCTTATCTTAGAAGATGATGCTACAGTTGGGCATCAAGTTATTTTACATAGTTGTCATATTAAAAAAGATGCTTTAATTGGAATGGGATCCATTATATTAGATGGTGCTGAAATTGGCGAAGGAGCTTTTATCGGCGCTGGAAGCCTCGTTTCACAAGGAAAGAAAATTCCACCAAACACGTTAGCTTTCGGTCGTCCCGCGAAAGTCATTCGTGAATTAACAGCAGAAGACCGTAAAGATATGGAGCGTATTCGCACGCAATACGTTGAAAAAGGTCAATATTATAAATCATTACAGAAGTAAATTTCCGCTGCCATAAGATTGGCAGCTTTTTTTATATAAAAACTAACTTTTTCTTTACAAAACATTATTACTCCCTCAACAAAATCTTATTAAAATAAAAGCTAATATCTCCATATATATGTAAACGAGGGAGGAGAATTTTCATGAAGGTCAGTGGATTATATAAAATAGAATGTTACATTTTCAAAGGAATTAATCGCTACTTTGATCAAAAAACATTAAATATCTTTTTCAGCAATATTACTCATATCGGTGGCGCGACTTTCTCCATCGCACTCACACTTTTCTTTTTAATTTTTGCAAAAGGTACTTTACATCAGGCAGCAATTGCAACTGCTATTTCTTTAGCAATTAGCCATATTCCTGTACAAATATTAAAAAGATGGTATCCACGAAAACGTCCTTATTTAACAATTCAGGATGCAAAATATCCAGTCCATCCATTAAAAGACCACTCTTTCCCGTCTGGTCATACAACAGCCGTTTTCTCTGTCTTCATTCCATTTATTTGCTATAATCCAAGCTTACTTGCTTTCCTATTACCGTTAGCATTATGCGTCGGTATTTCACGTATTTATTTAGGACTTCACTATCCGTCAGATGTATTCGTCGGTATGTGCCTTGGCACTTGCTCTGGCATCATCTCTTTTTATCAATTCATCCCACTTTTCACATAAAGGAGTGATATGATGAGAGTCGCCATTTTTACCGATACTTTTACGCCACAAGTTAACGGGGTTGCGAAAACGTTAGAGCGATTAACACGATATTTTCAGAAAGAACAGATCGCCTATTCTGTTTTCGCCCCTCAGCATACAGCTGAAGATAATTTTGTAGCGAATGTGAATAAGATGAGAAGTATCCCGTTAACAATATTATATCCAGAATGTCGTTTTTCTTTTCCTACTCCGCGTATTAAACGGGAACTACTTTCCTTTAAACCTGACATTATTCACATTGCCACACCTTTCAACATGGGACTTTGTGGATTGTATTATGCAAAAAAGTTAAACATCCCAGTTGTCGGTTCTTATCATACTGATTTCGATGCCTATTTACGTTATTACAAAATCGAATTCCTCTCCAATATGCTTTGGAACTATTTAAAATGGTTTCATAGTCATATGCAAAAAAATTTTGTACCTTCCTTTGAAACATTACATCAATTAAAAAATAAAGGCTTCCAGACCCTCTCTATATGGGGACGTGGTGTAGATTGCACACTCTTTCATCCAGCTTACAATACAGACCTATTCCGAAAAAAATATAATATTACAGCGAAGTATGTCCTTTCCTATGTTGGACGAATTGCTCCTGAAAAAGATATTGATACGCTGCAACACCTTATCGTTAAAACAGCACATACTCGAAACGATATTCATTGGCTCATCGCAGGAGACGGTCCTCTAGCAACAAGTTTACGTGAAGCTGTTCCGAAAACAAATATCACTTTTACTGGCTATTTACAAGGCGGGGATTTAGCTGAAGCATATGCTTGTTCTAACATAATGGTGTTTCCATCAGCTACTGAAACATTCGGAAATGTCGTACTTGAATCACTCGCATGCGGTACACCTGTTATTGGTGCAAATAGTGGCGGGGTTAAAAATATTATTACAGATGGAAAAACGGGAGTTCTTTGTCCGCCTAAAAATGAAGATGCATTTCTATCATCCATTTATTTTTTATTACAAAATGAAGAAAAACTTGAGCAGATGGGAATAGAATCTTCCTCTTTTGCGAAATCAAAGAGCTGGGATGAGGTCTTTCGTGGCTTGCTTAACCAATATGAAGAAGTCCTTCAGCATAACGCATCAGAGTTGCTTGCTTAAATAGAAAAACTCCCTTCAAAAAACGAAGGGAGTTTATTACATGGTCATAAATTTTAGTTTAATAAATGATACATAAGGTTAAGCATTGTTTTATTTCTATATTAATTATATCAAAAATAAACATAACTAAACAGACTTGTAATAAAAACCCATAAAAATTAATATATGGTTATACAGTGTTTTAACTGTATAATGATTTTAAGAATTCCCCTTAAAATCAACTCACTCACATACCTTTATACAGCAATTGTTCCCCAATTCTGTATATCAAAAAAACCTTTCATTCATTTGAAAGGTCTTTTTGAGCCTGCACATATTCTTCTTTCGTATTTACATTTATAAACCAATCCGCATTCGCTTGTACATCTTCTCCAGAAACATACTTCACATTACATTGTGATAAAAGCTGCCCCATACTTCTTTTTTCTTCCTGAAGTAAAGCATAAATCTTTTCTTTCACGCGGTTATGATACGCCGCAAGTAGCGGTTGTTTTCTTCCATTAATAATAGGTACAACCGCATCATATTCATTGTTCGTTTGCTCTAGTAAAATGGTAAACCATTCATGCGACACGTTTGGTGCATCGCAAGGCATAATAGCGTACCAATCTGCTTCTATGTATTCCATTCCTGATACAATGCCGGCCAGCGGTCCATTCCCTTTATAGTGCGGAATGTCTTCTATAACAGGTACTTGTACGAATTGCTCTACTCGCTCTTTTATATCAGTATGGCTAATTACTACAATGTCTTGCAAAGTATTTCCCATCACTTTCACAATATGCTCAACAAAAGTAGTTTCCTTCCAAATTGCTAACGCTTTCGGCTCACCGAATCTACTCGACATACCACCTGCTAATACAATTCCAGCATACTTACTCATTAGCGATGCAGCTCAAATGTAATATGACCTAATTCCGGTAAAATTAATTTATTCATCGCAAGGCGAACCGCTCCGCTAGACCCTGGCATCGAGAAGACTACTTTGCGCCCAATTGTACCACCAATCGCTCTACTTAACATTGCGCTGCTTCCGATATCTTCTAAATAACTAATCATACGGAACAGCTCACCAAATCCAACAATTTCTTTATCTAATAACGCTGATACTGCTTCAATTGTGACATCGCGTTTCGTAATACCAGTACCGCCATTTGTTAATACAACATCTACATCTTCCTTATGATAACCAGCTAACACTGCTTGCTGAATACTTTCTTTATCATCTTTTACAATTTCATAAGAAGTTACTTTATGTCCCGCTTCTTTTAACAATTCATGTAATAGTTGTCCGCTCTTATCTGTTTCTTCCGTACGTGTATCGGAAATCGTCACGATCTTGCAACGCACTTCTTTTGGAGCTTGTTTTTTATGTTCAGTTACACTCATTTTTTATCTTTCCTTTCTTAAAGACTTTTCTTCATTTTATCATACATACCTTTACACAATTATGTATGAAGCCAATCATGCGCCATGATACAATATAAGTATACTAACCCACAAAAAGGAAAGTGCCCTTTCTTATACTCCTAGACTACACATCTTTAGCTACTCTTTATATTTTCTACATAATAGAATTCAATTTTAAAACTTGTACTAAAAAATAAATTGGAGGTCTACATAGTATGGAACTTTATAAAAAATTAACAACAACATTTATCCTCTTATTCATCGCTTCAATCACTGTCGGCTTTTCCTTAAAAGGCGCAATTCCATACGCTACATTAGTAAGCATTATATTCGCGACACTATTTTTACTAAGTAGTGCCTTTTGCGCAGGTAAAGCACGTCAAATGAAAGGTTGATTACATATGTTCCAGAAGAAATCAATCCTTTGTAAATCATGTGAAAAGGAAATACAAAAGGAGGACTTACATTGTTTGAATCAAACCGTATCCAGTTACGAAAGTTTTCCGAAGATGATATTCTAACATATTATAAATGGCATAATGATATAGACGTTATGAGTTCAACCACTCTCACTCTTGATAAATATTCCCTTCAAGACACAGAAAAACTTTGCCAGCAATTTATTCATTCTTCGGACTCTAAGAGCTATATCATTGAAGAAAAATCTACGCATCTTTCAATTGGTATTACTTCTTTAATTCATATTGATTCGTATAACCGAAACGCTGAATGTATTATTGATATTGGTAACAAGGGTTACTGGGGGCAAGGTTATGGGAAGGAAGCTTTCACCTTATTATTGGATTATGCATTTTTAGAATTAAATTTACATCGCCTTTCTTTACGAGTATTTTCTTTTAACGATAGAGCAATTAAATTATATAAATCACTCGGTTTTCAACATGAAGGAACTTGTAAAGAAGCTATATTCCGCAATGGCAATTGGCATGACATTGAACTCTTCGCTTTATTCCAACGTAATTATAAATAAAAAAAGCTTTGCGCTCACCGCGCAAAGCTTTTTTTCATATATTATAGACCAGCTTGCTCTTTTAAAGCTGCTGCTTTGTCTGTACGTTCCCATGATAGATCTACATCAGTACGTCCGAAGTGGCCGTAAGCTGCTGTTTGTTTGTAAATTGGGCGACGTAAGTCTAGCATTTTAATAATACCAGCTGGGCGAAGATCGAAGTTGTTACGAACTAGCTCTACTAGTACGTCTTCAGATACTTTACCAGTGCCGAATGTATCAACTGAAATTGATACTGGTTGTGCTACACCGATTGCGTATGCAAGTTGTACTTCTGCTTTTTCAGCAAGACCAGCTGCTACGATGTTTTTCGCAACATAACGAGCTGCATATGCTGCAGAACGGTCAACTTTCGTTGCATCTTTACCAGAGAATGCACCGCCACCGTGGCGAGCGTATCCACCGTAAGTATCAACGATGATTTTACGTCCTGTTAAACCAGCATCACCTTGTGGTCCACCAATTACGAAGCGGCCAGTTGGATTAATGAAGAATTTTGTTTCTCCATCCATTAATTCTGCTGGTACTACAGCTTTAATTACGTGCTCTTTTAAGTCGCGATCGATTTCTTCCCATGTAACATCTGGGTGATGTTGTGTAGAAATTACGATAGTATCAACACGTACTGGTTTACCATTTTCATCATACTCAACTGTAACTTGCGTTTTTCCATCCGGACGTAAGTATGATAATGTATCATCTTTACGTACTTCAGTTAAACGGCGAGCTAATTTGTGAGCAAGCGAGATTGGAAGTGGCATTAACTCTTGTGTTTCATTACATGCGAAACCAAACATTAAACCTTGGTCTCCTGCACCAATTGCCTCAATCTCAGCGTCAGTCATTTGACCTTCGCGTGCTTCTAGCGCTTGGTCAACACCCATAGCGATGTCAGCAGATTGCTCATCGATAGATGTTAAAACTGCACAAGTTTCTGCATCGAATCCGTATTTTGCGCGTGTGTAACCAATGCCTTGAATTGTTTCACGAACGATTTTTGGAATATCTACGTAAGTAGAAGTCGTAATTTCCCCCGCTACCAATACTAAACCAGTTGTTACAGTTGTTTCACAAGCTACACGTGCATTTGCGTCTTTTGATAAGATCGCATCTAAAATTGAATCAGAAATTTGGTCACAAATTTTATCTGGATGTCCTTCAGTTACAGACTCAGATGTGAACAGATGACGTTTTTTTGTCATGTGGTAAACCTCCCTACAGTAATTGTATATATTGTACGGAACTCATCCTTAATTTGCCACAAACTGCGACATACATTTATTCTCCCACACAAGCATACAGAAAAACCTTTCCTACTTTACATAGAGGAAAGGTTTAATTTGCTACTTGCATACTGCTTTTTGCCCTTCGCTCTTATCGTTCGAGACCTGTAGCCTCGCACAGGTTTTAGCACCTATTCACCTGTATTTACCACTACAAGTGAGGTTGCTGGGCTTCATCGGGCCTGTCCCTCCGCCAGCTCGGGATAAGAGAGTATCCGTCCCAACCTATACTAAAGAAATGATATTCATTTGTCAATTAATATTCACATTTTCCTGAAAGTTTTTCTCAATACGCCTGAAATGAAATATTAATAGGGAAATAATGCATTCACACAAACAAAAAGAAATAAATAGTATACATTATTTATATAATTGTGTTATACTATTGTTGGGGATTACGAGAAATATTTCATTAAATGAAAAGGATGGTATATAAATATGAGTACTGTGAATGTCCAAATTGGTTTACACGAATTATTGAACGGAAGCAATGCACAGATTCAACTAAGTGTTCCGCAATTAGTGGAAAAAGTATTAATGCGAAATGAAGGGAAATTAACTTCGACTGGTGCCGTTTCTGCTTCAACTGGAAAATATACAGGACGTTCTCCTAAAGATAAATTTATTGTGAAAGAAGCATCGGTTGCTGACAAAATTGCTTGGGGAGCTGTGAACCAACCGATTTCTGAAGAACATTTTAATAAATTATATACTAAAGTTTTAGAATACTTAAAAGAAAAAGAAGAGTTATTCGTCTTCAAAGGATTTGCAGGCGCTGACCGCAATTACCGCCTACCAATTCAAGTTATTAACGAATATGCATGGCACAATTTATTTGTACATCAATTATTCATTCGTCCAACTGAAGAAGAATTAACAACTCATGAATCAGAGTTCACAATTGTTTCTGCACCGAATTTCAAAGCTGATCCAGCTGTTGACGGTACAAACTCTGAAGCATT
This sequence comes from Bacillus cereus group sp. MYBK14-1, assembly GCF_051916885.1. NCBI lineage: Bacteria > Bacillati > Bacillota > Bacilli > Caryophanales > Bacillaceae > Bacillus > Bacillus cereus group sp. MYBK14-1. The sequence goes on along the minus strand of NZ_JBQAHM010000012.1, from coordinate 108,721 downwards.
CATTATGGTTTCATTCGAAAAACGTATCGTACTAATTGGTGGTACAGAATACGCTGGAGAAATGAAAAAATCAATCTTCTCTATTATGAACTTCTTATTACCTGAACAAGATATTCTTTCTATGCATTGCTCTGCAAACGTAGGTGAAGAAGGCGACGTAGCACTATTCTTCGGTTTATCTGGAACAGGTAAAACAACATTATCTGCTGATCCAAACCGTAAACTAATCGGTGATGATGAGCACGGTTGGTCTGATAACGGTGTATTCAATATTGAAGGCGGTTGCTACGCGAAATGTGTAAACCTTTCTCACGAGAAAGAACCACAAATTTTCGATGCAATCACATTTGGATCTGTTTTAGAAAACGTTATCATTAATGACCAAACACGTATCGCCGACTACAACGATACTACTTTAACAGAAAATACTCGTGCTGCATACCCTATGCATGCGATCGACAATATCGTACTGCCAAGTGTTGCTGGACACCCAAATACAATTATTTTCTTAACTGCTGATGCATCTGGCGTATTGCCTCCAATCAGTAAGTTATCAAAAGAGCAAGCTATGTATCATTTCTTAAGTGGTTACACTAGTAAACTAGCAGGAACAGAGCGCGGCGTTACATCTCCGCAAGCAACATTCTCAACTTGCTTCGGTTCACCATTCTTACCACTTGATGCATCTCGCTATGCTGAAATGCTTGGTGAAAAAATCGAGAAACACGATGCGAAAGTATTCTTAGTAAACACTGGCTGGACTGGTGGCGAATACGGCGTTGGTAAACGTATGAACTTAGGTTACACTCGTGCAATGATTCAAGCAGCATTAAACGGTGAACTTGCGAAAACTGAAACAGCTAAACATGACATCTTCGGTCTTGAAGTTCCACTTCACGTACCAGGTGTACCTGACGAAGTGTTAATGCCTGAACAAACTTGGGCTGATAAAGCTGCTTACAAAGCAAAAGCAATCGAACTTGCAAATGAATTCAAAGCTAACTTCAAAAAGTTCGACAGCGTATCTGAAGACATTATTAACTTAGGCGGTCCAATCGCTTAAATTAAAACTTTCTGTTGGAATAACCCTTTACTCATATGAATAAGTGTCGTGTAACCGTAAAGTTTCGCGTACTCACCGACAAAACCCAATGCGGCTTAACGGTTACACACACTTACATAAAAAAGAAGCTTCCGTGAAAACGTAAGCTTCTTTCTATATCTTATATAAAGTGAAACGCTAATCTCTTCATCTGTGACCTAGATTATAAAATTACAGCTTCGAATATATACATTATATCCCTACTCACTACATCTCTCGGGTTTCACATCGTATGGGGCTAAAAAAGGCCCTGACCGCTTCTATTCGTGACTGGATCATCTATTCCATCTAAAAAGAAGTCTTTTATCTTTTTAGCTCTTTGTTAGTTCTTTCTCATCTTTCATGCTATAGTAACCTAAATTCACAACGATTAAGAAATACCCACCCATAATCCCTACTGCAAACGCCCACATAACCATGTGGTGCTCAATTTCGTACATAATAATAGCACCCAAAATGGCAGCTGCAAAACGGTTAAACATACCGAGTGTCGGTGCTTTCGTCTTCTTTACAATACTATCTCCAAGCTTCTCAATTCTTCTGCCTAAAAGCCAAACGCAATACATACTTACAATAAGCCCAATTCCAGCGCCTAAAAAGTGTGCTGAAAACGGTGTTAACATCCAACCTAGTAACAAAATACCTAGTATATAATACGATTGGATTTTAAATGATCTTAGTGACATACTAATCATGCTGTACCTCTCTTCATTCGTTCTTATCTATCCAACAAAAAATTTCTTTCAAATTCATATTCCTTACATTCATTTCATTCAAATTAAAAACAACATAAACAGTATGTTTATGTTGTTTAAATGTTTTTAGAAAATAATATTATACAAGATTTCAAACATCATATTCTCATATTTTGTGACGGTTTTTCAAACTTTTTCCGTCCATTTATGAAAAAAATGATATCAATCTATGAACATACGGATATGATGTAATAAGCACACAAATAAAGGGGGCGTCTAATGATTTATTTTTTAATGGCTCTCATTCACCTCATTATCCCTGCACTTATTGGACTTTCATTGTATTGGTACACGAAAAATCATAGCATTTTTTACGCTGTCCTCGGTGTTCTTCTTCCAGGTATTATTCTTATTACACTCTTCCGTATTCCATTTTTAAACTTAATTCCACTTATTACTGCTATCTTGTTTCTCATCTTCTTACCAAAAATAAAAAAATAGGAAAGCAGATCATAGGTGATCTGTTTTCCTATTTTGATATAGGTTCCTCTGCAATAGAATGAACTTTTACTTTCTCCGATTTCACAAACCATAGACCGACAAAAATGATAATTCCACCGATGATTTGTTGAAACGATACATATTCATTTGCCCAGACAGCTGCAAATAGAACCGCTACAAGCGGCGTTATATACATATATACCATCGTATGTGACGCCCCAATTTTTTGAACACCAACATACCACATTACTAGACCAAATACTGTTACAAAGAAAATAGAATATAGTAAAGCAAATAGTGTCATTCCGTGAGTAATGTGAAATGGCATGACAAACACATGTGGACCACTTAACAATAATAGCGGAATCGCACCCACTAATGCAGACCATGCAATAACACGTAATGCTGAATATTTTTTAATTAATGGTCCTGCTAAAACAGGATAAAGCCCCCAGCATATTGATGTAATAAGTCCAATTCCATTGCCATAAAAAGAACTAGTAAGTGAATGTCCTGCTACTAAAACTAAGGCTGCACCAACAAAGGCAGTCATAGAACCGATTAACTTTCGAGAAGAAAACTTTTCTTGTTTCAAGAAAATCGCAAATGCAGTTGTAAAAATAGGTGAAATAGAAATGAGTAAAGAGGCATTTGTAGCGGATGTATATTTGACAGTTTCCATAAATAACGTTTGATACAGTACAATACCTACAACGCTAACGATAATTAATCTAGGTATATCCGTTCGCTCCATATAAACCGACTTTTCAATACAAAAGGTAAGGAGTAACAGAAGCGGTGCCGCCGCCATCATACGAAGTGCAGTAAACTCAATTGCTGTAAATTCTAAAAGTCCATACTTCGCAATTGTATAGTTAATCCCCCAAATAATAACAACACTTAAAATTAATAACTCAATTCCCCATCTTCTCATGCGTATCCCCTCCGCAAAGAAGATTATACAGAAAATTCAATCACATGTACATTTCATTATGTGAAAAAATCTTTTTATTATATGAAACGTTTTGGTAAATGAAATTATATGGGCGATTTTTTCAATATATCGACTTATCGACAATAATAGCGACTTATAAAATAAAAAAAGTGAGTCCAAAATACATTTTGGACTCACCTTTACTATACTCGAACGTGTAATTTCATATTTGGATTATAAAACTGGCTTGGGCTCTTCAACTGAAAAGTTCCTCCACCTTCATGCCAATCAACCGTTAACTTATCGTCCATAAATACAAGCTTTGTACGATCAGCGATAAAATTCATTGTGCTTGATTCAATATCCACATCGCGCTCATCTTTCTCTGCTACAGCTACTAAATCGATGATTCCGCTCATAACACAACCGCAACCTTCATTATCATAAAATAACTTTATATATTTCGCTTCACTTGGAATCGTATCCATAATCTTTTTATATGCTGCTTCTGTTACAGTAACGTACATATGTTAATCTTCATCCTCTCTTCTCTTATCATTCATATATTGTATCACCATTTTTCTTAAAAGTTATATACAGAAAATTAAGACTAATATACAATGTATGTGATAAAGTTTCAGCAATCGAGCTTTTATGAGTAGTTCATGCAGGAGAAAGGATGTTTACTATCTGTGTTCAAACTACAACGATATCCCATGTTATTAGGTGTATTTAGTAGTTTCTTCATTTCTAGCGGAATGCTATTACAGCATGTACTTCCCTATTCTCCTTCTATTAGCTGGATTCTAGGTTTTATTTGTTTCCTATCCGCTTCTTATTTTGCTACGAAGAATACAAACAACTCATAAAGCAAGAATCATCTTAAGGAGGATTATCAAACATGCCAGCCTTAAAAAAAATAGAGCAATCACTCGATCACTTATTCCAAATTGAAAAATACGGAAAAGATAGTGCCTTTAGTCGATTTATCCCAGCCGTATATGATCCTATCAAATTTCCTTGGCAACAATTTTTCGAAGCAAATTTTGTAGATTTATTTAACGGCCTTATGATGCACGGATCTGAAAATGTAAACAAAGTATTTTTAGCTGTATTCCCTACAGATGACGTTCTTGAAACATTCATTTCACAATCCACACCCGGTGATTTACTCTTTATGCACCATCCCCTTGTAATGGAGTGCGGTGATCCGCTTGGAAGATCAGGCCGCGGTTTCATACCAATTCCTGAAAAATATTTGCAAGGAATAAAAGAAAAACAACTTTCTATATATACATGTCACGTACCAATGGATTTTCATCAAACACATGGAACGAGTATTTCAATTGCAAAAGCATTAAACGCTACTGTAGTGGACGACTTTGCATATGGAGGTCCAGAACAAGAACCAGTTGGCCTTATTTGTGAAATAGATGAAACATCAACAGAAGCACTCCAAAAACATCTAAAACAACTCTTCCAGATTCCTTACACAGACTTCGAAGGTAAACGACATGATTCCATCAAAAAAATCGCAATTATCGCTGGATGTGGCGATGTCGTATCTTTAATGAAGGAAGCAGAAGAAAAAGGTGCTGAAGCATATATTACAGGAGAAATCCATTGCCATATCGATAATGATTACGGCAGACATAAATACTCGCTCATTATGGATTATGTAAAAGAAACGAATATGTCTCTGATTGGTGTGTCACACTCTGCCTCTGAATATTTAGTGAAAGAGACATTGATGTATGATTGGTTTAAAGAGAATTTTGATGTGGATGTTATTTTACTTCCTCAGGAAAAATGGTGGCTCTAACACTACTTAATTCTCCTCCCGCTATCTTTTGAAATCTAGACACAAAAGACGATCTGCCACACAAAATTATAGAATTCATAATATATATATATTAGTTCTATTTTAAAAACTAGATTTTGAAAATATAGAAAGGAGAACATATATGTACCCACGTAATTTTTTTAGTTGCGATGGCAGACGCAACAGCGGTTCTAACGGAAATACTGGACCCACGGGGAACACCGGACCCACGGGGAACACCGGACCCACGGGGAACACCGGACCCACGGGGAACACCGGACCCACGGGGAACACCGGACCCACGGGGAACACCGGACCTACGGGTAATGCTGGACCTTCCGGAGCTGGTTTCCAAAGTACTACCACCTTTAGTCTAGCAGCGGCTCCCAACTATAAAAAAGGACAAGTTGTCACTTATACGGGCAGTGGCTATGTTGTAAAAAAAGATGCACCTCAAGGGTTTCCTAATATATCTCCAGATTATATCGTATTAGTAGAAAGTGGACCTACCGGTAGTACCGGGCCTACCGGCATCACTGGGACTACGGGGAACACCGGGCCTACCGGCATCACTGGGCCTACGGGGAACACTGGATCTACTGGCATCACTGGGACTACGGGGAACACTGGACCTACGGGGAACACTGGACCTACGGGCATTACTGGACCTACGGGATCTGCCGATAGTGCTTCAGCAAAAAGTATTGTTTTTCAAGGAACAAATGCTGGTTTTCAACGTATAGCGGGTTCTCCTGGAATTGACTCCAATGTTATTCCATATGTCACTGCTGGAGCCGGTAGTATTGTCGGCTTTTCTGCGTCTATAAATATAAATAATTTACCTGCTGCTATTTATACGATTAATATTTGCAGAAATGTCCCAACAAACCTCACAACCCCTTCTTCTAGCTACATCCTATCTACTATTACCTTAACTACTACTGACAAAATTACCGGAACTATGGTATTTTCCATTAAACCAACGGATAGCGGAGCAGGACAAATTCAAGTATTTAATCCTACTCCGGCAGTAGGTCCCGCTACTGTAACTTGGACTAGTATTACAACTGGAAACCCAGTTGCAAGAGGAGATGCTATATCCCTTTATATTACCCCTGGAATTACTGCAAGTGCTGTATATTCTATTTTTCTAATTACCGATATATAGCAATTCATTTCATAAAAAAAGACCCGAGATTCGGGTCAACAAATAGAAATATAAATGAACTACAACAAATAACAGACAAAGCCATTATATATTTTTCATAGTAAAACATCCATTATTTTCTTTTTACACTATCAATATATTATTTTTCGTTATCGTCCTCTTTTTTAGAACGTCTACCTAAGAAGAACACAAAAACATCACTTCCAAATAAGTGATGTTTTTTGTAGTTAATGCAGTGGTAACATAACTTCAACCGTCGTTCCAACCCCAACTTCACTTTCAAAACTCATTTTACCGTTGTGGTCTTTAATAATTTTTTCTGTAACTACTAAACCTAGACCAGTTCCTGTTTCTTTCGTTGTATAAAAGGCTTCATTTAACTTTGGAATTTTATCTTTCGGAATGCCGCATCCCTCATCTTTCACTTGAACGATGATTCCATCTTTTACAGTAACTTTAATCGTAATTGTTCCGCCAACTGACATTGCTTCAATTGCATTTTTGATTAAATTAAAAAAGACCTGTTTTAATCGTTTTTCATCACATGTAATTGATGGTAAGTCTTTACTGTAAATACCTTGTATGTAAACTCCTTGTTTTAAAGCTGGCTTTTCCATAACTCGAATAACATAAGAAATAATTTCTTGTATGTTATGAGTTTCTGATTCTAGTGATTTAGATTTCTCAAATCCACTAAGTTCTGTAGCAATTATATGAATCCGATCTACTTCTTGTTTCATAATATCACTATAAATTTTATCCTCTGGATGCTTGTCTGCTTGTTTATTCACAAGTTTTTTTAAGTTTGCTAAAGGTCTTCTAATCTTATAACCAATAACCGTTGCCATCTTTCCAACAGCTGCTAGTTTTTCTGTCTGTTTTATTTCTTTGTCCATCATCTCAAGCGTACGAACGTAAGACTGAACCCTTAAAAATATAATCCAACATATGATAGTAAATACGCTATATAATGCCATTGGGATTAAAACGAGAGAAGATTGAATAATGATTCCTGTAAGAGCATACTTTCCGATAAGTATCGCTGGAACTAACCAGAAATATCTTTTATTCACAAAGATTGGTGCAAACAAAATAAAAAATCCTTCTACTATATTTCCACCGTCAAATTCTGCATCGCTACCATAATAAATCATAATGTTATGGATACAATCTAATACATTATAGCCAATTAGAATAATATACTTTACCGCAAAAGCATTCTTCCATTTCATAAAGTATATTCCAATGCAAAACAATACCACCATCAAAAAGTAAAGCCATAAACCTAAACCATCTTCAAACTCTCCTACACCTTCTTGCTCTCCACCGATTAACGGTACGATAAATTCATAGGCAAGATCATATACGAAAAATATAATAAAAAATAAACTTAAAAATGCTTTCAGCGCCTTTATTTCTTCATTTTTAAATATATAGCCTTTATTCATATGGTAACTCCTAGCTTTTCTTCCACTTGGATTTCAGTATTTCCACACTTCCTTGGGAGAATGATGTCTATTCTCGTTCCAGTATCTTTTTCACTTGAAATATGCAACTCACCAAGGTGCTCGGCGACAATTCGATTCGCTACCGTCAGTCCCAGACCAATTTTATCTTGTTTCGTTGTATAAAAGGCCTCTGTAACACGGGGTAAGTTTTCTTGCTTAATACCATGACCATTATCGATCACACTGATCATTACATATTCTTTCCCTTTATTTTCTAATTGTAAATGTAATATACCACCTTGTCCCATTGCCTCTAAAGCATTTTTTATCGTATATAAAAAGACTCCTCTTATTTTTCGTTCATCACATTCAACTTCTATTGTTTTTTCTTCCACATTAGAAATAAACTGAATGTTTAATTCATCTATTTTTTCACGAAGACTTGTTATTACTTGTAATACAATTTTTCCTACATCATGTTTCTTATAAATAGAAGGTTTGCATGTAGCAACTTCCATTAACTCACTTATCATATTATTCATATTTTCTATTTCAAAAATCATACGTTTATAAATAGGATCCTCTTCATGCTTCTCTCGTTGTAATTGCGTAAATCCTTTTAATGAAGCAAGTGGATTTTTAATTTCATGTCCAACCGTCGCTGCCATTTTTCCGATTACTGCTAATTTCTGTGATTCACTAGCAATCGCAATACTTTCCTTTACAGCTGAAAGATATTGTAAAAATCGGTTTAAAATGATATATGCAGCTATTAACATAAGTGTATACATAATAAGGAACATAAATGCTTTTACTTCCTCTAATACAAATAAATAAATTAAATATTTTCCTACAATAGAGGAAAGTAAAAACACATAGAATTTTTTATTTAAAAATATAGGTACAAAGAAAATGAGAATAATTTCTATTATATTTGTCGCATCAAACGCCGCCTTATTATAAAAAACATACGAAAATATATTAGCGAGTTCTATCCCTATGTATGCAAATATCCATGCATATTTAACAAGGTTTGCCTTCTCTTTTTTCATTAAATATATATTCACGCACAGTATTGCTACTCCGCAAATAACTTGCCATATTATGTTGTATCCCTTATCCATTATTGATTTATCTTCTAATACGATTGCATAGAAAATTTGATATACAATAACAATGACATATAACACCCATAAAAGGATTTTTGCATTTCTTTCTTCTTCTTTATATGATAGAAAACTTTCTTTCACTTCAACACCCCTTCAAAATAATATCTCGAAGAATACCATTTATTATAATAAATGATTTTCATAGACAAACAAAGATAAATCGAACATTTGAGGAAAATCATGCCAACTATGCAATATCTTCATGCTATATACAAGCATAAAAAACATAAACAATAATACGTATATTATGGGAGGTGTTTTTTATGGATGGCAAAAAAAATAAAAAGACCGAACAACTCCAATCTTTTACGCACGAAAATGAAGGAAAGGAGATGACAACAAATACAGGTGTTAAAATTTCAAGCAATGAAAACTCTTTAACTGCCAGTGATCGTTTCAGAACGATTAGGTAGTGCAGGGACAGTGGGAAGTAAATGATACTTTCTTAACAGGCTCACCACTCCTTTATGATGGATTACTTCTTATCGGCGGAGAGATGGATGATCATTTTCTTAACAAAGCAAGTTCATTTGTCGTAGAATCATATAATCACTTTAAGCCGATTGGCTCCTTCCAAAACGGCTCTTCTATTATTCAATCTTTAAATATCGAAGGAAAGCCTGGTGTTCTAATAGAACAAGACCCTACGAGGCTAGCAAATGAATTTATTAAAGCTATGACAAAACAACGCTTTTGGGATAGAGCATATTCATAAAATAGGGGGACATTTATGTTTGTTACTGTCGAGAAAGATGTGCATATTTTTGTGCAAGACGTTAATCCTGGTCCAGGTAGTAAGACTGTTTTCTTCGTTCACGGATGGCCTTTAAATCATCAAATGTACCAATATCAACTCAATGTTTTACCTGAGCATGGCTTTCGCTGTATCGCCATGGATATACGAGGGAATGGACAATCTGATAAGCCATGGACTGGTTACACGTATGATCGATTAGCCGATGATATCGCAATTGTTCTGGAAGCACTTCAAGTAGAGAACGCTACATTAGTCGGTTTCTCAGTTGGTGGTGCTCTTTCTATTCGCTATATGTCTCGCTATAATGGGCGCCGCATTTCTAAGCTCGCATTAATTGACGCTGTCTCCCCCTCTTTCGTTAAAAATCAAGAGTCCCCTTACGGTGTACCGAAAGAACAAGCAGATGCTCTCATTAATCAAATGTATGCTAATTTACCAAAATTTTTAAATGATGTATCTTTATCCTTTTTTAATAGAAACTTAGGGGCTGCAACCCTTGAATGGTTTTCTTATCTCGGTATGCAGTCCGCTTCTTATGCCCTTATAAAAATTTTACAAGCAGCTGCAAATGAAGATGTAACGAAAGATTTAAATAAAATTAACGTCCCAACAAAAATCTTCCACGGCGTTCACGACCAACTAATTCCTTACAAAAGTGCTGAGCTTACGCAACAACGAATTAAAAATTCTCAGTTACATGCTCTTACAAATAGTGGTCATGGTTCACCAATCGATCAAGCGGATGAATTAAATAAAGAACTGATAAAATTTTTACATGCATAACAACTGCAATACAAGAACGAAAGTTAATATAATCGATTTTTCACAAAACATAAAATTCACATATTTCTCACAAATACACAAATAAAACGATTACATTTTCATATATACTAAATGTACAGGTAATACTCCCTAAACCCAGCTTGTCTGGTTACCCCGTTAAATACTATGAAAAAAGAACTTGTATCGTTATACAAGTTCTTTTTGTTTCTTTTATTTAAAGAGGATATCTTTACTATATTGATTTCCGACGAGTAAATCATATTGGAGCATTTTATATTGCTCTAACATTTCTTTTTGTTTCTTTGTTAAATCATTGATTACTTCTCCATTTTTATCAACTTTTAATTCATCTCTAAGTACTGGTATTTCCTTGTAAAGTTCCGATAAAAATTGATAAAATAAGGATTTATTTAATCCTGCATAATCAAAAATAAGATTAGAAAAATGAATTGGGCTTACTAAACCTAAATTATCATTTGGCATATCAAAGTTTGCATACATTAATAGCGGCGTTTGCGCCATCGCTAAACGTTCATTCGATGTTTTTTCATTCGTTATATACTCATTTTCTTTATAAAAAGATTTATTTGTTCCTAATGATGGAAGATGATCTCCAAAGAATACTAATAATGTAGGTCTATCAAAATTATCTAGTTGCTCTATTAAATATTGAAGAGCCTCATCTGAACGTCTTAATCCTTCTGTATACGTCTCTAATTCTCCCTTTGATTCTTCATTTTCTAGACCGCTAATTTCGATTAGGTTTTCACCAAATCGGCCCTCTGTAAATGGAAAATGATTTTGCATCGTAACTGCATGAATAAATGTAGGTTGTTTTTGTTTCTCTAACTCAGCAATTATCTCTTTACTCATCGCTAAATCACTAATATAATCTCCATCAATATCCACATTTTCCATCGTGTCCTCTGCATTAAACTTATCAAACCCTAACACCTTATATACATCATCACGTTTAAAGAATGTGCGACCAAATGAATGAATTGCACTTGTATAATAACCTTCTTTTTTCAACGCTGTAGGGATTGATGGAATTTCTTTCTTATTTGTAATAACCTGCTGATATGGTATAGAACCTGGCTTTAACAAACTCATTGAATAACTTGTTAATGCCTCAAATTCAACGTTCGCCGTATTCCCCCCAAATGTAGGAGAAATAGTTTGTCCACCAGGAAAGTTTTCTATATAATGATGTAAATTTGGCACAGGATCTTCACTAAAAGAAAGGTTGGTTACTTTCGTCGGATCCCAAAACGATTCACTCATTACAAAAATAATATTCGGTTTCTCTTTTTTCTTTTGGCTCCCTATATTTCCACTATATTGTTTGTTTATATCGTTTGCTATTTGAAGCATATTTTCTTTAGAATAATTTTTTGGTTTTTCCATAACTGTTGTATCTAAATTGCTAATAAACCCAAGTACAAAACCATTTGAAGCATAGTTCTCATTTTGATTCCACAAAACAAAATCTACACCTGATTTTTGAAATACTTTATTCATAAATGTATTCGCAAAATTACCATACGCATATAGAACAAAAATAGACCCTACTACTAATAAGGCTCTTATTCCTAGATGAATCTTTACATTTTGAATATACCTTCTCATATATATCCCTGCTACAATACAAGCTACGATACTTAAGATAATGACAAAAATATAACTCCAACTAAAATAGTCCATCACCATCGGTATAACAGATTGCATATGCGTAATTTGTGTAAAATCAGAAGGATATAACGGATCACCTCTGAAAATAAGCTTCAAATAATTCACAATACATAAAATGACTAACGTACAGCTCGTTAAAACTATACTTAGAAAAACCTTACCTATTAAATTATATACAAGAATATATATTGCATAAATTACTACAAAACTTAATATAAACTGCATATTATAAAAGTAAATCCAATTCATTGCCTCTATGAAACTCATATTAACTTGCATGACAATATAAAATAACACTACTGTATGAGCCAACAAAAATAATATAAAATGCACTCGTAGGAATGCTCTAAGTATAGGCATCTCTTTTTTATTGAAATGCGTAATATAAAACGTTATGCCCCATATGAAAATCATCATAACACTTAAAACAAGCTTTTGATTTAAATGATCTTTCATCATGTCTAAATTGAAAACCTTTAAAATCATAAACAGCATAGTTATTACTAATAAAGTCACCATACTACTTATAATGCTAGAAATTAATATATTTCTTTTTGGAAGATGAAAAAGTGTAGAACCATACTTCAATTCATTCCCTCGTTTCTATGTCTTAATTTCCCCCGCATCGAAAGAACTATTTCTATTAAAATAACATATATTACATATTTCGTCTGCATACTTGTTTCTATCATAAATGTATTGTCTTAATATTCCCTTAATCAACAGTTAAATTGTGGCATACAAATTACTCATTCTTGAAAAACTTAATTTCAGCATTCCACTTTATGATATAATAACTATGTTTTGGAAATCCTTAATACTATTAAAGATTTCACATAAAAATACGAAAGAATTAATAAAAAAGGAGTTGCTCATTTTTGCTTACTAAGTTTAAGAGTTTGCCTAAAGCGGTATATGTAATTTTGGCGCTTTCTTTCCTGTTGCACGTTTTTTGTTTAGTAAAACAGCCAGGATTAGATGGAGAGTTAGTCAAAGTAACATATGGTGCAAATGATGCCTTTAACTATTCGTTAACAGCTGAACAACTATTAAAACATGGTGTATTTGGTTATGTGTATTTAGAACCTAGTGAAGTTCCAGGAAAAAATGCATATATTACACCAGGTCAGCCATTACTATTAGCTGGCGCTATGATTATTTCTGATATTACATCAATTCCTTACTATTACGTAGCAACTGTTATTAACATGATCATGAACCTTTGCACAGTGCTATTAGTATTCTTAATAGGAAAAGAATTGTTCGAAAAAAACATTTATGGAATTGTTGCAAGTATTTTATATGCTATTTATCCAAGTAACTATACATACTTCCGTACATTGCTAACAGAAGTTCCATCCATATTCTTATTGGCGTTATGTGTATATGTATTTGTTCTCGCATGGAAATACAATAAAGTGAAATTCCATATATGGTTTGGAATTGTCGTTTCAATTTTACTTATGTTCCGTCCAAATCCAGCTCCAATGATGCTCATTCCTGTTCTTGTTGTGTTATTTACATATGGATTTAAAGACTCCATTCGAATCGGATTGTTATGGTTTATCGGACCTTTCTTTATTATTGGCGCATGGGTTGTTCGTAACTACTTAGCACTCAACCAATTTATTTTATTCTCAACCCAAGGTGCAGATCCACTAATTGCCGGTGCAGATCCATTTAATAAAATTGGATATGAAAATATAGTAAATGAAATGAGAGCTAAAGGCTTAGATGACAAAGGTGCATACGCAAAAGAATTAATCAAGAACGGATTTAAGACGGACTTCACTTATTGGTTCTCTTGGTTCACTGTCGGTAAAACAATTGAATTATTCAAAACAGCTCCTGCTGTAGACCAATACCGTATTCACAACTTTATGCAACTATGTCATAGAGTGTTTATCATCGGTACATTCTTGAGCAGCTTCTGCTTCATGCTAAATTCATTTAAACATAAACGCGTTATGATGCTAGTAGCAAGTTCTATTATTTACATTATCTTCTCAAACTTATTCTTAGCAATTAATCGCTATGGATTTTTCATTAATCCTCTTATGTGCTTAATTCTTGCATACGGATTAATTCACATTGTGCAGAAACTTCCATTCTTTCGCACTAACCAAGCATAATAAGAAAGAGGTCGTCCACCGTTGGACGACCTCTTTCTTATTCCCTACACTTTACACACGGCCAATTTGTCCATTCTGTAATTACACTTTAATTCCGTATGTATGTGTTTCTGTATTTGTCAAAATATCTTTCACAACACTACTCACTGTTTTATGTATAAATGCAAGTTTTTTACAACTATTACTATAACGAAAAGAACCCGCCACAAGACAGGTTCTTTTCGTTATTTTATGATAAAAGAGAAGATGATTAGCATGTGTATTATATAAAAGGAAGCAGCCATATTTTCCATACGATACATACGAGTACTGTAACTACAAAATCAAAAAAAATCTAATCTCGGGCCTTTTTTCATATTCATATGTAGCCACATATGAAACCATTTTATTTTTGTATATTTATGGATGTTTTTCTTTGCAAATTGGTAAATAAGCATTTGCATGATAAAAAATCCGGCCACAAAAATAAATAATAAGATGAGAAATCCAATCACAAAATTCCTCCTATTTTTGTAGCGTTTTTTCTACTATCCGATTTTTCAAAACCCACTCTTCAAACTGGGCACTTCCAAATTCCCAGCTAAGATCGCGAGCATGTACAGAAAAAACGTAATGACCAGCATATTCGTCCATAAATCTCCCTAACTCTACATCGTCTTTCTGAATACCGTATACTCCAAAATTAAAATACACATCCCATACGTCTTCATTCTTTCTCTTATAAGCAATCGATTCCATATCACATTCTGTCCCGAAATAATCAAGATGTAAATGTACGCTATCATCGTATTCGTACTCCATTTTATCACCCCTTATATTTGTACTTCTTTACCACCAAAAAAATTCCTGCTATCTACACTCACATATGGGCGATTACCTACATATCATGCTTGTAGAGTGACTTCTAGGAGGTGTTATATAGTGAAAAAATTAATCGCGATTTTTTGCATCATGTTACTAGCTGTTTTTACTTTTGCTGCTTGTAGTAGTAAAAAAGAAAGTACGAAAGAACAAACTCAAAACATTCGCGTCGGCGAAGTTACCCATTCTCTCTTCTATGCCCCATTATATGTTGGGGTTGAAAAAGGATTTTTTAAAGATGAAGGACTAAATATTGACCTACAAACAACAGCTGGTGGCGATAAAACGATGACCGCCCTATTATCTGGCGGAATTGATATTGCTCTCGTCGGTTCTGAAACGTCTATTTACGTTCATCAACAAGGAGCGAAAGACCCTGTCATTAACTTTGCACAGCTTACACAAACAGATGGGACATTTTTAGTTTCACGTAAAAAACTAGACTCTTTTAATTGGAATGACGTAAAAGGTGTTACATTTTTAGGACAGCGTAAAGGCGGCATGCCGCAAATGGTTGGGGAATACGTTTTAAAGAAAAATGGCATTGATCCTCGTAAAGATACGAACTTAATTCAAAATATCGAGTTTGCTAATATTGCAAATGCCTTCGCATCTGGTACTGGAGAGTTTGTCCAGCTCTTTGAACCGACTGCAAGCATATTCGAAAAAGAAGGTAAAGGTTATATCGTCGCTTCATTCGGAAATGAATCTGGTACTGTTCCTTATACAACATTCATGGCAAAAGAAAGTTTCTTAAAGAAAGATAAAGCTGCTGCTGAAAAGTTCACACGTGCGCTCTATAAAGCACAGCAATGGGTTGATACACATAGTCCAGAAGAGATTGCTGATACTGTTTCCCCGCTATTTAAAGACACTTCAAAAGACATTACAGTAAAAGTAATTGAACGGTATAAAAAGCAACATTCTTATGCGACAAATCCACTATTAGATGCAGAAGAATGGAAACAGCTCCAAACGATTATGAAAGACGCTGGTGAATTACAAAAAGAAGTCCCACATGAAGCGCTCGTCAATACAAAAATTGCCGAAAGCGTTATTAAGAAATAGAGGCGAAGTGTATGAGTTTTTTGCAAATACGTAACGTTTCTCACTGTTTTTTTGCAAAAGAGAATGCCAAACTTATTCTTGAAGATATGAGCTTACAAGTGGAAGAAGGCGAATTTATTTCTATACTCGGTCCAAGTGGTTGCGGTAAAACAACGCTCCTCTCAATCATTGCTGGACTACTTGATCCAATTGACGGTATCGTCTTTTTAGATGGTGAACCGATTACAACGAAAACATCATCTATGGGATATATGTTGCAGCAAGATTACTTATTCCCGTGGAAAACGATTGAAGAAAATATTATGCTTGGACTTCATATTCGAAGGATTTATGATGAACAAATGAAAGAACATACTTTAAACCTTTTAAAGCAAGTCGGTCTACATGGGGTAGAAGGACAATATCCTCGTGAACTATCCGGCGGTATGCGTCAACGTGCCGCTCTCGTTCGAACGTTAGCAACTGATCCGAAAATTTTATTACTAGATGAACCATTCTCCGCACTCGATTATCAAACGAAATTAAAACTAGAAGAACTCGTTTTCAACTTACTAAATAAATATAAGAAAACATCACTACTTGTTACTCACGATATTGAAGAGGCGATTGCGATGAGTGATCGTATTTATTTACTGCAAGCGAATCCTGGAAAAATCGCGAAAATCTTTATCGTCCCGGAAAGTATCCGTTCTTTATCACCGTTAGAAGCACGCCATCACTACGATTTCCCAGCCCTCTTTCAAGATATATGGAAGGAGCTGGAACGACTTGGATAATATAAAACAACTACATGAACAATTTCGAAAGAAAGAACGCAGGCGTGCTTGGATTGCTCGCTCATTACAGCTTTTACTACTTATTCTTTTCTTTGCACTATGGGAAATAGCTAGCAAAAAAGAATGGATTGATCCTTTACTCTTTAGCTCTCCTTCGAGTATTTGGGATCTCTTCTTAACGAAATGGATCGACGGTTCACTTTGGGTCCACATATGGACGACATTGCTGGAAACAGGAGTAGGCTTCATTCTCGGAACGGTACTCGGTGCTATTATTGCCACGTTTCTTTGGTGGATGCCACTTCTAGCCCGCGTACTTGATCCTTACCTCGTCGTCCTAAATGCAATGCCAAAAGTTGCACTCGGTCCAATCATCATCGTTATTTTCGGTCCAAACATTTCATCTTCTATCGCAATGGGAGTAATCATTTCCATCATCATTACCATTCTCGTTATTTACAGTGCATTTCAAGAAGTCGATTCTAACTATATAAAAGTGATGGACACATTTGGCGCAAATAAATGGCAATGTTATAAGCAAGTCGTTCTCCCTGCATCCTTTCCAGCAATTATCTCAACGTTAAAAGTAAATGTTGGTTTATCCTGGGTTGGTGTTATTTTCGGAGAACTTCTCGTTTCCAAACAAGGACTTGGCTACTTAATTAGCTACGGATTCCAAGTCTTTAACTTCACACTCGTCTTACTTAGCGTACTACTCACATGTGTTCTTGCAACTCTTATGTATGTATTTGTTGAGGCATTTGAAAAAATTCTAATTGGAAAAAGAAAAAGAAGCTGACTCAAAACAGTGCGCTATAGTCAGCTTCTTTCTTTTACCTTTTATCACACATTTTCGTTTCATTTGTAATGTTTCCATCCGCAACCGTAACTGTATGGAAACAGTCTTTCACACGTACTGTAACGACATTATCTTTTCGATCTATCACATGATAATCATTAAACTTTTCATTCAAAGCACTACGAATTTGCTCCCCTTCAAAAATCGGAAAACCGTGAGACATTACCCAAATGAGACCAGCAACAGCAAGAATCGTTTTCATACGTTTCATTACCTCCTCGAGAGTAAACTTATAGTCCCTACAACACGCGCATTATAATTGTGTCTAAATTGTGACATTTTTATACTAATTCTCTTTTGTGCCTCCAGTTCCTTCTTCTTTTTGATAAAAATACAGAATTTTCAATTTTATCAACATAAAAAAACGCAAAGAATTAAAAATTCTTCACGCTTTTCTTTAACGAAACTATATCGAAAGCATAACTCACATTAGTCTCCACTTTGTTGTTCTATCGTTTTTGAAACATCATATAATCCCGACAGCACTTCCGCTCTCATTTTTACAAGCTCAGGGAACTGATAGAAGAAAGCAATTTTCTTATATTTTAACTCTGTTCCTTCTTTCACTTTTTTTGAATCTTGTAAAATGAACGCTGTAAATGTATCTGCGATATCTTCCGTTACATTTGTTGTTCCATATAGCGATACAAAATCATCATGCTTTTCTTTATAAAATTCAATTTGTGCCTCTTCACTTTCTTCTACTTTCTTTTCTGTCCACTCTTGCTCAATTGGTTTCCAAAATTCATTATAAAATTGGTTAATATACGAAGTTTTTCTCGCACATCCATTTTTCACGAACACCGTTTTACATTTATTTCGATACGATGAAATGTCTTTCTCTTCATCAAACGCCTCTAAATACTTTCTATCCACTGGTACTTGTTTATGTCCAATCGTTAATACGTGAGCCGTTTCATGAATTAATGTTTTCATCACTTCATCTATATTCACCCCAGAATCGAGCACGTCTAAACTAAGCAACCAATCTCTCGGGTCATCTATACTTGGCATGACATGGGCAACAACGCCATCATAACCATCCGTTATTAGACCAAATTCTGTTATATTCTCACGATATTTCACTGGGACGAGAGTGCGATACATGTCCCATAAGGTTTCATGATACTCTCTATCTTGTCGCTGACTTAACAAATCATCTTTTGCTACTTCGTCATCTGCAAAAACTTTATTCAATCTCTTACGATCCAATTTCTCAAAATAAGGATCTACAATTTCATCACCATCGATATAATAAGAAGCTAAAAAGAAATAATTGTCATCCTCTTCTTTTTTCTGTTCCGCCTCTTTCATATTCACACTTTCATACTCTTCTATGTCATAATCTTCTACTTTTTCAAGTTCTGAAAGTCCCTCTATCTTTTTATATACTTTTTGTAATGTTTTATCTCCTATTTGCGTACACTCTTCTTCTGTTTTACAAATTTCTTTTTCTTTCGTAACCTCGATAGCACTATCGCATCCTGCAACTAAACTGCTTGCTATAATACAACACACTAACTTGCCATACAATTTCTTCATACAATCCCCCATTATTCCATTCTACAAAATATCATAATCATTTTTTTACGAATATGCGATAATTAATTATAAAAACTGCAAGGAGGCTTCCCATGATTCGTGCAATCTTATTCGACTTAGATGGAACACTATTAGATCGGCGCCAATCTTTAGAACAATTTATTTGTGAGCAATATAATCGCTTCGCCTCACATTTGAAGAGTATAGAGAAATCAAAGTATTGTTCTCGATTTCTTGAACTCGATAATAATGGCTATACGTGGAAGGATAAAGTATATGCTACTCTCCTTTCCGAATACAACATTACTACTTTAACGCAAGAACAACTACTACACGACTATATTACAAACTTCCAACATCATTGTATTCCTTTCAAAAACACGCATGAACTACTTCAACAATTAAAACAGCGAAACATTAAAATTGGTATTATTACAAATGGTTTTACTGAATTTCAGATGAGCAACCTTCGAGCACTACATATACATACGTATACAAACACCATTCTCGTTTCAGAAGCTGAAGGAATTAAAAAACCTCATCCTGAAATTTTCGAACGTGCTTTGCAAAGACTAGATGTGAAGGCAGAAGAATGTCTTTATGTTGGAGATCATCCAGAAAACGATGTGCTTGGTTCTGAACAAGTAGGGATTCTTGGTGTTTGGAAAAAAGATTCGTTTTGGGGTGATTTTAAGCATTCACGTATCGTAGATGATTTGTTGGAGGTGCTTTCGTTTTTAGAGGTGGAGATAAAAATACAATAATAGTAATTAAATTATATCAACAATTTTCACAATATATTGATTTACCGACAAAAAATAATAAGAGGAGGCAGTTGTTCAAAAACGCCTCCTCTTATTATTCATATACTGTAAACTGCGGTTTACTCGGATGATCTTTTACTAGCGCATCATCTGGAAACTTTGAAACTTTTTGATATACGGCAATGTCGCCGATACACCCTGCTGTTAGTAGAATTCCTAAAAATGAGAGTGGCTCCAGATTCATAGCTAATCCCAATACAATTGGCAAAATTCCAGTTGGTAAAAACGGAAGCATTAACACTTTCTTCATTTGCTTTACTGTAACCGCCTGTTTAGAATGAGCATATGCAACACCTAATTTCCAATTAACGCCCCATTTTAGTTCACTCCACGGAACACCTCCGATATAACGAAAGCCAATTAAATGTATCGCTTCATGAATACAAACGAGAACAATCATTGCGATAATAAAAAGAAACATCGTTAATAATGTAACTTCGACTTGAACCCCACCTGAAAGAAATATATGCAAATAACCAATTCCAAACGACAAAGCAATTATTATAAAAAATAAAGAAAAGTTTAATTTAACCATCGAAACAGTAACAGTCGTTTCTTTTCTTTTATCCATCTTCCCCCTCCCAAAATGTAAATATATCTTTACAAAATTGTATAATATCCCCAAAATAATGTAAAGATATGTTTACATTTATTCTTACATACAAAAAAAGAAACCGGCTACTTTACTTCGTAAAACAGCCGATTTCTTCTATATGTTTCATCGTACGCGCTAATACGTCATCGCGCATTATAAAGCTAAATTTTCTATTCGTTTTAATGTTGTCAGGAATGTCTTTTAATAAAACAGACCCTTTCGTTTCTTCGTAATGCGTATGTTCTTCTACCGCACTAATTGTTGCAAAATAAATGTTTTTAATGATTATTTTGTCTTTTCCAGATACTTTGTATTGTCCTAAGTAAGTTAAATCAGAAACTATGCCGCCGGTTTCTTCATGAACCTCTCGAACTGCCGCTTCTTCCGGTGTTTCCCCTAGTTCTACTTTACCACCTGGAAATTCAAGACCGCGACGTAAATGATGCGTTAATAACCATTGATCCCCGTACCGGCATACAACCCAAACATGCTTTGGCTCAGGAGAAAATGGATAACGTTCAAACGATAATTGTACAGTGTTGTGGTAATAATCTTTAAATTTGTACATGCCATTACTCCCCTATTGATGGTTACAAGTTTTTCCTACCACAAATTGTAGCATATTCTCGCTTTTCTGCATAATATTATCCAATTACAATCCATTGATTATTCCCATTTGTGCGACTAATTCTTTCGTCTCATGATTTCCTAAATCGTAAATCATTTTATATGCTTTTTGTAGTTGTTCATCATATCGGTCATTATTTGAATCGTGATGATACTCAACAAATGGAACGTGGGAGCGTACAAATGACCCTAAATCTTCTACATATGCTTGATCAAAGTGCTCTCTTAATTCCGTAATTTCCTCATCATTTGCGGAAATCTCAAAATTATACGTATCCGCCGTCTTCACTTGTGAAATTTGACCGTTTCCTATTGATATATAATATGTTTTTTTCGTCTCCATGTAACACCCTTCTTTCATCCTTTTATTTTCTATTGTTTTCATCAATTACAAAATTATGTAAAATAAAGAAAAGGAGGGATTTTATGTTCAAAATATTAATTATCGGTATTATCATCGTCCTAATCATCCTCGTACTCTCCGTCATGACAATTAATAAAGGCTATGCTTATAAACATTCCGTCGATAAACTAGAAGACAATCCTTATACAAAAAAGAATAAGGAGAATTCCTAATATGCTTCGTATACTTCGCATCATAGTAGCACTCACTGTGATCGTTATGTCGGCAATTGGATTATATACAGGTCAAAATAATTCTTTACCTCTTTCACAATTTCTATTAGGGGCTTTAATGTTTCTCATCGCATTTGAACAAATAAAGAAAAGGGAATCAGCAACTGGACTTATTTGTATTATTGCCGGTGCTTTCATTTGGATTGTTCTCATTATTACCTACATAAAATAGAGGAGGTCTTTTATGCTAAAAGGGGGACGGATTACTTTATCACTTATTGCCTTATCTATAGCAATCTATGGATTTTTTACTGGTAATAGAGAAATAATCCCTTATATGTTCATCTTTTTAGGAGGTATGGCCCTCACCATAAGTTTAGAGGAAATATTAAAACAGCAAACAGGAGGTAGTGTGCTCGCTCTACTAGCAGGAGCCGCTGCTTTATTTATTGGTTTCACAGAAATATTCTAGTAAATGGTCTAAAGGGGGCTATACAATGCTAACTCTAACTATATTACGGATTTTTTTAGCATTTTTCATGCTTCTCTTACTCACTCTAAGCACTTATGTCCATTTTACCGATAATTTTTCACTTCTCCCATACGTACAATTTATTCTCAGTTGTTCCTTTATTCTTCTAGGAATTAATGAGTATCCCGTATTTTTTCGTTTCTAGTCTCATATTCTTCTTTTTAATATCAAACTCTTTCGCTACATGTAGAATAAAATTTCGATCAATTTAGCATTTATAATTATTTTCTCTCAGTAACTATTTCTTTCTACTTAAGGGGGATTCCATGTTAAAAAACATTCAAATTATAATCGCCACTATCGCTCTTTCTCTCGCCCTATTTAGCTTCTTTGCAAACTTCACTATTCTTTTACCTTACGTGTTTATCCTTTTAAGTATTATGTTTATCCTTTTTGGAATTGATGAAATGAAGAAACGGGAAAAAGCAAAAGCATTTGTTTATTTTCTCGGTTCTGCCTTTGTTTTATATGTTGGAGTATCTAATATATTTTCATAAAAAAGAAGAGTATGTTCGCTCTTAGTACAATAAAAAAACTGCCCTTTCACAGGCAGTTTTCCTTTTTATCCAAACACTTTCTCAAGTTCATCTTTATCTTGGCTTAACCAGAAGTTCATTAAGCGTTGTGCTCCTTCTAAATCGTGAAGCTTCGCTTGACCACATTGTGTTTCATTTGCAGCTGGAATTTCTGTAATTTGAACCGCATCTTTTAATGTTAGTTCTAATAAATCAATAATTTCTCGTACTGTCGGTGTTCCGCTTACTACAAGATAATATCCTGTTTGGCAGCCCATCGGTGAAATATCGATAATATCAAAGTGCGGATAACGATCAATATATTTACGTAAATTAAATGCTAATAAATGTTCTAACGTATGAATAACATCTGGTTTCATTGCTTGTTTATTCGGTTGGCAGAAACGAATATCGAATTTATTTACAATACCGTCACTACCTACATTGTGAACTCCGCAATGTCTTACATAAGGTGCCTTTACAATCGTATGATCTAATTCAAAGCTTTCTACTGATGGCATACAACATCTCTCCCGCTTTTAATTTAATTCCGTTATATCCAATATGATATAACGGAAATGCACATTAGTAAAGTATTATGTACAGTCGTGCTATAATACTTTAAGAATATGCTGAAAAGGAGACCGTTATGAAACAGATTTTTATTGGGATTATACGCTTTTATCAAAAATTCATTTCTCCGATGACACCACCAACATGCCGTTTTTATCCGACTTGTTCTCATTACGGATTAGAGGCGTTTCAAAAACATGGTGCATTCAAAGGCTTTTGGCTTACTTGTAAGCGTATATTAAAATGTCACCCTTTCCACCCGGGAGGATTTGATCCTGTCCCAGATAAAAAGGATGACAAAGTAAATTCTTAATTGTCGTAACCATTTACAACTAAATCTAATTTTCCTGTATCAGGATCTATAACAAGACCGTGAACAGGTACTTCTTCCGGAAGTAATGGGTGGTTGCGAAGTACTGATACGCTATGTTCTACACTTTCTTCCACACTAGAGAAACCGCGCAAGAATTGTTCTAAATCGATTCCAGAATAACGAAGCATATCTAATTTCTCTTCTGTTATACCGCGTTCTTTCATTTTCTCAATCGTACTGCTTGCTTGAATTTTTGCCATACCACAATCATGGTGACCAACTACACAAACTTCATCAGCGCCAAGTTCGTATACAGCGACTAAAATACTACGCATAATACTTCCAAATGGATGTGAAATAACAGCGCCTGCTACCTTAATAATTTTCACATCACCGTTACGCATATTCATCGCTTTCGGTAATAGTTCAACAAGTCGTGTATCCATACAAGAAATAATTACCATCTTTTTGTTTGGAAATTTCCCCGCTACAAACTCTTCATATTTTTTCTCTTCAACAAATTTCTCATTGTACTGCAAAATCTCTTCTAATGACTTCATAGTAAGGAACCCTCTTTTCTCTCATTTACACTACATAAATAGTGTACCAAAATATGAAAAACTCAAAAAGGATATCGCTTTATAGTAAAAATAAGATATTTTCAGATAATCGACATAATTCTTTCAAAATATACACACAGCTTTGTAACAAGTTTCACATACTTTAAACGTATTTTCACTATAAACTGATTGTAGATAATGTAAAAAAGGAGTGAATATTTATTATGTCCGACGTTCTGTTACTGAGTCGTTTTCAATTTGCAATTACTATTTTTTATCACTTTTTATTTGTACCTTTGACAATCGGACTTGTTATTTTGGTGGCATGTATGGAAACTCAATACGCCCGCACATTGAATCCAACATACCGCAAAATGGCAAATTTCTGGGGTAAATTATTTACAATTAACTTCGTAATGGGGATTATAACCGGGATTACAATGGAATTCCAATTTGGAACAAACTGGTCTGAGTACTCCAAATATATGGGAGACATTTTCGGATCACCTCTCGCAATCGAAGCACTTGTTGCCTTCTTCTTAGAATCTACTTTCATGGGAATATGGTTATTCGGTAAAGACAAAATTTCACCAAAGTTCCGTGCCTTCTGCATGTGGATGGTTGCACTTGGAACAAATATTTCCGCCCTTTGGATTATTACAGCAAACGGCTTTATGCAAAACCCTGTTGGCTACGTAGTACGTAACGGCCGCGCTGAATTAAATGATTTCTGGGCACTCGTTACGAATCCATATGCTTGGAATATGTTCTTCCATACTGTAGTTGGTTGTTATATTGTTGGTGCTTTCTTCGTTATGGCAATTAGTGCCTATCACTTATTACGTAAAAATGAAGTTGAATTCTTCAAAAAATCATTTAAGTTCGGCTTAATGTTAGGCTTATTCGCCGCAACAATTACACCGTTTATGGGACATCAATCTGGTGTATCAGCAGCTAAATATCAACCCGCAAAAGGAGCTGCGATGGAAGCAGTTTGGGAAACTGGAAAAGGACAAGGCTTCTCAATTGTTCAAATTCCTGATGTAAAAAATGAGAAGAACTTTGAATTCCTTACGATTCCAAAACTCGGAAGCTTCTTCTACACAAATTCATTTGATGGCGAAATTGTTGGTTTAAAAGATATTCCGAAAGATGAACGTCCAAATGTTAACCGCGTGTATTATAGCTTCCGCTTAATGGTTGCACTCGGTATGTTCTTTATGGCATTAACTTGGTATGGCTTCTATTTAAACCGAAAAGGAAAACTAGAAAACTCAAAACGTTATTTAAAAATTACAATATGGTCTGTCTTACTTCCTTATATTGCGATTAACGCAGGATGGATTGTCGCTGAAGTAGGTCGCCAACCATGGACAGTATATAAACTAATGCGTACAGCAGAATCTGTATCGCCTATATCTGTTCCACAAATTTGGTTCTCATTAATTAGTTTAATTTTATTCTACACTTTACTTTTAATCGCAGACGTATACTTAATGCTGAAGTTCGCGAAAAAAGGACCTGCCGCATTAGAAGAACCTGCTACTGAGGGAGGTGTGGCTCATGTCTCATGATATGCTTGCAATCATCTGGTTCGGTTTATGGGGCGTGATTTGGACAGTTTACTTCATTCTTGACGGGTATGCACTTGGTAACGGAATGATTTTTCCCTTCGTTACGAAAGACCGACAAGAACGAAATCAATTACAAGAAGCAATTGGCCCGTTCTGGGGCGGTAATGAAGTATGGTTAATTACAGCTGGTGGCGCAACATTTGCTGCCTTCCCAGTCACATATGCTAATATGTTTAGTTATTTATATACACCGTTATTCTTAGTATTACTTGCACTATTTGCTCGTGCCGCTGGACTGGAATTCATGCATAAAGATGATTCACCAATTTGGCAAAAAACTTGTAAATGGGCATTTGCAATTGGCAGTTTCTTAATCGCCTTTTTATTCGGTGTTACATTTGCTAACTTGTATTACGGACTACAAATCGGAAAAAATGGCTATGAAGGAAATTTACTTAGCTTACTAAACCATTACGGTATATTAGGTGGTCTTTTCTTCACTGCTATATTTGTCGTATCCGGTGCCCTTTGGGTCATGATTAAAACGACTGGTGAAGTATCTGATCGTGCTTATAAAATCGCAAGACCGTTTTCAATGGCTGCTGCTATCATTTTAGCTATTTTCTATGTAGCGACTGCTAATCGAACAAACTTATTCCAAAACTTTACGGAATATCCGGTACTATTCATTCTTCCAGTACTTGCAATGCTAATGAGTGTACTCGCACTAATTATGGTGTACAAACATAAAATTGGCCTTGCATTCACATTCGTTTGCCTAACAATCGCAATGTTTATGACAACTGGCTTTGCAGGTATGTTCCCAAGAATGTTACCATCTCGTATTAACGATGCATACAGTACAACGTTATACAACGCAGCCGGTAGTCAATTAAACTTAAAAATTATGTTCTTCGTTGCAATGGTCATGGTACCAATCGTTATTGGATATCAGCTTTGGAGCTACAGTATATTTAAAAATAAAATTCATAAAGACTCTACTAAAGGGTATCACTAAGGTAAAAAAAGACACTTCATTTGAAGTGTCTTTTTTATACGTATGATTTTCGATAAGATGTTATATTTCTAATCTAACAACTATACTACAGAAGAATCATTAACAGCTCACAGCTAGATTGTATCATAGGGCAACTTCATCATTTTATGCAATTTTACATACTGTACTATAAAGTAAACTGTATCCCCTGATCATTCGCATCATTATCCCATACATCAGCTGTACTAATCCCACTAAACGTTTGTACTTTCATTCCTGTATTTGATGATCCCGATCCATTATAAGCCTTCGTCTTTTCAATCGGCTGTACGTTATATTTGTCACCTACATTAATTGTTCCATTGCAGTTTTCAATAATAACACCTTCCACAACTGCCGGCATTTTGTCACCCACTTTCATTTCTTTACTTTTATTTTATGAAAATCGCCTAGAAAAATAGCATGTTTCAATAAGAAAAAGCACTCAATTTGAGTGCTTTTTCTTTAAGCATAAAGACAAGTTTGGAGACAGTTGACTTCTTCAAAATTTTATTAGGGGTAATATTTTGAAAAAGAAAGCCTTTCATATGTAGGGTAACACCACTGGAATATATAGTAAATTGATAATATTTATACGGAAGATTGCTAATGTTTAGTATAGATAGTTTACACTATGTTAACAGTGTAAACTATCTATACTAATAAAAAAAGGTGCCTTCAAAAAAGACACCTTTCAAAAACAGACACTATAAAACAGAATTATTTATTGTTATACGATTGTTAGATACAAAAAGTAGAGGGAAATGTTTGTATGAAATTCTGCTTTATAAAGTCTGTCTACAACTTATATTGTAATCCTCTTCATTTGAAAAAAATATAATATGCACAATTGCATACAAAAAGAAAAAGCACTCTACTGAGTGCCTTTTCAACCATTTTACTTTTAATATATCGCTTTGAATATATTGTAACATACGTATCTATATATTTTATTGAGAAAATTCAAAATCCTTTTTCTTTCATTTTCACTTATAAAATCATGTAATATAAAAGGTATGTCAAATTCTTATACAAGTTGAGGTGTACTATATTTATGATGTATTTCGGAATTATTCCTCTTATATTATTTATTATTTTTCTTATCTCATATTTAAAAGATCCGCGAAAAATAATAAACGGCTTTTTATTTAATGCCTTTATCTGTTTTTTCCTTCTTTTTTGTGTGATTGTATCATTGAACTCAGATAGTGATGTCCTACGCTACATTATATTTTTACCTTTTTTAGCACTTCTCATTATGCTTCCTTTCGGTATTGTTGCTTTAATGTTTGGGCTATTTCTTAATGCTAGAATTTTAATGAAGCGAGAAGGACGACGGTTCACTAACTGTTTAACACTCCTTGCTGCTTTAGGGATGTTATTCTTTATGTTACTCCCTATTATAAATCCAGCAAGTTTGGTTTCATCGCATTTAGAGCCTATTTTTGCAGCTATTTCTCTTATAAGCATATATTTCTTTATACACTTATCTAACTTCTTAAGTGCATATTTTTTATACCAATTCAACAGACCAAGACGTAATCAAGATTTCATCATCGTTCTTGGTAGCGGCTTAATTAATGATAAAGTACCACCTTTACTTGCAAGCCGCATTAATAAAGCGATTGACTTCTATTGGAAACAAGCCGCTGTTAATACACCACCAACAATTATTTTTTCTGGTGGACAAGGTCCAGATGAAGGTCTTCCAGAAGCGGAAGCGATGCAAAGTTACGCTGTTGAAAAAGGAATTCCTCTTGAACATACAGTCCAGGAAAATCGCTCTGTAAACACATATCAAAATATGCTGTTCTCTAAAGAAATTATGGATTCTTTAAAACCAGAAGGTAAATATAAAAGTATTTTTACAACGAATAATTTCCACCTTTTCCGTGCTGGTATATATGCAAGACAAGCCGGTCTTAATAGCCAAGGTATTGGATCAAAAACTGCATTTTATTACTGGCCTAACGCAATGATCCGTGAATATGTTGCGATTGTCGTAATGGGACGCAAGCGCCATATGAAAATATGTGGAACTATTTTAGGTTTCGCTTTATTCGTATCAGTACTTAGTTTTATATTTTCTTAATAGCATCCCATCCTTTGAAAGGATGGGATTTCTTATACTGATTTCAAAAATATTTTAAAGATAATATGGTGATAATATTCCCTGCATACATCCATTAAAGGAGAATTTTTTCAAATTAAATGTTAAAATAAAATTTAGGTGTGAATTACGTAACAAATAAGAAACTAGTTTGAAACGAGGAAATTACATGGAGAAAATTATCAAAAACAAGCCCAATAAGCTAAGAATTGCTTCAAAAGCTTTGATGATTATTATTGGGGCATTTATCACAGCGTACGGATTAGAAGCAGTATTAATTCCAAATAACGTATCAGACGGTGGTGTAACTGGTTTAAGTATCGTTAGTTCAAGATTATTTGGATTGCCATTAGGAGCTCTAATCGCAGTTATTAACATTCCTTTCGTTTGGTTAGGGTATAAGCAAATCGGTAAAAGCTTTGCGATTTATTCTATTATCGGAATTGCTTCATTAGCAGTAGGTACCGTTGTCATGCACGGAATACCAGCTATTATTGAAGGCGATACATTATTAGTTACAGTTGTTGGTGGTATTATCATCGGTTTTGGTATGGGACTAGCATTACGTAACGGTGGGGCATTAGATGGAATCGATATGCTTGCTGTATTGCTTTCTCGTAAGTTACCATTTGGAACGAGTGACCTTATTTTATTCTTAAACATGTTCGTATTTATTTTCGTATCAACGGTATTCGGCCTGCAAGGAGCTATCCTTTCGGCAATTGCTTACTTTATCGCTTCGAAAGTGATTCATATCGTTGAAGTTGGTTTAAGTGGTTCAAAAGCATTTAAAATTATTACAAAAGAGCCTGAATTAATGGTAGAAACAATTCGCGATCGTTTAGGCCGAAGTGCAACATATAACGAAGTATACGGTGGTTATTCAAGAGAGAAGTTTAAAGAAATTTCATGTGTAATTAACCGTTTAGAAGAAAGTAAAATGAAAGAACTTATTAATGAAATCGATCCACACGCCTTTATTACAGTTTATGACGTAGCAGAAGTAAAAGGCGGTAACTTTAAGAAACGTGATATTCATTAATCGTTATGAAAAAGAGGGTGTGCCAAAATTTTGGCACACCCTCTTTTTATTATTAAGTTGCTATCGTTGTCAGTTTTTGTCGGTAAGTCGATATATTTCAATAATCGCTGATATATTTTTACTTCCTCCCTTATGCCTAAATCGTACCACATGAGAGGAATTAATTCCCATAACAAAAAAAGACCAAAAAGCAAATTCCACTTTTCGGTCTCTACACTATCTTCTCTTCGTAATTTTTCCTGAACCACCGACCCTCGTTTTCGGAGGAGATGTATTCCTTGGCGGCGTTTTAATAGATGATTTTGGCTTCACATCTGATCCGCTTGAACCGCCTGGTGTTTTTGTAATTTTACCCTTGCTTCCAGTAGAAGGTGGGGGCGTCGTATTACTTCCTTTTTCAGTAATACTTCCCTTATCACCTACTGATGGTTTCGAATCTACATTATCGCCTCGCTTAATGATAGACCCTTTCCCTTCCTTCGTAATTGGAGGTGGGGTTTTCTTTTCTTCTTTTGTAGGTGGTCTCTCTGGAATAACTGGTTTATGATTTTGTCTATCGTTATATCCTCGATAATCACCGTATGATGATTTTCGTGAACCGAATATATCGTTTAATATGCTACCCATAATATATCCTTGCAAGAAGGACGGTTGGTAATTTTGACGGACAAATTCTTTATTACTTATTTCAATTAACGTATCAGATGGTTTCTCTTTATCCTTTTGCAGGTTATAAATCTTATCAGAATAAACGAGGAACATTTGATTTTCGTCTTCTTTAGATGCTTGCTGCGGTTCTCTTTCATTAATGAGTTCCTTTGCGACTTCAGGAACTGACCGATTGGCGGCCCTATACACGTAAGATTCTTGTTTACCTTCCTTGGCAACAGATTCAAGTGGATAACGGTCTTGAATCGACTTTGTCTGCCCGCCTTGACAACCTGATAAGGCATAACCAGCAACAACAAGTAATATAACGATAGCAAGTATAGGGATCACAAACGATTTAATCATGGTAAACAATCGGTTTGACATGATTACGCCCCCTTACGTTGCTCTTATAATTTGTACATCAGCAGGAATGATTGCTTCTCCCTCATACATCATTGTGCGACCATTTTGCCATTCAATACGCAATAATTTCCGATTATCTGATTGGAATTCCCATATATACTGTTCTTCTGAAGCTGAGAATGGAGTTTTTCCCATCACAACAACACGTCCGTTATATTGTTCTTCCATATGATACTCGGTATCATCCATTTCAATTGTCGTCGGAATTTCATCAATTGAATCTAAGCGACCATCAATTGGAGTATATAATTTGTAATACGTATTTTCTCGGTCTTCAATTTTTAAATAACGAATATCTTTTCCATCTTGCAATGTCAAAACAATTTCCTTACGCGAATGCATACTCGTTTTCCCAATTAATTCATACATAACTAATGAAACTTCAATCATATCGCCAGGAGCTAACGTTAAAAGACTCTTTTCCGGCTTCGGTGGCTCTGGGCTTTTCATTATATTTTTAATTCGTTTAAATAAACTCATGATCTACCCCTCCTTTTCTCTTTATAAACAAGCACCTAAAATTAGTGCACCAACAATATGTAATGATCCGGCTAACATCGCATGTGCAACGCTACCTTCTTTCGTACCTTCTTCTAAATCAAGACCAGACATTTTCTTTAATACGAATTCGATAAACATTTCTACCACTAATAAAATAACGAAAGAAACTGCTGATGCAAGAAGTGCTTGCCATAAATCATTTGCTTTCGTTATCGATTGAGATAAAATGTACCCTTGTGCAAATAATTTCATAATAAAACGAGTTGTTACAGCTGTATTTCCATTTTTGATTTCTTTTAAATCATTGTATTTTGTAAAAATTGAATCAACCCACATAATTGCAAATAAAAGTACTGCACTCGCTCCAGTCCATACAAGCATGGCAACTACATTCATCCATGTCATTGCAAAACCTCCTCTAAAATATAATAGAAAACCGACATGAATATATTTAGACATGTCGGTTCATTTGTCTTTATTCTATATTATTTCTCATACTGCTTCATAATACGAGCTAATTCATCGTCAACAGCAGAATTTTTGCTTAAGCTTGCGAATTCATCATCTAATGACTTTTCTTTCTTATAAACTTCACCGCTTGCTTCCGCTTCAGCCTCTAATTGAAGAGCTTTCTCTTCCATACGGCTTAAACCAGCTTTTGCTGAGTTTGAATCAAATCCAGACATCGCCTGATTAATATTCTTTTGTGCTTTCGCCGCATTTACACGCGCTACAAGTGTTTCACGTTTATTTTTCAGTTCATTTAATTGCTTACGCATTTCTTCTAGCTTTAGGCGCAGGTTATCAGCAGCAGCTTTATTTTGCTCGTAGCTTGCTTTATACTCATTCATTTTTTGCTCTGCATTTTGTTTTTCTTCTAATGCACGACGCGCAAGATCTAAGTTATTAGCTTGAACAGCCGTATGAGCCTGCTCTTCACGTTTTTTCACAAGTGCTTCTTGCTCTTCAAATAATATTTTGAATTTCTTCTCAAGTGCGATTTGAGCTGCTACACTTTTCTCAGCCTCTTGTACATCGGCTTGCATATCGCGTAAATATTGATCAGTCATCTTAACTGGATCTTCCGCTTTTTCAATTAACGAATACACATTTGACATTGTTAAATCTCTTAATCGTTTAAATACAGACATCTAAATTCCTCCTATGATATACCTCATACTTCAAATTCACTACTTGGAAAACTGAAAAATCTCCCTTTACAGTAAAGAATATTCATTTTACAGCCTATGTGTTTATTATAACAAAACTAATATGTCCTTACATGTTATTTCCAAAATACATCCATTATAATATGACATTCTATATACAATATTGTATTTCTAATATATTCTCATTATCCCTCTTTGGAATTAACTTACTTTTGTGCAATTTCACTAAATTACATAAGTGTAATGTTACTGTAAGCTAACTCGATAGTTGCATTCCGATATTTCTTATACACTAATACCAGAAGCAACAAACAAGCTTCTTCACATGTAAGCACTAATACAAAAATTGTATTTACTATAAAACATATAAAAGGAGAAATCATCATGAAAAAATTAGTAGGAATCGGATTAGCAGCAGCAATTTCACTTGGAGCATTATCAGGTTGTTCTTTATTAGGAGAGAAAGCGAACGGCTTTGTACTGTACGGATCAGAAGAACAAGTTCAGCAAATTACAGATAAAAACAAAAAAGAAGTGAAAGAAAAAGACTTCTATAAAATGAAAATGACAACATTAGATGGTAAAAAAGTTCTTGTAATGGATAAGAAAACTGGTGAAGAACTAGTGAAAAAAGAGTTACTTAGCAAAGTTGATGAAAAAGACAACACGAAACCACTTGATAAATTACCAGCTGTAACAACAGAACAAGGTGTATTATTTGCAAAAGAAAAAGTAGAAAATGCTGCACTTGATGGGGCAAAATTAAAATATGAAGGCAACACAATTATCGGAAGTGGTCGTGCATATACAGATATGTATGCGATTGTCGATGACGCAACTTACAGCAATGTAAAAGGTGATGAAAAATCTGTAGGTGTATTAAAATTTGATAAAGACCCAAGTAAAGAATTTCCTGGTTACAAAGGCGTAGAAGCTTCTCAACTTGTAAAAATTAAAAAGTAAAACAAAAAAGCTTTGCGAAATTCGCAAAGCTTTTTTCTATTTATTATGAGCAATTTGCTCCATATCCGGGCTACAAGTTTGCGACTGACATGACTTATTTAAAGAACATGCCGCGCATTTTCCTTTTTTACTTCTCTTTACAAAATTAACTAACGTATATGCTGCATAACCAAAAATGATAGCTCCAATTATAATATTGACCATCATCACAATACATCTCCTTCTAGAATCCGAGTAAGGATCCAACTTGGTATATAATGAGCGTTAATACATAAGCAACTACGAGTGGATAAACGACTGAGAAAATCGTCCACTTCGCTGATCCTGTTTCACGTTTAATAACAGCTACCGTCGCTAAACACGGAACATATAATAAAATAAAGAACATAAATGCATAAGCTGATAATGCTGTATAATGTGCTCCCATTACATTTCCAAGCACATCTTCTTTAACTGCATAAATAATTGCCATTGTAGAAACGACAACTTCCTTCGCTAAAAATCCTGTTAAAAGGGATGCTGCAGCTTGCCACGTTCCGAAGCCGAGTGGTGCAAATAATGGTGCGATAAATCCACCAATCATCGCTAAGTAGCTATCTCCCATATCAACGCCGAATCCTGATGGACCTGCATAGTTTAATAACCAAATAACAACCGAACCACCAAAGATGAATGTACCAGCTTTACGAACAAATCCCTTTCCTTTCTCCCACGTGCTTAGCCATAATGTTTTTGCTTGTGGCACACGGTAAGGCGGTAATTCAATTACGAAAATAGACTTTTCCGCTTTCAAAATTGTAAGAGACATAATTTTTGTAACTAATAACGCAAGAACAATCCCTGCAACATATAAAGAAAATACAACAGTCGCCTGACTATGCGGGAAAAATACGCCCGCAAATAATGCATATACAGGTAATCGTGCTGAACAAGACATAAATGGTGTTACTAAAATGGTAAGTAAACGTTCTTTTTCCTGTTCAATCGTTCTCGCAGCCATGATACCTGGAACGTTACATCCAAAACCGATAATCATCGGAATAAAAGCTTTTCCGTTTAAGCCGAAAAACTCCATAATTCTATCCATAACAACTGCAATTCGCGCCATATACCCTGAGTCTTCTAATAATGAAATAAAAAAGAATAGTGCAAAGATTTGTGGTACGAATACTAATACAGCACCAACACCGGCAATAATACCTTCTGTAACTAGTGCTTGAATAAAATCAGAAGCTCCAATACTTGTAAGTCCAGCCGTCACCCAATCCGTAAGCTGGCCACCAAAAAACTCATCTAACATATCCGATAAAGGTGTACCAATCCACGTAAACGTAACCTGAAAAATAAAAAACATAACTGCTAAAAAGATTGGAAGTCCTAAAATTTTATGTGTAATTAATCTATCAATTTTTTCTGAAAAAGGAATTTTTCCTTCTTTCTCATGCTTCATAACATTTGTTTTTAACTTTTCAATATACGCTTCACGAGTTTTGTAAATGTGCTCTTCTAACGTACAATCAAGTCTTCCTTCTAAGCGAGATCGAATGGCTATGAGTTCCTTATAAATTGGTAATGCTTTCATTTCTTTTTCTACTACTTCGTTATTGCTTAAAAATTGAAGTGCTAACCATCTCGGATGCTCGTAATTCGCTGTCTCTAAAAGAGCAATTACTTCTCCAATTCCTTCATCCATTTGTACACCATATGAAATAAGGAATGGCTTTTTCTCTTTTTTGTCATTTTCTTTAAGAGTCGTAAGCAGTTCTTCACAGCCTTTTCCACTTCTTGCAACAACAGGAACGACTGTTACACCTAATAGCTCTGATAATTGTTTTACATCAATGACAATTCCTCTTTGCTTCGCCACATCAACCATGTTTAAACCAATTGAGACTGGCTTACCAAATTCAAGTAACTGCAACGTTAAATGCATATTTCTTTCAAACTGCGAGGAATCTACGATATTTAACATATGATTAAATTCTTCTGTTAATAGAAAGTTTGTTACAACACCTTCATCACGTGAAACTGGATTTAAATCATACACACCTGGCAAATCAATTAATGTTCCTTGTCTATCTTTTAATTTACCAATCTTCTTTTCTACTGTTACACCGCTCCAGTTTCCTACGTATTCATAAGAACCAGTAAGTGCATTAAATAATGATGTCTTCCCTGTATTCGGATTCCCTAGCAAAGCTACCTTATTCACGCTAATTCCACCTTTATCATTTTCGCGTCACAATGACGAATACTAATTAACTGTCCACGACACTCCAATGTACAAGGACCTTTGAACATCGCTTTCTGTTTCAGGCGAAGTTCGCTTCCTTCAGCAAGACCGAAAGCAGCTAGTCTACGCTTTAATAGCTGATCTAAAGACTGAATACTTTTTACTAACACTTTCTCTCCAATTTTAATATCTACTAAGCTCATAACCTTCCCCCTCAGAAGAGAATGATAATTATTTTCAAAAAAATTATACCACACCCAATTTCTCTTGTACTATACCCTTTTGCTTCATATTTATTAACATTTCGCTACAATTCTATTTCAATTATTGTCATACTGTATTCGTTTGCCATTCTCATCCATTTCGCTTACAATAAACAATAACAAATAAAGAATTTCGTTATCACTGGGGGAGCCATGCCGCTGAGAGGGAACACTTCGTTCCGACCCTTCGAACCTGTTAGTTAATGCTAACGCAGGGATTGTGCAAACGTCCGAAATACATACCTCATTTTTATTTACGTATTTCGTATCCTCCTATGATATCTATTCTTTTTTGTACAACTTGGATTTAGGGGGAGACAACATGCGTAACACCAATTTACAAGCGATGATCGAATCTGCTATTCTTGCAGCCTTCGCCATGATTATCGATATTTTACCATTATCACTTAAACTTCCAACAGGCGGTTCTATCTCATTCGCTATGATTCCTATTTTTATTATTGCTTACCGCTGGGGCTTTAAATCAGCTTTCTTAGGCGGTTTAGTTTGGGGACTATTACAAATTGTCGTGGGAGATGCTTATATTTTAACACCTGTTCAAGCATTCATTGAGTACTTCATTGCCTTTGCTTTTATCGGATTTGCTGGCTTATTCTATCGTCCAATTCAAAAAGCACTTTTAACATCCAATGAAAATAGCTTAGAACAATCAAATTTAGGTAACCGTAAAGACAAACCTTCATCAAAACAAAATCAGGGTAAGAAAGTCCTTGCTTATATTATCCTTGCTACATTTATCGGTAGCTTTGCTCGCTATTTCTGCCACTTTATTGCCGGCATTATTTTCTGGGGACAATATGCGCCGAAAGGTCAATCAGCTGTGTTATATTCATTAATCGTAAATGGAAGTACAATGCTTGGTTCTTTTATTTTATGTACCGTTTTACTTATATTTTTATTTATCACTTCACCACGCTTATTCAAGAGCATCAGTGCTTATCAAATGAATACACAAAAAAAGGGCGCTTAATGAGCGCTCTTTTTTCATATCGTAATATCAATTAAAAATACAATAAATGCGCAAAAGAAAATAAATACCATTATACTTAGCCAATTGCTATGCACGGTTCATCGACTCCTTACATAACCTCATATTCTAAACAAATTATACTGATTAAAAATAAAGATTAGGTAAAGATAATATGAAAATAATTAAAAAAAACGTAGATCATATTTTCTACGCTTTTTTCGGTAAATAGAAATAAAATAACACACCATCTTCTGTATTTCCTGCCCCATATTCAGTATCATGTAGTTCTAAAATATTCTTTGAAATAGCAAGCCCAAGCCCCGTCCCACCTTGTGAACGCTGACGAGCTGTATCCACGCGATAAAAACGATCCCAAATTTTATCTAATTGCTCTTCTTCAATATGAGTACCTTTATTTTCAATGCACACTTTTATACGATTCTTCTCATCTATTGTAGAAATAATAATATCCTCTTTATTTGGTGTATATCGTATAGCATTCGTAATGAAGTTCACGATGACTTGTTCAATCCGGCCTTGATTTGCAATCACTTCAAATGAACTTATATTTTTATGAATATGAAGTTCTTTTTTCTCTATTTCCACAGATAGATGTTCACATATACCTTCAATTACTGTATCAATATAAAACGAAGCTTTTTTCATTTTATATGTACCAGATTCAAATTTAGCTAACTCAAGCATATCCAAAATTAACGTATCCATTTTGTCTACTTCTCTCTCCATTGCCTGAAAATAATACTCTTTTTTATGTTCAGCTACCCCGTCTTTTAAAATAGAAATACAGCTTTTCATAATACTTAGCGGTGTTTTTAATTCATGTGAAACACCAGAAATGAATTCTTTTCGCGTCTTTTCTAACTTTCTTTCCTTTTCAATATCTTCTTCTAACTGTCCAATATGCGAATGGAGTTTATTTGATAGCACATTAATATTTTTCGATAAATCTCCAATTTCATCTTTCGAAGTAATCGGTATTTTTTCTGTGAAGTCTAAATGCGCTATTTTCTTTGTTGTATCATTTATTTTCAATAATGGCTTTGCAATTTGTTTTGAGTAATAGAACGAAGCTAAAAAAATAAGAACGACTACAAATGCAATGATATAGATATAATAATCTTGCACCATTTGTACAGCTTCATCTACCGGCTG
The DNA here is from genome assembly GCF_051916885.1 of Bacillus cereus group sp. MYBK14-1. Classification (NCBI taxonomy): domain Bacteria; kingdom Bacillati; phylum Bacillota; class Bacilli; order Caryophanales; family Bacillaceae; genus Bacillus; species Bacillus cereus group sp. MYBK14-1. The sequence goes on along the minus strand of NZ_JBQAHM010000012.1, from coordinate 70,168 downwards.
TAAAGAAGCCATCGCATAAATATATGTTACCGATCCGTCTTTTTCTTTTATTGGTTTCATTAATAATTTATATTTTATATCATTCTTTTCGTAGTCCATTGTCTTTGTTGAATACTCTATTTGATTACTCTCTTTTAGTAATACATCCGTTTGAAATTCTTTTATACTATCCAAAAATAAAGTATTTTTATAAATTGGATTTACGGGGCCTTTTACATCTGGAAACTGTACTTTCGTAACACGCCCTCCTATGTAAACATCTGGTTCTGGGGCAGCTTGCTCCTGAACGGCTGGCCTCTTTTCCTTAACAACTTGTTCCCCGGTTGCTTTCTTTTTCTCCTCATATAATTTTCTCATTTTCTCATTAAATGCTTTTTCTAGCGGTTTATTAGATCCGCTTAAATTCTGTTTAGATAAAGAAAAAGAGAATGGAATAAAACTATCTTCTTTTCTCACTCCAGAAAAATAAATTTCTTGCCCTAAAAAATGCTCTGATAATTTATTATCAATCTCCTCTATATTGACGAGATTACCTAAGGGAATTTTGAATATTTGTTGTCCAAAGCTCTTTTGTTGCCTACGATCTATCGTTACTTCAAAATAAAAATCATCTGCATGTTTTAAATTCCCGTTCTTATCTAATGTCGTAATCCACGTATTATTTTCTCTTAAAAAGTCTTGCTCTAGTTTCTGAATTTCTTCTGCATTTCCTGCATGATTTAAATAGTTCTTCCCAAAGGAATTTAAATTCACTTTAATATCTTCCACTTTTCGATTCGCATAATATTGTTTAAAAAATATCGTTTGTCCAATAAATATCGTCGCTAAAATCAACATGCACAATGCTGTTGTAAGAGTAAATAATTTTAGTACAATTCCATTCCTCATACATTGCCCTCAAATTTATAACCTGTGCGTACTACAGTTGTAATGTACTTTGCTTTCTCTCCTAATTTATTTCTTAAATTACGAATATGACTATTAACCGTTCGATCATCACCAGCAAATTCATATCCCCAAATTCTTGAAATGAGTTGCTCTCGCGTTAAAACGATTCCTTGATTTTTCATGAAATACACCAATATTTCAAACTCCGTATGCGTTAAACTAACATCTGCCTCATCAACAGTAACAGTACGCGACGGAAAATGGACATGGATGCCATGAATCGATAACGTATCATCTTCGTTCTCTAAAGGTTTCTTCGATGCTTTTCTACTTTCTAATAATCGTTTCGCTCTTGCTAATAAAATTGGCGGACTATACGGCTTCGTCACATAGTCATCTGCCCCAAGTTCAAAACCGAGTAACGTATCGTCTTCATCTACGCGCGCCGTCAGCATAATAATAGGCACCTCGGACGTCTTTCGAATTCTTCGGCAAACAGACCATCCATCGAGTTCTGGCAACATAATATCTAAAATAACTAAATCAACCTCTTCTTCTTCAAATACAACTAAAGCCTCTTTCCCGTCCCTCGCTTCAAACACTACATATTGCTCACTTAAAAAATAATCTTTTAATATTTCACGTAATATGTCTTCATCTTCAACAATTAAAATATTTTTTGACATAATTTATATATCCCCCTCCCGCTTTCAGAAACTATAATTTCACTTTGAATAACTGCCAGTTAACTTCGCCTCGATAATATATCTATCTGGTGCATTCCCTATATAATTAAATGGGTAACAAGTTGTCAGTGTTAATATCGGTTCTTCTTTTTTTATAATAACAGTACGATCATCCGCATGAGTAATCCATGTCTTTTGAATTTCATATGTGTACGTTTTATTATCATACTCTAAAACAAGGGTATCCTTTTCTTTCAACTCTCCTAAATCTGTAAATACAGTATCTCGATGTCCACTTAGTACAGTATGTCCCCCTCCAGATGGAGTTGTCGTTAAATCACTAACGAACATACCCACTCCTTTTTTCAAAGTCGTATCATCCGCTCCCCAATATATAGAAAACTTCTTCTTTATTTTTGGTATGTTTAACATCGCTACCTTTTCTCCTTCTTTATGTTCTGTTTGAGAAGAAGGCACTTGAGAAGTTACAGGTGTTTCACGAGAAAGTTGAGTATCTTGTATATTTTTAAGACTCTTTATTTCTTCTGCAGTTAATTGCCCGGCAGAGCTTCTTCCTTTATACCATTCCACAGCATAATAGGATCCCATGAATAGCCCTATAGCCATCAATATGATACCGATATAATTGAGTAACTTCATTCTTCATTCCTCCATGCCAAAAATGGTAGGAGTAACCTACCATTTTTAATATATGAAATTATCCCATTCTTTATAGGAAAATATTTTATTTACGCTTTAATCTTATTGCGACGATTCAAACCAAATAATGTACCTACCGCTACAAGACATGCACTTAATCCCATCATTGCTACATTATTTGATGCTGTATTTGGTAATTTTTCACCTTGTACAACTGGCTTTACTACTTCTTTTTTAGCTACTTCATTCTTTTGCTCGACTTTTATCGCTGCTTCTTTTTTTGTCATATCATTTTTTAACTGTTCTTGCGCTATTCTCTTTTTCTCTTCTTCACTCTTTTTCTCAGCTTTTATTGCTTCCTCTTTTTTAGCCATATCATTTTTTTCTTGTACTTGGGCCGCTTGTTTTTTCTCTACTTCATTTTTTTGCTGTTCCTTAATTGCTTCTTCTTTTTTAGCTTTATCTTGTTGCACTTGCGCTTCTTCTTCCTTTGTTACTGTTCCAGTATCCGCACTCGCTACTGAAGAATATCCTACTGTTAAAAATGCCATTGCACAAATTGGTAATAGTCTCTTTTTCATCTTCATTCTCTCCTTATATTTTATTCACATCAACTCGCACCGGATGTATTACTAGAATAAGCAAGAGATATAAATATAAGATGCAGATGAAATATATTTCATTTAAAGATTTCATTGTAGAAAAAGAAAAAAACATCGTAATATGTACGATGTTTTTTCGGGTCTGTGTCTCAATATTTACATGTTACTTTCGCGTGATTTGGAAGTAGAACGGGCCGGAGCGATAACTAATTGTCTCGGCTCAGTTTTCTTGAAGTGATTTTTGACGTTACACTTACGACGTTGAACAACCCACGCTTTAATAGGGTTTGTTAAAATAATCTTTTGCTCTTCGTTAGGGGCCTCTTCTTCAAACCTACAACTCTCGCTCCATTTATTCCATTTCATTGTAAATTTAGAAGAAGAATGATCATCTTCACGATCAAACAAGTGCAAAAAATCCATTTTTCCATCTAGCATTACGGTGTTACTAGTCGCTAAAAAAGAAAAGGTCGTCCAACGTTTCTCCATGCCCTCCTACTCCTTTTTCACATATAGAGTGCCTAAAACTTAATTTACCTAAAATATGCTTGCCTTTTACCTTACACCCATAGTTTATCCAAAATGCTATTATGCAACTATCGATTTGCCTTACAACTACCTTACATTTTTGTAAGAAACAAAAAAACCTTCACTCTATATAATGAAGGTTTCTTACTTTTTATCTATATGATCTCTCATATCATCAAGTCCAGCTTCTTTTAGCTGCGACATCATACCGTGCGAAATTGCTCCTAACACTAAAGTCATTCCAATTAATGAAATACGAATCGCAGGTACATCAATTACGTAAGCCAACAGGCCAAGAACAATTGTTAAAAGTAATGCTTTTATAAATGTTACACTTGTGTACTGTTTCTTCTTCATCATATTCACCCTTTATGGAAGCGTTTTCTTAATATACTTAGTATATCATATCATCAGATGATTTTGTCGTTATCTTTGTAAAAAATTACTATCTCCTTTGACTTTTTCTATTCTATCCTTTACAGTCGAAATGTTCGCAAGTTTTACACTGTAGGAGGATTACAATGAATATTGAAATAAAAGACACTTTAATTTCTGAAGAACAATTACAAGCAAAAGTTAAAGAATTAGCACTTCAAATCGAACGTGACTTTGAAGGAGAAGAAATCGTAGTTATCGCAGTATTAAAAGGTTCATTCGTATTTGCTGCTGATTTAATTCGTCACATCAAAAACGATGTAACAATTGACTTCATTTCTGCATCTAGTTACGGAAATCAAACAGAAACGACAGGAAAAGTGAAACTACTAAAAGATATCGACGTAAACATTACTGGAAAAAACGTAATTGTTGTAGAAGATATTATCGATTCTGGTTTAACACTTCATTTCTTAAAAGACCACTTCTTTATGCATAAACCAAAGGCACTTAAGTTCTGTACATTACTTGATAAACCAGAACGCCGTAAAGTGGACTTAACAGCTGAATATGTTGGCTTCCAAATTCCAGACGAATTCATCGTTGGATACGGTATCGACTGTGCTGAGAAATATCGTAACTTACCATTTATCGCTTCAGTTGTAACGGAGTAATATAATAAAATAAGCTTCCATTAATTACTGATGGAAGTTTATTTTCTATCACGATTCGTAAAAGACAAAGGGAGAGAATAAAAATGACAAAGACAAAATTTGAAAAAGTACTCCTCATCGTAAATCCGAAAGCTGGTCAAGGTGACTTACATACAAATTTAACAAAAATCGTACCACCTCTTGCCGCAGCTTTTCCTGATCTACATATCCTTCATACGAAAAAACAAGGTGATGCAACAAAATATTGCCAAGAGTTTGCTAGTAAAGTAGATTTAATTATCGTCTTTGGTGGTGATGGAACAGTATTTGAATGCACAAATGGCTTAGCACCTCTCGAAACTAGACCTACACTTGCAATCATTCCAGGTGGAACTTGCAATGACTTCTCTCGCACACTTGGTGTTCCGCAAAACATTGCAGAAGCAGCAAAACTTATCACAAAGGAACACGTAAAACCAGTTGACGTTGCAAAAGCAAATGAACAACATTTCTTAAACTTCTGGGGGATTGGTCTCGTATCTGAAGTATCAAACAATATCGATGCAGAAGAAAAAGCAAAGCTTGGTAAAATCGGTTACTATTTAAGCACAATTCGAACTGTAAAAAATGCTGAAACATTCCCGGTAAAAATTACTTATGACGGACAAGTATATGAAGACGAAGCTGTCCTTGTCATGGTTGGAAATGGTGAATATCTTGGTGGTATTCCATCCTTTATTCCGAACGTAAAATGTGATGACGGAACACTTGATATTTTCGTAGTCAAATCAACAGGTATTCAAGCATTTAAAGATTACATCGGAAAGAAACTATTCGAGGATTCAAATGAAAATGACATCTTCCACGTAAAAGCAAAATCCATTCATATTGAAACGAAAGAAGAAAAAGAAGTAGATACAGATGGAGAAAGTTCGCTTCATACACCTTGTCACATTGAATTATTACCAGGACACTTTACGATGATTTATAATCCTGCGGTTGTGTAAAGAAAAAAACGAGTGCTAGCACTCGTTTTTTCTCTTCTAATCTAGCTATGTCTTTGAATCATTTCTTGTATTTCTTTAACTCTCTCTAAAGTAATTCCATTTCTTTGTTCGATTGCTAAAGGATGCTCGGTTGGCTCTAATTCAACATACGGTGCCGTTCCAACTTCTCTTATATGTACATTTGTTTTTAAATTTAATGTTTCTGGATAAACTGGTATTTCTACAGATAACCAACCAAAATAAGGATCACTATTTTCTCGGCCTCTCTCATCCCACTTTTCTAATACTTCATCATAACTTTCTTTACTAAGTGATACCCACACAGTCCATATGAAATTTTCGTGGTAATCAATGATAGGAATCTCTAAACAACCTCTAATAAAGTAATGCTCATCGTTCATTACGCAAAGTTCTGATGTTAAATGGAAGCGTTCCTCTCTTTCATGGGGCGCTACCTCGTAATAATAATATGGTGCTTCACTTCCGTAGCATAGAGGTAGTGCAAAACGATGCATTTGTACTTTTTCTCCGGATTTTCTTCTTCTTTTCATTTATTATTCTTTCTCCTATCCTTTTCAGTCACAATCAAACGCTACCCAATTTCTCCAATGCGTGTTAGAATCCTTCTTCACAATAATACGTGGATCTTTCTTCTCTATTGCAGCGGCTACTGATTGGAAGAATTCATTTTCACTTACTTTTTCGTCTTCAACATGTTTCCATTCTTCCGTTTCATACGCTAGTTCCCAATTACCTTCTAAACCGAACTCTTCTAAAATCTCTTCTTTACTCCACCATAATAATGTTCTAACTTCTTCATTAGTAGCAAGCATACGCATAAAGTATGTTGGATAATGCTCTGTCGTTTGTACTTCTATTCCATTATTTATATAATCCTCTTCTGTAAATTCATATTCAAAATGCTGCTCACGAATTTTTAAACTGCCGTTATAAATATTCGGTATAAATTCACCTTCATCATCAAACAACTCATAATCGCCATTATTTAATTGTAAAATGCAATCATCACCCATTGAATGAGTAATTCTATCGCCATATACTTGAATATCATTACATACACCTAATGAACCTACACCCACAATTTGAAACACCATTAGCCAATCCTTAGTATCTTTCAAGAAAAGAGAGAATTTCACTTGTGAAATATCCATATATTCATTATCAAAGGCAGGAAATTCATAGTTACTTTGCTTTTTATCTAATAGTTTTAAAATATCTTTTTGCATATGTATCATCTTCACCCCGATATAAACAAAAATATTTTTTTAATTTCACTAGAGTATAACATAACCATACTTACCTGTGACATTCTAATAAAACTACTAAAAAATAGAAGAATGGCTTGTTTGCATACTCTAGTTCTTTTTATGTACAATGAAGGAAAGAAGTACCTTCATATAAGGGAGAGGACAAACTTTGTTCAACCAACAGTTAGTTAATTTACGCATTGATTTTGCATTTAAACAATTGTTTGGTACGAATGGTAGCGAAGATATTCTAATTGCATTTTTAAATGCTATGTTACAAGAGTCTTTAGAGTCGCCCATTGCTTCTCTACAACTAGAAGATCCACATTTACACAGGGAATATGAAGAGGATAAGTTATCTATTTTAGACATTTCAGCGACATTAGACACAGGAACAAAAGTTAATGTAGAAATACAACTCAATAATAATCACGATATGGTTAAACGCAGTTTATATTATTGGGGAAGGCTATACACATCTCAACTACAAAAAGGGATGCCCTACAGTGCACTTCACAAAACCATCACCATAAACTTACTAAACTTCGCAATGTTTTCGGAACACCCAGCCTTCCATACAACGAGCGTATTATGGAATACACAACAAAAAAAAATCCTGAGTGAAGACATAGAAATCCACATTATAGAAATTCCAAAGTTAACTGAACAATGGCATGAAGAAAAAGTAAATCCGTGGAAAGATCCATTTGTTCGTTGGCTTTTATTGCTTTCAGCAAATGAGGATGAGCACTTAACTAAACTATTGGAGGATATTGCTATGAACCAAGACCCTATTTTACAAAAAGCAATAAATAAATGGGAACGTATGAGTCAGGATTCTTCTTTCCGACAAGCCTATGACGCAAGGGAGAAAGTTTTAATGGATGAAGCAGCAAAATTCGCCCATGCAGAGACAGAAGGAATAAAAAGAGGAATGGAACAAGGAATTAAAAAAGGACTTGAAAAAGGACTTGAAAAAGGCATTGAACAAGGTCGAAAAGAAGGAGTTCAACAGGGAAAAATTCAAATGATTAAAAATATGTATGATCTTGGTATACCACTTGAAACGATTGCTAAGGCAAGTAAATTAAGTTTGCATGAGATTGAGTATATTTTAGGACATAAATAGTGATAAAAAAAGAGCTTGAATAGTTTCAAGCTCCTTTTTATCAACTCTCCTCAATATCATCCAATTGAGTCTTATAACATTCATCACACTCTGGTCTCGTAGGAAGAATCCCTCTTTCATCAGGTAATAAAACCCTCAAAACTTCTCGATCCATCTCTACGAAAGACTTCATAATAATGGGATATCCTTCAATAATATTTGTATACTCAATCCCTTGTTCAAACTTTTTTCCGCTCTTTATTTCTTCTATTATGGAACAAAAAACACTATGCGCGACTTCAGGATCCATATTTAATGTTATTTGTAAATCTTGATGATTAAGGTTCTCTCTTAGACCATTCGTATGATAATTAGCATGGATGCCATCAATATCTTCTGCTAATATGCTATGCATGTACCATCCATACTCTTGTAGCATATTTTCTTCCCATTCATCTGCATCCTCTTCTAAATCTTCATCAAACAAATCCGAATCATACCACACGTCCTCGTAATCTCCAGCAATTAAAAATCTCCAACCAGGTGGTAACCCTAAATACTTCTTTATTTCAGGTGCCCATTCATCAATATGTTGAACGTGTAAAGGAAGAAAGAAATCTTCCTCTGTCCCCATTTCTTCACCAGCCCAAATGTACCAACCTGTCGTTCCGTTTTCTATAGGCATTCGTAACCCATTAATCGGAAAAATACCATCTTTCACATTTTGCGCTATTCCTAATTTCAAGTCATTCGGAGATTCTACATACTCCGCTTTATATTTATCACATATACTCTTCTGTTCTTTTATGTATTTTTCCATCCTTTTAGCACACTCCCCAATTTTTGAAAGATAGATTTCTTTGCCGAAGCACTCTCTAACTTCCATACCCCACACGGATTATAAAATGGATCCTCTTGTTCATAACGTTTATCTATATAATGAGATAAACGATACACTGGAGCATCTTCTGTGAAACTAATTGTATCTCCATCTTTCAAATTAGGTTTTTCCAATATATTATGTAGGTTAAAATCATTTAATAAATCTACAGCTACTTCCGGATCTATCCCTCCGTCTAAAACAACGTCTGGTAGATTAAATGCTTGCATTCCACATGAATAGTAACCGTCCTCTTCATCTCCAACTAAAGTTACAAGGTGCGAATACATCGGGAATATTTCCTTATTCTCTGCAAGCTCTTGCCATTCTTCTTTCGAATAAGCCACACCTGCTGTTTCAACTTTTAAAGCAAGTCCACCTGCATTTAAAAGTTCCATTCCTACATCAATTACTTCTTGTAATCTCTCTGTATCGTCAACTTTTGCAATAACATACACTGTATAAGTATGCTTCTCCAACTCCTGAAGCAATTCTTCATCAAAACGCTCCCCACCTGCATAGAAGAAAGCCTCTCTCAAAGAAGGGTCTTGTTCATATATATCAATTTCAAAGCCAATCTCTTTCTCCTTATGGTGCATAACATTTCCCGCTAATATATAGCTACTTTTACTCACAACTTCTTGTATTAATTCTGTTCTATCTTTCCATAAACCAGGTACTCCAATAACGATTTGTGTCTCCATCATATTCACTCCAATTCTCACCTATTTCCAATCTATTCTTTCAATCTTCCAAACTAAATTAGCTGGGATATCTTTCTCTAAAAAGGTTAACACCCATACAGTTTTCCCTTTATTATTTATCAACATCACTTTATGGTTTAACTTCCAAGCCACTTCACTAACATAATCAAACATCTTATACATATCTTCTTCTCTAATAAGCTTTTCCTTTTTGATTAACCGCCTCGTTCTATACTCTCTTATTTCTAAGTACACGTCAGCATAAACCACTTCATGCTGACATGTTATACTACATACGTATTTTTTATTCGGACTACTCTTTTTTATATATACGAACTCGTTTCTATAATTCAATTCTAGTATCTTATTCTTCACTTTTTCTAACTCTTCTATATCCCAATCATATTTCACAGCTAAATGCTTCATTTCCACATGAACGATTTGAAGGGCTAATTCTTTTTTCTCTCTATCTGATAAATATGGAAAAGCCTTCACACTCTCATACTCCACAAAAACATTCATATATTCAGGGAAAATTCTATATTTCTTCTCCCACTCATCGAGTAATGAAATATCATCCACACAATGAATCAAAATCCCTTTCTCATAATCCATTCTTAACTTTGGCATATGTCGACAATATAAAGAAGTAATACTGCTCGTCTCTTTACCAAAAGAGATGTCTTCATCGTAGTTGCTTGTAGATGTTAACTGTAATGCCTCTATGTTTCTGGTATGCTCTTTTACTTTTAGAAAACTCAATTGTATATCTCTTATAACCGGCATTTGCTCTCTCCTCTTCGCAATACAACTATGAAATATCTTTGTTAATACGCCTTAATCAATTTCAAGCCAACCCATTCCCATAGAAAGAAATAACAACAGTCCGATTACAAAAAAGAGACCTCCAGTTAAAAAATAGAACGGCACTCCATGCAATGGATCACTAAATAACTCTATCAAATTTCCAGCTACTACTTTCCATTTCTCTTTCTTTGAATTTTTTTCTTTTAATTCTTTTATAAATCGATAATTACTTATACTAATCAAAATAATTCCTATTAATAGGCATCCTACTATGATTAAAATCTCCAAATATAGCACTCCATATGTACATCTATATTTATTTTCGTTTACATACTATTGTTATTCATATTCCATTTTAGCTAATAAACAAACGAAAGAGAACTAGGTGGATTAATGTTTACTTAAAAAGAAAAAGTCCGAAACCATATAAAGTGATTTCGGACTTTTTCTTTTTAAAATATTAAATTACATTTCGAACAAAAAGGAGCTGAATTTCCTCTTCTAATTTTCGTATCACATTTTGGACAATATACATATCGTTCCTCTACCTTTTGTCGTTCTATCATGTGTAAGGATACTATTTTCATACTGCACATAATTCCAATTAAGATAAGGCTAAAAATGAGTAGCACAACGCTCTTCCTTCCTTAACTACTTACCTATATTTTACCATTAAATAAAGATAATTTTATACTTATAATCCTATCTTACCCTTCATACCGGCAGGAACTTTCTTTACTTCTATTTACTCATCAGTGTGATTCTTTTTTGTCTATATAAATAAAGAATACCTGTAACTATAAAAACAATCACGCCAAAATACACGCCATATTCTATCGCGATCGCTACAATCCTTTCAATATGTTGTCCAAATAAAGAACCGAGCACAAAATAAACGAGTGTCCAAACAAATCCTGTCGTATAGGAATACAAAGCATATATCCGAAATGACATGTTATTCATCCCAACTAAATACGGTACGATATGTCTTACAACTGGTATGAAATAGCTTGTAACTAACGCGTACTGTCCGTATTTATCAACCATTTCTTGTGATTTCATCAAATACTTCGCTTTTTTCTTTTTCATTAATTTATGGAGTACCTTCGTTCCAAAAACCTTCCCTAATATATATCCTAAAGAAAGCCCTGATACAACACCTAAATATGTTAATACGAATGAAGGAAAAACACTTAATATACCTACTGAAGATACGAAACCACCACTCATAACAATCATTTCATCTGGAATTGGCATACCGATAATCCCTAACCATAAACAGAAAAATAAAGCCCAATAACCGTATTGTTCAATATAAGATAATAATTCATGTAATTCCATTATGCATATGCTCTCCTTAGTTCTTTTTTGCAACTAAAGACGTAGGCTGGCGGGAAATTGAGCCATACTTTTTCTAGTGTAATTTCAGGGAAGAAATGCTGTATAAACCCTTTTTTCACAAGTGAATATTGAAATGTAATGAACTCACCATTCTCATGTATCGCTTCCATCGCATTATTTAAAATGCGCTTTGAAACTTCTTCTGGTAAAGAAGTGAAAGGCAACCCTGATAAAACGTAATCAATGCATTCTATATTGAGCTCCTCCATATACTTCTTTATATTTTCAGCTGAACCGTGTACAACAATGACATTCTGCTCATCTTTAAACTTTCTTTTTAATTCTTTGAAAAATACTTCATTAATTTCAATAAGAAGAAATATCGTTTCCTTCTTTTTTCTCTTCATAATCTCTTTCGTAAAAACCCCTGTGCCAGGCCCTAACTCTACAATACATTTCGCTTTATTAAAATCAATTACATCGACCATTTTCTTTGCTAATATTTTTGAACTTGGCGCAATTGCACCAGTATGTTTTGGATGCTTTATAAATTCATGTAAAAATGTAATGAGCTGCATGTAAACCTCTCCTCATTCGTTCGATAGTTTTTAACTTGTGTCTAAGTATAACTATCGTTTCTTAATAAAAATTGAGGAAGTTTCTTAAGATTTTATGAAGAATAAAAAAAACAGCTATCGCGTGTAGCGATAGCTGCCCCTTATTACTTCGCACTCACGATCTTATAATAAGAACGAACCGTTAAGAAGTAATATCCAATATAGATGACACCGTATACTCCAATACTAATGAGAAGCGGAATCATAATTTCAAATGGTAATATGTTCCCTAAACCTTTTAATGCAAACAAGCTGTGCAGGATTCCGATTACTAACGGAATCGCAAAGATAAAGCTTACTTGTTTTGCAATAGCTTTTTTCATTTCTTGTTTTGTGACCCCTATTTTGTGAAGTACAACATAACGCTCACGATCAGCATTTGCTTCTGTTAATTGTTTAAAGTAAATGATAGAACCTGTTGCTAGTAAGAATACAAGTCCTAAGAACATTCCGATGAACATCATTAATCCTGTTCCTTCAAGCCCCATATGGAAACCAGTGTAGAAATCTCTAAATGATGGCACCATTTCTGATTCACCAGCTGGCATCACTTTTGTTAATTTTTCTGTTAACACTTTACTATCTTTTTCATCTTTTACATCAATATTTTTTACAACGCGTGTTCCAAATGCTTGCTTCGCTTGTTCATACATTTCATCTGAAACGACAACAACTAATTCACCTAAATTTGTAATCGCAATGTCATTTGCACCTTGGATTTTTAATTGCTTCGTTTCGTTTCCAATTTGGAATACTGCTTTGTTTCCTTTATATTGTGGACTAAACTCATGCCCTTCCATATACGAACTATCATATATAAATGCTTCATCAGCAGCTACATTCACTGTTTCTGCGTCAATTTTCTTAGCAAGTTTATTGAATTCCGACTGAGACATTAACTGATATTTCTCTGAAATCGTGTAATTCATATTCAGAATGAACTCAACTTTGTCTCCTTCAAACTTCCCTTTTACAGGAACTGTCTCAATTTCAAATTGATCTTTGATCGGGTGATCTTTCTTCTCTTCTGCAAAAATTGTATTTACTTTCTTATCAAGCGCTGCATCTTTTTTCTCGTAAGAATAACTGTATGGCATAGATGCTTTTGATTGCGTAAATGTGTTGTAATACATCGTAACAGACGTACCAACCGCCGTTAATGTTACCGCGCTTAAAATAGAAATTGTCGCAAGTGATTTTGCATTTCCTTTAATACGATATAGTAGCTGTGACGTCGTTACCATATTCATACCGTTATAAAACGATGATTTATTCGTTCTTGCACGTTTCAATACGAATACTGTAAAGAACATAAATAGTAAGTACGTACCTAATACTGTCGCTAGTAAAATATAAAGTGCAACTGCCATAAAGTCTGCATATTTAACTGCCTTCATGAACATTAATGCTAAGAAATAACCTGAACCGATTAAGACAACTGAAATTAATGCCATAATGACAGACCCTTTTGGCATTGTTTCTCCTTCACGTTCTGCGCGGAAAAGTTCAATTAACTTAAAGCGATAAATTAAACGATATCCTTGAAGTGATGTATATAAAATAATCACAAAGAAAATAATTGCTGTATCAATAATAGCAGCCATCGGTACTTCAAAATGAACATTTAAATTTAATCCCATCATATTTACTAATAACTCAAGGAATAATTTCGAAAGGACACTACCAATCGCAATCCCGATTACTAATGACATTAATCCCATTAACATATTTTCATAAAAGAGCATTTTACCAATTTGTCTTTTACGAATACCTAATAACGAATATAAGCCAACTTCTTTTTTACGTTTACGTGTAAAGAATCCGTTCGAATATATAATGAACACTGCTACGAAAATGATAAGCATCACACTGGAAACTTGGAACGCTCCGCTAATCTTTTTAGAAGCTTCTGCTGCTTTTTCCATTTGTGAATTATATTGCAGTGCTTTAAATGTAAAATAAATAACGATACTAAAAATCATAGATGCGAAATATACAAAGTAGTCTTTAAAGTTCCGCTGTATGTTGCGGAGGGCAATGCTAGATAAGGTCATCAGCCATACCTCCAGAAATAGAAGACATTACGTCAACAATTTTTTGGAAGAACTGTTTACGCGTCGATTCACCGCGGTGCAATTCTTTATATAGTTCACCATCTTTAATGAAAATAACTCGTTTACAATAACTTGCTGCAAATGCATCATGCGTTACCATTAAAATTGTTGAGTTATCATATTCATTTAATGACTTCATACTTTCAAGTAAATCTGTTGCAGATTTAGAATCAAGCGCTCCAGTTGGCTCATCCCCGAAAATCATACTTGGATTCGTAACGATTGCACGTGATGCTGCGCAGCGCTGCTTCTGTCCACCAGATACTTGATATGGGAACTGACTTAAAATATGATCAATGCCAAATTTCTTTGAGATTTCAAGAACGCGGCGATCAATCTCACTCGCTTTCACCTTTGATAACGCAAGTGGTAAAGCAATATTCTCTTTCACTGTTAACGTATCTAATAAGTTATAATCTTGGAAAATGAAGCCTAAATGATCGCGGCGGAATAATGCTAACTTATCATCATTCATTTTCACAATATCTTTTCCATCAATTAAAATTTCACCGTTCGTCGCATTATCAATTGTAGAAAGAACATTTAGTAAAGTCGTCTTACCAGAACCAGAAGGTCCCATAATTCCAACGAACTCACCTTCTTTTACTTGTAAGTTAATACCTTTTAACGCTGCAAATTTATTACCACCCGTGTCATATACTTTTTCAATATTTTTTGCTTCTAATACTGTTTTCATCTCGACATCCCTCATTTCTTCTATTCTCTATTTTCAACTATATACACTCTCTACTCTTGCCACTATCGATGTTTCTTACACAAACATGACAGTTATGTAAGGCACATAAGTAAAGAAATCAAAAAGTTAACGTAATGAATTAAAGTACTTTGTTACTATAACATTGGGATATCATACCATCCATTCATTCTCCTTACAGGAACATTACAATTTTGTAAGGTAAAAAATGCACCTACAAAGTTGTGCACGAAATGTCGGATGGAGCTATTTCGTTCCTGCTATTCTATGTATAGAGGAGGTCATAATATGGATTCACTTAAAAATATGAATGCTGCAATGCGCTATATTGAAGATAACCTTACGAATGAAATTGATTTTAAAGAAGTTGCGAGGCTAGCTCTTTGTTCTGAGTATCACTTTAAAAGAATGTTTTCGTTTTTAGCAGGTATATCACTATCTGATTATATTCGCTGTAGACGTCTTACTCTCGCTGCCTTTGAACTAAAAAACAGCAATGTAAAAGTCATTGATATCGCTATAAAATATGGATACAACTCACCAGATTCATTCGCTCGTGCATTTCAAAACTTGCACGGTATAACACCTTCAGAAGCCCGAAATAGTAGCCATTCTTTGAAGGCTTATTCACCAATGACCTTCCAATTATCCATTCAAGGAGGAAATGAAATGAATTATCGAATTGAAGAAAAAGAGCCATTTCGAATTATAGGTATTACAAAACGAGTACCAATCGTTTTTAATGGTGTAAATGAAGAAATTGCTTCTATGTGGAAAAGTTTAAATCCAGAGTCCATTGAAATGTTAAAGTCACTTTCAAACATGGAACCGAATGGAATTATTAGTGCTTCTACTAACTTTTCTGAAGGAAGAATGGAGGAAAAAGGCGAACTCGATCACTACATTGGAGTAGCCACAACAAAGGATTGTCCAGAGCAATTCGCGCAACTTGAAGTCGCAGCTTCAACATGGGCTATATTTGAAGCTGTCGGTCTATTTCCTGATGCATTACAAAATGTGTGGGGGCGTATTTATTCTGAATGGTTCCCTTCTTCGAACTATGAACTAGCGGAAGGACCGGAAGTATTGTGGAATGAACAGAAAGACATATCTTCTCCAAACTTTAAAAGTGAAATTTGGATACCGGTTTTGAAGAAGTGATAAAAAAACAAAGCTGCTCTTCCCTAAAAGGAAAAGCAGCTTTATTTACATTTTCAACTCTTCTTTATAAATACTATATGACTTTATTGTTGATACGATAATACATATTAATATGATTCCAATCCCCATAAAAATATTAAATGGATCTGGAAGCAAAGCCCCGGCATATATACAAAGTGAACCTATTACAAATACCCTCGAAGCAAATCTATGTGTTTTTCTCCAAACTACAGGATTTTCTAATGTCCAGTCCATTCGAATGCCTACTAACCCGTTCGGCTTCGTTTGTTGCATGTAATTACCTAGTACAAGAAACAATGTTCCAAGTCCAAAATTAAATGCAATTGAGCCCGATGCAATATAATTAGACGCTGCTAATAGTGCAAATATGTTACATCCAAATCCGATAAAGAGAATGGCATAATTAATCGCTGAAAGAACTTTGGATTGCTGTGTAGACTTATCTTTTATGAATCCAAAAACTAGCCATATCATATAGAGCACTACCATACTACCTATCGAGAATGAACTTGCTTCTATTTTAGAAAAATATCCATCTACTACTCCTGCTGCATTATAATGGCGTGGAATTTGTTCTGGTAAATATGGCCATACAATATACCATCCAATTGCAATGCCAATAATTAAACTCCATGGTACTACGTGTCTTTTCATCCTCTCTCCCCCATAATTTTTTATTAGGCCCCTATTTCTTTTTTATAAGCAATATATGAATATCCCATCGTTAATCCTACTGCACCAATAATAATTCCAACCATTACGAAAGATTTCCACGCCACTGGTGCAAAAACACTTAAAATCATAATGATCCCCAATGCAACAAACACCTTTCCGCTAAAACGGTGCGTTTTTCTCCATACTTCTTCGTTACTTAATGTCCACGGTGTTTTTATACCTACAAAGTAGTTTGGTTTACATTGTGGTAAATAGTTTCCGATGACTATAAATAAAATACCCACTAATAATTCCGGCACGCGATTAATGAATAAATTGTATCCTAATCCACTTGTAATAATATCTATATTCCCTACAAATAGTAGCAGTAGTATCCCGTTATTCATCATCATAAAAGCTTTAGAAAACTTCTCGTAGTTCGCTTTCTTTGGATCAATCTTTGGTAACACGTTTAGAAAAATATATAAAACAATCATAATTCCAACCATAGAAAGCATTCCATACAATTTAGAAGAATATCCATCTACTTTACCGCCGCTCCAATGCGTTGCAATTGTATCCGGTAAATGTGGCCAAGCAAACGCCCAAGCTAAACAAGTTATAACAATTAATAAGATTGCAAAAAGATGCTTTTTCATTTCCCCTCTTCCCCCTTATTCGTAAATGTAAACACCCAAGTCAATAAATCTTGAAAGACCGTTGTGTTTAAAGAGTACATAACGAATTGCCCTTTCTTTTCATCTTGAATAAGTTCAGCATTTTTAAGTGCATTTAAGTGGTGTGAAATACTTGGTTTTGTCATATTGAAATGTTCAGCAATCTCACCAGCGGTTAGATCGCCTTCTTTTAATAAGTCTAAAATTTTTCGCCTTGTTGGATCTGCTAATGCTTTGAATGCTTGATTCAATGTCTTTCTTCCTTTCGATAATTAGACATTTAGATATTTATCTAAATATTAAACCAATTACCGTTATTTGTCAATTTCATCCAGCGCCCTTTTTACTTTTCTCACTTTTAACCTATACTGTTTACTAGCTTATCTTTCAACATAATGAAAAGACTTGAAACACATGATACACTATAGCTACAATTGTTTTTTTGAGGAGGAATATACATATGTATAAAATTTTAATCGTTGAAGACGATCCAAATATTTCATCATTACTGCAATCTCACATTCAGAAGTACGGTTATGAGGCTGTGGTAGCGGAGAATTTCGATGATATTATGGAATCGTTTAACGCAGTGAAACCACATCTTGTTTTACTTGATGTAAACTTACCGAAATTCGATGGTTTCTACTGGTGCCGTCAAATTCGTCATGAATCTACTTGTCCAATTATTTTCATTTCAGCGCGTGCTGGTGAGATGGAACAAATTATGGCAATTGAAAGCGGTGCGGATGATTACATTACAAAACCATTCCACTACGACGTTGTAATGGCAAAAATTAAAGGACAATTACGCCGTATTTACGGTGATTATGCACCAAATATTTCTGAACGTATCGTTGAAGTAGAAGGTTTAAAACTATTCCCTGAACGTCCAGAAATTCATTTTGGATCTGAACAAGTTCTTTTAACGAAGAAAGAGGCAATTTTAGCAGAAATGTTATTATCTAAATTCCCTCGTACAGCGAGCCGTGAAGATTTATTAGCTGCGCTTTGGGATGACGAAAGTTTCGTTGAGGAAAATACATTAAACGTAAACATTACACGTCTTCGTAAAAAGTTTAATGAGCTTGGCATTGAGAACTCTATTGAAACAGTACGTGGACTTGGATATCGCTTTAACGCAACTTGGAGTGAATAAGCATGAAGCTATTTTTACGTGATCATTTTGCATTTTTTCTACTGTACGTATTAAACTTCGGTATCATTTTCGTTCTTTATGATGCAGTAGACGGATTTCAAAATAATAAATTTTACTTCGTCGTTTTAAGCCTATACTTATTTATTTGTTTCCTCGCTTATCGTTACGTTCGCAATCGTAGAATGTACCATAGATTAAGTGAGCAACCAGAAAAAATGGAAGATGCGTTTATTGAAAGAGCAACTGCTCCGATGCCTCACGGTGTCAATGAACTCGTACGTACGCAGTACCGTTTATTCCAAAAAGAACTACAATCGTATGAAGTAAAACAACAAGAACATCAATTATTCATTAACCATTGGGTACATCAAATGAAGACACCTGTTTCTGTTATGCAGCTTATGGTGCTAGAAATGGAAGACGAGCATTTAATTCCAAAGTTTAAAAAAGAATTAGAGCGTCTAAACCAAGGGCTTGATATGGCTTTATACATGGCTAGGTTAAATAACTTCCATGAAGATTTCCATGTCGAGACGATTTCATTAAAAGATACGGTAACAAAAAATATTAACGGATTAAAAGAACTATTCATTCGTAATGGTGTCTTCCCTGTTTTAGAAGTCCATTCTGATTTAAAAGTTGCTTCTGATGCGAAATGGCTAAAATTTATCATCTATCAGTTAATGACAAATGCTGTTCGTTACTCTGGGGAACGCGGAAAGAAAGTATTCTTATCTGCTTACCGAAACGGAAAAGATATTATTTTAGAAGTTCGCGATGAAGGTGTTGGTATTCCGCAAGAAGATATTCGAAGAGTATTTGAACCATTTTACACTGGGAAAAACGGTCGCGCGTTCGGAGAATCTACTGGTATGGGACTTTATATTGTAAGTAAAATTTGTGATTATTTAGGTCACTCTGTCAAACTAGATTCTGAAGTTGGTAAAGGAACGACGATTAAAATCATCTTCCACAACGCTGCAAATAATCAAGCAGAACATACAGAGAAGGTGACCGAAGCATGATCGTAACATATGCAAGCAAAATGTATGAGAACTCACTCTCATACATTTTTTGCAATACAACTACTTCTATATCTTCTAGCCGGAGGTATAATCTATGACATTTTGGCAATTTGCATTTAAAAACGTCACGCGCAACTCAAGAGCTTATTTTGCTTACTTTGTAAGTAGCTCCTTTTCCATTGCTGTGTTCTTTTCGTTTGCTGTTTACTTATTCCATCCGAAATTACAAAACTTTGACATGACCTCTGAAATTTCAGGATTAATGATATTTTCAGAAGTAGTAATTGTATTTTTCTCTTTCTTCTTTTTACTATATTCCATTGGTACTTTTTTAAAAGTTAGAAAAAAACAATTTGGTATTTTGACCATTTTAGGAATATCGAGAAAACAATTACATCGTCTTATTTTTATGGAGAATATGTTAATCGGGATTTTATCTATCTTTTTCGGCATGCAGTTTGGAGTTGTTTTTTCTCAATTTTTCTTATTAGTAACAGCCAAACTTACCCATGTTCCAGGAATATATTTATACGGGCCTACTAACGCGTTTATTTTAACAACCATTGTTTTCCTTAGTCTTTTTATCATTGTATCTGCATTCACACCAATGCTTATTCGTACAAAAAAAGTAGTACACCTTTTAAAAACAAATGGTGGAAAACAAAAAGAAAGAAAACCATCCATACTTGTTTCATTATTTGGTGCGATTTGTTTATTTGGTGGTTATGCGTTAGCTGGAAATCCTAAATATTTCGTATCAGTAAGCCCGCAAATCGGTGTTATATATATGGTTTCAATTATTTTCGTTATCCCAACGCTTGTTACAATTGGAACATATTTCTTCTTTTCACAAATTAGTTTCTTACTTATTTATATTTTAAAGAAAAGAAGGAAGTTTTATATGAAACGGATTAATATGCTTTGGATTTCGGATTTAGCGAGCCGTATTCGAACGAATATTAATATGCTGTTTATTGTAGCGATGCTATCTACAATTGCTTTCACAATGATTACGTTTCTATATGGATTCGGGAAATTTATTAAGCTAGAGGTGAATAGAACTTCTCCTTTTCCAATTTCTTATTTTTCTTATGATGCGAACCCTTTTGTTACAGAGCATTTAAATTGGCTTGAGCAACAATTACAAAAAGAGCATTTCCCCTATCAAAAAATAAAAGCTGATATATATGAAACACCACTAAAAGAAGATAAAGATATAGCTATTTATAATGACGTATACGCAATTAAGCAAAGTGACTATAACAAACTTGCAGATTCTTTACGAATGAAACAACTATTTATGGATGATAACGAAGCATATGTGCTAACA
The DNA here is from genome assembly GCF_051916885.1 of Bacillus cereus group sp. MYBK14-1. NCBI lineage: Bacteria > Bacillati > Bacillota > Bacilli > Caryophanales > Bacillaceae > Bacillus > Bacillus cereus group sp. MYBK14-1. The sequence goes on along the minus strand of NZ_JBQAHM010000012.1, from coordinate 49,191 downwards.
GGGACATCTTATAACACCATATTCAACGAATTTGAGCAAAGCTACAAAAGAGATTACATTACACTCTCTAGTACAAATACGAAATTACGAGTGAAAGGCTATGAGCATGTGAATGCAATTCCATCTGGCTTTTCATATCAAACGATAGTTTTGCCTGATGTTATCGTAAATAACTTACCTAGCACCGTAAAGCATATATCAGCATACAATTACAAAATTCAAAACTGGGAACAGACATATGAAATTGCTGATAATTTTATAGAAAAAGTGCAAAAAGATCGAAATAAATCCCAGTATGAAGGACCTCTTATTCGTTCCTTTGAATCAGCAGGATCATTATACAAAATAACATCAGGCAGTGCTGCATTTTTCCTAATTGGGACCTTTTTAGGAGTTATTTTCTTCATTGGAGCTGGTAGCGTTCTTTACTTTAGAATGTATACGGATTTGACGAACGAACAAGAGAAATATATAACGATTTCTAAAATCGGTGTAACAGATACAGAGATGAAACGATCTGCAACCATTCAACTTAGTATTCTATTTTTCATTCCGTACATTATGGCATCCATTCATACAATGTTTGCAACAAAAATGCTACAAGATGTAATTGGTTTATCTCTGTTCAAAGAGGTTTCAGCCGTTCTTATTATTTTTGGATTCGTTGAAATCGTATTTTTCATATTCATTCGTTCACTTTATATGCAAAAATTATCACAATACACGAGTGGACAAAATATTTAAAACAAACTTGATGAAAAGAGCATTTCTTATGCTCTTCTCATCTTCACCCTATCAGGAGGTTCAGGTGAATGACATTTTGGCAGTTTGCATTTAAAAACGTGACGCGGAACGCCAGAGCTTATTTCGCCTATTTTGTAAGCAGTGCGTTCTCCATCGCAATCTTTTTCTCATTTGCAGTTTATTTATTTCATCCTAAATTGCATATGACAGACGTGAATTATTCTCTGAACATATTAATGACAATTTCAGAAGTTGTCATTGTGTTCTTTTCATTTTTCTTTTTACTGTATTCAATCGGGACCTTTTTAAAAGTACGAAAAAAACAGTTCGGGATTTTAACAGTACTTGGCATATCTCAAAAACAATTAAAGCGACTCATATTTATAGAAAATATGTTAATTGGTGCTCTTTCTATATTTTTTGGCATTCAACTTGGAGTTGTCTTTTCACAGTTCTTTTTATTAGTTACCGCCAAAATTACACACGTACCTGGTTTATATTTATATCCGCCTACAAGTGCTATCGTTTTAACTATCATCATCTTTCTTGGGCTCTTCATTCTCGTATCATCTTTTACACCGATGCTCATTCGTACGAGAAAAGCCGTACGTCTTTTAAAAGAAGGAACACAACAAAAAGAAAGAAAAGCATCCGTGCTCATCTCTCTATTTGGTGCGACGTGTTTAATATGTGGATATGCGTTAGCCGCAAATCCGTTGTATTTTATGTCGCTAGGTGACATCATTGGGCTTTTATACGCCGTCTCTAGTATATTTGTCATCCCATCGCTTATTGCAGCTGGAACATACTTTTTCTTTTCACAAATTAGTTTTTTACTTATTCGTATTTTAAAAACGCGAAGAACGTTTTATATGAAACGAATTAATATGCTTTGGATTTCGGATTTAGCAGCGCGCATTCGGACAAACATTAACATGCTCTTTATTGTAGCGATGCTATCAACACTCGCTTTTACAATGATTACATTCTTATACGGTTTTGGGAAATTTACAAAGTTTGATGCAATTAGACAAAACCCTTTCCCGTTTACGTATTTATCGCATACTGAAAATACATTAGCTGATGAACATTTAAACTGGTTAGAGCAGAAATTTAATGAAGGGCACTTTACTTATACAAAATTTAAAACGGATATATATGAGGTATCTTCAGCTGAAGATAACACGCAGCTCTATTACGCAATTAAACAAAGTGACTATAATGTACTTGCTAAAGCATTAAATTTGGAAAAACTTACGGTAAATAAGAATGAATCTTATATTCTTATGAAAGACTTAGATGATCAAGTTATTGGAACACTTCACAATGAAGAAAAGAAAAATACTCTTACACTTACTCAAAACAATTTACAACTACAAGTGAAAGAATATAAAAGTTATAGCCCATTCCCAAACAGCTTAATATACCAATTACTCATACTATCTGATGAAACTGTAGAAGCCTTATCCACAGTTTCCAAACAAATGAGTGTATATAACTTCAAAGTTACAGATTGGGAAAAAGCACATAATATCGGTTCATCGTTTATAACAAAAATCCATAACGATAATGTAGCAATTCAAGCAGAGCACCCACCTTTCCATGCAAGTGAAGCGAGCGATTCTCTATATAAGAAAAAACTAAATGTTGCCTCATTCTTCTTAATTGGTACTTTCTTAGGTGTTATTTTCTTTATCGGTGCTGGTAGTGTTCTTTACTTCCGAATGTATACAGATTTAACAAATGAGCAAGAAAAATATATAACGATTACGAAAATTGGCTTAACTGAGACTGAAATGAAACGTTCAGCGACAATTCAGCTTGCGATTCTTTTCTTCGTGCCTTACATTATGGCATCAATCCATACGATGTTTGCGACAAAGATGCTACAAGAAATATTACATCTCTCGTTCTTCGCTGAAATTACAGTCGTACTGTTGATTTTTGGAACAGTTGAAATTTTATTTTTCCTTTTAATTCGTTCCTTTTATATGCAAAAATTATCACAACACATTAAGTTTTAAAAAGTAGAAAGGTGATTACTATGGAAGAAGTATTACACATAAAAAACGTCTCAAAAGTATATGAGGGAAAAGTCCCTCATACTGCTTTAAAAAATATAAATTTACACGTGGATAAAGGGGAATTCGTTGCCATTATGGGACCATCTGGTAGCGGAAAATCTACATTTTTAAACGTTATCTCTACAATCGATTCTCCGACTTCAGGTGATGTCGTGATTAACGGAAAAAAACCGCACACATTTCGTAGAGAGAAGTTAGCTATTTTCCGTCGCCAAGAGTTAGGATTTGTTTTCCAAAACTTTAACTTACTAGATACACTAACAATCGGTGAAAATATCGTACTACCTTTAACATTAGATAATGTTCCATTAAAAGAAATGGATGAAAAGCTTGATAACATTTCAAAAAAGCTTGGAATTGATCATATTTTGGACAAGCGTATTTTTGAAGTTTCTGGGGGACAAGCACAGCGTACCGCAGTAGCACGTGCTGTTATTCATCATCCTTCACTTCTACTTGCCGATGAACCGACAGGAAACTTAGATTCAAAAGCGGCAATTGACGTAATGGAGCTATTTACGAAATTAAATAAAGAAGAAGATGCAACGATTTTAATGGTTACGCACGATCCGTTTGCAGCAAGTTATTGTAACCGTGTTATTTTCATTAAAGATGGAGAGCTTTACAATGAACTACACCGCGGATTGTACCGTGAGAAATTTTATCAAGAAATATTAGATGTTTTAGCATTATTAGGAGGAAGACGTGGATGACATTTTGGCAATTCGCATTTAAAAATGTCTCACGTAATTCGAAAGCATATTTCGCCTACTTTGTAAGTAGTGCGTTTTCTATCATGGTTTTCTTTTCATTTACTGTATACGCGTATCACCCGCGGTTACAAAGTGTACAAAGTGTACAAAGTTTCCAAGAACGTGATCCTCTAATGAACTTAGCTAGTACAGCACAGCTTGTGATTGTTATGTTCTCGTTCTTCTTTCTCTTATATTCAATTGGAACATTTTTAAATGTACGGAAGCAGCAATTCGGGATACTCACCATTCTCGGTATCTCACAGAGACAATTAAAGAGACTGTTATTTACTGAAAATATGATAATCGGGATATTGTCTATCTTTATCGGCATTCAAGGTGGACTTGTATTTTCTAACTTTTTCTTATTAGTCACTTCGAAATTAACAAACGCGAAAGGTCTCTATTTATATTGGCCAATAGAAGCGATTATCGTTACAACCGTAACGTTTATCATCTTATTTTTAATCGTTTCTACATTTACACCAATGTTTATTCGTACTCGAAAAACAACGAAGCTTATTAAGGGCGTTAACAAAGAGAAGAGCGAAAAAAAACCATCTATACTGATTTCACTATTTGCTTTAACTTGTTTAGGACTATGCTATTATATTGCTGGTTATCCGCAAGGCTACATAACGGAAAAAAATGCACAAAATGGATCTGTATTCTTAATTATGCTATCTATTTTACCGCTTGTAGTAGTTGGGACGTATTTATTTTTTTCACAAACATTTCTTCTCTTTATCTATATTTTAAAGAAACGAAGAAAGTTTTATTTAAAACAAATAAATATGTTATGGATTTCAGATTTAGTTTCTCGTACACGCAGTAATATTAATGTACTCTTTATTGTTTCTATGCTATCTGCACTTGCATTTACAATTATTATCGGGTTATTTGCTGCAAACAATAATACGAAAGCACCCATACTAGAACGATATCCAATACCATTCACCTATACATCAGAAGGTGTTAATGCATTTGAACAAAAGCATATTACTACGATTGAAACTGAACTTACAAATGCTAATTTTCAATATGACAAATATAAATTTACCGTTTTAAAAGATACAGCTTCAAAAGAATCAATTGCCATTATGAAAATGAGTGATTATAACGCAATAGCACAGCAATTAAACAGATCAAAAATCACTCTCGATTCTTCACAAGTTTATAATATTTCTCGCTATTCACCAGTGTTATTAAATCTCGTGTCTAACCCATTTGCGAAGCAGAACACGATTACACTTGGCTCTAATAAAAAGGAATTTCAAATTAAAGGTTTTATTAATAGAGGAATTGAGCCTCCCTTTGCATTACCTCACTTAATTGTGATGCAAGATGAAGTAATTGAAAATATGATTCCTCATATTGAAACAATTACAGTCTATAACTACTTCGTGGAAAATTGGGAAAATGCAATTGTCCCAACAAAAAATATATTAAAAAGCTTAAATCATGATGCAGAAACCTTGTATGAAGCACATAAAAATGAAGAAGATTTCATTAAACCATTTTATATTTATACAGCTACGGATGAACTCGTTCATAGTAAAGGAAATGCAGTCGCTCAATTCTTTATTTGGGCATTTCTCGGCTTTATTTTCTTTATCGGAGCAGCTAGTGTTTTATATTTCCGTATGTATAATGACTTAACAACTGAAAGACAAAAATATATTACGATTACAAAGCTTGGCTTAACTGAATCAGAAATGTTTCGCTCTGCAACGATTCAATTAGGAATTTTATTTTTCGTTCCTTATATCGTTGCTGGTGTTCACACATTATTTGCGGTTAAGTTTTTACAAAGCATGTTTTCTTTCTCCTTATTAAAAGAGACATGTATCGTACTCACCTTTTTCGGGATTATCGAGATCATTTTCTTCTTCTTAATCCGTTCTCTTTACATTAATAAATTATCACAGCATATAAAAATATGAATAAAATAGCCTTGTGCAATATGCACAAGGCTATTTTCAATAGTTTTTAATAATTAGCAGCAATATCCGCCGTAGCCGCCAGCATAACCGCCATAACCACCATAGCCACAACCGCCGCCTCCGCCGAAGCAGCTAGCACCGATGATAATTAATAAAATAAACAATACAATTAGAAGCGCAAAACCGCCTCCGCAACCATGTCTGCGGTTACAATCATCATGTCTGTGTTCACACTTTTCGCTCATTACCCTATTCCTCCTTTAGTATCATTCATAACAAGTTCACCTTGCTCTAAATGAGGGGATTCCATTTATATTATGTTTTCAGGGCGAATAGGAAGCTTGGCTTACCTAAAAACGGGCTTGTTTTAGGAATTGGGCTTTATTAAAAAGCGAATGAGCCTTATCCAGATGTAAGCATAAAACATTTGACATACTCTTAATTTCTTACTAATATTTAATTGAACGACCAATCAATTTTTTGATTATACATTCAAATTATATAAATTAGGAGTTGAATAGCGTGACTGATTCTTTTATTGCAGAGGCTAGGCGTGAACAAATTATTCTTGCATGTATTGATACATTAGAAGAGGTTGGATATAACAACTTAAGCTTAACGAAGGTGGCAAAAAAGGCTAAGATTAGTACCGGACTTATTTCTTATCATTTTAATGATAAGCTTTACCTTATGAATCGCACATTACAATTTTTAGTTGCCAAGCAACATGAATTTATTAGTAATCGAGTGCTATTAGCTCAATCTGAAATAAATAAACTAGAGGCTTTTATTGAAGCGCATTTGGCTTATCAAGAAACTCATTACAAAAATAATATTGCCTTAATTGAGATTGTCTTTAATGCAAGAAATGAAGAGAACGTTCCTTATTACAGAATCGAAGACGACGAAGAGGAGGATGCCCTTAGAACGATGTTATTAGATATTTTGAAGACTGGTCAACAAAATGGCGTGTTTTCCGATTCTTTCCAAACCGACACATTAGCTTCATTTATTTTAGGAGCAATCGAAGAAAGAATGCTGAAGGCAAATTCATCTATATCCATAGAAAATTACTCAGATGAGCTCATAAAAATGGTGAAGAAACTCACTGTTTAAAACATGCCTTGATTAAAAAAATATATATGAAAGGATGAACTACACATGAAAAAGGCATCTGTCATTGGATTAGGTTTTTTAGAAAAATTACTTGCTATAGTAAGTCCAATCCTTTTAGGCGTTATTGGATATTTTTCACCTAAATTAATAGAGATTATAAAAAAGATTCCTCTCTTTTCTGATTCAAAAATTATAGAACTTTTAAATTTTATTAATCCCTTCTGGCTTCCTATTATCCTCATGCTAATTGGTGTTATTGCAGGAATTTTATTTTCTTTAATTATTTATAGTGAAGCTTTAAAAATGAACATTACTTCGGAAAGCATTCACGTGAATAAGGACGATCAAAAGAAACAAATCACCAGATTAAATGTAAAAGCCGTTTTTGTAGATAAGCGTCAAGTGGTTATCATTGATCAAGAAGACCGAGAATGGTTACGTGAAACATCTGACATTACCCCAAGCAAAATTAAAGATACTTTCTTAATGCACGGCTTCCCCTGGGTGGAACAAGATCCTTATAAACATGAGTATAGCTTATGGAAATTAGAGGATGAGCGATTTAATAAAAGCATAAATACTATTTTGTATGAAAGACGCAATGCCCTTCGAGAAGGAAACTCTAAAAAAAAGAAGCATTTACGCAAAGATTTGAATGAGCTAGGAGTCTTTGTCAAAGACGATGGAGAAGATCAGTATGTCCGTTCCATTAAGTAATAGAAAGCACAAAAAACGAATAAAACCTACAGAGAAATTACATTTCCTCTGTAGGTTTTATTCGTTTAAATCTGATCTCCTCTCCTAAAGAAACATATTCAACAAAAGAGCAAAACCAAATGCAATAAATGATAACAATGTCTCGAGTACCGTCCACGTTTTAAACGTTTCCTTCACCGTCAAACCTAAATACTCTTTTACAAGCCAGAACCCTGCATCATTTACGTGAGAAAACATTAATGAACCTGCACCGGTTGCAATAACGAGAAGCTCTAAATTCACACCAGACATGTGCTGAATAACTGGTGAAACAATCCCTGCTGCTGTCGTTAATGCTACTGTAGCTGAACCTGTTGCAATTCGAATTAAACCAGCTACCATGAAAGCTAATACGATTGGTGATAACGAAATATGTTCTGCCATTTGTGCAATAGCTGTTCCAACGCCGCTTTCAATTAATATTTGTTTAAATCCACCGCCTGCACCAATTATTAAAATAATAGAACCGACAGGCAATAAACTTTCATCTGTTAATTTTTTAATCATCTTTTTATTAATACCTTGTTTGATACCAAGTAAATAAAATGCTGCGAAACATGAAATAAGTAAGGCGATTACTGGACTTCCTATAAACACGAAAAATTCAGTCAATTTTTTCGGTAATGAAATATATGGTGCAACTACTGATAAAATCATCAATACAACTGGTAGTAAAATAATAAAGAATGAAACTTTACGACTTGGCAAATCAGTTGAGACAGTCGTAACCCGAATAAGCTCTGGTTCATTTTCAGGTATCACCCTTTTATGTACCCACTTTGCAAATATCGGTCCTGCGATAATGGCTGTTGGTAACGCGATAATTAATGAATATAAAAGTACCTTTCCTAAGTTCGCGTTATAAATACCGATTGCTGTCATCGCCCCTGGATGCGGAGGCACGAGCCCGTGAACAATAGATAATCCTGCAATGACAGGTAACGCAATTAATAATATATTTTGCTTCGTCGTTTTTCGAATGGAAATAACAAGTGGTAATAAAATGACGATCCCCACTTCAAAAAACACTGGAATCCCTATAACAAATCCTGCAAATAACATAGCCCAAGGTAGTTTCTTTACACCGAAAAATCGAATAAAGAAATCTGCCACTTGCATGCCGGCCCCTGAATCGGACATCATTTTCCCTAAAATTGTTCCGAGAGCTAAAATACCAACTAAATGCCCTAGTACACTACCAACACCAGTTTCATAGGCAGTCACTATTTTCGTTAAGTTCAGTCCAGACATGATAGCTAAAAACAAACTCGCAACTGTTAAACTAATAAATGCATGCCATTTCCACCATGATACCCCTAAAATAACAATCGCAATTGCAAGTAACGTGACGATTAATAAGTATATATCCATCTCCCATTCTCCTTACTTTATAAAAAAAGAGGGAAAATCCCCTCTTTTTTATACGTCATAATTCACTACATAATGCTGCATTTCTGTATTGTAGTAGCCTTCGCTATATTCAATTACTTCGCCAACTTCATCGTAAGAATAACGCATGCGTTTTAATAGCGCTGTCCCCTCTTTTTCACCTAGCGCTTCTGCAACGAAACTAGGCGCGAGTCCAACAGCGAATTCATCTCTGAAGTTTTCTAAATGAATACCTCGGTCTTCAACTAAATCATAAAGCGATTGCAAGTCAAAATCCGATAAATCTGAACTTGCCATTCCTGCTGAGAAATAGTGCGTATAATGAATGTACGGTGCATCATTTAACGTATATAAACGTTCAATACGAAAACTCTCCTTACCGAATAATCGAAATGGCACTGTTCCTTCTTCATTCTGCACAATTTCTGCTTTTAGCAATTTCTTCTGTACTTTATATCCTTCTTCCACTAACACTTCAGTAAATTTCTTACCCTTTGACAGTTTTGTCGCAGAAGTATTGCGGATGACTTTCGTTCCTTTACCGCTTTTCTTTTCCAAATATCCTTCTTGAGCGAGTTCTTTAATCGCATTTCGCACTGTAATTTTACTCACTTTGAACTCTTCTTCTAACTGCGGTTCGGAAGGGATATTCGTATGAATTGCATATACACCATGCAATATTCGATCACGAATAATATTTTTTATTTGCAAATATAATGGTCCTTTTTTTCTCGTTACGTTCACCGTTACACCCACTACCTTTCTACATCACCTACTGATGCCGTCATTGCCCGAAGTATATCCTTCTCTGATGACATTGGCGTATCACCGACGATTGTATGTGCTAGCATTCCAGCTGCTGACGCAAATGAAACAGCTTTCTCTGGTGCGAACTCCTTTATCTCGCCATGAATAATTCCGCTCGTATAAGCATCTCCAGCACCTATTCTATCATATACAGAAAACGTAAGTGTTTTTGCAAAAGTGAACGTTCCATCTTTACATATAAACCCGCGAAGCGAATGTGTATTATCACTGTTAATAGAGCGATGAGTACCAGCGATTGTAGCGATATGATACATTTCAGCTACCTTTGGAATAAGATCAACAAGTTGCGCCTCTCGCTCTGTCTCTTCTGTTTTCATTCCAAGAACAAACATTCCATCTTTTTCATTCATCATAACGATATCAGCAAGTCCTAGCATTTCTTCATAATGCGGTTTTGCCTGTTCATATCCGTCTTCTCCCCAAAGTGATGGACGATAATTACAATCAAAAACGACGGTTCCTCCGTTTTCTTTAACTGCTCTCGCTAAAGACTTCATATGATGGCGCACCGTATCATTCATCGCAAGTGTAATACCGCAAAAATGAACGATATCAATTTCCTTAGCAATTTCTTCAAATTGGTATATCTCTTCAGACGCCGTATTGAAGCTACTTTCTAGTCGATTCGAATACGTAACGCGGCTTGCACGTGCACCGAATCCATTTTCTAAAAAATACATACCTACATATTTACCACCTCTTGAAACAAGAGAAGTTTGAATTCCTAACTTTTGAATGTAAGATACAGCTGCATCTCCAACCGAATTTTCCGGTAAAGTTGAAATAAGAAGCCCTTCATGCCCTAAGTGAGAAAGTGCCGCTACAACGTTCACACCTGTACCTGAAAATGAGTAATTTAACGTGTTAGCTTGCGACAACAATTCATATCCAGGTACTTGCAGGCGCATCATTACTTCGCCGAACGCTGCAATTTTCTTACGCATATTGATCAACTAGCTTCTTCACGACTGCTAATAATTCACGCACATCTTCTACTTTCGTGTTACCAGTTTCTTTATCAATAATAGAAGAGTACACGTGCGGGATAACTTGCTCTACATTTGCCTCAAGCGCAATACGTACAATTGTTTCGAAGTTTTCTTTATCAATTCCGCCTGTTGGCTCTAATGCGAATCCTTCTTCCGCACAAGCTTTCGCAACTGCGCGATATTCTTCTTCATGGGCTAGCCCTTTCATCGGGAAGTACTTCAATGAATTTCCGCCCATATCACGTACAAGTGCAATCGCTGTTTTAATTGGAACGATTGCTTTTTCTTCTCCAGCCGCACTAATTGGGCCAGTAGAAATATTTACGTAACCTACTTTTCCTGTTGGCGATACTAAACTATTAATCCAGCTATCTTTTTCGCCAAGATTTGCACGTGTCGCTCCAACTGAAGGAAACACTTGGTTAATATGGCTACCAGGATAATGCTTCGCAATTTCAGCCACAACTGCCGCTTGCCGATTATCTCCTGCGCCTAGTCCGATTGATACAGCGTCATCAATTTCTTTTCCATATGCTTTCATAGCTGTAACAGCTTCTTCTACTATTGGATAGTCTTTTGATAACACTCCCACTACTACATAACCTTCTGCTGCTTCAAAAATATCTTTCGCATTTTCTATATTGTTTGCCAATACATTTAATGCTACGCGGCCTTTATAAAAACGTTTTTGAATGTTTGTCATTTTAGTTTCCCCCTACAATTTCTCTCATTTTTTCTTCAATTACATGTATGTCATCACCTTGAAGTGGACGTGGATCGATATCAAAGAACCCTTGTCTTACTCCGTAATCACGTGTGTAAATTGCAATTTCCCCGTCGCGTAATGCAGCCACAACGTCTTTTGCCGATTTATTTAACTCTTTTTCGTTAATATGAATACGTGCTCTAAAGATTGCTCTTCCAGCTTCATCTTGAACGATCGTTACATTTACACCATTTAATTCTTTTAGCGGCATAAGTACTTGTAGCAATTCTTTTTCTTGCTCGCTCTTATCTTCTTTTACTCCGTACTCATCAAGTGCTTGAAGTAAACCAAAAGTTGTTTCTTTCCCAACTTTCATGCTTCTTCCGATACAATGTAATTGCACTTTCAGCCATTCAATATACTTTCTTTTACCGCCCACAATACCAGAAGTAGGTCCTTCAATTGCCTTTGAACCGCTATAAATAGCAAGATCTGAATACTTCACATATTTTTGAATGTCTTCTTCAGCTGCTGCATCCACGATAAGCGGTACTTTATTTCGCTGCGCAACTTCCCATGCTTCTTCAACAGAAATCATATTTTTTTGCACTGCATGATGTGATTTCACATACAGAATCGCTGCTGTATTTTCACCAATTGCATCTTCAATATGTTCTGCTTTCCCTTCATTTGCATAGCCAACTTCTACAAGTTTACCGCCGCCTAAGTAAATCATCGTTTCAACAGGAGCACCGTATTGAACGTTATGACCTTTTAACATAATCACTTCGTTTTTCGCGATTACTTCTTGATGAAGTCTTTCACTTTTACGGCGATTTCCTTCTGTAACGATACCAGCGATAGAAAGCGCAATTCCGCTCGATGCTGAATTCACAACGACCGCTGCCTCTGAATCTAGAATTCTCGCAATATGGTCTCCTGCTTTATCTACTAAATCAGCAATTTCCACATAATTTTGTCCACCATGTTTCATCGCATCCATTACCGTATCTGTAGGAGCAGATACACCTAAAATACTCATTCTACCGCTCGCATTAATTACTCTTTTTAATCCGTACTTAGCATTCAATGAATGACCCATTAATTACAACCCCTTTCGTATCAATCCTTCTTTCAGCAATGCGCTGATCCCCTTCTGAATCAATTAACGTAACCTTCTCATCTTTAACCGTAAATAAAGTTAAGTTTGCAATATCTCCTTCTTGAATACGGCCAAGCTCTGGTTTCTTAAGCCACTCTGCCGCATTTTTCGTAACCGCATCAATCACTTCTTCTAGCGGATAACCTAAGTAAAGGAATTTCGAAAGAACATGAGCCATACTATACACTGGACCGTGTATACGGTTCTTTCGGTAAATATCTGTACTAATTGTATGAAAGGCAATACCATGACGCTTCGCTGCTTCTGCTACTTTAAAAGAAAAACTAGCATTACCGTGACCAACATCTAAATGTACGCCGCGATTCACTGCATCTAGTAACACAGGTAGCGGTTTGCCTTCTTCATCAAATAAATTATTTTCTTTCCCGTTTAAGTAATGTGTAATAACATCATCTTTTTCTAAAAGAGGTACAACTTCCTCAATGCGAGGAGGCGCTGAACCGATATGTACCATAATCGGTAATGATGTTTCACGGGATAAAGAGCGCGCTACATGCAGCGGTTCAATTCCACTATCACAAACGACGCTTTTACTCATTCTCGCCTTTAACCCAACGATTACATCTTTATACTTTTCTACTGCTTCTATCACTTTCTCTTTATCTATCCATTCCATATTGGATAATTCATCAATTCGTTTCAAACCGATGCGAGAAATATTTAAAAAGGCAAATAAATTTGTCTTTGCCTGTTCTCTACTTTTTACTAAATCTGCAATGCGATCAGCTCCGCAGCTACCCGCATCAACAATTGTCGTTACCCCTTGCTTAACGCCAATTTCATCCACTTCATCGCCATACGGATCAAACTCTGGAAAAGCATGAACGTGTAAATCAATCCAGCCACTCGATACGTAAGTACCAGAGCAATCAAGAACCTTTCCACCCTCACCAGCACCAGCTTTCGTCACCTGTGCGATTTTATTATTTTCAATTACAATGTCAATCTCTTCCCCGTTCACACGTTTCACATTACGTAGTACGAATCGTTCTGTCATTGTACTTCCACCCTTTTCTATAAGAAGCCATAAGAATACGCTTACATTAAAGTTTCATTTTTATATCTCTTTCACACGTTTAGCGTAACACAAAAAAAGGGAGAAGTAAATATAACGTTATAATGTTTAAGCGCCGATAATGGAGGCCATTAGCATTTCGTAAATTTTATATGTTAAGACATTTCTCCGTCATAAATAAAAAACCAAAAAGCACTTAAATTGATAGGCTTTTTGGTGATAGATAAATTTATAAAATGAAACTTTAATCAGTGTGGATTAGCCTTCACCAACTTTTGAGGTGGAAGCCTTACTGCCCGCCAATAGCGGGCTAGAACTAAACAATTGAATTATTAATTAACCAATCAGTAAATAATTTATTTCCTTCACACTCATCTAGATCTTTTGTACGAACATGGAGAATTTCATATCCATATTTATCATAGAATGGATACTTAGAAAATTGATGAATTGATAAATCATCATAGAAAGAAATATCAAAATATACTACCCATAAATTTTCATTACATACTTTATAAGCTACAGCCTCATATGTAAAAACCTCTTCTATATCCCTGTAATAAAATAAATGCATATGAATCGAATCTTCAAAGTTATATTTTTTCATAGATATAAGCTCCTTAGACATTATCTAAAATATTTATGTGCACCGACATTAGGAGGACTATGATAATGTAAAATAGGACCTTTTCCATCAATATAATGATAATCTATGGCAAAAACTCGGTTACCAGTAGCTTTAGAACGTACTTGTATTATCATTCCACCCTTAGCTGCTTCTAAAATATATTGCTTCGGAGAATTGAGTGCCTTTTGTACATATGGACGCGCAACCGTCCAGGCTTTATCCGCAGCAGTTCTACCTACTTTTGAAACTAATACTCTTAATGCACCAAGAACAATAGCCGGCAATATTTCCTGCTTAACAACCAATTCGCCAGTAAAAGGATTTTTTTCAACAACAGATTCAACCCTTAGTTTACTTACTTCCTCCTCTAGTTGTAAAAAAACAGGGTCATTTACTAAAAAATCATACTCTTTTTCAAAATTTTCAAAATCGAAGTCAGAAGTATCAACCTTTGATAAATCAATGCCTAGATTAATTTCAGGGATATACTCCGTTACAATACCATCATCTTCCGTTTCAATACTTGCATCAGCAATTGATGGTAAAGTAAAGCTCAGCAATAATGCAGCAGAAATCATCCCCTTGATAAATTTCTTTTTCATCTACCATTCTCCCTCCTAAATATATAACAGCAGAAAACAATAAAAATACACTTTTATTATCTCGCAATTCAAATAGTAAAACATTCAGAAGAATTAAACTAGTCTATTAATAACCATCAATATTTGTTACTATTAATTTGCATAAAATAATTATTTAATGACATTTAAAATAAATCTCATAACTAATTCATTCGGTGCAAATATAGAGCAATTTATATAATTAATAATTCCTTTTCGTTCCTATTTCAAGCAAACGCCTTTATCAACTGCTTAAAAAGAATGTTCTTAAATCTCATCGATATAAGAAGGTGACCATTTTTATAATCCGATATTGTGTATAAAACAACGATAAAGCATAGACAAGTACCTAATAAAAAAATCGCACTTTAATAAACTTTTTTAGCACTCCTACTTTTACTTGCTAGTTTAAAAACAACTATATTTCGTATCCATTGATTTATTTCGCTAGCTTGATAGGCATATGACCGGGGCCAATCATGAAAAAAAGCTATCTACTTCAGATAGCTTTTTCTCTATTCCTGAACCGTCACAATAACCCCATCCATATTGTTCCCGGAAATTTCATACTGCTTGTTTGCTGGAACGTTCACTTTCATATTCTCAGAAACTTTATAATAAGAAACAGTATATTTCTTACCTTCGACTTCAGTTGAAATCTCTTTTTCCTCTTTTAAAAACCCTAAATATTCCTCTAGTGTGAAATTCTTTTTTTGCATAATTGCGCTATGAGGTAAGCCTACATAACGTATATGCCATGGCTCATATTGAATGCCTGTAATGTTACTTTTATTTTTCGGATAACGTAATACAAAGCCATGCTTCCATACGTTCTCTTCAATCCATTTTCCTTCAGGCGCTTTCTCCATTTTCTTTTGAGTAGACCCAATGTCCAGTGATAATCCTAAGTTATGTTCACTGTATCCTGCTGGAAGTGCATAATCAGATCCCATTTTTTCATATAGCTGTTTTTGCTCTTGGAAATCTCTATAGCCACTACTAATCAAAAAATGGTTAACACTTTCTTTTCCAGCCGCATCGACAACGTTCAAAAACTTTTTCACAACATCCTTTGATAAACGAAGATTTCTATCAAATATTACATAGCCTCTCACTAATTCACTATTATGATTTACATTTATAATATCAGACCTAATACTATCTTTTTTTACTGGGTAATCCCTGTTAACTAATAATAAATCGCCCTTATAAATTTGTTCCTTCGTAATCTCTTTCCCATCGGTGTTTGCCGCCTTTACTAGCTCATCTTTCCCGACAATTTTAACGTCGATTTCCTTTTGAAATAACGGTGATATATAAACGCCTACACATACTGTGCATACTATAAAAAAAGAAATAAATACCCACTTTTTCATTTCTAGTTCCTCCTTAACGTAACTTACGTATAGAATAGAAAAAACTATTAAAATAAAAAGTGGGGTAAAGTTTAAATTTTTATTAAATTGTTACATTCTCGTCTTTTGGCAATCGTACTTCAAATATCGTTCTAACTACATTGCTCTCAGCAGAAATCGTACCGTTATGTTGCTCGACAATATTTTTCGCAATAAATAGTCCAAGGCCTGTCCCGCCACGGTTCTCAGTTCTTGCTTTATCACCTGTATAGAACATATCAAAAAGATACGGTAAATCTTCTTCCGGGATGCTATCTCCGTAATTCGTAATTTGTACGACAACTTCTCCATTATCAACATACCCATTCATATCAACAAATTGTCCATCATAGCCGTAACGAACGGCATTTGTTAACAAGTTTTCAAATACTCTAGCTAACAATTTTCCATCACCGTGCATCGGTAAATGAGGAGCCACATTCAATCTAGCTTCTAAATGATGTTTTTCTAATAACGGATACAATTCCTCCTCTAACTGTATAAGCAACTCACTTATATCAATCGGCTTTTTATCCAGCTTTAGCATGCCATAATTCATACGTGTAATTTCAAATAGCTCATCAATTAAACTTTCCAGTCTTTGCGATTTTGTATATGCAATTGTGGAGAAATGTTTAATTTGTTCTTTTGTTAAATTTTCATCTTTAAGAATTAAATCTAAATATCCTAACACGGATGTTAATGGTGTTCTTAAATCATGAGCTAAATTCACAACAAGCTGATCTTTACTACTTTCAGCAAAGTCTCCTCTTTCAACAGCTTCTTTTAACTTTTCACTTGCAACATTTATTTCACGCGCGATATTTCCAAACTCATCATTTGATGAAACTTGAACTTTATTCGTAAAGTTACCGTTCGCAAGATGATGAATCCCATTAGAAATTTCATCAAAGTATTTTAAATACGGTTTTGTCAAAAAGAAGAAAAAGATAATAGATAACGGAATAAAGAAAATTAAAAAGAAATTAATGTCTCCAAATTCCCTTACCATTGACCTAAATTGTGCTAAAGGCTCTTCGTAGCGAACCATCGTTTTATAATACAGCTGCAATCCTTTATAAATTATATAAGTTACAGTTGCTGCAAGTACCATACTTAACGCAAATAAGGCAATCATTTTAAATCGAAAACTTTTCATCATATTAGCCATTAAAAGTATAACCTACTCCCCACACTGTTTTTATTAATTTATCCTTTCTTTTATCTTCTCCAAGTTTCTTCCGCAACGTACGAATATGTACCATTACTGTATTTCCACCTTCATAATAATCGTCTGCCCATACGTGCTGAAAAATATTTTCTACATTGTACACTTTCTTCGGATGACTCGCTAATAAATATAAAATATCAAACTCTTTCGGCGTTAATTCAATTTGCTCACCATATACATCAACCGTCCTACGCTCGGGATTAATTACGACTCCGCCTATTTCTAAAGCAGATTTACTCTCCGCTACTTTCGGTTGATTTAACGTAAAAAACCTACGCAGTTGTGCATTTACACGTGCAACTAATTCAATCGGTGTGAAAGGCTTCGTCATATAATCATCCGCGCCTAGTACAAGACCTGTCACCTTATCAAAGTCCGAAGTTTTCGCGCTTAAAAAAATAATCGGCATATGATGTTTCGTGCGAATTTGACGCGTCACCTCATACCCATCCATTTTCGGCATCATAATATCTAAAATTACCAAGTCGATTGGCTGCGTTTCAATAATATGAATTGCCTCTTCTCCATCAGCTGCTTTCACGACGTGGTACCCTTCTTTTTCTAAATGTATCTCAATTAAATCAGCAATTTCTGCCTCATCATCCGCTATTAAAATTGAAATGCGCTTCATTTTACTCCCCCTTTTTCATTCCATTTTTATACGCTCGATTGTAAACTAGTCTATCCAATTTGTACAATACAAAAAGGCTACTCGTTAGAGTAACCTTGGTAAATAAAATTATATCAGCGATTTTCCAATTATATCGACCGTAACTCAAATTATATCAGCAATTATTGAAATATATCGACTTACCGACAATGAACGACAAAATCCTCTCGCTATTTGCGGGCATCCTAATGAAACTTCCATTTACCGCTCAAACACAATCCGCTGCTTCGTAATTTCTTCCAATCTTCCGCGATCTACTTCATACTCAGCATCAACGCTTTGCGGCACCATCACTTTCCCGCCCTCAAGCATCACTTCCGGCCAAATAATATCCTGCTCCCAATGTCTACTAGAAGCAGATATATCTCCTGGAATCGTAAAGTTAGGCAATGACGCAAGAGCAACATTTTGCGCTCGTGAAATCCCCATCTCTACCATACCACCGCACCAAACGGGTACGTTATGTTCCATACAATAATTATGGATTTGGATTGATTCTGTTAATCCGCCCACTCGCCCTGGTTTAATGTTCACAATTTGGCAGCTGCCAAGCGTAATCGCAACGCGTGCATCTTCTAAACTATGAATACTTTCATCTAAACAAATCGGCGTTTCAATTTTCTTTTGCAATTCCGCGTGATCAAGAAAATCGTAATCCGCTAACGGTTGTTCAATCATCATTAATTGGAATTCATCTAGTCGTTTCAGCCTCTCCGTATCCCCTAATGTATATGCTGAGTTTGCATCAGCCATTAACGGGATACCTGGGAACTCTTTACGAATCTCTTTCAATAATTCGTAATCATGCTCTGGCTTTATTTTCACTTTAAAGCGCTCGTATCCTTCTTCTGCGTACTTCTCGATTTGTTTTAACATAACCGGAATTGTATTGATCCCAATTACAACGCCGACTTCAATTTCAGACTTCGTTCCGCCAAGCAATGTCGCTAACGATTTCTTTTGACGCTTCGCATATAAATCCCAAACAGCCCCCTCTATTCCGGCTTTTGCCATTCGGTTTCTTTTTATATGTTGAAATAGACCCGGTACCTCATTCGGATGAGAAATTTCAGCCTTTAATAAATCAGGTATTAAAAAGTCTTGCAGTACATGCAGCGCTGTCTTCACCGTTTCTTCCGTATACCACGGTTCAGAGAATGCAACGACTTCCCCAAATCCGATGTACCCGTCCTTATCCTCTAATTCAATAACGATACTCTCACGCTTTTCGTAAGTCCCGTAGCTTGCAGCAAACGGGATTACGAGTGGCATTTCCGTTATATACAGTGTCGCTTTTTTTATTTCCACCTACATCTCCTCCACTAATTGTCTTAACTCTCGTCTTAACAATTTTTTCGAAGCGTTACGTGGTAATTCCTTTAAGAAACATGCTTTCTTCGGCACTTTATATTTCGCTAACTTCTCCTCGCAAAAATGAAGAATTTCTTCTTCTGTTACCGCCCCGCTTTTCACAACAAAAGCAGCTGGTACTTGTCCCCATTTATCGTCAGCCATGCCGACAACGCCAGCTTCCGCTACTGCCGGATGGGAGAGTAACACTTCTTCAATTTGAGCTGGATATATATTCTCTCCGCCAGAAATAATTAAATCACTGCGGCGATCTAATACGTATAAAAACCCTTCTTCGTCTAAATAACCGAGGTCGCCAGTATGAAGCCATCCGTTTTGAATAGTCTCTCGCGTCGCATCTTCACGGTTAAAGTAACCGCCTGTTACGTTCGGTCCTTTTACTACAATCTCACCTTCCGCAAATGGTGGCACTACTACGCCATCTTTTTCAATACGAAGTTGGCACTGAAATAGTGGTTTTCCAGCTGATCCTACTTTCGTTAACATATAATCTGCGGATAACGTACAAATTTGCGAAGATGTTTCTGTCATACCGTACGTTTGATATACAGGAATTCCTTTTTCTACACATGCTTCTAATAGTGGTTTTGGCGCTGGTCCTCCGCCAAGTAATATGCATCGTAAAGAAGATGGATATGTCTCTGCCCCAAGTCGCTCTAATAAATCAGTTAACATTTTAGAAACGACAGAAATAATTGTTACTCCTCTCGTTTGAAGTGCTTTATGAATAAAATCAGCATCATATTTCGGAACAAGTAAAATACGCATGCCATACATAATGTTTTTCATTAAAAGAGATAGCCCGCCAACATGGAACATCGGCATGCAGGCTAACCAACAATCATCATCACGAAGTCCTAAATTAAGCGACGAACCGACTGCGCTTGCCCAATGATTGCCGTACGTTAAAATAACGCCTTTCGGTTTGCCTGTCGTCCCAGACGTATAAATAATTGTCATCGCTTCTTCTAAAGAAAACTCTTCTTGTATAGAGGCTTCCTCTTTTGGTCCATTCATCACTTCGGCTAATGAATAAACAGGAACATCTTTAGCATCAAAATCTTGATCCGTTACTAAACAAACAACTTCAGCATCATCCATTTGCCAAAGTAGCTCTTCTCTTGAAAGACGCGTATTTAAAAGCACAGCTACTGCACCTACATAAGATAGGGCGTGAATAACTGTAATCATCTCCATACCATTTTTCATCAGAACAGCCACCTTTTGCCCTCGCTCCACTCCAACATGCGTGAGGTGTTCACAAACAGATACTACTTTTTCATGCAGCTCCATAAAAGTAACTTTCTCTTCCTCTATTTCAATTGCAGTGCGATCTGGTGTTAAAAATGCACGTTGCATTAACCAATTTGGCATCGTCTCCATCATTCATTCTCCTTTCATGAAAGAAAGAGACTTGATATGATATCAAGTCTCTTAGTTGTTTTGTTTCCGGTTTGGTCTTATCCAGCTACAGCGGCTAGAACAGTCGGTCGTTTCACGCCTTCCTACGCCCTCTTGTTCTAAGCAAGCCGCTTCCGCTTTTGGTTTGATCAAGGGAAACGAGGGAATTGACCGAAGTCCGGACTGCGTTTTTCTTTGAATGCGTCACGACCTTCTTTTGCTTCGTCAGTTGTGTAGTACAATAACGTTGCATCTCCAGCTAGTTGTTGAATACCAGCTAGACCGTCTGTGTCTGCGTTGAATGCAGCTTTTAGGAAACGAAGTGCCATTGGGCTGTTTGCTAAAATTTCTTGTGCCCATTGTACTGTTTCTGCTTCAAGCTCTTCTAATGGTACTACAGTGTTTACTAAGCCCATATCAAGTGCTTCTTGAGCGTTGTATTGACGGCATAGGTACCAAATTTCGCGAGCTTTCTTGTGGCCTACCATACGAGCTAAGTAACCAGCTCCGTATCCACCGTCAAAGCTTCCTACTTTAGGACCTGTTTGTCCGAATACAGCGTTGTCTGCAGCGATTGTTAAGTCACATACGATATGAAGTACGTGTCCACCACCGATTGCATAACCTGCTACCATTGCGATAACTGGTTTAGGAATTGCGCGAATTAGACGTTGTAAGTCTAATACGTTTAAACGAGGGATTTGGTCGTCACCTACATATCCACCATGACCGCGAACTTTTTGGTCGCCGCCAGAACAGAATGCACGTCCACCTTCACCTGTTAAAATGATAACGCCAACATTTGCATCATCACGAGCTTGTGCAAAAGCGTCGATTAACTCCATTACCGTTTTAGGACGGAATGCGTTATGTACTTCAGGGCGGTTAATCGAAATCTTTGCGATACCATTGTATGTTGAATAAATAATATCTTCGTAATTGCCTTCTTTTACCCATTCAATAGCCATTACAACTACCTCCTTGTATATTTCTGATCTCCTCTATAAGTGTAACTTCATTCTTAACTGAAAAAAGCATCACTGCATAGTTTTTAGAAATCCCTTTACTATTGTATCAAACTTTTCCGGTTGTTCCACATGAATTGCATGGCCAGCACCATCAATTTTGACAAATTTCGCGTCAGAGATGCATTTTTCAATATTTTTTAATATACGAAAGAACTTTTCATCATACTCTCCGTTCATTAAAAGAACAGGTATTTTTAAGTTTTTCAGCTCATCCCACCATGAAGGCTGAGCCCCCGTTCCCATGCCGCGCAAGCTATTTGCAAGTCCTTTTGGATTGTTAGCAAGTCGTTCTTTTCGCACCGCTTCTTGTACGTTTTTTGCTAAACGTTTTTGCGTTTCAAAAAGCGGAATATTTTCCCACATAGATACAAAACTTTCTATGTCTTCTCGCTCAATTTTATCGGCAAGTCGATCATCTTTTTCACGACGTTCTTTTCTATCTGCTTCGTTTTCGAGCCCAGCTGTACAATTTTCTAATAAAAGAGAGTGTACATAATCTGGATATAGACATGCCATCGTAATCGCCAGTCTTCCTCCCATTGAGTAGCCAAGTATATGTGCTTTTTCAATATGAAGGTAATCTAGTAGTTCTTTCATTTGCAATGCCACATTTCGGATGTCATAATGCACAACATTTTCAGGACTCTCAGTCTTTCCGTGTCCAACAAGATCCACTACAATAACTTGAAACTGCTCACTCCATGAAGAGATAAAAGAACGCCACGTTTCCATGCTTCCCGTAAAACCATGAAGAAGTAGAAGTGGTTCCCCGCTTCCGACTACTTCATATTCATACGATACACCTTGCAGCGTTACGTTCATTTTGATTCACCTTGCAACGATGTAGTAATTACGTCCTGTGTTTTTGCCCATAACGTACGGTGCAATGTTAAGTTTTCATCACGATTCGTACAAATTTCCACAACGTGTAAACCTTCTGTCGTCGTTCCTTTTCGAACTTCTTCTCGGAATTGCTCCCAACCATTTACACGGCTAAATGAACCGCCGTACATTTTGACAACATGCTCATAATCAAGTCCAATTGGTGTTCCAAATAATGATTCAAAATGTTCCTTTTTCTCATACTGTGGTAAGAATGAGAAAATACCCCCACCATCATTATTTACAACGACAATTGTTATATTTAATTCATGTAATTTCGCTGCTAACAGTCCATTTAAATCGTGATAAAATGATAAATCACCAATTACTAATACAAGTGGGTCGCAAATAACGCTTGCTCCTAGAGCTGTCGAAATGATTCCATCAATACCATTTACACCACGGTTTGCCATCACATGGATGTTTTTATCCGATGTGAAGAAGAATGAGTCTGTATCACGAATTGGCATACTATTGCTCGCAAATAACGTTGCGTCTTCTGGTAATACGCGCACAATATCTGTAATAACCTTTCCTTCAAATGCAGTTTCATATGTTTCCATTTCACGAAGTGTTTCCTTCGTTTTTTCGTTTATATGTTGCCACATTAGGGACCAATCATTCTTTTTCATAACTGGCATTTTTTCTATTAATGTCTTGCAGAATTCAATGTCACTTGCTTGCACAACTTCTGTCGCAACAAGAGCTGGATCTCTCCATTGTCCTGATTCATCGACAACGATATGAACTGCTTTCGTTTGTTTTTTTATGAACTGCGTTAATGATTTAGAAACAGGCATACCACCAAAGCGAATTAAAACGTCCGGTTTCCATGTTTCTTTTAACTGTTCATTTCGTAAAAATGTATCATAACAGTCAATTACCATCGTTTTATCGTGGTGTCCGCTACGAATATTAGAAAGTGGGTCTGCTAATATAGGATAGCCAGTTTTTTCAGCTAGTTGCGTTGCAAACATTGCAATTTCTGCATGACTATCATCTCCACAAATAATAAGCCCCTTTTCCATATGTGAAAGGCGCCCTACAAGAGAATCTACATATTCACTCGGCATCGTCACGTTTCCTTGCTGAACTACTCCTGTATATTCACTACGTCCTTTATCCCATAAGCTTTCTAGTGAGAAATCAGGGATAAGTGGCTCGCGAACTGGAAAATTAAGATGAACAGGACCCTGCGGCGCTAAACAAGCATTTGCTACTATACGCTGCGTCGTCATACGAGCGTAATGATACATCGCTTCACTTGCTTCTGGCAGTGCCATCTCTGTAAATTGTTTCACAAAAGTACCGTATAAATTAAATTGATTCATTGCTTGTGGTGCACCCACATCTCTTAATTCATGCGGTCTATCCGCTGTTAAGACGATAAGTGGGACCCTTGAATGAAAAGCTTCACATACAGCTGGATAATAGTTCGCTGCTGCTGTTCCTGACGTACATAATAATGCTACTGGGCGTTTTTTTGCTTTCGCAATACCGAGCGCGAAAAATCCTGCTGATCTTTCATCCACATGTAAATATGTGTTCATTCCTTCGTGTTGTTCCATTAGTAAAGCAATCGGCGTTGACCGTGAGCCTGGACTAATGACAACATCACATACATCTAGACGCGTCAGTTCATCCACGAACGCGCCTAAATAATATGATAATGCTTCTATATGATTGTTCATTTCATTAATTCCTCCAAAGCACCAAGCATCGGTCTAAACTTCAAACTTGTTTCTTCATATTCAAGCTGCGGGATTGAATCAATTACAATACCACAACCGGCAAATAAGGATGCTTTCTCGCCGTTTAATAATCCGCAGCGCAGCGCAACCGCAAATTCACCATTTCCTTCATCATCTATCCAGCCAATCGGTGCACCATACAACCCTCTGTCTAACAATTCAACATCACGGATCAGTTTCATCGCTTCCAAACGAGGTGTCCCGCCAAGAGCTGGTGTTGGATGTAATTCTTCTACCATTGTTAAAAGGCTCGCATCGCCTTTTGCTTCTACAGGCGTATATAAGTGAATTAAGTTTTTCGTTGTTAATAAACCTGGGCTTTCCGGAATATTAACGTATTCGCAATGTTCATTTAGTACCAAGCGGATCATGTTAACAACATACCCATGTTCAGCTAAATTCTTTTCATCATGAAGAAGCGCATTACTATTTCGCTTACTTTCTTCTATAGAATGACCATGACCGATTGAACCCGCAAGACACATCGATGTAAATCTCTCATCTTCTTTGCGAATTAATCTCTCAGGCGTCGCTCCTAAGAAGCATGCTCCTTTATAATCAAAAGAAAATACGTAACAATCCGGTTGACCAATGCGAAGTGCTTCTAAAACAAGAGCAGAATCAATCGAATGATTCATCTCTACTTTTAGTTCCCTCGCCAATACAACCTTCTGCACGTTACCCTGCTTCATCTCATCTTGTACTTTTTCAATTGCTTTCATCCAGCCTTTCGGATCCACTTCTACTTTAGAAATAACAGTCAATTTCGATCCGTTTAGCGCACATTTACTCTCTCTCAAAATTTTCTCTTCTAAAGAAATCATTTCGTTATAAAGATTTTCTGCACAATCTGTTGCTGAAACAAATGTATTCATCGTTAACCATGCTTTTTCATTTTTTACAGTTAATAAAAATGCTGGTAGTGAAAATGTCGTATCTTTAAACTCTTTCCATAGGTCCGTTTTCTCTTTTTCTGGATCAAAGGAAAAACCACCAAATAAAAGCGGACCCGTTCCAAATTCATATTCATCTCTTTGGACAAATGCATTCTCTTTTACTTTCTCCCACTCGTCGCGAGCGGTTTGAAAGCGCTTATGAGAAGAATTTGCTATAGTGAAAACAGAGCCAATTCCTGCAAATATTACATGCTGAGCCGGGTCTGCAAAATAACATCTATTTTCGAATGAAATCCTTTTTCCTGCTGCATAGAACAGAAGCGGATCCACCCAGTCTATTTGTTTTACAAAACTAACCAATGTTTTTTCGTTAGTTGCACGCTTGATAGCTGCAATAAGAACTTCTTGCAAGCCTTTTTGTTTCGTTTGAATCACAATTGTCTCCCCCTATGGGCGAAAAATAGTCATAATTACGCTTGATTTTAAGATACACCTCAAACGAAAGGCCTGTCAACGTTTAGCATTTCTGAGAAATTCACCTTCTCTTCCTAGAAAATAAACGTTGACACTAAATGATGCTTTTTCTACACTTAGTTGTGTACAATATGTGACCAAAGGAGGATTCAACATGGAAATGAACGTCAAAACGAATTCCTCTCCTACGGCGCCAAAGCCAAGTAAGCAAACAGGCTGGCGCATCTGGTGGAGTTTACTACGTCCCCATACATTAACAGCCGCTTTCGTACCTGTTTTCATCGGAACAGCATATTCGATGCAGGTCGGAGGTATAAATCAAATACATCTTCCTCTTTTCCTTATGATGCTTCTTGCTTGTCTTCTCATTCAAGCAGCAACAAACATGTTTAATGAATACTTTGATTATAAAAGAGGACTCGATCACGAAGGTTCAGTTGGTATCGGCGGCGCTATCGTTCGCGATGGCATTCAGCCAAAAACAGTGCTTAACTTAGCATTTGGATTTTTCGGCATCGCAATACTATTAGGTGTTTATATTTGTATAAATTCTAGCTGGTGGCTTGCTGCAATCGGTCTTGTTTGTATGGCCGTTGCTTACCTTTATACAGGTGGCCCACTTCCAATTGCATATACACCATTTGGAGAGTTGACAGCCGGATTATTTATGGGTGTCATTATTATTGGGATTTCATTCTTTATTCAAACTGGAACGGTAACATCAGAAGTCATTTTACTATCTATTCCAAGCTCCATTTTAATTGGTGCCATTTTACTAGCCAATAATATTCGTGACTTGGATGGCGATAAAGAAAACGGTCGTAAAACGTTAGCAATTCTCGTTGGACGCGAGCGAGCGGTTGGTGTACTTGCTTCGATGTTCATCGTTTCCTACATTTGGACAATTGCTTTAATTATCGTGGGCATCGTATCACCATGGATGCTTATCGTATTTTTAAGTGCGCCGAAAGCATTTAAAGCGACGAAAGGCTTTATCGGCAAAAGCATTCCGATGGAAATGGTACCTGCGATGATTGCAACAGCAAAAACAAATACAATCTTCGGTTTCCTAATGGGAATCGGATTATTACTTGGATACTTTCTATAAAAGGAGCTGCTTATGCGGCTCCTTTTTCATATCTAAAATTCATCTCATAATTCCTACTCTCAACGCTCATACTATGTAAAGAAACTGAATTGTAGGAAGGTGGACGACTATGTTAACTCCACAACAAGTAGGTCAATTTAAATCCATTTTAGAAAAACAAAAACAAGAACTAGAGCAAACGATACAAACTCATGAAAATACAGATCGTGCTTCTGAACGTGACTCAGTAGGAGAACTGTCTAGCTATGACAACCATCCAGGTGATATGGCTACAGAGCTATATGAACGGGAAAAAGACTTCGGGCTTATTGAACTTTGGCATAAACAGCTTGAGGACACGAAACATGCCTTGCAAAAAATAGAAGCGGGTACGTACGGCATTTGCGAAGTGTCTGGCGAAGAGATTCCATTTGAAAGATTGGAAGCAATGCCGACTGCTACAACATGCATCCAGCACGCGACAAATAAGTTAAATATGAATACACGACCAGTTGAAGAAGAAGTGTTGTCTCCTTCTTTCCACAAGCATGATGAGGACAATTCTGTTGAGTACGATGCGGAAGATGCGTGGCAAGATGTCGCAAATTACGGAACATCTGAAACGCCGTCTGATTTAGAAAGACAAGATTCAAAAAACTATAATGGCATGTATGTAAATAGTGAAGAAAACGTAGGCTATGTGGAGGATTTTGAAAACTTTATCGGTACGGATATGTACGGGAAAAACCCACAGGTTTTCGCTACAGAAGAGCATGAAGAATATGAACAAATGCTTGATGATTTTGAAGAACGTACCTTCAAAGGTGAATTATCTTCAAATGAATCTAGTTCCAAAGAATAAAAAAAAGCATTCCGAAAATCGGAATGCTTTTTATCGCTAGCTAATTAGTTTTTTGTAACGTTAGCAGCTTGTGGTCCACGGTTACCTTCAACGATTTCGAAAGAAACTTCTTGACCTTCTTCTAAAGTTTTGAATCCGTCACCTTGGATAGCTGAGAAGTGAACGAATACATCGTCTCCACCTTCAACTTCGATGAAACCGAAACCTTTTTCGCTGTTGAACCATTTAACTTTACCTGTTTGCATGTCATGTACCTCCTAAATAAAAATGAAACTATGAATCCACATGAAAAGGTGGATATAAAGGACATGAATGTATAACAAGCTTACAGCCTTTAATTCAACGTGCTTTATTTCCGTACCACATTATGTAGCTCAATAGTGATTTCACTATATCACGCTATATCCAAAACGTCAAATGAGAACACTTTCATTCCACCATTTTTTTATAATTTTAATATAATGTTGAATTTCCATATTCATATATTATCCAGCCATTTGCGGACAGCTTGATTAGCGGGAGCTGATAATCAGTTTTGGTTGGTTCCACTTTATTTGAAAATTAACAAAACTAAAGTATTCTAATCCTACTAAATTCTGTACAATATAAGTATCTATTACATACGAGGTGAAAAAAATGAGAGCACATGAAATTGAGTATAAGTTATATGGCGATGATATGCAGTTTGTTGAAATTGAGTTAGATCCAGAAGAAAGCGTGATCGCAGAAGCTGGTGCAATGATGATGATGGAAGATTACATAGAAATGGAAACAATCTTTGGTGATGGTTCTGGCCCATCTGGAGGTTTATTCGGAAAATTAATGGGCGCTGGTAAACGTCTCGTTACAGGCGAAAGTATGTTTATGACTGTATTTACAAATACAGGTCACGGCAAACGCCACGTCTCATTTGCTGCTCCTTATCCTGGTAAAATTATTCCTGTAGATTTAACAGAATATCAAGGAAAAGTAGTTTGTCAAAAAGATGCCTTTCTTTGTGCCGCAAAAGGTGTTTCTATCGGAATTGAATTTACGAAAAAAATAGGAACTGGTTTCTTCGGTGGTGAAGGTTTCATCATGCAGAAACTTGAAGGTGACGGCCTTGCTTTCATGCACGCAGGTGGAACTGTATATAAACGTGAATTAAAACCTGGTGAGAAACTTCGCATTGATACAGGTTGTCTCGTTGCCATGACAAAAGATATTAACTATGATATCGAATTCGTTGGTAAAGTAAAAACAGCTCTATTTGGCGGCGAGGGTTTATTCTTCGCAACATTAGAAGGTCCTGGAACAGTTTGGATTCAGTCCTTAACACTTAGCCGATTAGCAGCACGCCTTACAAGCCCAGCAGCGCAAAGTACTGGCGAAGGTAGTGTATTAGGTGGACTTGGTCGTTTATTAGATGGGAAAGAGTAAAAAGGGCCCTTATGTAGGCATGGCCATCAACTAATAAAATAATAAACTTAAAACACCCTTGCTTGCAGTAATGCAGTGAAAGGGTGTTTTAAGTTACGTCTACAAACGAGAAAAAGCAGTTAAAATAAAGTAATAGGGTTTACTTCAGGAAAATAAGGTATATTATATTTGTTGAATAGATTCTCTTTAGAGACAAGAAAAGTAGGTGAACAAAGTGGGAAAATATCAATTGGATTCCAAAAGTCAGGTAGCTGTGGCAAAGTTCCATGAAAAACAGAAACCTGCCAAATTTGATAAAAAGCAGAAACTTGAACAATTACGTGCGGAGTATTTGAAAAAAAAGCAAAAACAAACAGATAAATAATATGTTTCGTTTCCCGAAATTTTCGGTATATAGTGCGAACAAACACAAGTAAATAGGTAATCATCGTTCAAATATATACAGGCTATTTTTTCAAACCTCTTACAAGCCCAGCATTATAAAGTACTGGTGAAAGTAGTATATTAGGTGGCCTTGTTCACCTTTTAGATGGAAAAGAGTAAAAAATGCCTCCAATGCAAAAAAACATCGGAGGCATTTCTCTAAAGTTTATGACTATGGCACTTTATTTTTACTGCGGAGGGCTATACATACCATTTCGAATCATATAATACTCCATCGCTTCATTAAGCCATGTCTCTTCTTCTTCCTTGTAAGGAGATGGCATCATATTATTATATTGTTCTTCTACATTCTCTAATTTACCTAAAGAATACATTGTCTCTTCACCAACATACTTAAGAGTCGCCTTCATATGTTCATCAACCAATTTTTGCACTTCTGAATCCTCAATTTGTCTTCCAAATAACCTTTTCACTTCTTTTGCTAAACGCACAAACTCTTTATCAAGTGCTATGCGCTCTTCTTCCGACTTATTATATAATCCATCAGCCAAGTCTTTTGATACATATCCTTCAAGCCATAAACGTTGTTCGTTTTCTTTTTGAATGCTGTTAATTAGACTCATTAATATGTCACTATCCAACTCTTCATCTTCCTCAAGACATACCATTGTTCGTTCAAGCGCCTTTATCGAAACTTCAATGTGTCTTCTCTTTTCTTCAAAGGCTTTTCTTTGTTGTTCCAACGTTTCTTTTAAATTTACATTCAAACTTGGCATTTTCAGCATAACGCGTATTTCTTCTAAACTATATCCTAATACTTTAAGACTCACTATTTTCTGTAGCTCTAATATATCTTTTCCTTTGTACAAACGGTGACCAGAGCTAACATTCTTTTCAGGTTTAAGTAGTCCAATTTCATCGTAATATTGTAGTGTCCGTATTGATGTGCCTGTTCTCTTTGAAAACTCACCAATTGAACAGCCTTCCTTTTTGCTCATCTTACACTCCTCCTAACAATATGTTTACAAAAATCATACTCCCTCACGTAGCTGTAGGTTCAAGCACTTTTTCCAAAAGAATGAATCAAGTTCCTCACTGCATATATTAAACTATACTTTTTCTTAAGGAGGGCTTCCTTAATGCGTACTCCTTTATCCTTTGATAAAGACACTGCCATACTGTTAGCTTCTTGTTGTGAGTTAACGTATGAACAATATAAACAAAATGGCATTTTCGAAATACCAGATGGTTTTCAATATGTACAAGGGTTTCAAGGAAAGGCCATTCAAACAACAGAATGGTTCGGATTTATATTAGAATCTGAGGATACAATTATTGTTGCCTTCAGAGGCACTCAAACAGACCCCGATTGGATTATTGATTCTCTCGTCAATCAAAAACCTTATCCTTATGCTTTAAATGGTGGAAATGTCCATAACGGCTTTCTCTCTATTTATGAGTCTTGTCGTGATTCTATTATGGATATGCTCGTATCATTGCCAGCACATAAAAAACTGCTAGCTACTGGGCATAGTCTAGGTGGTGCGCTTGCCACATTACACATATTAGATGCACGTATAAATACCGCCTTCGCACAGTATGGACTTTATACATTCGCTTCTCCAAAAGTAGGAGATATCGCTTTTCGAAATTATTATAAACTACAAGTAGCTAGTAGCTTTCGTTTCGTCAACTTGTTCGATGTCGTTCCACTTCTCCCTCCCCGAAACATAAATTTTAATGATCATGATTGGGAGTATGCACACGTCCATCACAATATGACATTTACAAAAAACACAAAATCCATTACAAATAATCATTCCATTACAACATACAAAACATGTCTGACTTCTCATTTTTAACCAGTAAACAATTGGAAATAAAATATTCGTATACTATAATAATGTATGAAGTTATTTTTGGATGAGGGGACCTTACATGTTAAAATTTATCTTCGCACTTTTTCTTATTGTAATTTTTACGGTTACAGGTTTCTTTACATTTTCATACTTTGCGACAGGAGAGTATGATGGGGCAGGTATCATATATACCACTGTTCCATTTCTTTCTTAAGCAAAATAAATAAAACGAGCTTAATTTTATTAAGCTCGTTTTATTTATTAATATCCATTTCGGTTGGTAAATCGATAATATATCTCCCAATATAGCAACCTCTTTAAAACTGTTTAACTGCATTACCGATACCCCAAATTTCATTACTGTACTGCAAAATCGTTCGATCGCTCGCAAAATGACCAGACTGTGCAATATTTAAAATCGACATTTCTAGCCACTTCGTTCGGTTCTCATAAGCTCTACCGACAGCCTCTTGTCTTTCAGCATATGGACCAAAATCTCGCAGAACGAAATATTCATCGTTTTGAATAACGAGAGAATCGTAAATCGCTTCAAATTCAGCTCCCGATTGTGCAAAGAAACCATTTGTTAATTGATCAACTACTTTTTTAATGTGCCTATTGTGGTGATAATAATCACTTGCACGATACCCACCATTTTGATAGTAATGAAGAACCTCTTCGGCTGTTAAACCGAAAATAAAACAGTTATCCTCACCGACCCGGTCTTTTATTTCAACGTTAGCACCGTCTAGCGTTCCGAGTGTAATCGCACCATTCATCATAAATTTCATATTACCTGTTCCCGATGCTTCTTTACTCGCCGTTGAAATTTGTTCACTTACATCCGCTGCTGGGAATATATCTTCAGCTAAAGAAACTCGATAGTTTTCTAGAAAGATAACTTTCATATATTGACTGACATACGGGTCATTATTTACTTTTCTTGCGAGTTCATTTATTAATTTAATAATTTTTTTCGCGTAATAATAGCCAGGTGATGCTTTCGCTCCAAAAATAAAAGTACGCGGATAAAATGTAAAACTAGCATCCTCTTTCAAACGGTTATACAAATATAAAATATGAAGAACATTTAATAATTGTCGTTTATAAGCATGTAATCTTTTCACTTGCACATCAAAAATAGAATTTGGATCAATGGTAATCCCCATTGTATTATGAATACGCTCCGCTAAAATCTCTTTACGCTCTTGTTTTACCTCTGCAAATTTCTCTTGGAAACTCGCATCATATTGAACTAATTGTAGCTCTTGAAGCTTAATCGGTTCTTTCTTCCACTCCGTTCCAATCGCCTCTGAAATGAGATTTGTTAACTGTGGATTTGCTTTCATAAGCCAGCGCCTATGAGCAATTCCATTCGTCTTATTATTAAACTTATCTGGATAAAATTCATAAAACAATCGCATTTCCCGCTGCTTTAATATTTCCGTATGAATTTTTGCTACACCGTTTACGCTATGGCTACCGACAATCGCTAAATGAGCCATTTTCACAAGGTCATGTGCAATAATCGCCATTGCTTCAATACGATCCCACTCATACGGATACTGTTCCCACAGTTCATGACAGAAACGTTCATTAATCTCTTCAATAATCATATAAATTCTCGGTAATAACGGTTTAAAAATGTGAATTGGCCACTTTTCGAGCGCTTCTGATAACGTCGTATGATTCGTATAAGAAATCGTCTGCGTCGTTATGTGCCAAGCTTCTTCCCATGCTAACTTTTCTTCGTCTAGTAAAATACGCATCAGTTCCGGAATTGCTAAAACCGGATGTGTATCGTTAATGTGGATCGCAATTTTTTCATGTAGTTGACGAAGGTCACCATATCTTTCTCTATGCATTCGAACAATATTTTGCAAACTTGCTGATACGAGGAAATACTGTTGTTTTAAACGAAGTATTTTTCCCTCATCATGCGTATCATCTGGATATAAAAACTCCGATACAGCCTCTGTTTCACGCTTATATTTCAAAATATCTTTGCAGTTTTGCGGGAAAGGAACTGGTTCAGCATTCCAAAGTCTAAGTGTATTTACAGTACTCGTCTCATAGCCAACTACCGGCACATCATATGGCACGGCCATAATGACTTCTGCATTTGTATGCCTAAACTCTAAACGCCCGTCAATTTCTAGCGGTTCAACACTGCCGAAATAACTTACTTCTACAGCTTGATCATGCCTTCTTACTTCCCATACGTTTTCATGAAGAAGCCACTGTTCTGGAAATTCAACTTGATAACCATCAACAATTTTCTGATCAAACAAACCATGTTTATAACGAATTCCACAGCCGTGTCCTGGCAAGTTTAAAGATGCAAGTGAATCGAGAAAACAGGCTGCTAAGCGTCCAAGCCCACCATTACCAAGGCCTGCATCTGCTTCCACTTCTTCTAACTCTTGTAACGAAATCCCTAGTTCAGATAACCCCTGCTCGCATACATCTCGAATACCTAAATTCAAGATGTTACTTCCAAGCAAACGTCCAAGCAAAAACTCAATAGACAAGTAATACATTTGCTTTTGCTCTCCGGATCGATAACTCTCGTTCGTTGCAATCCATTGACTATTCATATACTCACGTACCATATGGCCGAGTGTATTATATTGATCACGAGTTGTAGAATCTTTAAAACTTTTACCATACATCGTCTCTAACTTTTCTAGAAAAGTTGATTTAAAACTTTCAACATGAGTAAACATTTTTTCACCACCTACATGTTATTCCATGAGACTTTTATACAATTCCTTATAAGCAAGAGCCGATTGCTCCCAGCTATAATCTTCAGTCATCGCTTGTTTTACAAGCTGCTCCCACACTGGTTTATCATGATAGAATTCAATTGCACGATGAATCGTATGCAGCATGTCATGTGCATTAAAATTCGTGAAACTGAAACCATTTCCTTCGCCTGTTTCTTCATCATAAGAATGTACCGTGTCGTTTAACCCACCTGTTTCTCTTACAATTGGAATTGTACCGTATGCTAATGCGATAAGTTGTCCAAGTCCACACGGTTCAAACAGCGATGGCATTAAAAACAAATCGCTTCCCGCATACACTTGGTGAGCTAATTCTTCATTAAATCCGATATAAACTTTTACCTTCTCCGGATACTCATATGCCATCCACTCAAAGAATTGCTCATATTCCGAATCACCTGAACCTAAAATAATACATTGTACATCTTCTTCCATTATTTCGCGGAATACAGTACGTACTAAATCAAGACCTTTTTGCTTCGTTAATCTCGTTACCATTGAAATAATTGGTGTATCCTCTTTTTCTGGCAAACCAAAATAACGCTGCAAGGCGCGTTTATTTTCACTCTTTTCATATAATGACTCTGCATCATACTGGGCCTTAATATAGGAATCCGTTTCTGGATTATATACGCTCGTATCAATACCATTTACAATGCCGCTAAGCTTATCATTATATTTTCGCAGTAATCCATCTAACTTCTCACCGAAAAATTCATATTGAATTTCTTCTTTATACGTCGGGCTCACCGCTGTAATTTGATCCGAAGCAATAATACCGCCTTTCATAAAGTTTACGTTTCCATAAAACTCTAGCTGCTCACTATGAAAATATTCATCACCAAGCTCTAACAAGTCGTACATCACTTCAGGAGGAAATACACCTTGGAACTGCAAGTTATGAATCGTATATACCGTTTTAATACGCTCATATAACGGGTTATCTTGATACTTTTCACGAAGTAAGAAATTAACCATAGCCGTATGCCAATCATGGCTATGAAGAACATCCACTTCAAAATCAAGGTGCGGAATACACTCTAACACCGCTTTTGAGAAATAAGAAAAACGCTCTCCGTCATCATAATGACCATACAGAGAATCTCTCTTAAAATAATATTCATTATCTATTAAGTAATACGTAATTCCGTCTTGCTCACCTTTTAAAATTCCACAATATTGATTTCTCCACCCAAGAGGGACGTTAATTACTTTATGTAACGTACATCCATCTCTTAACTTTTGCGGAATGAGACTATAATTCGGAAGTATAATACGAACGTCCACTCCTAATTTTTTTAGCTCTTTTGGGAGCGCACCCGCTACATCAGCTAATCCTCCCGATTTCACAAACGGTACACATTCTGATACTGCAAATAAAATATTCACTTGTTGTCCCACTGCGCGAAAAGTTTTTATTACTCCTCTTGCAGCTTCCTCCCTTCGAGTTTTCATTTAAATTAAAACTTTAATCAGTGGAGGAAAAAGCCCCCACTGATTCTTTAGGAATAACTATTAATCGTACTGTTTTGTACGCTTCCTTTTTCTACAACATACGGCTCATCGGCGCTTCCTTTTAATACGACACCGTCGCCAATTTTCACGTCTTTATCAATAATAACACCGTCTATTATACAGTTATCTCCAATTTGGCTCTTTTGCATAATAATACTGTTACGAATAATTGAACCTTTTCCAATTTTAACCGAACGGGAAACAACACTGTTTTCGACTTCCCCTTCAATAATACTGCCATTTGCAATCATTGTATTTTTCACGACTGCACCCTTTAAATAACGAGTTGGTGGCTCATCTTTTACTTTCGTAAAGATCGGTGCTTCTTTCTTAAATAATTGCTTCCAAATAGCAGGTTGCAAAATTTCTAAGCTATGTTTATAGTAACTTTCAATCGAGTCAATAATTGCTACATATCCAGTATGTTCATATGTAGCAATGTGTAATGATTTCCCGCGCTTTTCTCTCACTACATCAAATAAACTGTATTGTTCCACACCTTTATATGACTCAAATAAGTCTAACAATAATTGTTTCTTTAACACGTATGTTTGAAGCGAAACCCCTTCATGGCAAACTTCTGTAATATCAGCTGCCGTATGTATATGTCGCTCTAACACCGCTTGAAAATTTAATGCTGTTACGAGATGGCTATTCGTAATAACAACGTACTCTTCTCTGCTTCTTAGAAAATAATCAATATGTCTTCTAAAGTGTGCAAAAGACCCAAATTCATCTTGGTCACATTGGCAGTTTGGCGGGAATAAAAATAGTCCGTCTCGTTTTCTATCTAAATCCCACTGTTTTCCTGAACCAACATGGTCCATTAACGAACGATTTTTATGGCTTGTAAAAACTGCCACACTATGAATACTAGAATTCACCATATTTGAAAGCATGAAATCAATGAGTCGGTAACGGCCCCCAAACGGTAACGCCGCTAGTGAACGATGCCCTGTTACTTTCTTTAAGGAAGGAAAACTTCCCGTTGCATTAATAATTCCTAACATTTTTTCTCCCATTCATTTCATCCCCCTTTTCTATTTCCCTTCAGCAATTAATACTACATCGTCAACATTCTTTTCTGGACGAATGATTGTTCCATCTTCGATAACCATTTCTGATCCAACAATCGCTCTTTCAATCACAACATTTTTACCAATCTTAGCCCCTGGCATAACGACAGAATCAATCACCATACTTCCTTCTTCCACCGTCACTCCTTGGAATAACACAGAATGCTTCACGTCCCCTTCAATGACGCATCCTTCGTTAATAAGCGATTCTTCTACTTTCGCCTTTTCAGCAATATATTGAGGCGGTTCGTTTGGATTGACAGAGTAAATACGCCAATTACGATCGTTTAAATTCAGTGATGTTTCATCGCGAAGCAAATCCATATTCGCTTCCCATAAGCTCTTCACCGTTCCAACATCTTTCCAATATCCTTCAAACGGATACGCCATTAACTTCTTCCCTTCATCCAATAAAAGCGGAAGTACGTCTTTTCCGAAATCGTTACTAGATTCAGGGTTTCTTGCATCCATCTCTAAATACTCTTTCAAAATTGACCAATTAAAAATATAGATTCCCATTGATGCAAGATTACTTCTTGGAAATTGTGGTTTCTCTTCAAACTCAACAATCTCCATTTCTTCATTTGTATTCATAATGCCAAAGCGACTCGCTTCATCCCAAGGTACTTCAATAACAGAAATGGATACGTCCGATTCTTTCTCAATATGGTAATCTAGCATCTTACTGTAATCCATTTTATAAATATGGTCGCCTGATAAAATAAGAACATACTCTGGTTCATATTGACTTAAATAGTTTAAGTTTTGATAAATGGCACTTGCCGTACCTGTGTACCACTTCACACCTGAAGACTCCGCATAAGGAGGTAATACTGTGACTCCACCGCTTACTCGGTCTAAATCCCATGCATTGCCGATTCCGATATAATTATGAAGTTCTAGTGGTTGATATTGCGTTAAAATCCCAACCGTTTCAATACCAGAATTTGCGCAGTTACTTAGCGTAAAATCAATAATGCGATATTTACCACCAAATGGAACAGCTGGCTTGGCTAAATTTTTTGTTAATGCACTTAATCGACTACCTTTTCCCCCTGCTAGTAACATTGCTACGCACTTTTGTTTTTGAGCCATCTTGTTTTTTGCTCCCCTTTCTCGTCTTCACTGGTCGTAATATGGATACGCCAAATGGTGGAATTGTAATCTCTACATGTGCTGCTTGATTATGGTACGGTTCTAGAATCGTCTTAAGACGTTTCTTATTCACTTGCCCCGAACCGCCATATTGCTGTGCATCACTGTTTAAAATCTCGTTATAATACTCGAAATCTGGTACACCTACTTTATAGTTTTCATATGTAGCTTTCGTAAAATTACATACGATAACTAACGCATCCTCTTGTTTATCCCCTTGGCGGATAAACGAGAAAATACTTTGCTCGTTATTATTAGCATCAATCCACTGAAAACCTTCAGGCGAATGATCAAGCTGCCAAAGTGGTTTTGAGCGCTTATACAATGCTATGAGCTCTTTAAAGTAATCATGCATATAACGATGCATTTCAAAATCATGTAAATTCCAATCTAAATCTTCAAGGTCTTTCCACTCATCAAACTGTCCGAATTCCCCTCCCATGAAAAGTAATTTCTTTCCTGGGTGAGTAAAGAAATATCCATATAATAAACGAAGCTGAGCAAACTTATCCCAGTAATCACCTGGCATTTTATTTAATAACGACTTTTTCCCATGAACGACTTCATCATGAGAAAGCGGTAATATGAAGTTTTCAGAGTACGCATATAGCAAAGAAAACGTCATTTTCTCATGAATGTGTTTCCTATATTCAGGCGCACACTCCATATATTTCAGCACGTCATTCATCCAGCCCATGTTCCATTTGTAATTGAATCCAAGCCCACCTTCATACGTTGGAGTTGTTACAAGTGGCCAAGCTGTTGAATCTTCTGCCGTCATAAGAAAATCTTCATCCTCTGCAAACACTGCTTCATTTAACTCTCTTAAAAATGAAACAGCATGCTCATTACTTTGCTCTTGTCCTTCTTTATTCCAGTACAACATGTTCGCAACTGCATCTACTCTGAAACCATCAATATGGAAATATCTCATCCAAAATAACGCATTTGAAATTAAGAAATTACGTACCTCTCTCTTTCCTAAATCAAAATTGACAGTTCCCCATACTGGATTTTCTTGTACATCTTTATCTTTATATTCATAGGTCGGTGTGCCATCAAACAAATATAAACCGTGAGCATCTTTACAAAAATGCCCCGGCACCCAATCTAAAATGACACCGATTCCATATTTATGACATTCGTCGACAAAATACATTAAATCATGCGGTGTACCAAATCTACTCGTCGCTGCATAATATCCCGTTCCTTGATATCCCCAAGAACGATCATATGGATGCTCAACAAGCGGCATAATTTCAATATGTGTAAATTGATGTTCCACCACATATGGAATGAGTTCTTCTACCATTTCCCTGTAAGAATACAGTGTTCCATCTTCTTTCTTTTTCCAAGAACCAAAATGCAATTCATAAACTGTCATCGCTTCTTTATAAATCGATTTTTTCTTTTTCTTACGAGTCCAGTTTTTATCATTCCATTCATATCCCTTTATATCAAAAACTACAGATGCCGTATTCGGTCTTACTTCTGCATATACAGCATACGGATCTGCCTTTAAAATGACGTCACCAGCCAACGTTTCAATCGCATATTTATATATTTCTCCTTCTTCAATATGCGGTATAAACAAGGACCAAATGCCTTCTTCTGTCACTTGTAGCATTTTATGTTGCTCATAATCCCACTCATTAAAATCTCCAACAACACTCATTGCTTTCGCATGAGGAGCCCACACTGTAAATCGTACCCCTTGAATCTCACCTTCCGTCACAACATGTGCGCCAAAGATGTTATAACTTTCATAGTACTTTTCTGTATGAAACTCATCTCGTTTCACTTCTTCACAATTTATTACACTCAATATGCTCACCTCACTTAGATGACAGAATTTTTTATACTTTAACTATTTCTGCGAAAAACTGCAATATCCTTGTTAATTTATAAAAAACATTCGTTTTTTTCTTAAAAATGTTAGTTTTCCTTCACATTTCCGTGTAAAATATCGAATTTTGACGAATATTCATTGAAAACGCTTTATTATTTTTCTATATTTTTACCAATTATTTTTTCTCAACCTTTATTTTATTATGTTTATCCTATTTTTCATGCTATTTTCCACTTAAAATCAAAACAAAATAATCTGTCATAAAAAAATGTTTCTCAATATTTTTTGTCACAATTTTATTGAAATGCGAAATTCATAAGCATATACTTGTTTTCAATAAAGAACATCGATCTTTCGTAACTACAATTCATAGCGGACTACTATGTTTACTTGTTTATCCTTGTTGCGAACGGTTGCTATACAAATTTAACTAGGAGGCTTTCTTATGTCATTAAAACAAAAAGTAGGAATGGGAATTATCACCGCTTCACTTGGCTTATCCCTTACATTCGGCGGTGTATTCGCCTATTTCAGTGATTCAGAAACATCAAGTAACTCATTTCAAGCTGGAACACTAGATCTTTCTATTAATCCAAGTGTAATCGTTAATGTGAAAGATTTAAAACCAGGTGATTTTATTGAAAGGAACTTCAAGCTTGAAAATAAAGGTACATTGGATATCGCAAAAGTAGCACTTGAAACATCATATGAAGTTACAGATGCAAAGCAAAATAATGACGGTGAAGATTTAGGTGATCACATTATCGTCAAGTTTCTAGTAAATGATGGACAGCCATCTAATTCAAACGATGATCATGAGATTTTGTGGGAAACAAAACTATCACAATTAAAAACTATGAAACCTGAAGATGTCGCTACGTCTCTAGAACGTCATAACTTAATAGATGGTATTAAATCTGGTGAAACAGATTACTTACACGTCCTCTTCTCATTTGAAGATAACGACCGAGATCAAAATAAATTTCAAGGTGATTCCCTGCAGCTAAACTGGACATTCCATACTGAGCAAACAGCTGGCGTGGAGAAATAATTTTTAAAAATATAAATTACCGGAGGCCTATAAATGAAAAAGAAAAATCGTTTTGTTACCGGAATTGTAACAGCTGGCGTTTTGTTTTCAACTGCTATTCCGTTCAATGTACTTGCTGAAAGTCCTATTAACCAAATTGAAGCTTCAAATGCTCATTCTATATTATCTAAGCTTTCTAAAGAACAACGCCTAGCATTACAAACGGTAGATGCCAACCCTGGTTTTACAATTTCACCAGATATTAATACGAGTAGTTCTGAGCCTGTAAATATCATCGTAGAATTTCAAACTGCTCCAGTAAAGATTAATGAATTAAAACAAAAAGAAAAAGGATTACAGTCTGCTCCTGAAAATATAAAAGCACGTATTGATCAAGAACATGAAGAATTCGAAAAAGGACTAAAACGTCTTTATCAATTCAGCCCATCAGTAAAATCAGGAAACTTCCAGTCTGTACAAATTAAACGTTCTTATAAGCATGCGATAAATGGTGTTGCGATGACATTACCAGCAAATACAGTTGAAGAGTTGTTACGGATTGGCGTTGTAAAACGCATTTGGAAAGATTACGAAGTGAAATTAAATTTACCAAAACAAGCTGAGCAAAAAGCGCCTCAAAAACTAACAGATAGCATCCCGCAAATTGGAGTAGATAAGTTACATAGTGAGGGCATTACCGGAAAAGGAATTAAAGTTGGTGTATTAGATACAGGTATTGATTACAATCATCCTGACTTAAAAGACGTATATAAAGGCTATCGCGCGAAACCTGGTGAGGACTCTAGCAAAGTAGCCCCAAACTCAGTAAAGGGTTGGGACTTTATTAATAACGATGCAGATCCAATGGAAACTACTTATTCAGAATGGCAACAATCTGGTGCTCCTGAATTTGATAGCCGTGGTTCTTCCTTCTACACAGCCCACGGCACTCACGTAGCAGGTATCGTTTCTGCACAAAAGAAGAACCAATCTGATTCAGCAGTAAAAGGTGTTGCACCTGGCATTGAACTGTATAACTATCGTGTACTCGGCCCATACGGAAGTGGAGATAGTTCAGGTATTATCGCTGCAATTGATAAATCTATTTCTGACGGTATGAATGTTATTAACTTATCGTTAGGTGATGATAGCAACAATCCACTCGATCCAACATCTATCGCTGTTAATAATGCAATGCTTTCAGGCGTTGTTACAGTCGTTGCTGCTGGTAACTCTGGACCAAATCCATCAACACTCGGATCACCAGGTGCTTCGCCATTTGCAATTACGGTTGGAGCAAGTGATAGCTCTATTTCCTTACCGAAACTATCAGGTCATGCGGGACAATTACAATTCCCTAACTTAATTTTGTTCGGCAAAAACTTCACTGATAAAATAGAAGATTTCAAGGGACAAACTTTACCTATTGAATCTGTAGGAATTGGTACGCCTGACGAGTTTAGTAAAAAAGATGTAAAAGGGAAAATCGCTCTCGTTGCACGCGGTACATTGTCATTTGATGAAAAGATTGCTAACGCAAAACAAGCAGGTGCAAAGGCCGTTATTATTTATAACAATGTGGATGGAGAGATTCCTTTCTACGTTGGTGAAAGTACAAAATACATTCCAGCATTCCGCCTAACGAAAGAAGATGGTGAAAAACTAAAAGCTCAAATTGAACAAGGTAGCACCTCCTTAACTCTCGATGAAATTAATTACATTCAAACAGAAGGCGATCATCTTGCAGACTTTAGCTCACGCGGTCCTGTTACAGCAAATGATGATATTAAACCTGATATTACAGCGCCTGGTGTCGCTATCCTTTCAACAGTTCCTGAATATATTAACGACCCGCAAGAGGGTGAAAACTACGCTGTTTCCTATGAGCGTATGCAAGGAACATCTATGGCTTCTCCTCATATCGCTGGCGTTGCTGCTCTAATTTTACAAGAACACCCAGACTACTCTCCGTTCGATGTAAAAGCGTCTCTTATGAA
Organism: Bacillus cereus group sp. MYBK14-1; assembly: GCF_051916885.1. Lineage (NCBI taxonomy): Bacteria > Bacillati > Bacillota > Bacilli > Caryophanales > Bacillaceae > Bacillus > Bacillus cereus group sp. MYBK14-1. Next base: position 6,321 of record NZ_JBQAHM010000012.1, on the reverse strand, counting down.
CACAGCTAATGATTTAAAAGAAAAATATTCCGTATATGAAGTTGGAGCTGGGCGAGTAGATGCTTACAACGCCGTTCGTACAGAAATAAGCTTTAAAGTATTAGATACGACACAAACTGTTGTAAATGATGAAGTAATTGAAGTACCCGAAGAAACTGGATCTATTGCATTCGGTAAGTTTTATCAAAAAGACGGTGAAGCTCTTGAACAAAAACGAAATATAAAAGTAACTAATCATAATAAACAAGAGAAAAAAGAATTTAAAACAGAAATTTCTTATACACCAGCATCATCTACTATTAACGATGCTGTCGCAAACGGTGTAAAAATCTCTGCTCCAGAAACAATTACTCTTGATGCTGGCAAAACAGGTGAAATTGAAGCAAAAATTAATGTTCCAGCCGGTGTAAAACAAGGCCGATATGAAGGATATATTCATATTACAAATACGAAAAATAAAGAAGAAACGTATCAAATTCCGTTCTCTATTCGTGTATCAGAGCCTGGTATTGAAAATGCAATACTATCAAGAAAAGCAATTTCAACTGATACATCTAAATTCAATCCATACGGTGAATCGTATGTTCACGGAGCATTCCAATTAAACAGCGAACTTGAAACGTTAGATCTTATCGTAAAAGATTCCAAAACAAATAAAGCTCTTGGCTTCATTGGAACATTAAACACGAGTGGCCTAAAAACTGATTTGTATTACTACTTAGATTCATTCTTTAATGGAAAAGTGTATCCTTTTACAAATGATCCTGCAAAACCAATCGGTGATGAGAAAATCAACTTACCAGAAGGAGACTATACAATTGAGTTTGTCGGTTATGATAAGGCTGGGAAAGCACGTGTAAAAGGTGATTATGTTGTAATTGATAATACACCACCAGAAGTGAAATTAACTGGATTAAAACCTGGTATTTACGAGTTAAATGAAGAAAATTATACAGTAGAAGATGGCAAAAAAGCACTATGGATTAAAGGAAATGTATACGATTCAAACGTTGATTACTTAAAAGGAAAAGGATTAAACATTACGCAAGAAGCGAATGGCGTTATGTACTATGACTATTCTCCATACTTGCATAAGTTTTTACCGATTAATGCAAATGGCGACTTTAAAGTTGGCATTACACCTGACTCCTTCAGAACGGAAGGTCCAATGAACACAGGCGTATATATTTTCGATTATGCAACTGCAGGTCCTGACTATCCAAACGGTGTAAATAACTACTGGTTTATCCCGCAAGGTGCTCAATATGCAAAAACTAGTTACGATAAAAAAGAATTATATAAAAATGACGAGTTCACAGTAACACTAAACGCGAAACACGTAAAACAATTTGTTGCTGGGCAATTTAATGTAAACTTCCTAGAGAAGAACTTCAAATTTGCAAATGCGAAATTGAATCCTGCTTTTGAAAAGCTACTTTCCCAAAAAGGGGTAACCGCAAAAGTAAATGAACCGAAACTAGAGGCAGGCTCTGTTACAGTTGGCGGAGCTATCGATGACAAAAATTTTGCTGGATTAGATGGTGATTTCCCGTTCATTGATGTAACTTTCAAAGTAGAAAATGATGAGTTTTATGAAGCAAACGCTCAATTAGAATCACCAATTTTTGTTTACTGGAAACAAGGTGAATCAGAACCAAATAGAATGCGTGTACTTCAAGATCAAACATTCTCAGTTATGTCCTTAAACTCATTAGTAGAAGGAAATATTAAACCTGGTGCATTCTTAAATGAACGTGGATATTTAGATGAAAAGTTAGATTATACAAAGCTTGGCGTAAAAGTATATGCGACTGATTCTTACCGTCATAAGTTTGAAGGCTCACTAGATAAATACGGATACTTCAAATTAAATGGACTTCCTGTTAATAAACGCGACTACAACTTATATGTAGAAGTACCAGGGCATTTAACAAGCCGCCTAACTACGAAACTAGGTACTGAAAAAGACGGCAAGCTACTTGGCCAATATTATTATGCACGCCTTGATGAAAACCTTGCAGGTGATGTAAATGGCGATAAAGTAATTGATATAAAAGATGCTGAAATTATCGCTAGCAACTATAGTAAAAAAGGACTATCTGTGAAAGACGGCGACCTTAACAAAGATGGTATTGTCGACGAAAAAGATATTCGCTTCGTTGAAAAGAACTTCTTGAAAAAAGGTCCAGATGCATCTAAATCACAAACACCTGTTGAAAAATCAAAAAGCGGTACACTGGCAGATATTTTAAAGAAATTAGGATTAACGCCTAAAAAATAATAATAAAGAGCACTCTACTTAAAGTAGGGTGCTCTTTTCTATAAACGACCCTGATCCAGCAAAAGGGGTATATTGGGGATATACAAGGGAAACCGGAAAAGGAATTTATATTAAATTATATGAATTCAGAGGTAGGAAGCAGTGTCCCGCCCCTGAATGATTTAGCAATTATTATAGTACTGGTGCCATTGTTTCTTTTAATACTTTTACAGAATGAGCGAACTTCGCTTTTTCTTCTTCATTTAACTCAAGCTCTACGATTTCACGTACACCTTCGCGGTTAATTACAGCTGGAACACCTACGTAAGCATCTTTCTCACCGTATTGGCCTTCAAGGTATGCAGATACAGTTAATACGCTGTTCTCGTTGTTTAAGATTGCTTTAGTTACACGAAGTAGTGACATACCGATTCCGTAGTAAGTTGCACCTTTACGCTCGATGATATGGTAAGCTGCATCACGTACATTTTCGAAGATTTTATCTAAGTCTTCTTGTTTGTACTGTTCGTTGTTAGCTAAGATTGTTTCTAGTTTTTGTACACCGATAGTAGCGTGGCTCCATACTGGAAGTTCAGTATCACCGTGTTCACCAACGATGTAAGCATGAACGTTACGTGGATCTACATCTAAGTAGTCACCTAACATGTAACGGAAACGAGCAGAGTCTAAAGTAGTACCAGAACCAATTACGCGCTCTTTTGGTAAACCAGATTCTTTCCAAGTTACGTAAGTTAAAATGTCAACTGGGTTAGTTGCGATTAAGAAGATTCCATCGAATCCGCTATCCATAATACCGCGAACGATTTGTTTAAAGATCTTTGTATTTTTCTCAACTAAGTCTAAACGAGTTTCACCTGGCTTTTGTGGTAATCCAGCAGTGATAACTACTAAATCTGCATCTTTACAATCTGCATAGCTACCGCTCCAAACTTTTGTTGGTGATGGAGAGAATGGTACCGCATGGCTTAAGTCCATTGCTTCCCCTTCTGCTTTTGCTTCATTAACATCTACTAATACGAATTCTTCAGCTACACCTTGGTTGATCATTGAGTAAGCGTAACTACAACCTACAGCTCCTGTTCCTACTAATACTACACGATTGATACCTTTTTTCATGGTAATTTCCCCTCTCTATTGTTCACATATATTTTTTTATGATTGTTTAAGTAATTAATTAAAATACTAATTTAATGTTGTTTAACTTCTTTACATTCATATTGTAGCACGTATTATTGTGAAAAAGTTCACAAATTATGACCTATTTGTGAACTTTTTCACATAGAGTGTAAAGTTATTGGAATAGGTGTGGAATCCATTTCAATGGAGGCGTTTTCTTTAGATTGTGAAAGGGATTTTCTTGTGGTTTTTGTCGGTAAGTGAAATTATATCAGCGATTTTTGCAATATATCGACTTACCGACAATACTGACAACATAAAAAAGCTGTCTTCAGTAGATCACAGCTATTGAGAGAAAGCAGCTTCTTCTATATATTATTTATTTTCCACAGTAGCTCCCAGATGCATTTTCATCGGTTTCTCCAAGTGTAGGAGGCTACAGCCATACAGCTGGGGTAAAAGTTCAAGTTGAAGTTAATTCCTTCATATTCATACAGGTCCAAATAATTAACATGATTGTATTTACGGCTCTCTATGTACCCAACTGCAACAGCGAATACTTCATATTTCTTCTATTGCATAAAAAAGCAGACTATCCAAAGTCCATTTTTATACAACAAAAAAGAGATAGCAGATTATGCTATCTCTTTTAGTATGACCCGTACGGGATTCGAACCCGTGTTACCGCCGTGAAAGGGCGGTGTCTTAACCACTTGACCAACGGGCCAGTTCTGGCAGAGAAGAAGGGATTCGAACCCTCGCACCGCGTTCGCGATCTACTCCCTTAGCAGGGGAGCCCCTTGAGCCACTTGGGTACTTCTCTATAAATATGGCTCCGCAGGTAGGACTCGAACCTACGACCGATCGGTTAACAGCCGATAGCTCTACCACTGAGCTACTGCGGAACAATTATGGTGGGCCTAAATGGACTCGAACCATCGACCTCACGCTTATCAGGCGTGCGCTCTAACCAGCTGAGCTATAGGCCCATAATTGAAAAGCGGGTGAAGAGAATCGAACTCTCGACCAGAGCTTGGAAGGCTCTTGTTTTACCACTAAACTACACCCGCATTAAATTGTAAATGGTGAGCCATGAAGGACTCGAACCTTCGACCCTCTGATTAAAAGTCAGATGCTCTACCAACTGAGCTAATGGCTCATTTTGAAAGTGGTGCCGACTAGAGGACTTGAACCCCCAACCTACTGATTACAAGTCAGTTGCTCTACCAATTGAGCTAAGTCGGCTTGCGACTTCAAAATGGTGGCTCGGGACGGAATCGAACCGCCGACACGAGGATTTTCAGTCCTCTGCTCTACCGACTGAGCTACCGAGCCTTTATGTAAAAATGGCGGTCCCGACCGGGGTCGAACCGGCGATCTCCTGCGTGACAGGCAGGCATGTTAACCACTACACCACGGGACCATTTGGTTGCGGGGACAGGATTTGAACCTGCGACCTTCGGGTTATGAGCCCGACGAGCTACCGTGCTGCTCCACCCCGCGATGATAAAATATTTACCTTAGAAAAAATGGAGGAGGTAGAGGGATTCGAACCCCCGCGCGACTCTCGCCGCCTGTCGGTTTTCAAGACCGATCCCTTCAGCCGAACTTGGGTATACCTCCGAGATATATACGTCTAATGGTGGACCTTGTAGGACTCGAACCTACGACCGGACGGTTATGAGCCGTCTGCTCTAACCAGCTGAGCTAAAGGTCCTTTATGGTAGCGGCGGAGGGGATCGAACCCCCGACCTCACGGGTATGAACCGTACGCTCTAGCCAGCTGAGCTACACCGCCATAAATGATATTAATATAAGTGGAGCCTAGCGGGATCGAACCGCTGACCTCCTGCGTGCAAGGCAGGCGCTCTCCCAGCTGAGCTAAGGCCCCATGTTTTTTAGGAATATCGGGAAGACAGGATTTGAACCTGCGACCCCCTGGTCCCAAACCAGGTGCTCTACCAAGCTGAGCCACTTCCCGTTAATAAAAGCGCGCCCGAGAGGAGTCGAACCCCTAACCTCTTGATCCGTAGTCAAACGCTCTATCCAATTGAGCTACGGGCGCATATGGTGCCGAGGGCGGGGGTCGAACCCGCACGGTGGTCACCCACCGCAGGATTTTAAGTCCTGTGCGTCTGCCTGTTCCGCCACCCCGGCATGTCATATTGAAAATTGGAGCGGAAGACGGGATTCGAACCCGCGACCCCAACCTTGGCAAGGTTGTATTCTACCACTGAACTACTTCCGCAAGACATGTATGAGTTATTTAATTAAAAGTGCGGGTGAAGGGAGTCGAACCCCCACGCCAAAGGCGCCAGATCCTAAGTCTGGTGCGTCTGCCAATTCCGCCACACCCGCATATTAATTTATTTAAGAAAAATGGGGCGACTGATGGGAATCGAACCCACGAATGCCGGAGCCACAATCCGGTGCGTTAACCACTTCGCCACAACCGCCATGATTTCTGGTGCCGACTAGAGGACTTGAACCCCCAACCTACTGATTACAAGTCAGTTGCTCTACCAATTGAGCTAAGTCGGCTAAATGGTGGAGGATGACGGGATCGAACCGCCGACCCCCTGCTTGTAAGGCAGGTGCTCTCCCAGCTGAGCTAATCCTCCGGATTGCCTGGCAACGTCCTACTCTCACAGGGACAAGGTCCCAACTACCATCGGCGCTAGAGAGCTTAACTTCCGTGTTCGGTATGGGAACGGGTGTGGCCTCTCTGCCATCATTACCAGACTGTATTCATTTAAGACAAGAATCATTGTAACTCATTTAACTTTTAAAGTCAACAAGTTTTTTATATTCTTTCAAAACTAGATAACATTGCTACATATTATATGGTTAAGTCCTCGATCTATTAGTATTCGTCAGCTCCACATGTCACCATGCTTCCACCTCGAACCTATCAACCTGATCAT